>JAQXDW010000142.1 GCA_029251165.1 Myxococcota bacterium
CAGCCGCTCCAGCAGCCGCTCCAGCAGCCGCTCCAGCAGCCGCTCCAGCAGCCGCTCCCGCCGTCAGAGCCTGGGGATACTCTCTGAATATCCGAAACGGCGACACCGAGGAGAGCTACTTCCTCGTCGCCACCAGCATCACCGACGCAGCCAACCAGGGCGCCAGCTCCAACCGCGGTCGCGTTATCGGAATTCGGCAGCTCGGCCCAGCGCTTTAGTAGGGCCCACATCGGAATTCCGGCAGGGGCACACGACGTCCTCCTGTCGGCATCCCTGACCGCCCCCGCATGACACTCAAGCAGCCCTCGTGGCGGCCGCCTTACAGGATGGCCGCCACGAGGGTTCCTTAGCTTGGAGGGGTTTCCTGAAGCGCCTCGGCCACTGAGGTGTCTCCCGCCAGCACCAGCCCGATCGCGGCCTCGCGGAGGGTGATGAGTCCCGCCTCCCGAGCAGCGCTGTGCAGCGCCTCGCCACGGATGCCCGCGAGAAAGTCGCGTCGGATGGCGATACCCAGCGGAGAGTGGTCCAGCGCGAACCGCTCGACAACCAGCCGACGCCCCCGGAAGCCATCCCGACATGCCTCGCAGCCGACCGGCTCGAACACGACCGTCGGCCCAGCACGTCCCAGGATGCTCCCAGAGATCGTGGTCGGCCGACGACACGCGGTGCACAGCCGACGCACCCACCGCTGAGACTGCACGACCCGCACAGCCTCACACACCAGCCAGGGGGACGGGCCGTGGTCTGAGAGCCGGCCGAGGGCATCGGTGGCACGGTCCACCTCGATGGTGGAGATGATGCGTCGGCTGACCGCAGACTCCAGCGCACACTGAGTAAGCGCGCTGTCACACAGCGCTCGGACGTAGATGAGGTCGGTGTCGAGATCCATCAGCCGCTGGAGCATCGCGAGCTGGCCGTCGTGATCGGCGACCATCGTCTGCTGCACTCCATCCAGAGACCGTCGGGGGCTGAGCTCGATGGTGGCAGCGGAGAGCGTGGAGAGATCCAGCGCCTGGAGCATCGCCATCGCAGCAGTGTTCTTGCCGCTGCGAGGCGGCCCCGCGAGCAGGACCATGCCTGGAGCGACCCGGAGCGCGGTGAGGGGATCCATCATGAGTCGAGAAACTGCACAACAGCGATGAGTCCGTCTGCCACGGTGTAGCGGACAAGCACGCATCCCTCTTGCTGCTTCCCCTCGGCATCAATCCACCAGTAGTGCTCCAGGTCAACGCAGTGTGGCTCCATGACGATGCGCTCAGGCACAGTCGCGCCGAACCCACCCTGCGCAAACTTGTCGACGTAGCGGGCGCGGAATGTCTCCCCTCCCGAGAAGCTGACCGCGCCGGAGGTCTCGAGCACCACCACCTCAGGGTGGTAGCAGGCGCAGAAGGCGTCGAGATCCGCGCGGTTGTATGCATCAAGCTGTCGGGCAGCGAGCTCAGCAGCAGACATCAATCGTCCCGTCCCAGATCGAAGACACCCTCGCCGTTCCAGACATCTTCACCGCTCCAGACACACTCACCGGAGATGGTGTCCTTGTCTTCAAGGATCCCGCGGATCTCCATCGTCCCCAGCTTGAGCATCTCCAGCTCCAGGTCGATCTCGTCTCTGTCTTGCTTCCCGTCGATCTCCAGCGCCACGGTCTCCAGGACGTTGCCGATCAGGTAGCTGATTGTGCCGATACCTTCGATGTCATCGCCGTCCTGGATCAGCTCCAGTTCGACCTGGATCTCGTCGTCACCGTAGTCGCAGTCGCCCTCCCATGCGGCGGTCAAGGAAGAGCAAGCGGAGAGCATGAGCAAAGGGAGCAGGGACTTCATGGCCGGGACTATAACCCCACATCAGCTCCAATCTCACGGCCAAGATCGCAGCACCAGCTGGCCCCTCACTGCACCCGGTTCATCCAGCTCTTCTGCGAGACGGGACCGAGCCGGTAGCGGCCAGCACAGAGGCGCTCCTGCGCCCGGACCTGAGCAGCAGCCCCCTCCGCCTCGCCGCTCGATATGGCCCCCACAGATGCGCCGCCGCACGCCAGGTGCAATCCAGTATCGCTTCATTCAGGAGGCTGAGGTGTTCTCGCTGCTGCTCTACTCTCCAGCAATGACAGACAATTACAGCGTCGTGACGGGTCAGGGGCTGCTTGAGCAGTCCCCTGTTTATGGTCCGCATCCTGGTGGATGCGGTGTTCGCCATCGGTGCCCTGTCCGACCGCTGAGGCCCTCGCCGGGAGAGACTGGAGCGAGCTTCAGCGGCCCGCGTAGCTGACCGAGCCGGGCTCAGAGGTGTTGCCTTCTTCGTCGACGACGATGGCAAAGAAGGTGTGGCTGCTGGCGCTGCTGCAGTCGAGCCCTGGGTAGGTGGTCACGGTGAAGCCAGCGGTGCACTGACCAGAGCTGCTGCAAGGCATCAGCAGGTCATCAAAGACCACCTCACCGTTGCTGTCGTATGCCGTAAAGATTCCGTTGGAGTCCACGGTGTCCGCCCCCTGCGGGTCTCCAACCTGCACGACCGCATTGAGCGTGTCTGGGCTGCTGGTGCCCGGGTTGCAGACCATCTGCCCATCGATGACGTAGGGGCTGAAGCCGTCCGTGTCAGAGGGGTTGCTGAGGTTGAGTGCTGGCTCCTCATCGTCCTCATCCTCATCGGCTTTGTCACCGCAGCCAAGGAGGGTCACAGGGAGAAGAATGGTCCAGATCAGAGCGTTTCGATTCATGTGACAGAAGATGGCAGACAAGTGCGTCAGGGGCAAGCCACCTGTCAGTGAATCCCAGCCTATCGACGCATGACCGTTCCGTGATCTTCGGTCAGGTCGTCCTGGGAATCGCACTCACTGTCCCACCAGCATCCGGCGAATGGGTACATCAGGTCGTCTCCCAGCTCGTCCTCGCAGTCGCTGTCGTCCATGCACCCGTCGGTGTCATCGAGCGCATCGCGCGCGACCACGCTGTCGTCCTTCGGGCTGAGCTGAGCGGGGTGCATCAGGCTGAGGTCGTGGGCGGCCTCGTGGGCAGTGCGCTCAGAGAGCACCGGAGTCATGGACAGAATTGATCCACCCGGAGACCCCACTGCCGCCCGCTTGGTGCTCCGCAGCGGCCTCGGAAGTCCACCACCAGCCGGCCCCGGCAACGGGGTCCGCGCCAGCCGCCGTCTGCTCGTCAGGCAGGACGGCACCGGTGTCTGCCGATGCGCACTCAATCCACTCCTCAGGGTCGGCTGGGGTGTCGATGAGCGCGTCTGGAGCAACCTGAGCGGTGACCAGGAGGGTCCGTGTGTCTTCTGCACTGTCGAAGCGCGGGGTCGCGGTCTCGCCGAGAGCGGACGGGGTCTCGACGACTCCTGACCGAGAATCCCCCCGCGCGCCACAAGGGGCGCCTTGGCGGCGAGGAGCAGGCAGCTCATATCGGGGAGTATACTCGCCAAGCCCGCCCCTCAGGTGCACCATGGCCCGGAAGCAGAAGCCCCCTGTCACTCCCGCTCTCCGTGTCTTGCGCGCCGCAAAGATCGACTTCACGCTCTGTCCCTATGCGTATGTGCAGCGCGGAGGCGCACGGGCAAGCGCCGCAGCACTGGGGGTTCCGCTCTCCAGCGTGGTGAAGACCCTGGTGATGGAGAACACCGCCACGAAGAAGCCGCTGCTGGTCCTGATGCACGGAGATCGAGGAGTCTCGACCCGGCAGCTCGCACGAGCCCTGGGGGTCAAGTCGATTGAGCCCTGCACCCCCGAGCAGGCCACTCGGCACACCGGCTATCTCGTCGGCGGAACCAGCCCGTTTGGAACCCGCAAGTCGCTGCCGGTCTACGTCGAGCGCACCATCCTCGGTCTCGATCAGATCTGGATCAACGCGGGCAAGCGCGGGCTGTTGGTCCGCATCACTCCCGCTGACCTGGCCGCCATTCTCTCCCCGGTTCCCGTCTCGGCCGCCCGGGACAACCTCTGAGGCTTCCCATGTCCGCTCCGCTTCACACCGCCCTCGCCGCCATCTCTGATGAGCTCATCGCCCTGCGCCATGACATCCACCGCTGGCCAGAGCCTGGCTTCGAGGAGGTCCGCACCCAGGCTGCGATCATGGCAGCGCTCTCCGAGGCTGGACTCTCACCGCGTGCCTGCGCCGGCACCGGAGTGGTTGTCGACATCGGCAGCGGAGACGGTCCGTGCCTCGCGCTGCGGGCGGACATCGACTGCCTGCGCATGACCGAGGCCAACCCGCACCTCCCCTACCGCTCCGAGCGCGACGGCCTCGCCCACATGTGTGGACACGACGGCCACACCGCCACCCTCGTCGGCGCCGGGATCCTGCTGGCTGGGGTGGAAGACCGGCTGCCTGGGCGCATCCGGCTGCTGTTCCAGCCTGCGGAGGAAGGCCCGGGCGGAGCTCCGGTGATGATCGAAGCGGGCTGCCTGGAGGGCGTCGACGAGGTCTATGGGATGCACAACTGGCCTGCCGCACCGCTCGGCGCCCTGCGCACCATCTCCGGCCCATGCATGGCGACCGTGGCGGAGATGTCGATCACGGTCACCGGCAAGGGCGTGCACGCCAGCCAGCCCCAGGATGGGCAGGATCCGGTGCTCGCCGCAGCCCACATCGTCACCGCGCTGCAGTCGATCATTTCCCGAAACGTCCACTATCAGGACCGGTGTGTGGTCTCAGTGACCACCATCCATGGCGGAGAGGCCTTCAACGTCATCCCCGACACCGTGACCATGTCTGGGACCATCCGGGCGCTGTCCGAGGAGAGCTACGACCTCATCACCGCGCGCATCGAGGCGGTCGCCACCGGAACCGCGACCGCGATGGGCTGTAGCGCACAGGTCCTGATCAACCGGATGTACCCGGTGCTCGTGAACACGCCCAAGGAGACCGCGCTGGTGGAGTCGGTCGCCCGAGCGGTCTTCGGCACGGTCTCTGATGAGCTGCTGCCGATGCTCGGCGCGGAGGACTTCGCCTTCTTCCTCCAGCATCGCCCCGGCTGCTTCTTCTTCCTCGGCGGCGGTGAGTCCGGCCGCAGCAACGCCATCTGTCACGCCACGAACTACGACTACAACGACAACCTCATCGACATCGGCGTGCGCTTCTGGCTCAAGCTCATCGAGGCACGCATGGACGTGGCGCTGTTCACCTGAAACCATCCGGCTTCAGCGAGGTCAAGATCACCATGCTCACCATGCTCACCATGCTCCTGTCCGCACCGGCTGAGGCATGCCTGTGGGATCGAGACACCCTCGCCATCGAGCAGGCCGGGATGCCTGCGGTCACTGCAGTCCTCACCGGACACTTCGACCGCTTTCCCGATGCCTGGTACACCGCTCGGCTCGACCGCTCCCGCGCCACCATCGCCGCCAGCCCAGATGACCTCTCCGCCCATGACGACGCCGCGGTCGCCCTTGACCGGCTCGGACGACAGACCGAGGCCATCGCGATGATGGAGGCAAAGGCTGAGGTGCTCGCACGCACCGGGGCGAATCCCGAGCACCGCTACCGGCTGCTCGCCAACCAGGGCACCTTCTACGCCCATCGCTTCCTCACCGGCAGCGACAGTCCCTCCGATCTCGCTCAGGCCATCGCGCTCATCGAGGCGGCCATCGCCTTGAACCCTGATGCACACTTTGGCCGCGAGGTGGTGCAGCTCAAGGCGCTGTACTGGCTGCGCGATGCCCCGATGCTCGACTGGGTGACCGATCTATGGAGGCAGCCGGGGCTGCTGGGGTTTGAGGACTGGAAGAGGACGACCGTTCAGGCAGTCTCTGCTGACCACATCGATCTGGAGATGGCGCGCATCGTCGAGGGCCTCACCGGCCTCATCGTGCTCGGTGCGGCCTGGGAGAGCCCGGACATCCACTTCGCCCTGGTGCGCGCGCTCCAGGCCAGCGGACAGAGCCACCTCGCCTGGATGGCCCGGCTGCGGGTCGTCGAGCTCCTGGAGTCTGGCAAGACCTTCCACCAGCCCCACCACTTCAGCCATGACATCCTGAGGAACACAGTCCTCGATACTGCGTTCCAGGCCATCGAGACGCCCGAGCTCGTGGAGGCTGAATTCAGCGCTGCGCGCGCCGAGGCCGAGAAATGGCACACGCAGCGCACAGCCTGGATCACAGCCCAGCTTGACGCCGGAGAGCACCCAGACACCCACGCCGACTTCTGGGACGGGGCGCCGTGAGCCCTGGACTCACCGCTCGATGAGCGGAGCCCGCTTCGCAGTCCAGGACATCAGAGCGGCTTCAAGCACCCTCAATCCCAGATGACCTTCTTGCCCATGGCGTACCAGGCATCGAGGTTCTCCGCGTAGAGATCCTCGATCTTGCTGCGCATGATCTTCATGGTCGGCGTGAGCTGGCCGCCCTCGATGGTCCAGCGCTTGCTGGAGACCACGATGAAGCCGAGCTTCTCGTAAGCCTCGATCTCGCCGTTGACCTTGCCAAGCAGCGCATGAAGCGACGCGTCGACCTCGGACTTGAACGCCGCATCTGACAGGCGGGGCAGCATGTCTTCGGCGATCTGAACGACGGCGTGGGTGGTCGGGTAGCCCGAGCCACCGACCAGGGACAGCTCGATGTGCGGGTCGATGTTGATGAGGTTCTCGATCGGGGCCGGGGCGACGTACTTGCCCTTGGAGGTCTTGAACAGCTCCTTGACCCGCCCGGTGATGCGCAGCCGACCATCGGAGTCGATCTCACCCCGGTCGCCGGTCTTGAGGAAGCCATCGGCGGTGAATGCATCGGCAGTGCGCGCGGGATCCTTGTAGTAGCCGACCATGTTGCCGGGACTCTTGATGAGGATCTCGCCCTCTGCGGAGAGCTTGCAGTCCACCCCTGGATAGGGATGGCCGATGTAGCCGGCGCGGCCCCGACCGGGCATGGTGATGTGGGAGTAGTTGAAGTTCTCGGACATGCCGTAGCCCTCCAGCAGCTCCAGCCCGAGGTTGCGGTACCAGGCCAGCAGCTCTGCAGGAATCGGAGCAGAGCCCGAGCCGGCAAACCGCACCGAGTCCAGGCCGAGGTTGGTGAGCACCTTCTTCTTCACGATGCCCGACAGGATCGGAATCTTGAGGAACAGGTTCAGCTTCTTGGGCGGCATCTTGGAGAACACGCCGAGCTGGAACTTCAGCCACAGGCGCGGCACCGAGACGAACAGGGTCGGCCGGGCGCGCCCGAGATCCGCGACGAAGGTGGTCAGGCTCTCCGCGAAGAACACATGGCAGCCGCTGTACAGCGAGACACACTCCGACAGCCAGCGATCCATGCCGTGCGCCAGGGGCAGGTAGGACAGCTCGCGGTCTTCCTTGGTCGCGCCCAGGACCTCGACGAGGCCCTGCGTGGTCACCGAGATGGTGCGGAAGCTGTGGAGAACACCCTTGGGCTGGCCGGTGGAGCCGGAGGTGTAGATGATGAGCGACTCGTCGTCGGGGTCGCGGACCGGACGATCGCTGATCGGCTCGGTGCGGCTGACGATGTCATCCCAGCGGGTGTCGCCGGTCTTCGGTGCGTTGGGGAACGCGAGGCGGGGGAGGTCCTCGGGCACGCCATGCTTCAGCTCGTCGTCCCAGGTGTCCAGCTTGCCGACGAACAGCAGCTGTGCGTCAGAGTGCTCCAGGATGTAGGAGACCGTGTCGCGGTTCAGCGTCGGATACAGGGCAACGGTGACGTGACCGGCCATCCAGATCGCCAGCTCTGCCATGAAGAAGTGCGCGCAGTTCTTCGACAGCATCGCGATCTTCGACTGCGGCGGCAGCGACAAGCTGCGGAGGTGAGCGGCCATGCGCTGGGCCTGCTCGAGCACCTGAGCGAAGGTGTAGTCGGTGGTCTGTCCGCCGGAGTGCGGCTGGGTGAGGTAGACGGCGCTGGGGCGCTCGCTGCAGTGCGTATAGAACCGCTGCAGGAGGAGATCGTCGTTGCTGAGCGTGGTCATGGCTGGCTCCCCGGGGTCTTGGAACTGCCAGATATCACAGTCGCCGCTCAGAACCTATGGTTTGTCGGAGATGACCCGCATTGCAGCTTCGAGCACTGGAGGCAGCGGCGGGCCATCCAGGGTGTCCAATTCTCTCAGAATTGCTATGGGAAGACCCCCTTTTGCAGCGACTCCGGCCTCGACCAGGAGCGCACGGGCTTTGTCGCGCAGCCGCCTTGCGCTCCCGGGATCGGTGATGATTGCTGACCGTCGCGACATCAGCACCCCCATCACCATCATCCGCCCCACATCTGGACCGCCTTGGTCGGAGAGCATCATCCGAAGGCTCGCCAGCTCGAGGGCCTCGGCGCTGCGGGGGGACAGACCGACGAGCTGGCGGCCCGCGCTGTCGAGGGCGTCGAGGGCGACTCCGGGGCGGTCCGCGTCCACCAGGCCGGCGATCCGAGCGAGGAAGATGGAGAGCTGCTGGATGAGGTCGAGGATGTAGTCCTGCTTGATCATGTCCGACAAGCTTCACACCAGCGACACCGCCGCAACCCTCAATCCCGCTCAGCCTCGAACCGCGACAGCATCGCTGCGCCGAGGGTCTCGCCCAGGAGGCGGTGGCCGTGACCGGTGGGGTGGACGTCATCGGCCATCAGCGAGGCATCGCCATCCAGGAACGGACGCGCGCCGTCCACCAGCAGCGCGTCCTGCGCCGCCGCGACCTGCGCCATCATCGCCCGGTACGCCGGACGGGGAGCCTCCAGGGGCTGTCCGGTGAGATCCCGGTCAGAGGGGAGGACGAGGTAGATCGGCTCGGCACCGCGCGACCGAGCCAGCTGCGCGAGTCGAGTGAGGTTGGTCTCGTAGGCGCTCAGGGGAACCCGCTGTCCGCCGCCCTGCTCTCGCAGCCGCCACTCCACCACCGTCGGCTGCCAGCCGTTGAGCATGCCGTACAGCAGCCGATAGGTCGACACGTTGTGCAGCAGCCGCTGGCGGGAGGTGACCCGCTCGGGGTACTTCATCGCATCGGGGATGCCGCCGACCTGGCTGTCGCTCCAGATGGTCGCCACGATGAGGAAGTCGTAGTCCACCTCAGCCAGCCGATGCTCCAGCATCCGCCGGGCCTGCTCGGAGGAGTAGCCGGGGATGCCGCCGTTGAACGCGGTGACGTTGCGGCGGAGCTTCCGGGAGAGGTACCGGGCCGCGACGTTCGAGAACACAGCTTGATCGCTGACCAGCACCCCGAACACCGTCGAGTCGCCGAGGGTGAGGAGGCGCAGCTCGTCGTCTGCTTTCTCGGAGAGCGCGGGGTTGCGGGTGCCCAGGCGGTTGATCGTGGTGCTGCCCGGGACGCCAAACGGCCGCCCCTCCCCTGGCTTCGCGCTCCAGCCCAGCAGCTCGTCTGCCTGCATGTAGCCGTCTTGCGGCGTCTGCTGCATGACCTGATGAGGCAGCAGCAGCCGAGCACCGCCCTCGATGAGCAGCAGCACCGCACCGGAAACCACCAGACCAAGGAGCAGCCGCTTTGGAATCGAGAGCGCCATGCGCGAGAGCATACCCTCAGCGGTAGATTCGGCCAGCCTCCACCCGGACGAGGGTGGCCGGATCGTGTCCGGTGAGCACGACCACTCCCGGTACCGCATCGGCGAGCGCGCGCAGCCGCCAGAGCGCATCGCCGTTCGCGGCGCCGTCCACCTCGATGAGGCTCCGGGCAACCCGTCCCTTCAGCGCGGGCGAATCGAAGTGCGCATCGACCCAGGCAGCGTCTCCGGTCAGGAGGAACGAGCTGCCGGGCAGGTTGATCAGGAAGGCGGTGTGACCAGGGGTGTGACCGGGAGCGGGCAGCGCGATGAGTGCGCCATCTCCGAAGACGTCCGTGTGTGCGTCGAATGGCCCATAGGCCCCGTCGGCAAACGTCAGCGGCTCGACGCTGCGCGCTGCGGCATTCTCCAGTGGGATCACCGCCCGAAGCGGCCGACGACGGGAGCCGAAGTCCCACTCCGCCGGCGCGATCTGGAGGATGGCATCTGGAAAGTCATCGATGCCTCCAGCGTGATCGACGTGCATGTGGGTCACCAGGATGCGGGCAACCGGCTCAGAGAGCTGCGCGACGAGGGGCTGCCCCATCACGAGCGCGGTCGCTCGGACCGTGGCCCGCCCAGGCACCTCGTCCGGGGAATCCGCCGTCCGCGTGCCGAAGCCGGGATCGATGACCACAACCCCGGCGGTCGGATGACGCAGCACGGCGGCATAGCTGACCATCGGCAGGGCGGGCCCGCGCCCGCCCGCGAAGGCCATCCGCGCCGGCATGGTGCCGGTGGAGATCGGAAGGATCTGGAGGCTCGCTGCTGGCAGTGCGCTGCGATCGAGCTCAATCGTGGTGCGCAGGAGTGGCTCCGGCGAGAGCCGCACGCAAGACAGCAGGGCCAGCGCCAGCACTATGAGCGAACCTTGATGGTGGTGATGAGGGTGCGCAGCGCATGGACCGCGCCCTCCGTGGTCGGGTGACGCACGATGGCGTAGCCCTCTCCTTCGTAGTGCTCGCTGCGGGGCTGTCCGACGCGCGGCATCCGGCTGGACACCACCCACTTCCCCACAGCCGCCTCCGCAGCCTCCACGCCGTCGACGGTCGTCACCACCCGCCCCGGACCCTGCGCGCGAAAGAACGCCACGCCGACCGCAGCCTTGCGCTCTGGGATCGAGAACTCACCACGGATCATGAGCTTGACCCAGGCATCCCACATGTCGACGCCGTGAGCGAGCCCCATCATCGGCATCAGGTGGACCCCTGGCGGACGGGCACCGACCTCCGAGATGACCGGAGAGCCATCTGGGCGAATGAACCACTCCATGTGCGACAGGCCCGTCTCCATGCCCAGCGCAGCCAGCGCTCGGGCGTTGAGGGCTGCGAAGTCCGTGGCGTGGGGTGGGATCGCCTGGCGAGGGAGCAGCACGCAGTACTGCATCCACGGTGTCTCCAGGACCTTCAGCGGACCCGGCAGGTAGTACGAGCTGCTGCTCCAGACGACCTGACCGCCGATGGAGATCGACTCAAAGGTGTGCTCGCTGCCGGTGATGAACTCCTCGCCCTGGAGCGGACGCTCGGGGCTGGGCAGGAAGCTGTTGAGGGCGGCGTACAGCTCCTCGGGCGTGGAGACCCGAACCGTGTTCTTGCTGCCCATGCCGGCGGGGGGCTTGAGCACGACCGGGTAGCCGACCTCCGCGACGAACGACAGCGCGTCGGCGCCGGAGCGGATGAGCCGCTGTCGAGCGACCGGGAGCCCTGCCGCGCGCAGGACGGCCTTCATCCGGTTCTTGTCTCGGAAGTTGCTGGCCGCCGCTGCACCCATCCCTGGAATCCCCACGGCGTCACGGGCGGTGGCGAGGGCCTCCTGCATCTGCTCCAGGAAGCCAATCAGGCGGTCGACCCGACCCCATTCCTCGGCGAAGGCCCGGCAGGCAGTGCTCAGCGCGGCCGCATCGAGGCAGTCGCTGACCCGGTAGTGCCCGCTGAGCGAAGCCCGAAGCTTGACTGGGAACCGCTCGATCGGCTCGTGTGTGATGACGCCGAGCCGGACATCCGGCATCGCCATCATGCGCTCCAGGCAGGTGAGCGTGTTTCCAGCAAGGTAGGGCGCGACATAGACGACGTGGTGCATGGGGCCTCCGGGCTGCGGGCATATTGCGGCCTCCAGCGGGGCACCATGGCGGGGATGTGACAGTTGCGGTCTATCTCCGCACGATCCGATCCAGCACCGCACGCGCCGTCGTCGAGAGGCCATCCGGATCCAGCGCAGCCTCCATCGCTCGAGCGAGCACGGTCTGCTCGAATGCCTCGGTCCGGCCCGCCCCGTCGAGGTCGTGCCAGGCCGGAGCGTCCTTGATGGTTCCGTAGCCGTCCCGCTCTCGGTACGCGGTGACGACCTGCTCGATGAGGAGCGCACGCTCAGTGCTCATGTCCCCTCCAGGGCAATGCCGCGCCGTCGAAGGCACGACGCCAGCGACTTCCGGGCGCGGCCGACGTTCTTGAGGAAGGTGTTCAGCTTCATGCCCAGCCGAGCCGCCAGCTCCCGATCTGGCGCGCGCCCTTCCAGCCGGGCGGACAGCGCCTTGGCGGGAGGGCCCGCGAGCTGCTCCCGACACTCCGCAATGGCCCTGCGCAGCATCGGGTCCGGCATGCTCGGCTCGACCCCCACCTCCAGCGGCTCCAGCGCCACTGTTCGGACCCGAGCGCGCCGGGTCTGATCGATGGCGAGGTTGCGGGCGATCCGAACCCCCAGCCGAAGCAGCGCGTTGGGTCGGCCGTCAGGCGTGATCCGAGGCGCGACCTGCCAGACCCGCAGCAGGGCCTCCTGGAGCACCGCCTCGGTGTCCACGGCTGCGGCAAATGAGGAGAGCGACCGCCGGACCGCGGGCTCTGCGCCGACGAGCCAGGCTGCGAAGGCTTCGGACTCGCCGAGGGCGATCTGCGGAAGATGGCTGTCGAGATCGATCAGGTGTGCCTCACCATGAGCGTCAGGGGCGTTCCGCTGCTGTCTACGGTGACCTCAGCGGGGATGGCGGCACCATCCGACAGGGAGAGCACCAGCCGTATCCGCTGACCAGCACCATAGCGCCCAGCCCGAGTGCCGCCGATCGGGGTGCCCAGCGAGGTGCTGCGCGGTGCCCAGTCCAGGGGAGCAGAGATCGTGATCTCCAAGATGAGCTGACCATCGGCGTGCAGCCTCACCGTCGCCACAAGGACGCGCGGAGTCTCTGCCGCCGGGGGCATCGCCTTCGATGACGTGGGCTCCCGTCGAGCGCGGAGCGCGCGCAGCGCATCGAAGATCTGACGCGGTGCGCGCGCCAGCGGTGCCTTCTTGGACGCGGCGAAGGCATCGAGGTCCTCCACGACCTCATCAGCGTCCACCTCAGGCTGGACCTTCTCGGTCACGGGAGCCGGCGGCACGCTGCGGCTGGCGGGCAGGCTCCGAGAGCGGCGAGACTTCCGCTCGACCAGCGCTGGCGGGGGCGCTCCAGCACCCACCGCACCGCGGGGCGGCATCGCCAGGAAGGCTGTGTTGGTGCTGTGGACGAGCGGTCGTCGCAGTCCTGCACTCTCGACCGACATTCCATAGGGTCGCGCATGGGGCACCTGCTCGGCGCGCGTCGGAGCCATCGGATCCACCATCACCCCTGCGGTGGTCGCGATCCAGCTCGTCAGGCGTGTCGAGATGCCCGCCCGCAGGCCGAGCGCCTCGATCTCCGCATCGATCGCGACCCGGTTCCCACCGGCAGCAACACGAAGCTCCAGGTCTTCAACACTCTCTCGTGCAAATCGAGTAGCAATCACCGCGCGTCCGCCGGCGACAGCGGGGACCTCCAGCGTGGTCTGCCAGGGGCCATCGACCGTGCGCCCGGAGAGGACGAGGGTGCCAGGCTTGAGGTGCAGCGAGATGCGGACAGGAGCGCCGGCGAACAGGTCGGGCAGCCGGCGAGGTGCGTGCTCGATCAGGGCGGTCCCGGACAGGGCGAGGTCGACGATCTCTGGGCGGCTGGTGCGAGACAGGAGGATACCGGCGGCCTCATCGGGCGACTCATCGAGACCGATGATCACCTCGACGCCACCACCAGCGCGGGCCACGGGTCCGGTCAGGGAGCGGTTGACCCCGCTGCCGACACCGACGGTGTGGACCCGACTCGACACCGGGCGCGTGCTGAGGACTGCGGAGATGACCTCCGTCTCGAAGCCGATGAGTCCATCGCTGACGAGGACAACCTGCCGCTGAGCATCCGTCCGAAGGGGCCTCAGCGCCTCGATGATGCCCTCGCGCATCTGGGTGCCGCCCCGAGCCCGCTGGCGCTCCAGCCAGCGACGCGCCTGGGCACGACCGGCAGCGTCCATGGCGACAGGACCAGCGTGCCACCGCTCCGGACGGGCGGCGAACGAGATCATCTCCAGCCGATCCGCGCCGGTCATGCCCGCGATCAGCGCCCGCCCCAGGGCCTTCGCCTGGCTCAGCGGACGCCCGCCCATCGAGCCGGAGGTGTCCAGCAGCAGGATGAGATCGCGGGGCACCACCGGACGGAGCATGTCCGCAATCGGAGGGACGATGGTCAGCAGCCCGTATGCCTCCCCGTCAGCCTCGGAGAGCTCCAGGTTCGTGGTCGGTGTGGGGGCCGCGACCGGCCAGCGGATCACGATGTCGCGATCCAGGGGGGTGCCCACGGGCAGGCTGACCTGCTCTGCCTCTCCCTGGAGCTCGTGGCTGGTCGAGCAGGCCGCGCCGGTCATCGCGTCGCGGATCTGGAGGGTCACTGCGGCGGTGGTGGCTATCGGACCGTCCGAGACGTCCACGCTCACCCGACCGGCATCCGGAGTCAGGCTGCCCAGAAAGCGCGGAGCGACGACCGTGGGGAACCGCCACTCCCAGCAGCCCGGCTTCCAGGTCAGCGGCTGCTCGATGGTGATCTCGGCAGTGATCTCAGTGCCCGGCGGGATGTTGCCGATCTCCTGGGTGAACAGGCTGGAGCGGTCCTGGTCGAGGATCGCAGCGGTGCGCCCCTGAGCCACAGCCTGCTCGAAGCGCTGTCGGGCGCGCTGCTTGCGATCGATCTCGCCGACGATCCGACGCTCGCCGATGAGAAAGGAGAAGCCAACTACCGCACCATCGGCGGGAAGCGGGAGCTGGTAGGTGGCGGTCAGCGGATCGACGTGGGTGTTGAAGAAGCGCTGCTCGACCACAACCCGGACCAGCCCGCCGCCCGCATCCGCAGAGACGTGAACGCCGGTGAGCGGGAGGACACGGCCATCGACAGAGACCAGACGGCTGCCGGTGGTCGGGGCTGCGGCTTGAGCGTGGGGGAGAGGCATGAGGAGTGCTCCTGGGGGTGGGTTCACTCCAGCAACGGGCAGGGTGCCTGATTGGTGACGAGATTTTTGAGACAACCTTTCGGGCAGCACGCAGGCCCCAGGTCTACTGCTGCTCCGCGACCCACTCCCGCAGCTCATCAGGTCGCTGGGCGAGCCAGTCCGTCACACAGACCACGTGCTCCTCGAACTTGTCCGCATCGTAGTAGGAGCGGCTGTCCTCATAGACATCCGCCCGGACCCGCGCTGCGGCCGCCGTGACGGTGGCAGTCGTGTCCATCTCGTCGAGCTGATCGGCGATGTCGAGGATCCGAGCGTAGACCGCCTCCTGGCAGACCGCATCGCTGAGGCAGCGGCTGGAGAGGATCCCCATCGTGTAGTCGGAAGGATCAACGCCGTGCTTTCCGCAGTCCGGGTAGCTCCAGGGGCGGAAGCCAAAGCTGAGGTCGACCGAGGAGGGAATCAGCGTCCAGCCGTCCTCAACGGGGTCGTGGTAGAAGCGGTAGTTGCTGAGGTCGTAGGAGTAGCTGTCCCAGTGCGCGATGGACATCTCCATCGCGAGGAAGCCAGTGTAGTCCTCCCACAGCAGCAGCGGCTCGACCCCCGTCAGCCAGTCGGAGCCGCTGGCCGTGACCGCGTCGATGAACGCCTCCAGCGCATCGTCGCTCCCCTCGTCGGTCTCCTCCGCATCGAAGCAGCTCACGCCGTCGTCGAGATCACAGTAGTTCGCAGCGTTCTCGTAGAGGTTTCCGTTGCTGTCGGTGAACCATCGCTCCAGCATCGGATCGTCCGTGACCTCGACGACCGAGTACAGCCCATAGGCGGTTCCGTTGATGCTGACCCGAGCGTAGCTGGTGCGCGCTGCGGGGAGGTCAGCAGCCCGAAACATCCCGTAGGTCAGCTCCTCGCTGAACCGCGAAGGGTCGTAGTACATGTTGTGCATGTTCAGCTTCCGGATGCCCAGAAGGGTCTGTCCGGGAACAACAAAGTCCATGTCGAACTTCAGCGATGGCTTGCCGCTGAGGTACTGGAAGCTGCTGCTGCCCTTGATGCGGACCCCGACCTCCAGCTCCTGCCCGGCGATCTCCAGCGTGGCATCGGTGTAGTCCGTCGGATCGTAGTTCAGGTCATTGACCGAGCCGCTGTCGAGGGTGATCGCGACATCGTGGATGATGTCGTCGCGGAAGATCTCGTCGGAGTAGTCCGCGTCCC
The DNA here is from genome assembly GCA_029251165.1 of Myxococcota bacterium. Lineage (GTDB taxonomy): Bacteria > Myxococcota_A > UBA796 > UBA796 > UBA796 > JAQXDW01. The sequence goes on from JAQXDW010000142.1 coordinate 15,952, forward strand.
AGTCCGGGTTGCCAGAGCCCGCGATGGTCTCGGTCTCATCATCCTCCACCAGCGCGATGCGGACCGTGTCCTCTGCGGTGTCCTCGACAGTCGTGTCGGGCGTCGTGTCGGGCGTCGTGTCGGAAGGTGCGGACACGACCGCCGGCTTGCAGGCCAGGAGAAGGAGGAGCATGGCGATGAGCTTAGCACCCCTCCGAGCGGCCCGATGTCAGGGGTTTGTCGTCGCTATTGGTGGCAGAAGACGGACAAGCGCGCCCACAGGAGCAGCCACTGCGCTGGCGCTCAAGGGGGGGACTGCCGGACTCACTCCACCAGGGCGTAGAGGTCTGAAACCGGCGTCGAGCGACCAATCCAGGAGCTGCTCGATGCATCGCCCCAGGAGACGTCCCACACCACCTCACCTGCCGGCGTTGCCTCGCGCAGTCGGGCGACGCTGCCGGTGTTGTGCAGGGTGTTTCCGTTGGAGAGCCGAAGGGGCTCGCCCATGTACTCCCCCCAGATGCCATCGCCGATGCCGAAGCTCCAGATCTCGGTCAAGGTCTCCGAGTCCTCCTCAAGCGAGAACTCCCGGACGATGGTCTCGGTGCCCGCCTCGTCGAGATGGGTCGAGACCAGCAGGGTGCCCGCCTCGGTGTAGTAGCCGCCGTGCTGCCACCAGAATGTCGACTCGGCGGGCTCAAAGTCCCAGGCGGTCTCCAGCGGCCCGAAGGTGCGGAGGACCTCCCCCGCCGTGGTGATCTCGAACATCGTGAACAGCGAGTAGAAGCTGTAGAGGAAGGTGTCGGTTGGCTCGTGCCAGTAGATGCTGTTGGAGCCGCAGTCTCCGGTGAGGCCGACGGAGTGAAGGTGGGCCTTGCAGTCCCAGATGGTGACCGACTCACCCTCAGCGGTGAGCATCTCGAGGGTCTCGTTGGTGTAGGCGTTCGCCGCCCAGACCATCGCGCCGTCCGCAGTGTCGGTGTAGGCGTGGTGGAGACCGGGGGTGCTCCAGACCTGCGAGACCGCGCCGTCGAGGGTCATGCGCTGCACGATGGAGTTCGTCCCGAAGTCAAAGCCGCCGCCCCAGAATGTCCCCTCCTCGATGAGCAGCGCGGTGCCGTCGTAGGCGATTCGTGGGTGGAGGGTGGCGGAGTCTGAGGGGGTCTCGCGGGCCCAGACGATGCGGCCCTGCCGATCCATGATGAACACCCACCAGTCCGAATACAGCGCCGTAACTCCCCCGCCCTCTTCGGTGATCGACATGAAGATCCACTCCGCCTCTGGAGCTTGATCCGTGGGCGTGTCGATGAGCACCTCGGGCACCGGGAGGCTGGCCGGGAGGGGATCGGTGGCAATGGTGACCTCCTCAGAGGTCGCCGTAGCTTCGCCGAGGTCGCTGACCACCCGCAGAGTCACCACGACGCCGTAGGGGATCCCCAGCAGCAGCGCCTCCTGCTCGCCATCGGTGACCGACACCGGCGGACTGGAAAGCCAGGAGCCCTCCTCGAAGCTGTACTCCACCCACGCATCCGCTGCGGTGTGCTGCTGCCAGGAGGCGTAGACGAGGGTGCCAAACTCCGCATCGATGCGCGCCTCGACCCCGGTCACCGCATCGGCGGTGGTGTCGCCCGAGTCGGTGTCAGCCGCCGAGTCGGTGCCGGCGGTGGTGTTCGTGGTGTCCGTGGTGTCTGTGCTCCCGGAGTCTTTGGGAGCAGGCTGCTGGCAGGCGAGGATGATCAGGAGCATGGGCTTCGGCATAGCGCCTCAGCGGCCGGGATGCCGCTACTTCAGACACTCCAGGAGTGGACACCGCCAGCGGCTCACACCACCAGCGCTGCCGAGGCTCCGTGACGTGAACGATGCGCGCAGCGGAGGCCATGTGGTCCCGGAGCGCCTCTGTGAAGATCACGCCGTCGGGCTCCTCAGTGTTGCCGCGGCTCCTGCTGTAGAGGGTGCCGTCGGTCGCAGTCAGGTCCAGCGCGCTCAGAGAAAGAGAAGGCGAAGACAGATGGCCGGCGCCGCGAACCAGAGCACCACGAACATAATCTTGTCGGTGATCGGCGCCGGACTGCGCTGGAAGACCAAGCGGTCTCCGTCATCAGAGACCCCGATGCGCGCGCGGACGACCTCGCCAGGCAGGCCCAGGTCGACCGGATGCTCAGGGGGAATCGCGCAGCTGAGGAGCAGGGAGAGGAGCATGCTTGAAGGCTCCGACCTCCTACGAGGCCTCTTGAACTACAGTGTCTCTGGGATGGTCTCGCCGACCTCTCCATACCGCCAGCGCTGGTGGGTCTCCTCGATGTTGTCGATGTGCGCTGCGTGCGCCACGTGATCCCGCAGCGCCTCAGAAAAGGCCATGCCGCCGGGCTGGATCGCCGTGCTGACGTCCACGCTGTAGCGCACGCTGTCCTGCGTCGTCAGATCCAGCGCGACCCAGGACGGCCCGTCGGTGGGGATAAGCGCCAGGCCGACTCGATCCACCTCGGAGAACGGCAGCAGGACGGGCGCAGGATTGCGGCCGATCATCGGGTGGATGTGGATACTGATGAGCCCTGCGGCGCGATCGAGGGTCACCAGGCTGACCTCCCTGCTCGACATGCCAGCCCACACAGCGCTCCCCACCGACACCACGATGATGCTGGCTCCAGCGATGCGGTGGCGGGTGCGCAAGAGCAGGACCCCCATGGTGACCGTCAGCAGCGGAAGGAGCACGATGAGCGGACGGACCGGGTTGCTGATCGGCAAGGCCCGACGCCGAATCGTCAGCAGGTCCCCGTCGTCGATGACCTCGACCACCGCGCCCTCGATCACCCCCGGAAGGACAAATTCATCCGGCTGAGTCATGTACAGGGAAGTGAACGTACAGCCAATGAGCGCGAGCACCAGCATTGCGGCAGTCTACTGCAAACCGAATTGCAGTGCTCGCCCTCGGTACGACAGGCATGTCGCACTGTCCGGCTGCACCGGTCCGACATATCTGGCATGATCGCCGAGTCAGCGGGCATGAAACAGACTGGCCTATACCTTGCATTATGCTTCACCAGAGCCCGACACCAAACACACTGACATCCTGGAGAAAACCATGACACCCTGTCCCGAGTGCAACCGGCACCTGATCGCTGTGACTTCGTCCTGTCCGTTCTGCAGCACAAAGCTCACACGACGACCGATGACCCGCGTGCTCAATGCCGTCGGCGCCACGGTGACTGCAGTGGTGATGGCCGCCTGCTACGGCATGGCACCGGAATTGATCACCTGCGACGACGACACCGGGATCACGGACTGCGATGGCGACGGCTACTCCGTCGAGGACGGCGACTGCGACGACTCCGACAGCCTCGTCTACCCCGAGGCCCCCGAAGAGTGTGACGGCGTCGACAACGACTGCGACTCCGAGATCGACGAAGACTGCCCATAATGAGCCGCCGCAGAGTCGTCGGTCCGGCGTCACACCATCCCCGATACGTCGTCTGGGAGCTGACCCTCAAGTGTGACCTGGCCTGCCGTCACTGCGGCAGCCGCGCAGGTCTTGCACGGGCAGAAGAGCTGAGCCTTGCGGAGTGTCGTGACCTCGTCACGCAGCTCGCGGACATGGGCACTCAGGAGATCACCTTCATCGGCGGTGAGGCATACCTGCACCCCGACTGGCTGGCGATCATCGAGGCCACTGCGCAGGCCGGGATCCGTGCAACGATGACCACCGGAGCACGCCGGCTCACCGCTGCGGTCGCCCAACAAGCCGCCGATGCTGGCCTGCAAGCCGCCTCGGTCTCCATCGACGGCCTCCAGTCCACCCACGATCACCTCCGGGCCGTTCCCGGCTCCTGGCATGCCGCGATCGCTGCGCTCCAGCACATCGCCGATGCTGGCATGTCGCCGTGCACCAACACCCAGATCAACCAGCTCAATCTTGAAGAGCTGGAGGCGCTGTGGGGGATCCTGAAGCAAGCCGGGGTCAGCGCATGGCAGGTCCAGCTCACCGGTCCGATGGGTCGGGCCGCAGACCAGCCCGAGTGGCTGCTCCAGCCATGGCAGATGCTGGAGCTGATGCCCCGGCTCGGGGCGATGGCGAGAGAAGCCGCCGGGCTCGGGGTGCTCATCCATGCCGCCAACAACCTCGGCTACTTCGGTCCCTACGAGACCGACCTCCGCGCGGAGCCGTTCGGGAGCTGTGGTGCGGGTCGCTATGTGCTCGGCATCGAGTCCAACGGCGACATCAAGGGCTGCCCCAGCCTGCCCAGCGCTCCGTACGTCGGCGGCAACGTCCGCGAAGCTCCCCTCGCCGAGATCTGGAACCAGCGGGCCGAGCTGGCGTTCGCTCGGAACCGCACCCGAGAGGATCTGTGGGGCTTCTGCAAGGGCTGCTACTACGCGGACGTCTGCAAGGGCGGCTGCTCCTGGACAAGCCACACCCTGCTGGGTCGGCCCGGAAACATGCCGTACTGCCACCACCGGGCACTTGAGCTGAAGCAGGCCGGTCGGCGAGAGCGACTGGTCCGTGAGCAGGCAGCACCAGGAAAGCCGTTCGACTTCGGGCGCTTCGCGCTGATCGAGGAAGCCTGGGAGTGAGGAGACCAGGGAGTCGCGGCGCTGCGCCGGCGCAGCGCGATCCCACCCGCCCGCACGGTCCGCTGCAGAGACAGAGCACACGCTGCGCCCTCACCTCCACGCACCGCCTCAGCCCTGTCTCCGACAGGATGGCTGCGGTGAGGCGCGCGCCGCTCCGTACAGATCACTCCCTCTAGAGGCATGGTGTGAGATACAGTGTAGAGAATTAGAGGACTCTCCGATGCGCATCTACACCGTTCCCCTGCTGCTGCTGCTGGCGTGCAGCGACTACGAGTTCACTCCCGCGTCCACAGTTCAAGAGGGAGACACCGCACCTCAGGTCGACACTGAAGATCCCCCTGTAGACACCGAAGAGCCTCCCGAAGACACCGCGCCGCCGCAGAATGTCATCCACACCGACTCCTGGGATCTCGACGAGGTGGCCGGGATCGACGTCCTCTTCTTCGGTGACACCAGCGGCTCGATGGCGACCGAGCTCACGGCGCTGGGCGGACAAGTCAACACCTTCGTCGAGCGCCTCGTGACCTACACCGACCGCTGGCAGCTGCTCGCGGTCACCGGGCCGACCGGCTGCGGCGTCGGCGGCGTCCTCAGCCCCGCGACCGCCGACTATGCCGCCCTGTTCTCCGCTGGGATCACCACCCCACCAGGAGAAGACGACGTCGACGAGTGGGGGCTGTACAACAGCGTCCAGGCGGTCAACGAGAGCACCACGGGGGGCTGCAACGAGGGCTTCTTGAGATCGGATGCGCGACTGCACGTCATCTTCATCTCCGACGAAGACGACAACTCTCCTGGCTGGAACAAGGGCAACGCAGACTACTGGCAGGAGTACACCGAGGCCATCGTCGCGGCCAAGGGAGACGCCAACCAGGTCGTCTTCTCTGGCGTGATCGGCCCCGCGCCCAAGGGCTGCGACGGCGCAGAGCCCGGGACCGGCTATGCCGAGGCGATCGCAGCGACTGGCGGCGAGCTGCTGTCGATCTGTGAGTCCTGGACCGACGAGATCGACCTGCTGGTCGATGCCTCCGTGGCGTGGCCCATCTTCCACCTCACCGAGATGCCCGTTCTCGGCACCATCCAGGTCTCCGTAAACGGCACCGCTGCAAGCGGCTGGAGCTACAACGTCCTCGACAACACCATCGTGTTCAACGCATCGATACCGACCATCGGTGACTCGGTGATCGTGGACTACGAGCTGCTGGAGTAGCTGCGCGGCGCTCGCGAGCGCCCCTGGCCCCCGCCGAACACCACTTTGCTTTACGATCGCCCTGTGGTGCGTAGGGCATGCAGGGGGGTGAAATGACCAGGGCGGCTCGAATTGCATGGGGAATCACCGCAGCAGCACTGGCAGGCTGGGCGGTGAGCTTCGTGCTGCCCGAGGTGTGGTGGGTCGTGGTCTTTCGGCATGCCTGTGAGGGCGCATTTGTCGGCGGCATCTGCGATGCGTTCGCCATCTGGAAGGTCTACAGCAAGGTCGAGACGAACTTCGAGCAGCTCACCGAGGCGGTCTCCAGCACCGTCATCGACGACATGATCAAGCCCGAGGAGGTCATCGCCCAGCTGCAAGGTCGGCTGCACGAGCCTGAATTCGCCCGACAGCTGATGGGGCGGGTAGAGACGCTCATTCCCGACCCGCAGGCAATCGAGACGTTCCTGACAGACGCCTGGATGGAGACCCTCCGAGAGCGCTGCGTGACCTGGCTCATCGAGCTCGATGCCTCCAACACCCTCGCCCAGCTCGATCAGCACCCGGGCGGGCTGGCCATCCACCGGGATCCGATGCTGCGTGCCGGGGTCTACCGCTGCCTGAAGCATGCCGCCGCCGACACCGAGCTGTCTGACCGGCTCTATCAAGGAATCATCGAGCAATACGGTCAGGTCAGCGCATTTGAGATTCCGGCCTTTCCCCCGATCAAGCGGACGTCCACCCCGGTCCCGCTGGAGAAGATCATCCGACGCGTCCTCGACCCTGAGACGCTCCACCAGCGGCTGCTGGAGGCCGTCGATCAGATGATGGCGCCGACGGAAGGTGGCGAGGAGCTGCCGCTGCGTGAGGTCGCGATGGACTACGCCCGTCGCTACAGCGATGGCTGGGTGCAGACCCCGCTGAGCAACCGCCGACTGCTCGCGACTCGCCTGGTCGATCAGCTGGTGCCGCCGCTCATCCACAGCATCTCAGAGGAGATCTGGTCCCACCGCAACGACCTGAACCGCATCGTCAGCGACGACATGCCGCTCAATGCCCACCCGGCCATCGAGTACATCTCCCTCGAGGTCAGCCGGCTGCTCACCGAGAAGCTCTCCGCGCTCGACGGACACTCTGCGGACCTGCTCGTCGAGCGCCTCCGGGCGCAGGGCTCTGGTGCGTTCCGGGAAATGCTGGAGCGCCGCACCCGACCGGAGCTGGACTGGATCCAGGTCAACGGTGCCGGGCTCGGGCTGGTGCTCGGCACCCTCGCTGGAGTCGTCAGCGCGCTGCTTCACTGAAGGCTACCGCCACTCGCTGCCGCTCCAGGTCTGCTCGACGGTGTAGCGCTCATCGTCTGCCGGTGAGACCTTTCGGGTGATGGTCCCGCCGTCGAAGGTCCACTTCTCGTCCCACTTGTCGTCACGATCCAGATCGATCTTCGCCCGGTTCATCACGCTGTGACCGTCGTCCTGGTACAGGTTGACCTTGAACGGCTGCCCCTTCGAGGCATCCTTGATCTTGCTGGTTCCCAGGCTCTCTCCGGCACGGGAGCGGATGAACTGGTCAACCGGTCGGCCTGCGGTCTGGGCCGCTGGCGCGACCACCGCCGGTGCGCTGTTGGACCACGTCGCGCCATCCCAGTACTGCTCGACGGTGTAGCGCTCATCGTCTGCCGGTGAGACCTTTCGGGTGATGGTCCCGCCGTCGAAGGTCCACTTCTCATCCCACTTGTCGTCACGATCCAGATCGATCTTCGCCCGGTTCATCACGCTGTGACCGTCGTCCTGGTACAGGTTGACCTTGAACGGCTTGCCGGCGGTGACGTCCTTCTTCTTGTTGGTGCCCAGATCCACCGCGACGTACTGCATCACCACCACCTCGGGCGTGGCGCTGGAGGACGCGGTGACCGCGCTGGTCGTGGTGCTGGTCTTGACCGGCGCGACGACAGCCGGCGCTGGCGCGGGCTCCGGCAGGAGCATCGGACCGACAATTACTGCAGCAGCACCGCAGGTTGCCACACCGGCAGCGAGCATCGCGATGAAGGTGTTCAGCTTCATTCGTCCGGCGAGGGGCATGGTTGGCTCCTAATGAGTGGGCATCATTCCCCGCTGCTGCGGGACAGTGCAATTGCAGTATCGATATGGACAAGGCCGCGCCTCAAAGGCGAGGGAGAAGTCCGGTGAGAGGATGCTGCCGAGGTACTCCTTGCGATACCGACGTGCAGGGTAGCAGCGCCAGGCCTCGCCGAGATGATCGACGATGAAGTAGCGCGCGCCCGCCCAGCAGGGCCGACCGAAGAAGTCCGGGGCAATGCGCCCGGTGTGGTTGTGCCCGCCCAGCGCCAGCAGCGCATCCTGCTCTGCGGCGGTGTAGGCGATGACCTCGCGGTCCTGCTTCTCTGGCTGGACCTTGAACCGAATGCCGGCCTCCTCGAACATCGCGGAGAGCCCCGGCAGCCGAGGGAGGTTGTCCCGAGTGGCGACAGCGGTGACGCACACCCGACCTGCATACTGTGGAGCCAGCCAGCGGAGGGTGTCGAGGAAGGCGACCGGATCGGCGTACTCCAGGTGCAGGCTCGCCGAGAGCAGCCCCGGACGCTCCGCCGTGTCCGCAGCAAACCGGGCGAGGATCTCGCGGCTGGCGGAGAGGTTGGTGACCACGCTCACCCGCATCCCCGCAGCGGCCAGGGCTGCGACCGCCTCTGAGAAGCCCGGGTGGCGGAGCGGCTCGCCGCCAGACAGCTTGATCTCCCAGTCTCCAGGGAGGCTGGTGAACGCCTCAATGAACCGGGGCAGGTCCCGTGCCCACTGCTTGCGGCTGTCCTTGAACCGCTGGGTGCAGTAGCTGCAGCGGTAGTTGCAGGTGGTGTTCATGTTCCAGGAGACCACCCCCTCCAGCGGATAGGGCGTGGCGCTCACGGAGTCACTCCCTCGATCATCCCACGGTTGGCCGGCACGGTGCAGGGACAGATGGTGTACGGACACGGCGAGGGACCAGAGAACCGCTCGACGGCACCCGAGAAGGCATCGCCCAGCCGACCCTGTCCGTGGCGCTTCGCCGTGCGACAGGACCACACTCCGCCGTCCTTATCGACCACCAGATACTCCACTCCAGCCCAGCACATCCGGCCAAGATACGACGGCGCGGTGTTGGCCTCCTTCGGCCCCGGACGGTCACCGATGAGGGCACGAAGCCCGGCCTCATCCTCGTACGTCGCCACGCCGCCCTTGATCTTGTAGAGCTGCGGGAACCACTGCAGGCCCGCCGCCTCGAACACTGCCCGGCACGCCGCGGCCTCCGCCAGGCGCCCCGGCAGGACGACCTGATTGATGACCACCCGGGCCTCCAGATCGAGCAGATCGGAGAACCAGGACAGCTTCTTCGCGAACGCCGCCGCCTGGGTGTACTCGGTGTGGAACGAGGCGGAGAACACGCTGAGGCGCCCCCGGGTGAGGGCCGCAAACCGGTGGAGTGTGGCGGTGTCGGCGGAGAAGTTGGTGAGGATGGAGATGCGATGCTCAGTGCGCGCCATCAGCCCCGGCACGATCTCTGCCATGAACAGCGGGTGGGCGAACGCCTCTCCTCCGCTGCACTTGATCTCCCAGCGCCCGGGCAGGGAAGCGAAGAAGTCCAGCGCCCCGTCGACCTGCTCACGACGCGGACGGCCCTTTCGGTACTTGCGAGACTGGATGCAGTAGGTGCAGTCGTAATTGCAGGCCCCAGCGACCTGCCACTCGACCGTCGGGATGCGCTCAGCCACCGATCACCCCACGCCACGCCGCCTCGCCGGCATGTTCGCGAAACCGCTGCGACCACTTCACGTTCTGCTCCAGCTTCCCGCACCGCTCGCAGCCAGCGAAGTAGCGCCCGGAGCGGAGGTGCTCCCGGAGCTTCTGCCAGCGGGGACCGCCCCAGAGGGTCTCGAAGTCGTCGGTGCGAAGCGAGCCGACCTGCACCGCTGTGTTGCAGCAGTACAAGACCTCCTCGTCCACGGTGATCCGGCAGTAGACGTAGCCCATGAAGCAGCCGATCTCCGACATCGGTGCGGTGGCGAGGCCGCCTGCTGCGACCTGACGCTTGAACAGGTGGAGGTTGGTCTTCACCGACAGCGTCTCCGACAGCGCCTCGGCTGCCGGGATCCCCTCGGCCAGCAGCCAGTCCCGCTGCATCGGCGTGATCGCAGCGGCCTCGGTGCCCTCCGCGAGGCTGGCGAGCTTGAAGTTGACCCGATCTGCGGAGAACATCCGCCCGAACCGCACCATCTCGACCACCTCATCCGCCGTCTGCTGGCTGATGACCTGCACATGTCGGGTCTGGACGCCCGCCCGGCTCAGCCGGCGCAGGTAGCGACACATGGTGAAGAAGTCTCGCTCGGTCCAGCCCGGATGGAACGCGGTGTAGCTGCCCGGGCTCGCGCCCTGGACCCCGACCAGCAGGTTGTCCACGCCGAGCCCAGCGAGCCGATCGATGTCGGCAGCGATGAGGTTGCTGAGCATCGTCAGCGACCATCCCTCCGACTTGACGCGCGCGATCATGTCGTAGATGTCGGGATGGGTCAGCGGCTCTCCCATGCCCGAGAGCACCACAGCCTCCACGCTGCCCATCGCCACCAGCTGATCGACGATGGTGTGGAAGCGGGCAAGCGGCAGGCGGCGGCGCTTCCAGGATGCCGGGCGGGGGGTCGAGAGCAGCGGAGAATGATCCCAGCAGGTCACGCAGGCGGCATTGCAGCCGTTGGTGACGTCGATGTGTACGCTCTGCGGCCCCAGCCGGGGTGAGCCGGCGGCGATGCCCGCGAGCACCTCGGCTCGGCTCATGTCCCCTCCAGGATCGCCAGGGTCTCTGAGACGCTCCGCCGCCCGTGCCCCTCGACACGAGAGAACTCTCGGAGCGCGTCGAACAGCTCGTCTTGCCCTGCGAGCCAGGCCGACACCTCCTCCGCAAACATCGCCAGGGAGAGCTGGCGCTGGACGGGGATCGCCCGCATCAGCGACACCGCACCCATCCAGTCCTCAAACGGTGACCAGCAGGAAAACAGCACCTCCACGCCCCCCAGCAGCGACGAGCCTCGGGCAGCCGGGAACTTACGGTGGATGGCATTGAGCAGGCTGAGCGCGATGTCGGTGGGGACGGCGCAGCGGTGGCAGAGCGCGAAGAAGTCGCCGATGCGCGCTGCAGAGACCCCCTTCATCAGCTCCTGCTGCGCAGCCCGGCGAGCGATGGCAGAGGGCATCGCCCCCGACAGAAGTCGAACCGCCTCAAGCCCCTGACTCAGCCCCCAGCCTTCTCCCTCCAGCTGGCCAATGAGCGACGGAGAGAGGATCTTCACCGCGCGATCGACATCCTCCGGCGGGCAGACCAGCGAGAGGATCCGAGCGGCGGCATGTCGGGCACCGTTGTCGGGCACCAGGCCACGGGCGGCCTCCGAAGAGCCGGGGTCCTCCAGGAGCGCCGGGACCGCTGCCAGGCTCTCCGCGCGACGTGCCGCGCCGGCCGCCACGGCGCGCGCGACCCGCTCCTCCTGATCATCGGCGATGCGGGGCTGCGGCAGGAACACCGTGGGCACCCCGGCGTACATCAGTTCATGGAAGCTGTTGTATCCACCGGCAGAGACCGCAGCGTCCAGCCCGAGGAACAGCTCCATGGGCACATAGCGATCAAGCCACGTGATCCCCGGACCGCGAACCTCCTCACCGGAGTACAGCGGGCCAGCGCCGACCACGACGTGCCAGCCCGACTCCCGCAGCAGCCGCACAGCCCGAGGCAGGAGCTGATCGGCCGCCCGGTCCCCGCCCCCGCCCAGCGAGACGTACACCGCGCGATCCCCATCCGGGATCCCCAGCGCAGTCCGGGCGCGCTGGCGGGGCATGAGCTCCTCGCGTTCCCGGATGATGATCGGCCCGGTCTGTCGGTCATCGGGCACGATCCGGCGGTCGTAGAGGGGCAGCAGGGCCTTGTAGGCGTCGTCCTCGGCGAACTCCGGACGCACCCGGCGCTCGACCAGGACCCGGCACCGCGCCAGCTCCAGCGAGGCCACCAGCTCCCCGAAGCTTCCAGCGGGGAAGGTGTCGACGATGAGGACATCCGGGGAGAGCCCTGCGAGGGTGTTGAGCACCCAGGTCCGGGCAATGGCGAGGTAGCGATGTGGATCGATCCCGGCGTCTCGCATCATCGCCTTGGATGGCATCTTCAGCGACGGCACGCCCTCGCGACGGGCCAGGGTGTCGGCCTCTGAGGAGGTCAGCACCCAGCACTCGACCCCGATGTCCATCAGGGCACCGTAGCGGCGAATCCAGCGAAGGATCGAGAGCTGCCGGACAAGGTGCCCCATCCCCCGACCGTTGATTGCATAGCTGACGATGCACAGCCGGCTCACGACAGGTAGCCCAGCTCTTCGAGGCGCTGGCTCGAGGGCACGGCCGCGGCGGCACGCCGGGTAGAGGCCGCCGGATCCCGTCGGGGGCGCTGGCTGGGGTTGCTGTCATACCAGCGACGCAGCGACGGCGTGAGCCGAGACGGAGACTTGCCACCAGAGAACTCGTAGAACCACAGCTCTGGTGGATTGTCGAGCTCGAAGGAGTCGTACTGGTCGTATGCCACGACCCGGTCGGCCAGGATCTCCAGCTTCTCGCAGCGGACGAGGTACTTGTCGACCTTCTGCGGAAACTTCCGATCCAGCTCATGCTCTCTGACGATTCGGCTGTAGTGCTTGCTGCGTCTGTACTTGATGACCTTGCGGTTGTACTTGCTCTGGCGGGTGCTCAGGTCGGTGATGAACTGCGTGAGCCCATGGTCGATGGCGTCATTGAGGAAGTCGATCTTGGCCTGGAGTCCGCTGAGGGTTCGCAGCGCCATGAGCAGCCCGCGATCCTCTCCAGCCCACTGCGCCAGGAGCCCCGGATCCGCCATCTCCAGGTGCCCGGCGAGCATCTTCTGAGACTCCGCGAGGTAGATCTGGGGGAGCTGCTGGAGGCGGCTGACAGACTGATCGTGGAGCATCACAAGGTCATGGACATCCTTGATCTTCTTGCCGACCTCCGCGCGACGATCTCGCCACTGGTCTCGGGGTGCGCGGACCTTTTTGTAGGCCGGCAGGACGTCGTCTCCGAAGTCGCCCTTCGAGAGGGCATCGCAGATGGCATCCCCCATCTTCCAGTTCCGCCAGTACGAGCCTTCCCACCACCGGATCGCATACGCCGGGGTGTCGTAGCCGATCTCGTAGAGGTGCTCGAAGCCCTCAAGGCACTCGAAGACATGACACTCCCGCTGCCAGGGGTCGAGCATCGAGGTGGCCTCCTCCAGCTCTCGGGTGTACTCCCCGACCGGACCGACCAGGAAGGTCCGTCGCTGGTAGGTCTCGCTGGCCAGGATCGTCTCGATCTTTGCCTTGAGACGGTGACGCTCGTTCTCCATCGCCTTGATCGGGCTGCGACGGGTGAAGCCACGAAAGCCCGTGAGCCGCTCGGCGCTGTCGAGATCCGCCTCCGCGAGTCGGGGCAGATAGATCGCTGCCAGCGTCTGCCGCGCAGCCTCTTGCTGACCGACGACCGTCGCGCGCTGCTGAGTAAGGTTCGCTCTGAGCGTCTTGTAGCGAACCAGCACCTCGCCGGCAGACTGCGACAGCGCTTCATACATTCCAGCGGCCTGTGAGCCTCTCACAGTCATCAGATACCTCCTCCAGCAGACCTGGAGAGCATACAGCCCTGCGGAGCGCGACACCGTCAGGCGGGCCCTCAGGAAGTAGAAGAGACGCGCCTAAGCGTCTGTTCGACGCTTGATCTCTTCCTGAATCAATCGCAGCTCTCTGCCGACCTGACCGCTGATGGAGCGGTTCTCTTCCGCCCGGCGGATCAGGTAGGGAACAACATCGCGGACGGGACCGTAGGGCACATACTTTGAGGTGTTGAAGCCCGCGCGCGCGAGATTGAAGGAGATGTGGTCCGACATCCCCATGAGCTGCGCAAAGTGAACGTGGGGATGCTTGAGATCGACACCGGCAGCAACCACGGCGCGCACGAGGTGCATGCTGCTCGCCTCGTTGTGGGTGGCGGCACAGAAGGCGACGCGATCGATGTGCTCGAGGCAGTAGCTGAGGGCCTCGTCGAAGTCGGCATCGACTGCTGCCTTGTCGGCATGGATCGGCGAGGGGTAGCCACGCTCGGCGGCGCGCGCACGCTCCTTGTCCATGTATGCCCCTCGGACCAGCTTCACGCCGAGGAAGTATCCGCCAGCCTCTGCGGCCTGGTGGCTGCGCTTCAGGAACGCAAGCCGATCGTGTCGGTACAGCTGCACCGTGGTGAACACCACCGGCTTCTCGATGTTGTAGGTCACCATCAGCGCATCCACGAGCGCATCGACCGCATCCTGGATCCAGCTCTCCTCCGCATCGATGTAGACCGCCACATCCGAGCCCGCCGCGCTCTCACAGATCCGGGTCAGGCGCACCTTCAGCAGAGCGATGGCCTCAGCATCTTCTGGTGTCTGCTCCCCGGCGGACATGCGCTCCAGCAGCGAAAACGACGTGTATCCAGTGATCTTGCAGCTGATGTAGGGGACGCTGGCCCGGCCATTGGCGAACACGATTGCCCGGATCTGCTCCTCGACGTTGGCGTCGAATTCGGCGTCGCTCTCCTTGGCCTCGACGCCATAGTCGAGGATGGTGGAGACATCTTCCTGGCCGAGCCGATCGACGACCGGGATCGACTCTTCCAGGGTCTCGCCGCCGCAGAACTGTGAGTAGATGGTCTGCTTGACGAGAGACTGCACCGGCAGGCCGATGCGCAGCGCCATGCGGGTGAGGTGGGAGCCGATGTCGACCACCATCTCGTTGCCCATCAGCCGGAACATCCACCGCGCCTTGCGCAGCTCCTCGTCGCTCCGGGAGGCAAACGCGATGGCGGTGTCGTCAAACGAGATCGGGTCAGTGCTCATGTCTTCAGACTACCCCGAGGTCTGCCACAAGCTCAGCCCTGGATGGTGGCAGTGTGGATCAATTTTCCACCTCGCTGAGGCTGAGCCCGGCCGCGAGGTGGTCGAAGCCATCCCGCTCGATGAATTTATCCAGGGTCACGGCCAGCCTCTCCTCCAGGGCGCTCACGCCGATCAGCACCGCAGCAGCCTTCACCTCCTCCCGGTCCATCATCCTCGCGACCGACAGCACCAGACACCCGCGACGATGGGACAGCAGCCGGTCAGGAACCACGCCACTGCTCCGCCGCGAGCAAGAGCGAGGGCCGAGCGAGTGTGCTCAAGCGGGACGGGGTTGGTGGCCTCCATTATGAACGAGACAGGAGATGCCATGCCGCAGTACAGCCAGCCCGAAGACCTCCGCCGCATCCTCTCCGAGGCGCGCACCATCGCGGTCCTCGGCGCCCACCCCGACGCCAGTCGCCCGGCCAGCTACGTGCCCGCCTACCTCCACCACAGCGGCTACCGAGTCCTCCCGGTCAACCCAGCCAAGCTCGGCCAGACCTTGTGGGGAGAGCCGGTCGCAGCGACCCTCGCAGCGCTCGGAGAGCCGGTGGACATCGTGGACGTCTTCCGACGCAGCGACCTCCTGATGGGGCACCTTGCAGACATCCTCGCGATGTCTCCCCGCCCCCGGCTCGTCTGGCTCCAGCAGGGGATCACCAGTCAGCCGCTCGCCGACGCCCTGCTCGCGGAGGGCATCGACGTGGTCCAGAACCGCTGCACCCTCGCCGAGCATCGGCGGCTGGGGATCCCGCCGCGTCAGTAGCGCTGCGGGGCCTCCGTCGAGATCGACAGCTCCAGGTACCGGCACTCCAGCGGGCCGTTGTGCAGGACGTGTCGCTTGTCGGTGCGAAGGCCGATGGACTTCGACAGCGGACCGGCCGGCGCGAGCACGCCGACGCCGTAGCCGAGCATGCGGTTGCGCAGCAGGTCGCCGAGGTGACCATAGAGCCCAAACAGCGTGTCATCACCGATGCGCTCGCCGTAGGGCGGGTTGGTGACCAGGAGCCCGGGAGGCGCCCCCTCCGGCGGCTGAAGATCAGACAGCGCGCGCTTCTTGATGGTGAGGTTGCTCATGCCGAGCTGCTGGCAGTTGTAGCGCGCAACGGCGACAACATCCTCGTCGTGGTCAAAGCCGAGCACCAGAGACTTCGGGCGGACCTGGGCCTCGTGAGACTCCTGGAGGAGCGCGCGCCAGGCCGCGGGATCGTGGCCACGCCATCGAGAGAAGCCCCAGTCTCTCCGGAAGCGACCGGGGGGAAGGTTCGCCGCGATTGCAGCGCCTTCCTGAACGATGGTCCCCGAACCACACATCGGATCGATCAGCGGCTCTCCCGCCCTCGACCGCTTCGGCCAGTCCATCATCATCAGCAGCGCCGCGGCCAGGTTTTCCTTGAGCGGCGCCTCCGTCATGCGCCGCTTGGGCGTCCGCCAGTGCAGCGAGGCACCGGACAGGTCGATGCTGACCGTGAACACGCTGTGCTTGAGGTGGATGTGGACGCGGACGTCAGGGTTGTCCCGGTCGACGCCGGGTCGCGTTCCCGAGGGTGTCCGCAGGCGATCAACGATTGCATCCTTGGTCAGCCGGGCACCGAACTGGCTGTGCCGGATGTCCCGAGAGGTGCCCACGAAGTCCACCCACAGCATCCCATCCGGGGCGAGGTGCTCCTCCCACCGGATCCGATGGAGGGCTTCATACAGCTCGTCGGGGTGATTGGCTTGAAAGCGAGCGATCTGGAGGAGGACACGGGAGCCGGTCCGACACCACAGGCAGGCCCGCAGGCCGTCCTTGAGCGGGCCGGTGAACCGGACCGTGCCGCGCTCTGGCGTGACCTTCTGTAGCCCCATTCGCCGCAGCTCTGTCGCGAGGACGTCTTCCAGCCCGCGGCTGACCGTCACTGTGAAGGTGTGCTTCATCCAGGCCCCGTAATCTGTTTACGGTCATAAATCGACCGCGAAACCGCGTCAGTCTCTCCGCAGGGGAGCGAAGCCCGGCCCACAGAGGCGCTCGTGCCCCGTCGGAGTCCCGCCATCGTGGCCCCACAAACACTCAGCGCACCGACGTCGGGCCAAGCGGAGCCTCCCATCCACGCGACGAGCGGGTCAAGAACAGCCGCAAGTCAGACTCCGTGCGGTGCTTCAAATTCACCGTTCCGGGTTTCCTATACGACATCCACACCGACACCGAGCGCAGCGTAGTCCGCTCCGAAGCCCCCAAGAGCACTGGGGGTCGCAAGAGCGTCCAAGAGTACGCTACACTCACTTCATTCGCATCACACTCTTCATCGCCCTGAGCGGCTGCACGCCCGCTACTGTTGACGCCCCGGCTGGTCCGGAGGTGGATGCAGATGCGGACACCGATGCGGACACCGATGCGGACACCGATGCGGACACCGATGCGGACACTGATGCCGATGCAGACACCGCAGATCCGGTCGAGACCGTCCCCGGCCACACCTGGGAGCATCCCGGCGTCATCCTCATCGACACCAATGGTCAGACCATCGTCACCGAGACCAAGGTCGACGGCTGGCTGACCCTGGTCCGGGATCACAACGACACCCTCACCGATCTCGCCAGCGCGCCTCGTGCCTGGGAAGGGCACGTCGGCATCGAGATCCACGGGTCATCGTCGTCGTCCTTCCCCAAGCACAACTACCGCATCGAGCTTAGAGACGAGTCCGGCGAGGATCTCGACTACGGCCTGCTCGACATGCCCTCAGAGAGCGACTGGATCCTCCACGGCCCCTACAGCGACAAGACCCTCCTCCGCAATGCCTTTGCCTACACGCTGGGCCGCTCCATCTCGATGGGGCAGTGGCACCCCCGCACCGCCTTCGCCGAGCTGCTCATCAACGAGGAGCACAAGGGCGCCTACCTGGTCGTCGAGCGCATCAAGCGCGGCGCGGATCGGGTCGACATCGCCGCCGCGTCCGAGACGGATCCGACCGGCGGCTACATCATCAAGATCGACCAGAACCGCGGCGAGGGTTGGCAGACCGATGCCAGCACCCCGATCGACTACCACTACCCCAAGTCCGAGCGGATCACCGCTGAGCAGGACGCCTGGATCAAGACGTGGTTCAACGATCTGGAGGTCATGCTCGCGGCCGAGGACTTCGAGGAGAACTGGCCGGACTGGATGGACGGCAACAGCTTCATCGATCACTACATCATCAACGAGCTGGCCCTCAACGTCGATGGCTATCGCCTCTCTGGCTACCTCCACCTCGACTCCACCGCCCACGGCAGCGGCAAGCTCACAGCGGGCCCGCTGTGGGACTTCAACCTCGGCTTCGGCAATTCCAACTACTGCTACTGCTCCGGCAGCGAGGGCTTTGTCTACGATGCCCTCGACCTCTGCGGCTACGGCTATCAGGAGCCGTTCTGGTGGCAGCGACTGCTCGAAGATCCCGCCTACACCGATGCCCTGCGCTGTCGCTGGGAGGATCTCCGCACCGGAGAGCTCTCCGATGACACCCTGCGGGCCACCCTCGCGACGCTCTCCGAAGAGATTGCCTCGATGGAGACCCGCGATCACAGCACCTGGCAGACCCTCGGCACCTACCTCTGGCCGAACTACTACATCGGCGAGACCTGGGATGATGAGGTCGACTACTTAGAGGAATGGGTGATCGACCGGGCCACCTGGCTCGACGCCAACCTCCCAGGCACCTGCGGAAACTGAGATCTATGCGCTTGACCTGTCTTCTCCTGCCCCTCCTCCTTGCCTGCGGTGACAAGGACGACACCTCTGCTCCCGCAGAGGCAGATGCCGACACGGACGCCGACACCGACGCCGACACCGATGCCGACACCGATGCCGACACCGACGCCGACGCCGACGCTGTGACTGTCGTCATCAACGAGGTCATGGCCGCCAACACCGGCTCCACCCTCGACGATCTCGGGGCCATCTCGGACTGGATTGAGCTGTACAACACCGGCGATGCCCCCGTCGAGCTGGCTGGCTTCACCATCTCTGATGACTGGACCGAGCCCGGTCAGCACGTCCTTCCCGCGGGCAGCACCATCGCACCGGGCGACTGGCTGGTGCTGTGGGCAGACGGCAAGACAGACAACGGTGACGCTCACCTCCCCTTCCGACTCGACGCCAGCGGCGAGGGCGTCGGGCTGTTCACCCCCGACGGCGAGCCCGTGGACTGGCAGGTCTACCCCAGCCAGGAAGACGACACCGCATACGCCCGCATCCCAGATGGCAGCGACGACTGGCAGACCATCATCCTCGGAACCCCGGGCAGCGAGAACCGGTCGCTGACGCTGGAGACCCTCGACGTCCTCGAGAGCGGCGCGACCTGGGCCTACTGGGACACCGGCGTCCAGCCCCCTACCGGCTGGCAGCTTCCCAGCTACGACGACTCGGTCTGGGCCCGCGGCCCTGCACCGCTGGGCTACGGCGACAGCCAGAGCACCACGGTCAGCTACGGCGACGACAGCTCCAACAAGAACATCACGGTCTGGTACCGCACCGCCTTCACCGTCACTTCCGCCTCCGCCGACAACGTCACTGCTGCCACCCTGTCGCTGCTCTGCGACGACGGCTGCATCGCCTACCTCAACGGTGTCGAGCTTAAACGGCACAACATGAACACCGGCTCCGTCACCGCCGACACCCTCGCCAACACCACCGTATCCGGCAGCGGCGAGACCACCTTCTACAGCTACGACATAGACACCTCCGCGCTCACCGCCGGCAGCAACGTCCTGTCTGTAGAGGTCCACCAAGCCAACGCCACCAGCTCCGACACCAGCTTCGATCTCACCCTGAGCATCGAGACCATCTCGGAGTAAAGCCACACAGCGGCGCTGCTGTCAGGAGCGCTGCGGTCAGGAGCGCTGCGGTTTCAGCACAAACCGCCCGGTGTCACCTCAGGCGAGTCTGCTGCAGGTGTGATCAGCGCGCGGCGTGCTTACTGCGGCCAGGTCGCATCGAAGGTGTCTGCGCGCTCGGAGAGCCACTGGTAGAGGTAGGCCTTCTCGCCTTCGAAGTCCTGCCAGCTCCCGCTCCGAGACCCGGACCAGCCCCCGTAGGACTGATAGTTGCTCGACCACTTCGCCCAGTCCCGCTCAGCTGCGGGCTGAATCTCGGCGTAGTAGTCATCGAGCCTCTGCTCCTGCCATGCAAGGCTCATCGGCCCGCCGTCCTTCCGCATCGCGCTGTAGCGTGACTGCAGCGTGGCCCATCCATCGCTGTCGTTCTGGTAGGCCCAGAAGATGCGATTGCTCGAGGTGAAGCTGTTGAGCGAGGACGCGGAGGTCCGCAGGGTGTACCAGTTCTGCCCCCAGGCGTGGTTGAAGTCCCAGGGTACATACAAGAAGACCCCGCTGTCTGGATCCGCGTAGAGGTAGCTGTTCTTTCCAGCAGAGTCCTCGGCGAGGCTGTAGTAGACCAGCAGGAACCAGTCCATCATCTCCTCTGGACGCACCCAGTCACCGAGGCCGTCGATCAGCTCACCAGCGGCAGCATTGCCGGTGAACGAGACGAGGTCGTCCAGCACGCCGAAGTCGGACTCCGGCTCTCCCTCTTTCTTCTCATAGCCGTCGTGGAACGTGTCCTTGCTCCGGCCTCCGCTGTCGGTGAGGTAGAAATTGGCGTCGTGATTGATCGCCTTGTACAGCCCGCCGTCGTTGTCGAAGCCCATGTGCTTGATGAACTCATTGTCGACCCGATCCAGCGAGACATACAGCCCTGCATACGCGCCGTTGAGGTAGAGCACAGAGAAGAACGTTCTCGGGGTGAGGCGGTCCTCCCCCCAGAAGGCCGCCATCGCAGCCCACTGGTCGTAGATCAGCTTCTGACGGACGTAGCTGTTGTCGTCGAAGGTGGTCAGCAGCAGAAGATGATCGCGGGTATCGCCCCACTCTGCGGTGAGATCGAGCTCATCCTTCGTGAACTCGATGGTGTAGCTGGGCTTGGGGTAGCTCGCACTTGACGCCCCACGGATCTTCGCCTCTGCCGAATACTCTCGACCACCATAGTAGACCGTCACGGACTGATCAGACTGGCTGAGTGCGCTGCCGGCTTCGAGAAACAAGACCGGAAGCCCCCACTCCTCGGTGTAGGTGAGCGGATCTGGGGGGACGGCATCGACGAGGTCGGGGTTGTCGGCGAGCCAGACTGTGACAGTGCTGGCGGTGGGGATCTCGTCGTCTTCGGCACGCACGGAGAAGATCATGTCTACGGTTCCGGCATCTGCGGGACCAGACTGCCAGGTGACCGACAGCTCGTCGGCATCAAACGTCGCTCCAGACGGCAGATGCACAGCAGTAATTTCAACCTCATCGGTCGACATGCTGCCGGTGCAGTCGAGGGTGTAGCGGACCAGATCCCCTTCCCACAGCCAGGCATCCTCCAGGTCTGAGGCCAGCGCACAGTCCTCACTGGAGATGACCACATCCGGGCCCGAGCCCGTGTCACGGACGGTCTCACCAGGCTCGATCAGCGTGCCGCTGTCGCCCGAAATACCTGGTTCATCGATAACTACCGGAGTAGCGCAGGCGATCAGGAAGATCATGGGGTGTTGCTCTCACCAGGCGTTGCGGTGTCCGTGATGACCCACTCCAGGGAACCATCTGAAGCCCGGGCTGCCGAGAGGTCGCTGGCCTGCTCGGCGTACTCCAGACGATCGATGGCCCGCTCTGTGGGTGCAAACAAGCCGAGCTGCCCTCCCTTTCTCGACAAGTTGAAGTCGAGGTGGCTCGGCCCCTCCTCTGGATCGCCGTCCGCCCACAGCAGCAAGAAGCCCCCCGCCGCGATAGAGAGGGAGCCATCGAGCTCCCAGAGCCCGGGTTCTTCGAGGTCATCGGTCATCAGCCAGCCCCCCAGCTCGACGTCTTCGTCGGTGGGGTTGTACAGCTCGACCCAGTCACAGTAGTCACCGGTCGGATCGGTGATGGTGGACTGGTTGCTGGCCATGAACTCGTTGATCACCAGCGCGGGCCACACTGTCGGCGGGACCGCGTCAGGCTCAGTGCCAGTGTCTTCGGTGTCTTCGGTGTCGCTGTCCGGCCCGCTGGTGTCGTCGACGCCTCCGGTAGCGGTGGAGTCGCCGACGTTACCAGCACAGCCATAAAACAAGAGGCCAATTGAAATCGCAGTCATGCCCGACAGTATAGTCTCAAATCGGGCCTCGCCGATGATGTTCCCATCACGATTCGGCGCACGCCCCGCCCGGTGAGAGCGGAGCGTACCTTTGCGGCCTTACTTGCACTCCTCGTTGGCGCTGCCCGGGGTGCCGTAGTCGCCATCACCATAGGTGCTGCTCGCGGTCGGACACCAGCTGCTGCCGCTGTCATTGTCGATGGCGTCGCGGGAGTCGGGGTCGAGGTTCATGGACTCGCCAGACTCGTCGGGGAAGGTGTCGCCATCGTCCCACTCGATTCCGTCAAAGACGATGAGCTTTCCGCCGTCGTCGTAGCTGATGTACAGCTCATCGTCGCCGTTTCCAAGATCCATCTCGCCACCAAACGCGTAGTCGACGCTCACGCCGCCGTTGGTCTTGGTGTCGGTGCTCTTGCCAAAGACGACATACTCTCCAGCCTTGAGCAGCACAGCACCCGAGACGGTAAAGTCGGTGTTGATCGCGCCGTCGTCGTCGAGGTCGTAGACGTAGAGGCCGTCGAGGTCTACGGTGTCGCTGTAGTTGTTGTAGACCTCGAAGTACTCCCCGCTGCTGTCGCTGACCGCCTCGGGGTTCTGCATGACCTCGGTGATGATGAGGTCACCCGCAGCGAGGCTGGAGATGCTGAGCGTGGTGGCATCCTCACCGGAGCAGTCCTGGTCGATGCCATCGCCGATGATCTCCTCCGCACCCGGGTAGACCGTGATGTCGGTGTCGTCGCAGTCACCGTCCGCCTCCGAGAAGCCGTCTTTGTCGTCATCGACGATGTCCGGGCAGACGTCGTTGGCTGCGCCGGGGGTGCCGAAGTCACCGTCACCATAGACAGAGGTGGCGTCGCACCAGGAGATGACATTGTCGTTGTCGGTGGCGTTGAGGAAGTCGGGGTTGAGCTGCACGGAGACACCCGGGAGTCCTCCCCAGCCCTCCGACTCGCTGTAGAAGACAACATCGAGGGTCAGCTTGTCTGCGAACAGGTAGATGCCGTCGTCGCCGTTGTTGAGCCCCATGGTGTCTTCGGGCTTCTTGGTGCCGTAGCTGTAGTCGAGGGTCATGCCCCCGTTGAGCTTGGCGTCACCGTTGCGGCCGAGCAGCACATAGGCTCCGGGATCGACAACCAGCGCGCTGTCGACCACGAAGTCCACCCCGTCCGCACCGCCGTTGCTGTTGTCCTTGACGGACAGACCAGCGAGATCAACCGCAGCGCCAGCATTGTTGTAGATCTCGAACCACTCGCCCTCGCTGTCGCCGACGACAGCAGCGTCGTACATGAACTCAGAGACGACCAGATCACCCTCGAGCAGCTCGCTGATGCTCAGCGGGTCGGCGTCGGTGTCCGCGTCGGTGTCGGCGTCGGTGTCGGCGTCGGTGTCGGCATCCGTGTCGGCGTCGGTGTCGGCGTCGGTGTCGGCATCCGTGTCAGCATCTGCCTCTGCGGGAGTGGAGGTGTCTTCCTTGTCGCCACAGGCGGTCAGGGCAAGACAGGTGATCAGGCTGAGAATGAGGCTCCGGGTGAGCATGTTCGTCTCCTTTGAAGTGGGTCATAAAAAATGACGAGGTGGTATACCGGCTTTGCAGCAGGGAGCGCTGGGAATTCGAGTGAATATCACAGCGAAGCCGGCGCTCGAACCTCAGCAGACGTTGCAAGGGCATGCCGAGCGAGTGGAGACAGGCACACACCGGAGCATCGCGGCCGATCAGTAGACGAAGTCGTAGATGCTTGTGGTGGTCTCTCCCATGCCGCCGCCGATGGTGCTGTAGATGTGAGCGGTCACTCCTCCCTTGCCGCCGGAGACAGCGCTGTCACTTGCAGCGGCTTCGTTGTAGGAGCCGCCGCTGACGGTGCTCTTTGAGGCAGAGGCCTCGTTGTAGGAGCCGCCGCTCACCACACTGTAGTTTCCAGATGCCTCGTTGTTCGAGCCACCGGTCACCACGCTGTAGTCGCTGGTCGCGTCGTTGTAGTACCCACCGCTCACCACGCTGTAGGCGGCATCTGCACCGTTGCTGTAGCCACCGACCACCACGGCAAAGTCACTCGACACGATGTTGCTCTGGCCACCCAGGACCGCTCCGGCGGGCGCATCCATGATGTTGTTGTAGCCGGAGATCAAGCCTCCAAAGTCGGAGTATGAGTGTCCAAAACCGACGACGAGGTTGTGAGAACCCATCTTGTCATCGGGACCAACGATCTCGTCATAGCCGATGATCAGGTTGCCCAGCCCGGTGATGCTCCCTGAGGCATCCCCAAGCGCTCCGGTGGTGTTGTCGTCGGTGTAGCCTGAGCCGGACTGCACGAAGACATTGACCCCCGCGAAGGCAATGGTGTGAGCGTTCGTATCCACGGAGACGTAGTCGGCGAGCGCCTCGACATAGCCCTGGTCAGAGACCCAGCCCTCGGTGGCGTAGCCGAGCAGCGAGGATGTGGTGAGGTAGTCGCCCTCGATGTCTCCCACCCGGCCATCCAGTGCGATCAGGTCCGCTTCGGCGGCGAGATCGGAGAGATCTGAAGAGAGAAGGTAGTCGACCTCGATGTCTCCCACCCGGCCATCCAGCGCGGTGATCTCGCTGGTGCTGTCGGAGACCGTGGCGGTGAGGGCGGAGAGCTCTGAGCTGGCGGCGAACCCCTGGCCAGAGACCCAGCCCTCGGTGGCGTAGCCGAGCAGCGAGGACGTGGTGAGGTAGTCGGCAGCAACGACTGCGATGTGCGCAGAGTTGATGGAGACGAGGCTGGCATCCGCGAAGCCCTGGAGGTCCACCCAGGCTGCGGTGATGAATTCGTCCTGCGCAGCATCGAGGGTGGCGATGGCATGCTCGTTCTCCGCAACAGCCTCGCTCAAGGCCACGAGATCAGCGCTGCCGATGAAGGCATCGACGTCTTCACTCAGGACGACAACCTCCTCGCCAAGCCAAGCGTCGGCGTACTGAAGCGCGAGCACCTCGTCCGCCATTGTGTCGCGGTCTGCTTGAAGCTCAGTGATGAGATGCGCCTGGACATCGAGGGCGGCAAGGATCTCGGAGAGCTCGGCATCGTTGGTGGGAAGGGGTGCGGAGTCCTCGCAGCCGATGAGGGCCAAGAGGGCGAAGGCAGAGGGGATTGCTCGGTGGGTCACGGTGTGCTCCTGTCTTGTGGGTCTCCCCCACCGATGCACAAAACGATCCATTGTAATCCTGGCAACTTAGCCATAGACAAGGCCGACAGTGACCAACCTCCGTCACTGTCCGTCATCCGACCGGGGCAGCGCCTCACGCGGTGTCTCTGCCGGGAACGCCGCCGAATGGTCGCTCAGCACCGGGCGGCTGCATGCGCTGGTGTGCTTGCGCTCCTCGAAGTCGTCGGGCACTCCGGGAGCGGTGGGGCGATTCGGCGGCTCAGCGTGCCTGCGGCCTCACCTCGGGCACACTCTTGCGAGCCGAAGCGGCGTGTCGCCCGGCCACCAGAGGGGCCGAGCACACAGCAGGTCCATCTGCACTGAAGGTGTCGGTCAGCACGGTCGGCTTCAGTGCCGATGGGATTGGCCTGAGCACGATGCCCGGAGCCAAGAGCAGGGGGCCGTTGGTTGCTTCGTCCGCCCGGTTCATGCGACGCAGCATGAGCACAGGGTGACAATCGCTGGACTGAGAATCGGTTACGCGGTGGGTATGTTTGAACTTCAGCCAGCCGCCCGCCCAGGGAAAGAGCCGTTCTTGGAATTCCTGTGTGGAAGCGGAATTGCGCTCTTCGATGGAGCAATGGGCACGATGCTCTACGAACGCGGTGCGTTCATCCATCGCTCGTTTGAGGAACTCAACCGCTCCGATCCTGGACTCGTCCGACGCATCCACGAGGCGTATGTGATCGCTGGGGCGGACATCATCGAGACCAACACCTTTGGTGCCAACCGGTTCCGACTCTCTCCTTATGGCCTGGAGTCTGCGGTCAACGAGCTGAACATCTCCGGGGTTCGGCTGGCGAGAGAGGCGGCCAGCGATCGGGCATGGGTGGCTGGCGCGATGGGTCCGCTGGGGATCCGAATCGAGCCCTTTGGTCACATCTCGCGCGAGGAAGCACGTGCCGTCTTCCAGCAGCAGGCCGCCGCGCTGGCCGAGGGCGGTGTGGACCTGTTCGTCCTGGAGACCTTCCAGCACCTTCCCGAGGTGCTCGAGGCCATCGCCGCAGTGCGCGCAGTCAGCAGCGCGCCGATCATCGCTCAGATGCGGGTCGACGATGGCGGCGTGACCACAGAGGGCGTCGACGTCGTCCAGATGCTCTCCGCGCTGAGCAGCGCCGGAGCCAACGCCGCCGGAGTGAACTGCAGCGAGGCCCTGGCAGCGCTCGATGCCATCTCTGAGATGCATGAGATCGGCGGCATGCCCCTGTGTGGCCAGCCCAACGCCGGGAACGCACGCAGCGTCGCCGGCCGCAACCTTCACCTCGGCAGCCCCGAGTATCTGGTCGCCTGGGGACGGCGCGCGGTTCGCTCTGGTGCGCGGCTCATCGGTGGCTGCTGCGGCACGCGTCCAGAGCACATCCAGGCCCTCCGCAGCGCCATCGGTGCGGTCGTTCCGCCCTCCGCCAATGCGCGCATCGTTCGAACCACGACCCACACCCCGCCGGCACCGCCGGTCCCGCTGCGCAAGAAGTCGCTCATCGCAGCGGCCCTGTCTCGGGGGCAGCGGGTCACCGGGGTCGGACTTCCCCCCACCCGTGGCCACAGCACCGACACCACCGCCGCCAATGCCCGAGAGCTGGCGCTGGCCGGGGTCGACTTCGTGACCCTCCCCGAGGGCTCCGGGGCACGCGCCTACGCTCCCCCCGTCAGCATCGCACCGCTGTGCCGGTCTGCCGGCGTCGTCCCGCTGGTGATGTACACCTGCCGGGGCCGACCGCTGCCGCGCATCCAGTCCGATCTGCTCGGGGCCTCGCTGCTGGGGGTCGAAGACCTCCTGGTGGTGACCGGCTCGCCGCTGTCCACCGTCGCAGAGCAGGGCCCCCTTCCCGATCTGGAGATCGACTCTATCGGAGCGGTAAACCTTGTCTCGCGCCTAAACACAGGCGAAGACGTCGGCGGAAATCCCATCGGCAGCCCGACCGCCTTCCACCTCGGCATCCACATCGATCCGACCGCATACGACATCGAGCGTGAGCTGTCCCGGCTCCGCTGGAAGATTGATGCCGGCGCCGAGTTTGCGATCACAGCACCGGTCTTCGACGTGACCGCGCTCCGTCAGCTCCTCTCTCACATCGATCAGGATCGCCTGCCGATCATCGCGACCATCTGGCCCATCCGGACCGCACAAGAGGCCGAGTTCTTCGAGGAGCGGCTGGCTTCGGTCTCGGTGCCGGCGCCGCTGGTCGAGCGCATGCGCGCAGCAGAGGCACGGGGAGATGAAGAAGCCGAGGGGCTGCGGATCAGCATCGAGCTGGCAGCCGAGATCTTCCCGCTGGTGCAGGGGCTCCAGGTCACCGCTCCCAGCGGACGCATCGATCTGGCGCTGGCGGTCCTGGAGTCGCTCCGGAGCCAGGACTCAGGCTCCGCGCTCTAGCGCCCGCATGATCGCCTTGAGCTGCCTCGGGGCACGCTCAGGGTGGAGGTTGGAGACGTAGATGTTGGTGACGCCGCGATCCAGCAGCGCGCGGATCGTCTTGGCGCAGACCTGAGCCGGCTTGAGCCCGCTGGCGAAGTCCGCCTTCAGCCCCTCGATCGGAACCTCGATGAACTCGGAGAGCCGAGCGAGGGTTCGGGGATTGGCGGATCGGTAGAAGAACACTCCCCACACACCGGGGATGGTCACGTCTCTGCGCTTCAGCTCATTGAGGAAGCCATCTACCGCGCCGATGTGGTGGTGAGTGACGAGCTGGGTAAGGTAAAAATCCGCATTGAACGTATCATTAGATAGAAACCCAACCTGCCGTTCCGGATCGCGGTGGGGGTTTGCCCAGCCGCCGAGCGCCAGATCGGGAAAGCTCTCGCGCAGCTTCTGCCGGAGGACGTAGCCGTGGGGAACACACCGGGGAGCCCCGACGTTGCGGTCGCCACCGAGCACCGTCAGCGCAGTGCAGCCCGCCTCGACCGCACGCGCAGCGAACCACTGGCAATACTCCAGAGAGTGCTTGGTGGTCAGGAACGGACAGAGGAGCTGACGAGAGAGGGCCTGGTCGAGGTTGTTGACGAGGTGGTGGAGGTTCTCCTCTTCTTCTGTGCCGACCGCGCCGTCGGTGATGAACAGGGGCACCTGACGCCGGGAGAGGCGCCGGACCGTGCCGTGCATCGCCATCCAGGTGTCGATGCACTCCACGCTCTCCAGGTCGGCACGCGGCGGACGCAGCTCAACGGAGATCATCGGCTCGGGGCTCTGAAGCTGATCCAGCAGGGTGCTCATTGAGCGGCTCTTAACCTGGACAGGTCCAGGACTGCGCGCGCGGCCGAGGTCCGGGATCTGCACTTACTCTCCTCCCTCGACCCGAAAGATCAGGTCTCCGACACGATAGATATCCCGAGGAGACGGTGACGTCGGATTGTCTTCGACCGCACGCCAGCGACTCCGCCGTCGGTCAAACACCTCCAGCCCCCCCCGGGCTTCCAGGATCACCCCACCACGGACCGCCCGAAGCACCGCTGCGGCATGGCGTACCCGACCGTTCACGCTGCCGTCTCCGTGGATCCCAAGGGCGGCATCCCGGTAGAAGCCCGCCCGAGCGCCCGGGCAGTCGAGCAGGCGGGTCGGCGTGGCCCGGCGGATGGCCTTGGGATCACCAGCAGTGGTGATGGTGGCGTCGGCCTCAAACCGACGCGGCCGGACGAAGCCGACGAGCGCAAGCAGGCCCAGCGCCGCGAGGACCGTGGGAACCAGCCAGAAGGCATGGCAGGCCAGCCAGCTCCTCCCCTCGACACGCCACGCCATCGGTACGGTGCGGACATCGCCAGCGAACGCCGGATCCAGCGGGGTGATGACCAGCGCAGCATCTTCCGGCGAGACCTCACCGCTGCAGGCCGGCACCTTGAGGCAGACCTCCAGGCTCGGAGCGTCCGGCGCGAGCGGACCGACGTCCTGGGGCAGTGACTTTGCACGCCGCCCCCGAATGGACAGCGCTGGGGTGCTCATGCACGCTCCGCCAGTCATCGAGAGGGAGAACCGGTGGCCCTCGATGGAGCGGGAGCCTGCGAGCTCGAGGGTCTGACAGGTCGACAGCGCAGCCGCTCCGGCGGACAGGGCTCCGAAGTCCAGCCGCTCCGGCACCGCCAGCGACAGCGGCGCGCGGACCCGGACCACGTGCGGCGCGCTGGTGATCACCCGCTCCGGCCCCTGCACCGAGATCTGCCAGGTCTGCTCACCCACCACAGAGAGGTCCCGGCGGACCGCGTAGCGACCGTCTGCCGATGCGGGCAGCACGCCGACCTCCTGGCCATCCTCCAGCAGCACGATGCGCCCCGAGGAGAGCATGTCGTCCGCGAGCTGGCGCGCCGCAGGATCGGATGGACGCTGGATGGAGAACGAGGCCACACAGGCCCGATCGGTGTAGCAGGTGTCCGGCAGCTCATCGGTAGAGAGGGCGAGACCAACCGGGCTGATGGTGAGGCGCGTGCTGTCTCCACGGCACACGCCGGGGGCGGTGGCCCAGACCTCGACACTCAGCGGACTGGAGACCTCCGGAGGCCTCCAGGTTGTGCGCAGCCCACTCCCGGGCAGGGTGTCCGGCGACTTCCCGGGGAGGCGAACCGAGAACGCCACGCTGTTGCCGGCCGGTGCGGCGACCGGCTGGCGTGTGGTGGGATCAAGCAGCGCAGCAGTCAGCGTCGTCGGGGTGCCGCTGGCCAGCACGCTGCCTCCGCTGGGGGCTGTGACCACCGCGAGGTAGTCGCAGCCCTGGGCGACGTCGAGGTTCAGAGAATCAGAGGTCTCCGAGACCAGCCGCTCGCCATCCGCCAGCGCCATCGGATCGGGGGTAAATTGGATCGAGATCCCCGCTCCGGCAGGCAGCGGAAGCGCCCCGCGGATCCGACCATCAGGCCCCGCCTCTCCGCGAACATCAGTGACGCGGCCGTTGGAGTCGGTGATGTGAAACGTGCCGCCGGAGAGCCCCCGTGGGGTGCCGCTGTCATCGCGCAGTCCTGCGGTGACGGTGATGGTCTCGCCAGAGGTGTAGGGACCAGGGGTGACATCCTCGATGCCCACCGTCAGCTCTCCTGCGCGATCACTCAGCGGCGCATAGGCTGAATCATCGGTGGGAAACACCGTCGGTGCACAGGTCGAGACCCCAGCACCGACGACCGCAAATGGCTGGCGGCTGACCTTCTTGGTTGTCCCAGCATCCGGGTCATAGCGGAAGACATCGGTCGTGGATCCCGGCCCAGCAAACAGCCAGAAGCTGCCCCCCCAGAATGCAAACGCAAAGTTGGAGGCATTGGGTGGATAGCTGACGGCATCCAGCGGCTGCTGCGAGAGAATTCGAGCATTACGCGGATCAATCTCAGCGACAATATACGGCTGTCCCTCGAAGGCGCCAAACAGCCGTCCATCGCCGGTTCCGGTCAGCTCTGAGCGCGCCGAGATGCGATCATAGACCCCCACCGGAGTTGCCTGGAGCGGTGAGAACCCGATGGTGCCCAGCTGATAGCCGGTGCCGCCGAGGTAGCTGCTCGCCGAGATGAACAGCTGCTCGGCGCCGCCGTCCTGCATGTAGCCCATGCCAAATGAGGTGAACCCAGCCTGACCGGTTGCATACCCGGTCGCATCGCACTGCCCCGTCTCGGTGTCGACCCGGAAGAGGTTGCCGTCGTTGAACACAACGTACGCGGTTCCGTCTCGGGCAACCGCCATCGAGTACGGGCTGGCGTAGCTCCGCGCAGGACAGGACAGCCGGCTGATCAGCTTGAAGGACAGGGACGGCGGATGGAACTGGTACAGCTCGTCGTGCGCGGTGACCACGTAGACATAGCGACCGGCTGCACAGTCCGCGTGTGCGGTCAGGGTCAGGCCGAGCAGTGCGAGCATGGCTTCAGCCTAAGTCATCCACCCAGCCCGCTGATGCATCGGGGTGGGCGTCGGCGTAGGGAATGTAGGGCTTGATGTCGAGGACTGGCGTCATGTCGAGCAGGTCGAGCCCCTCGACCTCCAGGACCGCGCCACGCACCGCGATCAGCCGCGTGGCGGAGAGGCCGAGCTGGTTGGGGCGATGTGGCGCGCGGGTGGAGAGGACACCACGGCGAATGCGCGGCCCCCGGGGCGGAACCACGGTGGGGTTCCAGTTCTTGTTGAGGTGCAGCCAGGCGATGACCCAGATGTACTCGATCCCCTCCATGCCAGAGAGCGCCTGGAGGGGCACCCGGTCGGTGAACAGCTCGATCCGAGAGCGACGCGGCTCGCCGACGGTGGACTGCCGGGGCGTGCCGTGGCGCTCCCGGTACTCCGAGCGGACCACACCGATGGGACTGAGCTCGACGGTGGAGGGAAAGCTCACCGAGTCGATGTAGTCCTTGGCGGGGATGGACTTCTTCATGATTCTGCTCCTGCAAACTCGACCACGGCAGAGAGCAGCATGCGAACCCCGCGCTCCAGGTTCTCCTCGCTGACCCGCTCCCGGTTGCCATGGAAGGTCCCCATATCCTCTGCCGTCAGCTCAAAGGGAACAAAGCCATAGGCCTGAACCCCCAGCGGGCGGAGAAAGATGGAGTCGGTGAAGCCCACCGAGATGACCGGCCCGGCGACGTGTCCCTCAGCCTGAACCTGACGAACGATGGCCTCATAGAGGGGGTCGTCCCAGGTGGAGAGGTTCCCCTCTCGGGCACTGATCACCTGAAGCTCGATGTCCAGGCCGACGATCTTCTGGATGGCGGCGATGGCCTCGTCGACGGTCACCCCAGGCTGGATGCGGCAGTCCAGCAGCGCGGAGACCTCAGAGGGCACCACATTGGGCTTGTGGTTGCCGGAGGTGAAGCCCGTGACATGGACCGTGTTGATCATCGCCGCGCGGGTCAGCGGGTTGTCGAGGAGCTTCGGCTTGACCAGCATGTTGACCAGCACCGGACGCTGCATCACGTACCCAGACAGCCCGCCCTTGTCCTCACCGATGCTGACCAGAAGCGCCATCAAGGCGTCGCTGACTTCAGGACTGAGCTTGCGGTCATTCAGCGCAGTTATCGCCTCGATGAGCTGGCCTGGTGCCTCGTTCGGGCGGGGGGTGGAGCCGTGCCCAGGCTCGCCCCGCGCGACCATCTTCAGCCAGACGTTTCCCTTCTCACCGACCGAGACCGGGTAGACGGTCTGGCCCTCGAACAGCATGTCGATGAGGCCGAGTCCGCCCTCGTTGATGACGTGGGAGCAGCCGATGTCGTCCCAGGTCTCCACTGCCCGCTGGATGCCGAGACCGTCGACCTCTTCGTCGGCGACCACCAGGAGGATGATGTCACGGCTGAGCGGAACATCCAGGCGCTTGAGCCAGGCCATCGTCAGCAGCTCGACGATGCCCATGCCCTTCATGTCCAGCGCACCGCGGCCCCAGACGTAGCCATCCAGCCGCGCCCCGGAGAGCGGCTGGCGATCCACATCCCACTTCTCGGGCTCTGCGGTGACGACGTCTGAGTGGGACAGCAGGCACAGCGGCGCCTCGCTTCCCGTGCCCTCCAGGCGAGCGATGAGGTTCGCGCGGCCTGGGAGGAACTCGTCGATCTGGTAGGGAATTCCCTCTGCATCCAGGATGCCCGCGAGGAACTGCGCCCCGAGGAGCTCATTGCCGGATGGGTTGGTGGTGTCGACCTTGATGTAGTCGGAGAGAAGAACCGAGGCTTCCTCACGGGCTTCTGCCCAGTTGATGCGGTCGGTAATGCCCGCGCTGCTGATGGGAGCAGCCGGAGGAGGGGCGACGTGGAGCGCGCAGCCAGTGAGGAGGATTGAAAGCATGGGGAGCACTGTAATACGGTGCCCAACGTCGTGAGAGACGGCTCAGAACGTGTGGTCAAACACCAGGTACATCCTCAGCCCCCATGGCTCCTCTACCGCACCATCCACCACAACCGGGTCCGGGCCGAGCCCCACATCCAGCCGGCCCACAAACTGCTCATCGAACACCACCCGTCCGCCCAATCCGACGGCATAGTGAAGCGGCAGCTCCGGTGCATCGGCGGTCGCGATCCCCTCCCCGCCAAACACCGCTCCGACATCACCGTACGGGACCAGCTGCCACGCTACGCTGGCTCCTCTCAGGCTGTGCTCCAGCAGCCGCAGCCTCACCTCAGTGTTCAGCACCGCCTTCCCCGGCGCCCGCCACCGTCCAAACGGCACCCCGCGGATGGTCTCCCACCCACCGAACCCGCTGACGGGGCGGCACCCACCCCACTGGACCTGCTCGTAGAACGGGATCTCTCCGATCAGCCACTCTCCCATCACCCGTGCCCCGAGCGTCACCCAGGGCGCGGGCGAGGTGAAGCCCCGCGCGGAGGCGTATGGCCCCCCAAAGTGGCCGCCCTCATCCGACAGCCTCGGTCCGTAGCGCCCTGAGATCTCAAGCCGAGCGCCCTCCTCGGGGTTGAGCACCGGGCTGCGGGTGTCGAAGATCGCTCCGGTGAGCCCCTGGGCCATCAGCCCGCCGCCCATGCCATACGGCTGCTGCTGGGCGAGCAGAGAGTCGGGCGCGGCCGACACCGCGCTCCACTTGGTCTTCAGGGCAAAGAACAGGCTCCAGCGCGCCCCGACGGGACGCTCCACCACGGCATGGGTCGTCGGCTGGACGAGGCGGTAGCGGTAGTGCTGGGGATCGACCTCGGCGCTGCGGAGCGTCCCGTTGCCGATCCCCCAGTAGCCATCATTGCCCCAGACCCGCCACGCAGCGTAGACCGTCAGCCGCCAGGTGTCCGCGATGCCGAGTCGGTCGTAGCGGATCCGGTGGTTGTGGTAGCCGCTGGTGGTGGCGTAGGCCTGGACCATGACGCCGGTTCGGTAGGGACTCTGCCCCGCTGCCGCCTCGTTGACCTCTGCACGAACGCCGAAGCCGAGCTTGTCGTCGGTGTCGTAGCCCGCCGTCGGGACGAGGAACCAGCTCCACTCTGCTGCGGCGGTGGAGAGCAGCGTCAGCAAGACAATCATGGCTGATCAGGCTCCACATGTGGCGTCGCCAAGCCCGGTCCTGCGGCCTCGGAATCACAGGCCTGCGCACAGTCTGCTGCGATCTGCTCTGCGGCCACCGCGCGCATCTGGTTGGCATCGATGCACGCCTCAGCACAGCGCGTGGCCTCCGACGGTTCCGTATCAATCGACACTGAGTCATCGGGCAACACAGGCTGTGGAGAGACCGGAGCAAGAGTCGTCGCGCAGGCAACAAGGACGGAGAGCCACATGCCCGGTAGCATATGTCAGGTCCAGACAGGAGGGGCGCTCCCATGCAAAGACACTGGCTCACTCGCGCGATGGTGTCGCCACCCAGTGGCCGCAGCAGGGCCACGGTGATCGGCCCGCCGGCTCTGGAGACGTCCGTGCTTCAGAGGCCGCTCGAGGCGCGCTGGCGGTGTGTCCGCCTCAGGAAGCGCGGACGAGTCGCGCCTCTCCAGCCCCAGCACAGCGCGTAGCTTCCGCCGTGCCCTCCCTCCTGCTGGCCCCTGCCCTCTTGATCGCAGCGCACCTCGCGATCCTTGCCGGTGCGCTGATCGCTGGTGCGGGTGCGGAGGCTGGACGCCCGCTCGCGGGAGTAACCGCAGCGGCAGCGGTGGTCTTTGTTCCGGTGCTCGCAGGCTTCCTCCGGGCACCGCGTGTACTCGTTCCGGTGGTCATGGCTGGCTGGTCGCTGCTGCTCCTGGTGCTGCTGCCCGCGATCCTGCCGCAGGCACCGGCGGCGTTGGTCAATCAGGGCTTCGGTCTGGCCTGCGGAGAGTGCCAGGGCGTCGGGGAGCGGGTCTATGCGGTGCTACCAGACCTCGGCGGTGCAAGCCTCCCTGCCGCGCCCCCAGCTCTGCCTCCGTCTCCAGCCGCAGCGCGCCCTGCAGCCCCACCGCCGCTCACCGATTCCGCTCGTCCTGAGGTCGAACCATCGGTCACCGCCTCTCCCGCCCACGGCGACATCGTCATCCAGTACGAGACACAGGGAAACTCGATCATCGTGCCGGTCACCTTTGAGGGGGGACGGACAATCGAGCTGCCGATGCTGTTCGATACCGGTGCGACCCTCACCACCCTCGATCAGGCTGCGCTGGATGCGCTCGGACTCCGCATCACTGCGGATGCGCCGATCATCACGACACAGACCGCCGCTGGGCCGAAGCGCTCCCCCATTGCCCTCATCTCCGCCATCTCCATCGACGGTCATCGGATCAGCAACGTCACCCTCTCTCGCTGCGCAGCCTGCAGCACCGAGCAGGCTCGTGGACTCCTGGGCATGAACGTCTCCGGGCGCTTCCTGATCACCATCGACACCAGCAGCCAGCAGCTCACCCTACGCCCCCGGTCGGGCGGAGAGACCAAGGATGTCGAGGCGTGGCTGGAGCTGGCTTCCTCGGCGGTCGTGTGGCCCGATGGCCGCATCGAGATCACCCTCAGCGGGAAGAATCGGGCGCCGATACCGGTGGGCCGTGCGGTGCTGAGCGTGCACTGCGATGCGGTCACTGAGGGCATCCTCGACAGCATCCCTCCAGGTCAGACCACGGAGACAACCATCTCAATGCCTGCCGGTACCGACTGCACCAACTACAGGGTTAAAGTAAGCGAGGCAAGCTGGTAAATTTGTCATGCAATCTCCCGAGGATTGCAGGACTTGAGGTAGAATATCAACGAGTATGCAGCCCCAGAACATCCTGCTTGTGGAAGATCGTTCAGCAGACGCCAGACTGCTCAGGCGAGCTTTGCGCGGTATCTGCGCAACGGTAATTCACACCCGCACACTCAGAGAAGCCATCAAGGTCGTACACGACTTTTCTTCTGAAAAAGCCAACTCAGAAGCGATTGATGTAATCCTGCTAAGCCTCAACCTCTCCGACACCACTGCCACAGAATCCATTCGACGAATAAGAAGCTTGGCTCTTCACATTCCGTGCATTGCGACAAGCAGTACGGCGGAGACTGAGGACGGCTTGAGTGCGGTAACGGAAGGCGCAGAAGACGTCCTCATCAAGAGCGAGATCACCCCTCGTCTCCTGGAGCGGTCGATCCGATACGCTATCGCACGCAACACACGCCTCCAGGCGGCACGAGAGACCGAAGCGAGCCTGCGCCGCGTTGTCGAGACACACCCGGATGCCATGCTGGTTGTCGGTAAAGACAACCTCATCAAGCTCGCCAATCCCGCGACAGCGAACCTCCTGGGACGCTCCGCCCACAAGCTGATCGGCAGCCATCCACCCTTCCCGCTGGAGGAAGGGACCCCGACGCTCCTGGATCTCTCGGGCCTCAGCGGTGGACGCTCGGTCGAGATCGTCACGGCACGGACCACCTGGAAGGGGGAGACGGCCTGGCTGGCAGCCGTTCGTGACGTCTCCTACCGAAAGCGAGAGGAGCGCCTGCGGCGTCAACTCCAGCACACCGAGCGGCTCGCAGTGCTCGGACAATTCGCCGCAGGGGTCGCCCACGAGGTCAACAACCCAGCCACGGTGCTGATGACCAACCTCCAGCTCCTGCGCATGGAGATTCCCTCGCTCAAGGCTGCACTGGGGCACGATCCGGAGCTCGTTGGCGCGCTGCAGGAGTCCGAGGACATGCTCGCCGAGAGCTTGAGCGGAATCACCCGGATCACACAGCTCACCCGATCGCTTCAGGGCTTCCTGGAGGCCAGCCGAAGCGAAGCTGCGCGGGTCGAGCTCTCCACGTTGATTGAGAGCGTCTGCTCTATGAGCCGCCACGACATCCAGGCGGTTGCACAGCTTACGCTCGAGATAGAGGCACTCCCCAGCGTCATCGCCAGCCGTGATGCGCTCAGCCAAGCGCTGCTCAGTCTCATCCGCAATGCCACCCAGGCCATCCCTGTCGGGAACCCCGCTCAGAACACCATCACCATCACTGCATGCCAGTCCAACGGGCTGATCACCATCTCAGTGACGGACACCGGCACCGGTATCCCCGGGGTGCTGCGCGACCGCATCTTCGAGCCGTTCTACACCACCCGCTCCCCAGGCAACGGCTCTGGGCTCGGGCTTCCACTGGCGCGCGACATCCTGCGCAGACACGGTGGAGACCTCAAGCTGAGCTCAAAGCCCGGAGAATTAACCTGCTTTGAGCTAAATCTTCCGGCAGACACACAGCTCAACGCCAACCCGGTCCAGCACACATCAGCACAGCGCCCCCAGGCAGGCCGGGTGCTGCTCATCGACGATGATCCGATGGTCCGGCAGACCCTCAGCCAGCAGCTTCTCCGCTCAGGGCTGGAGACCGCCATCGCAGCGGACGGCCTCGAGGCGATGGCGGTCCTCAGCCGCGACACCCGGTTCGATGTCATCCTCTGCGACATGATGATGCCCGAGCTGGACGGCTGCGGCTTCTATGCAGCACTGCGGCTACAGCACCCCGACCTCTGCCAGCGGGTCTTGTTCTACAGCGGTGCAACGCTTCCGAGCCACCTCCACGCCTTCCAAGCCGTCGTGGACCGCCCGGTACTCCGCAAGCCTCTCTCCAGGCTCAAGCTGCTCAACGCTGTCCAAGAGCTGATGCGAATGCGAGAGGCTGAGCCGAAGTAAAAACGAGAGCGCTGGCGGTCGACCCAAGCACCACCGCCCATCTTGTCATCTTCACGGTCACGGTTTCCTTCCCGCACAGTCTCAACGCTCCGCCTCCAAGAGACTCTAAAGAATAAACAGAGCGGCGTATTGTACTGATTTATTCTTACTAATTAAACGCAACATCTATTAAAACGCAGTGGGGAAGTGTACTGTCATATGACAGGAGGAGAGCTGACACGTCCCTACCGGATCCTGCTGGTCGAAGACCATCTACCAGACATCCTCCTCGTTCGGCGGGTGCTCAAGCCCAACGATGACGTCCAGCTGGTGGTGGTCCGAGATGGCATCACGGCGCTGGACTACCTCGACAAGCGCCCTCCCTATGAGTCAGCCTCGCGCCCCGACCTCATCCTCCTCGACCTCAACCTTCCCCGGAAAGATGGTCGAGAGGTGCTCATTGAGATCAAGGCGAACCCCGGCCTGCGACGAATCCCAGTGCTCATCATCGGCTCCTCGGTCGAGCCGAGCAGCAGCGAGCTGAGCGGCTTCGAGTCTGACGACAACGGCCACTCCAGCGTCCTGCACAGGCCGCACCGCCTCGCGAGGCTGCAGACGCTGATCGAGTCGATCCGTGAGTTCTGGGTTGAGCCGGCGCTGTCTCCGTGGCACAGCAGCGAGGTCGCGGAGGCCTGACTCCGCCTCCACACGCCTCAGTCCAGGCGGAGGTACAGGCTACCGACCCGATAGCGTACTCCAGCCCGTGGGGCTTCACCGGGCGCCACCGGACGCCAGCGACGCCCGACCCGCTCGCTCTGCTCCAGCCCTGCCCCTCCACCCCACGCCAGACCGTCTCGCTGCTGCACGAGGATCACCGCAGCGTGCCCCGGTGAGGAGAGGGCATCTCCGGAGGCATCCAGACAGACTCGTGGCCTGCGCCCCCGCTGGAGGCTGGTGAGCGGCAGCCCCTTCGCGCTCCGCAGCCCCCGCTCGCTGCCCGCGATGGTGAGGGTCTGTCCGGCCTCGAAGTGCGTGCTCGGGCGAGCGAGCAGCAGCAGCAGGCCGGCGGTGAGCGTCAGCGCGCTCCCGCTCCAGGTCAGCCAGCAGAAGAGCGCAACACCGAGCATAGCGGTAGGATAGCTCGGGGAGGCCATCGGCGTGCTTGAGTCCGGCCAGATGCTCGGCAACTACGAGGTAATTGAAGAGATTGGTCAGGGCGGCTTCGCCTGGGTCTATCGCCTGGAGCACACCGTGCTCGGCAGCCAGCATGCCCTGAAGGTCCTGCGCGCTGAGCTGGTCGGAGACCCCCAGATCCGACATCGCTTCCTGAGCGAGGCGCGCATCACCGCCAATCTCCGACACCCCAACATCATCCGGGCCACCGACGCGATCGCGATCCCTGGGGTGGCCGGCATCGTGATGGACTTCATCGAGGGCGGCAGCCTGGAGGGGTACATCGCCGCAGCAACGGCTCCGGCACCGCCCGGGCGAATCCGAGACGTCTTCCTCCCGGTGCTCGATGCCCTCCACTACGCCCACTGCGCAAAGATCATCCACCGCGACATCAAGCCCGCGAACATCCTCATGGAGACCCTGCCGGATGGTCGTCTGCGCCCGATGCTGGTGGACTTTGGGGTCGCGCGCGTCCGGGGAGAGCTCGCCGCCAGGCACGCCCAGACCCAGATCGGAACCCGCATGGGGACTGTTGGCTACATGAGCCCCGAGCAGCTGGAGTCTGCCACCGCCGCCGATGTCCGCAGCGACATCTTCTCGCTGGGGGTGACCATGTTCGAGCTGGCGACCCTGACGCCGCCGTTCCAGGGCGCCACGCAGTTTGAGGTCATGAAGGCAATCACCAGCGGCAGCTACACCATGCCCGCGTCCCTGCGCCAGGCGGATCCGGTGCTGGCGCGGGTCATCACGCGAGCCCTGGAGACGCGCCCGGCCGATCGGTTCGA
Organism: Myxococcota bacterium; assembly: GCA_029251165.1. Lineage (GTDB taxonomy): Bacteria > Myxococcota_A > UBA796 > UBA796 > UBA796 > JAQXDW01. Next base: position 55,367 of record JAQXDW010000142.1, read on the forward strand.
CAGCTGCGCAGCGATGGCTGAGGCCCTCCGCACGCCCGCGCCGCCGCCGCCGCCAGTGCTCGCTCGGACGCCGCCGCCGGCATCACCCGACGCCCTCACGCCGCCGCCGCTGCCACCACCACCCGCCCCTGCTCCGCTCCCAGAGCTGCCACCCGACACCGCGCTCCACGTTCGCCCGCTCGCTTCGCCCACACGCGGCACGCTGACCTACCGTCCAGACACCGACGACGCGGAGGACATCCCGCTCTCTGGACAGGACATGATCATCGGCCGGGCTCGCGACTGCGACATCTGCCTGCCCCGCGACACCTGGGTCGCCCGACGACACTGCCGGATCTTCTTCCGGGACGGTCAGTGGTGGGTGCGAGATCATGGAACCGCAAACGGCACCCTGGTGAACGGTCAGATGGTGCTCAAGCAGGCACTGCACGGCGGAGAGACCATCACGATCGGGCAGACCCCGTTCCGGTTTGTCGCTCAGGCGCAATAAGATCCCACACACTCCGAAAATGAAGGCACTGAAGGGAGCCCCAGATGTCTTGCCATAGCTGCAAAAACGACAACCCTCCTGGAGTGAGCATCTGTGAATGGTGCGGGAGCACACTGGCTCCGCCCAAGCGCAAGACTCAGTCCGAGAATCGCGCCGCTGGAGGCGGGGCCGCCGTGGTCTCCGGTCCTGGCGAGAAGCGCCGCACCATGTACGAGCCCTCCACCCAGCCCAGCCGGCGCCCGCCGGTCGATGACTTCTTTGGCAATCCGCCGCCGAGTCGTCCGCCGCTGCGGGATCCTGAGGACCCATTTGCCCAGTCCGTTCGGCCAGCGGCAGCGGCAGCGCAGCCCACTCCCCAGGCCAGCGCACCGAGCCGCCCGGCACCACCGCCAGCGGCGCCCCATGCTGGCTGGGGAGCGGCAGCGCCTCAGCCGTCCGCGCCAAAGAACCGGACGATCATCGAGAATCCCGCCTCCCCTGCTGCCAGTGCCCAGCGCCGGATCCGCGGGGCGCTGTTCTGCTACACCAGTCCCGATGATCCCGGCAGCATCCTGCCGCTCCATGATGGCCGCAACTCGATGGGCCGCAACGACGATCGGGACGTGGTGCTGGCCGATGGGCGCATCAGCGGAGAGCACGGCTTTCTCTACGTCCGAGAGGATCGCCACACCTATGTCGACACCTCCAGCAACGGCAGCCGGGTCGACGGCCAGATCGTCTACGGCGAGCAGATCGAGGTTCGCTCGGGGACCGTGCTGGAGATCGGCGGAATGCGCCTGATTCTGGTCATCATCTCCCCGGATGCCGTGAGTCAATGACCCCACTCCTGCTCCTCAGCCTGACTGCCGGCGCGGAGGGCCTCAATGCCACCCTCACCTTCGCCTCTCCAGCGGAGTCTGGGCACGGGCGCGTGCAGGTCGAGATCACCAGCCCCGAGATCGCTGCGGACCTCGGCTCGGCTCCCGGTCCCGACCGCTTCCGAGCAGTCGTCGGGCGCGGCGACGCACGCGTCGACCGCGTGCAGCACGTGGGCAGCAGCGGCGAGACGGTCCACACGGTCCTCGCCTTCGATCGGTCCGGCTCGTTCTCGGCTTACTGGGACGACGCCTTTGAGCTCGCCGGAGCGATGGCCGACGCCCTCCCGGCGGACGGCAGTCACACCGTCGAGGTGATGAGCTTCCACGGCAACCAGACCTTCCACGGAGCTGCCGCCACCGCCGCCGACCTCCGGACGCTGCTCGCAGCGGTCGAGGCCATGGGAACCCTGGGCCGAGCGTCGGAGACCTCGCTGATGAGCGCGGTCAAGGACGGTGCGCGCCGCGCCGCAGAGCAGCAGCCGACCACCGGCGGCCGCCAGGTCATCCTGTTCTCAGACGCCGGCGAAGAGGGGGCCATCTTCACCCTCGACGAGACCATCGCTGCGGTCCGTGCACAGGGAACGGTCATCCACCCTGTCGTGCTCAAGCAGGTCGCCGCCCCCGGCTCCAACAAGGCGGAGGCCTTCTCCAGGGCCAACGACCGCATGAAGAAGCTGGCGGAGGCCTCCGGCGGTCAGCACATCCACGCCCAGGAGCTCGCATCGGCGAAGCGGCTGATGGTGCAGCACGCCACGGTCAGCGAGCGCCTGTACTGGCTGGAGGTGCGCTACTGTGCCGTCCCGCAAGGCGAGATCCGGTTCAAGGACACCGTTCAGATCGAGGTGCTCCAGGGCAGCACGATCCCCGCCAAGACGGCCGCCACAGGGTTCCGCCAGCACGCCGCAGGCAGCGCGCTGCTGGCCTGTGCGGATCTCCCTCCGGCCGCGTCCAGCGCCGCCGCTGCGGATCTGGGTGCTGGGCAGGGCACCGCTGGCACGACGGCCGAGCCCGGCTCCGCCTCCAGCCGGGGCTGGCTGTGGCCGACGCTGATCGGCGCGCTGCTGCTCATGCTGATGCTCGGGGGGCTGATCATGCTGGTGCTGCTCGCCAGCCGCAAGAAGAAGCCAGAGGAGCAGTCACCGGAGCCTCCTCCGCCCCCAACACCCGAGCCTGGTGCGGGCGCGGGACCGGTCATCACCCCACGGCTCGAGAGCCCGATCGCTCAAGGAAGCGGCGCAGCGGCCCTGCACAACAGCACCGCCGAGCTCAGCGACGACCCCCTCGCGCTGCCCGCCCCGGACCGCAACCCGCTGGAGAAGCCACCAGTCGAGACCCGGCTGCGCATCGTCAGTGGTCCATCCGGGCTGGAGCCGTACTACCGCGTCAGCGGCTCGACCTTCACCATCGGCGGCGCCCCAACTGCGGATCTCTGCATCGACATTCCGCAGATCAGCAGCCACCACGCCACGATCAAGCTGTTCAAGCTGGGCACGGTCTACATCACCGACCACTCTCTCAACGGGACCTACCTCGATGGCCGGCGCCTGAAGAAGGGAGAGCGAACGCAGGTGAGCCCTGGGCAGCGGATCGGACTCAGCCAGCAGCTCATCGTGGAGCTGTGGCAGCCCGACACCGATCCCGCACCGCCCCCGACGACGCCAGCAGTACCGCCCCCGCCGCCTCGAAAGAGTCGCCAAAAGACGGTCTATGGCCCCCTCGCAAGCGCCCCGCCGCCGGTCTCTGCGTCCCCGGCTCCGCCGAAGCGCTCCAAGTCAAAGACCATCATTCAACCCCTCCGAAAGGATGACGAGTCATGACCCCGCTGTACATTCATGGACTCAAGGACGTCGGACAGCAGCGCGAGCGGAACGAAGACGACTACCGGATCGAGCCGCGCGGTGCCGAGGGCTGGCTGCTGGTGGTCTGCGATGGCATGGGCGGCCACGGCGGCGGCCACATCGCCAGCGCGGTCGCCTGCGAGACGATCACCGATCAGCTCCCGGCCGCACCGCTCCCCGAGCCGCCCCGAGACATCTACGAGTCCCTCCGGACCGCCAACATCGCGGTGCACCGACACGCCGAGACCTCCGCAGATCCGGCGATGGGCACCACCGCCGTCATTGCCTGGATCGAGGGCACGCGCTGCTGGAGTGGCTGGGTGGGTGACAGTCGACTCTACCGCTTCCGAGCAGGGAAGATCATGGACCAGACCGTCGATCACACGCGGGTTCAGGCCATGGTCGAGCTGGGCATCCTCTCCGAAAAGCAAGCCAAGAACCACCCCGATGCCCACATCCTCACTCAAGCCATCGGAGGCGGAGAGCGCTCTGACGTCAAGCCCTCGGTCTGGAACGAGCCGATGGATCTGGAGCCTGGCGATGTCCTGCTGATGTGCTCCGATGGCCTGTACGACCTCATCCGGGATGAGGAGCTGTACCCGATGATCTCGGGAAAGCACTACCAAGCGGCGGTCGAGACGCTGGTCGCGGAGGCCAACCGCCGCGGCGGGGTGGACAACATCACCGTCGTGGTCTGCGTGGTCGGCCAGCCCGATGTCCCAGCAGCCGAGCCCCTCCGACGACGCCCCCCGATCCTGCCGATTCTCGCTGCGCTGCTCGCGCTGGGGCTGGGGGTCTTTCTGGTGGTGGGACTTGCCAGCGGTGCGGGCTTCCTGCTGACCCGTCAGGTCGCCGAGTCCGTCGAGCTTGCCGACACCTCCACCCCAGAGGTCACCCCTGACGCCACGCCAGAGCGCGCATCGGAGCCTGCCATCGCGCCCGCTCCGGAGGAGCCCGCAGGTTGATCCTCGCCCTGCTCGCTGCTGCACACGCCCGCTGTGCGGATCTGCCCGTCCGCAGCGCGCTGACCTGCTCGTCGGTCATCCAGGATGAGCTGACCGACGAGACCCCGAACCGACTGACCGGTCCTTATGTCTGCCCAAAGGAGCTGCATCAGCGCGGCGGGGAGCACATCTACTCGTTCCGCTGTCAGCAGAGTGGCCCGGTCAACCTGCTGATCTCCGACCTGGAGTGTGACCTCGACATCTACGTCCTCGACGACACCTGCGACACCCGGCGGGGATGCGTGGGCGAGTCGGTCGCGGCCAGCAATGCCTCCGATCGGGTCCGGTTCGACTGCCGAGCAGGACAGCAGTACTTCATCGCAATCGAGGGCTACGGCTTCCAGGGCTTCATCGGACGGTGTGGCAGACGCAACAGCAGCGGGCGCTACACCCTGCAGTTCGACGTCTCGGATGTCACCGGTGGCTGCCAGGAGCACTGCAGCGATGGTGCAGACAACGACAACGACGGCCAGATTGACTGCGACGACACGGACTGCACCTCTGAGGAGAGCTGCCTGATGCTCTCCGGGCTGACGCTCGACACCTCCGGCCTCCCGACCTCCTGCGCGGTCGGAGCAGACTGCGCCGGTACCGTGGCGCTGCGGCTTCCTGATGGCCCCCAGAAGGTCCGCTGGCAGGCAGCACTCGCCGATCCGGCCACCGCGATCACCCTCAACGGCGTGCCGATGCCGCGCCAGAGTGGCGCGCACTACACCGCCCGACGCTCGGGCCAGAACCCCACCACCGAGACCTGGACGATTGCGGTCACCCCCGCAGACGGGGAGGCGATCACTGCGCTGCACACGGTCTCGTACTTCTCGCCGCTCCGACTCGTCGTCCCGCAGCAGCTCGACTTCGGCACCCTACCGGCAGGCTCCAGCACCTTCGGTCCACAGCACTGTCAGACACTGGATCTCTCTGCCTCACAGAACCTCGATCAGCACCTCTTTGACCTCACCTTCGGCGAGCCTGACGGCGGCTGCGAGGCCGAGCCGGTGCTCCGTGCCGGCTCCCAGCGGCGGCCCCGACCCAGCCGCCTTCCGCTGGAGGGAATTGCGCTGTCAGAGACCCTCGAGCTGTGCCTCAGCGTCCCGGCCTGTGCAGGAGACTCCGGCAGCGGCGCCAGCCTGCACATCACACCACGGACCGCAGCCTATGCCGATCAGGCTGCCACGGTCACGCTGGACTGGACCGTCACAGAGCGCTCCTGGCTGTCGTGCAACTGGTGGTGGCTGGCGATCCTGAGCAGCATCGCCTTCACCCTCTGGGTGATCGCAGGCTTCATCCGCCCGCATCGATTTGCCCGAGAGGCCGGCATCCAGATCGCCGGCTCAGAGAAGGGACTGCGCCGAGCGGCCCCCCAGCTCCTCCGAGAGTTTCGCGGTGCGCGCGCGGGCTTCTACCGAGACGCCGCGCTGGGTGTGCACGCCGATGGCAGCGTCAACGGACGCCTCAAGGGCAGCATCGTCCAGCTCCACGCCACCCGCCAGGGCGTTGTCTTGAAGGGTGCGGTGGAGCTTCAGGACCGCCGGACCCGTCGTTGGGCCACTCCCGAAGACCTCATCGAGGGGCACCTCCCCTCTCCCGCCGCGACCTATCGCGCAGGAGATCTTTGGTTCAAGGTCGAAGTTTAGACTTAGCCGTGACTCAGACAAGTTCAAGACCCATTTTTAACGACGCTGGGCCAGAGACGTGCCATCTTGATTCACAGACACGCGGATAGATTGAAGGAGCCTTGATGAGACTCAGCTTGCTGATGCTGCTACTCGGTTGCGGTGACAAAGAGAAAGACAGCGCTGTCGGTACCGATACCGACACCACTGGCGACACCGACACCGACACCGACACCGACACCACTGGAAGTGACGAAGATCCAGCAACGGTCGTGCTCAACGGCATCTGCGATCTCGCGGATGACTACGGTGGCTTTGTGGTCGAAGCCTACGAAGACTACTCCATCGTCAGCGGCTCTATCGCAGACGGCGTGGTGCCGATCACGGTGCTTGAGGTCATTGGCTCAGAGGGAGACTGCGAGGTCAAGCGCCGGAACAACCCCTTCTGCGATCCCGCATGCGAGTCGGGTGACACCTGCGACTTTGACGGGGAGTGCATCACCTACCCCTCAAACCAGGATCTCTTCGTCGTCGACGTGCTCGGCCTCCCCAAGCCCGTCCAGATGGAGGCGGTGGTTCCTGGAAACACCTACTTCAACACCTCCCTCCCCCATCCCGCGTTTGAAGGCGGCGAGCTCATTGAGCTTCAGATGCCCGGCGGCACCTACGGCCCGGTCATCTTGTTCGGTGTTGGCGTCGAGGAGCTGACAGCCAGCAACAAGGAGGAGTGGGACGACAAGGTGTGGCGTGTCGAGTCCGGCAACGATCTGGTCGTCAGCTGGGAGCCACCCACTGGCGAGGTCGTCCGCTCCGAGGTCACCCTGCGCATCAACATCGACCAGCACGGAACCTCCCCCTCCTCGGTCTACTGCACATTTGAGGACGACGGGGAAGGCGTCGTGCCAGCATCGGTTGTTCAGCAGCTCGTCGAGGTCGGCGTCTCTGGATTTCCCAGCGGTGTGCTCAAGCGCCGCACTGCCGACAAGACCGATGCTGGTGATGGCTGTACAGACTTTGAGATCTCCTCTCGGCGCGAGGTCGGACTCGTAGACGTCATCGGCTACACACCCTGTATTTCCAGCAGTGACTGTCCCGACGGGCAGACCTGCAACCTGGAGCTCCAGATATGCGAGTAAGCCTGCTTCTGCTGCTTGTCGGTTGTACACCAGCCTCCATCGTCGGCAACGACACCTCTACCCAGCCCGCGGATGACACGTCCGTAGACACCGACGACACCGACACCGACACCGACACCGACACCGACGACACCGACGACACCAGCGACACCAGCGACACGGGCGACACGGACGACACGGGCGACACGGGGAAGAAGAAGCCCCGCGAGGTCGACTGTGAGACCCCCGCCGAGCTGCCCCTTGAGTACGAGACGATGTACGGCTTCTCCACCGCCGAGGACTTCACCTTCGACGGAGATGGGCGCCTCATCGCGATCCGCCAGGGCAACCTCGTAGGGTTCACCGACTCCTCGGACTTCGACATCATCGCGCCGGGCTTCGGCGAGATGGCGGGCACCTCGATCCTGGCAGGTGGAGACTACATCCTCGCCAATCCCAACAACGGAACCGTGGTTCGGGTCACGCCAGAGGGGGGTCAGACCATCATCCTGACCGGCGTCAATTACCCCAACGGGGTCACCGTCGGCACCGACAACCTCGTCTACGTCTCTGGCCACACCTTCGGCAACATCTACCAGATCGACCCGGACACCGCCGAGTCCACCATCATCGCTCGGGGGATCGAGGGTGCCAACGGGATGTCCTTCTCACCAGACGGCCAGACCCTCTACATCTGCAGCTTCTACGACGGGACCGTCTGGGCGCTGGATCGAGACGGCAAGGATGACTGGGATGAGCCCCGCCTCCTGGGACAGATGAGCGGCGGCTGGTCTGGACTCGACGGCCTGAACGTCGACGAGTGCGGCTTCGTCTATGTGACCGAGTATGTCGACGGGATCGTCTGGCGCATCGATCCGTTCGCCGAAGGATTCGCTCCGGAGATCGTCGCGCGGCTGCCGAGCTACTGGATTCCGAACCTGCACTGGGGCCGAGAGGGCAAGGTGTTCTCCAAGGAGATCCTCTACGTCTCTGATCGGGAGTCCGGGCGCTTGTTCACCCTCGACCTCGGTGTCCGTGGAACGCCACAGTCTTTCGACAAGTAGCCACAGCCGACAAGCAACCACAGTCTTTCGACAAGTATGAGGTACCTGTGCTCCTCCTTTTCCTGACAGCCGGCTGCAGCAACGACAAAGCAACCGAGACCGGCACTCCAGCCGACACTGAGGACGGCTGGGAGTGCACCCTGACCGATGGTGCAGACTCTCCGTTCGCCAGCCAGCTCGGCTGCCTCGAAGACTTTGACGTGCTGGCATCGCTGCCGCTGGATGCCTCCATCCCCGGTGCGCGCTCCGTCAAGACGGTCGTCGACCGAACCGACAGCTCCGAGCTGTACTTCATGAACTCGGTGCTCTACCCGATCCACTGGGAATTTGCCTCCGCTCAGCTCTCCGGTGACGGGCTCCCGCTCGTTCCAGATCTCGGCACCTTCAACACCACCGAGTACTACAGCCCCGACCGGCGCTTCATCCTCGGCGCGGCCTCGTACTATGAAGGCCCCGAGGTGTGGGTCTATGAGATCTCTCCCTATGACACCGCCGGGGCCGATCTGATCGCTGAGGCGTTCTACAAGATCCAAGAGAACAGCTTCTTTGGCGAGGATCTCTACTTCCATCCCACCTCCACGCTTGTCGATGCGGTCGCCGCAGAGCTTCCCTCTGACATCCCGATCATGACCACCGACGAGCTGTATGCCGGGATCGACTACCAGCCGCTGAACCTCGGCACCTCGATGGGGCAGCTGGCGTTCTACTCCGCGGAGGATCTGGAGGAGAGCTACGTCAACTACCGTCAGATCGTCGTGCTCGATGCCGTCCCCAACGACATCTCTGTCACCGCCGGCATCATCACCGGGACCTTCCAGACCCCGCTCGCCCACATCAACGTGCTCTCTCAGAACCGGGGCACGCCGAACATGTCCTACCGAGACGCCTTCACCAACGAAGAGCTGCTCGCGCTGGAGAACAAGTGGGTCGAGCTGGTCGTGGAAGCACAGCAGTGGACCATCCGTGAGGTCACGCAAGAAGAGGCCGATGCCTGGTGGGAAGAGAACCGCCCCGAGCCGATCGATGTTGAGCCGATGGACACCTCCGTCACCGGCATCTGGGACACCGCCGACATCCTCGATCTGGAGAGCAACGAGCTTGCCGGTGCGCTGAAGGCCGCGATCCCGGCGTTCGGCGGAAAGGCGTCTCACTTCGCCGGTATGGAAGAGAGCGAGGACATCCCCAACCCGCCCGGCTTCGCCATCCCGGTCTACTACTACGACCAGCACATGACGGACAATGGCCTGTGGGACACCGTCGACACCATGCTCTCGACCAAGGCGTTCTACAGCGACCCCGCCACCCGCGATCAGATGCTCACCGATCTCCGCGACGCCATCGGCAGCGCCCCGGTCGATCCAGAGCTGCTCGCGGCTGTCGAGGCGAAGATCTACGATCGCTTCGACACTGGTGCATCTCACACCACCCGGACCCGGTTCCGCTCCTCGACCAACGCCGAGGATGTCAACGGGTTCAACGGTGCCGGGCTCTACTCCTCCTCCAGCGGCGACCCTGAGGACGAGAGCGATCCCGTCGAGGACGCCATCCGGCTCGTCTGGAGCAGCGTCTGGAACTACCGCGCCTTCGAGGAGCGGGAGTACTACAGCATCGACCACACCAACATCGGCGCGGCAGTGCTCAGCCACCGCTCGTTCCCCAACGAGGAGTCCAACGGGGTCGCGATCACGGGCAACATCTTCGACAGCACCGGACTGGAGCCGGCGTACTACATCAACGTCCAGACCGGCGGAACCTCCGTCGTGCTGCCCCCACCGGGCATCACCAGCGACCAGCTGCTGTACTACTACGACTTCCCAAACCAGCCCGTGGTCTACATCGCCAACAACAACCTCACGTGGGACGACGGCCCCGTGCTGACCAACAGCGAGATCTACGAGCTGGGCGGTGCCCTCAAGGCGATCCACAACCACTTCTACACGGTGTATGGATCTGCCGGCGCGTTCTACGGCATGGACGTCGAGTTCAAGTTTGACAATGAGGCGACCGGCAAGACCGAGGTCTACATCAAGCAGGCTCGCCCTTACCCGGCATGGGGCCCATGAGTTTTCTTCTCTTCGCAGGATGTATCGGCAACACTGGAGACGTCTCTGGGATAACGCCGGGCGAACCGTCTCCTCCGGAGGACACGACGGACGACACGCAGGAGACCGGCAGTCCTGTCGACTCCTCAACGTCCACCGGAGCGCGTACGCTCCCGCCGCTCGGCGGCGGCGCAGAGCAGTACCGCTTCGCAGTGCTCGGTGACTTCGGCAACGGCAGCGACGACTCCTTCGCCGTCGCAGAGCTGGTGGCGCGCCTGGAGCCGGACTTCATCATCACTGTCGGCGACAACAACTACCCCGACGGCGAGCTTGAGACGGCCGACTTCAACGTCGGCCAGCTCTACCATCCCTGGATCGGTTCCTACAAAGGCAAGTACGGAGAAGGTTCCGAGGACAATCGGTTCTGGCCCTGTCCGGGAAACCACGACTGGGACTCCGACGCGGGCCTCGATCCGTACATCGAGTACTTCACCCTTCCCGGCAACGAGCGGTACTACGACTTCCGCTACGAAGACTTCCACTTCTTCTGTGTCGACAGCGATCCTCGGGAGCCGGACGGCACCTCCGCAGACTCGACGCAGGGCGCGTGGCTCAAGTCGGCGATGACCAGCAGCGATGCGCCGGTCAAGATCGTCTACATGCACCATCCTCCCTACTCGTCGGGCAGCCACGGCAACAACGAATGGATGCACTGGCCGTACCTCTCCTGGGGAGCGACCATGCTCTTCAGCGGACACGATCACATCTACGAGCGTCAGGTCCACGACGGGGTGCCGTTCATCGTCACCGGAATCGGCGGCTACCGGACCTACTCGGTCCGCGATCCCTCCGCACACAGCCAGCTCGCGGTCAGCGACAACCACGGCACCACCCTGGTCCGGGTCTTTGATGGCTCGATGATTGTCGAGACCTGGACCACCGAAGATGTCCTGCTCGATCGGTTCTCGCTTCGCTTCGAGCAGCCCCTCTCTGCGAACCCTCGGCTGGTCCGATTTGGCGACGAGTGGGCGTTCACGACGGAGGAACCTGAGGGAGACTGGCAGGCGGAAGACTTCGACGACAGCAGCTGGATGGAGGGGCGCCTGGAGGGCTCTCCAGTCTGGGCGCGGCGGCGCTTCTCTGCGCCGGCAGACATCCGCGCCCTCACCCTGGAGCTCATCGCTGAGGGGACCACGGAGGTCTTCCTCAACGACAGCCCCCTCACCGAGTCCGTCACCGGCTCGCTGAGCCTCCTGGAGCTGTCGACGGCTGCGCTGGTTGAGGGAGAGAATGTCCTGGCGATCCACAACGACGGCGGAGCCGAGAGTGGGCGCCTCCAGTTGAGCATGCTCGGCACCAGCGGAACCCCGCTCATCGAGAAGGGTGCCGACTGGGCTGTCACCACCACAGCACCCATGCAGAACTGGATCCGTCCCGGCTTCAACGACAGCACCTGGAAGCCGCTCACCGCCCCCCTTGCGTGGGACTATGAGGCGGGCGACACGGCCAGCCCCGGCAGCCCGAAGTCGATGTGGCTGCGGCATCGGTTCACCGTCTCCGACCCCGAGTCCATCGACGATCTGCTGATGACCATGGCCCGCTCAGATGCCGCAGTGGTCTACCTCAACGGCCGCGAGGTTCACCGCGCCAACCTGCCCGACGGTGAACTCCCTGAGAACGTGCGTGCTTCTGTGGCGGTGGAGTCCGACTGGGTGGCCGCGCCCATCTCGACCCTCATCCCGTCGACGCTTCTGGTGGGAGGCGAGAACGTGATCGCCGTTCAGGTCCACACCGCGACAGCAGACAGCACCGGCCTCTACCTCGACCTCGACCTGACCGCGCTGTGATGGCGGCGGGGTGAGGCCCGCGTCGGGGAGCGCCGGCGCGTGAGCGGCGTGCGCCAGGCGCGATCTCTGATGCCGAAGGGCTCGGGGGCGCTCCGCTGCTCAGCATCCCTTTCGAATTACAGCATCCACGCGCCAGACGGTACCGTCGTATGCTCTGGTCTCAGAGGAGGTGCGAATGCTGGCAATGCTGTGGAGCCTCTGGATGACGGCCTGGGCCGATCCAGGCAGTGAGATCGTCGTCATCCTCGACAACAGCTGCTCGATGGCGGTGGAGACCGGCTTCAACGGGGTCCAGATCCCGCCCAATGATCCAGACCGACTCGCCGTCCTTGGTGCCGCCGCGGTCTCCTCACTCGGCAGCCAGGGCAGCGACCGCGTCACGATCATCGGCTTCGGCGAGACCGCTTCAGACGCCCCGCCGACCACCCTCACCCAGCCCAACATCCTCGACTGGTCCTACACCAACGGCACCTTCTTCCGAGAGCCGCTCAAGGAAGCCAACCGCATCTTCGCGGCCTCACAGCGCGACGCCAAGCTGCTGATGTTTCTCACCGACGGGGTGCCCAGCCCTGAAGACAACATCAACTCTCCCGCCGACATGCACGCCATCTTCAACCCAGACCAGCACCCAGACGTCTCGGTGCTGGCGATTGGCTTGTTTGATCACCCAGAAGTTCGCTCGGTCGGCACCAGCCTGCTCTCTGCGCTCACCCACTCCGAGGATGATCTCCAGGCCGTCGACACCGCAGAGGGCGTGGTCGGCGCATTCACCGTGGGCTTCGCGCGGGCCATCGGCTCCCGACCGGAGACCGGTCAGCTCTCCACCAACGCACGACATCAGGTCAAGGTCGGCAAGTACGTCTCTGAGGTGCTCGCCATCGCAGTCAGTCGGGATCCCGGCTCTCCCTTCTCAGCAAAGCTGGTCAGCCCATGGGAAGAGCTGGCTCCGATCGGCAGCGGCAGCAATGGCTGCTCAGATCGGGTCAAGGCGCGAATCCAGCCCGAGCTGTGCGCCGATCCGCGTCGGCACTACCAGGTCTTTCGCGGCACCAACAACCCGGAGCACAAGACCGAGTGGGCGCTGTCCCTGAAGTCCGCCCCTGGACCGGTCGAGTTCGGCATCATCCTCCGATACGACCTCATCGCTGGCCTCAGTGTGCCCGCCTCGGTCACCGCCGGCGAGGCCATCTCGATCTCGGGACGCCTGATCTTCAAGGACCAGACCTTCGACGATCAGGAGTTCTTCGACAGCGACGGCTTCACCGCCGTCGCGGAGGTCGGCGGCCAGCAGATCCCCCTGAGCCATACCGGCGGCGGCATCTTCTCCGGAACCTGGACCCCATCCGATGACAGCGAGGAGGTCCGAAGTGAGTTGGTGCAGCTCACCTTCTCGAACAACTGGATGCAGCAGTCCGCCCAGCAGGCCCTCACCGTCAACCCGCCCCCGTACGATCTGGTGCTCGACGGTCCGCTGACCCTGGAGCCGATCCCGAGCGAGTGGGGTCCGAAGACGCTGTGTGGCGAGCTGTCGATGGCGGCCTCGCGAAACATCGCAGGTCAGGAGGTCACCTGCGCGGTCACCGATCAGCCGCTGTCAGTGGACTTCACCTGCGAGCGCTCCGGTCCAACCGCGATCACGGTCTGCGCGACCACCGATCGCTGGTGCTGCGGGAAGTCTGGAGAGGTCATCGTCACTGCCACCGGCCCCGGAGGCTCTCCCCCGAGAACTGCGGACAGCGAGGCTGTGCCCTGGAGAGTCGAGAGCCCCGGCCTTCTCCAGTGCTACTGGCTGCCGATCGCGCTGACCCTGGCAGCGGGTGTGCTGGGATGGATCATCCTGGGCCTCGTCCGCCCGTTCAAGTTCGACGAGGCCGCCAGCATCACCATCGCCGGCTCCGAGAAAGGACTTCGCCGCGCCACCCCGCAGCTTCTGGAGGAGTGCCCGGGTGGAAAGCGTGGCTTCTACCGAAACGCCCGGATCTGCCTCAACGGCGCAGGAGACATCGTCCGAAAGCCCAAGCAGGCGGCGATCTTCATCGAGGCTGGCCCGAACAGGACCGCGATCTTTCGCAAGGCCGGCGGGCTGGAGCGTCGAGACCGCCGCACCCGCAAGTGGGAGGCGCTCAGCGAGGACGATCTGGCCGAGGGCTACATGCCCAACGTCTTGTATCGGATGAGCGATCTGTACATCCGGTTTGAGTAGCTCACCCAGGGCTGACCCACGGTGAGCCGGCGAGGGCGCGCTGCCACGCATCCAGACCAGCCACCCGCGACCGCCACCGCTCCAGGGCCGGGTAGCCATCGGGCAGGACATTGGCGTAGATGAGCATCGCCGCAATGGAGAGATCAGCGATGGTCAGCTGCTGTCCGACCAGGAAGTCGCGCTCGCATAGGTGGTCTTCGAGGAGGCTGAGCTGCTGGGTCACGCCGCTCCAGTCCAGCGTCTTGGCCGGCTGAAGGCCGAGGCCGAGCTTCCAGACCACCATCGGGGTGAGGATCTTCGAGAGCACCGGCTGCCAGTGCGCAGACTCCCAGAACAGCCAGCGGTTGATGTCCGCTCGCCCCGCAGCATCCTCCGCCCACAGCCGCCCGCGGGTGTCGGCGAGGTACTGGAGGATGGCGTTGGACTCCCAGAGGACCAGCTCTCCATCGACCAAGGTGGGCACCTTGCCCTGAGGGTTGACCTTGAGATAGGCCGGATCCCGACCAGCGCCAGCGTAGACATCGACGATCACGACCTCGACGGGGATCTCGAGGTGGTAGAACGCGGCGAGTGCCTTGACGCCGTTGGCGGACTTCGGGGTCGTGTACAGCTTCATGGCTCATGCTTATCGCAGGAAATGCCCATCAAGACGGATCCGCTCTCACCGTCAGGAGGAATTAGAACTCCCGAACCAGGGATCCCACGCTGCGGCCCGCTCATCGTCCGGGCCGACCAGTCGGCCCTGGGCCTTCGCATCCAGGAGCATGTCCTCATCGAGGCCTCGAAGGGGACCGCGCAGTGCGCCAGCGGCGCTGAGCACATCCAGAGGAGGCGCGCCGACGTGTCTGGACGACGGCAGGGTCATGCTGTCGCCTGAGCACATGAAGATCGGGACGCGGCGCGCCCCCATACAGCCCCTCGACTTCGTCCGCATTCCCAGCAGCGCACCAATAGAATACCCGCTCTGAACTGATCTCTGGACACACGCCCTGCGCCGACACTCCCCACACTGCGTGCGCTGCCCCCTCCGGTCTCGCGCAATCCCGACTCCGCGCTCCGGTGCACTCCTCTACTCCGCAGAGCAGCGTGCACAGCGTGGTATACCAGGGGCAACATCCGGAGTGGGAAATGGGCCTGATCGACTCTGAAAAATTCAAGCCTGTCCTGTTTGTCGGACTGGGCGGCAACGGCGGCAAGATCGTCAACCAGCTCGCCGGCCGACTGCGGCGTCACCCGAACTGGGACCACATCAATGACCTGACGCACTTCATGGTCATCGACACCAACAAGGACGATCTGGACAAGCACCGGGACGTGCCGCCCGACTGCCGGTTCCTGATCTCCTCGTTTGACAACGCCTCCTACATCAAGCGCAAGCGCGGAGAGGCTCAGTTCCCCCCAGACCCGATGGTCACCCAGTGGGTGCCGCCCAAGGAGGTCTACGGATTCCGCTCGACCCAGGGCGCGGGTGCGGGACAGATCCGGATGGAGAGTCGCCTGCGGCTCTACTACAACCTGGAGAATGATCGGGCGCGCATCCGCCAGAAGATCCGCAACCTGCTGCAGACCTGCACCAGCCGCGAGAACCCCTGGCGGGACAACGAGGACAAGGTCGTCCGGGTCATCCTCTACGGCTCTGTCGCGGGTGGAACAGGCTCGGGCAGCTTCCTGCCGGTCGCCTACCTGATGCGCCAGATGATCCGAGATGCCGGCTGGGGCCGACCCAGCATCACCGCGATCATGTCGCTGCCGACGACCTTCATCAACAAGGTCAAGCCCGAGCTTCAGGACGACATCAAGGCCAACGGCTACGCCGCGCTCAAGGAGGTCGAGCACCTCACCCGGCAGCTCGGCGGCTACGTCGGCGGAACCGATCGCATTCGATTCCACTTCGACCCCGGCACGACCAACGAGGACCGCAAGTACATCGATCAGCGGCCCTTCGACATCGCCTACCTCATCGACCAGCCCGCTGACATGTCGATCGAGAAGTACGAGCACGCCGTCGCCGATGCCTCCTACCTCCAGATCTTCTCGCCGCTGCTCGGCGCGCAGAAGGGCGAGTACGACAACTACGAGAAGCGCCAGAAGCAGCTCGCCAGCGGTCACTTCTCCACCCACTACGGCAGCTTCGGCGTCGCGCTGCTTCAGCTTCCGCGCAACGACCTGATTCGATACTCCTCCCTGCGCTACATCGCGCGCGCGTTCCGGGAGTACCTCTGCTTTGGCGGTGATGACCCCCAATTCCGGGTGCCCTATGGCTCTCCGGCATTTGAGCGCCTCGCCCCTGACGAGAAGAACAAGATCATCGATCAGAAGTTCGTCGAGTACGTCGCCTATCGCGCCGAGCAAGAGCGCAAGAACGACGAGCGCGGTGTGTTCACGGCGATCTACGAGCAGCAGGGCAAGGGCGAGAAGCTGCTGACCGAGGCGTTCCAAGAGCTGCTGTTTGAGAAGTTCGGCAAGCTCGACGAGCTGATGGAGATCCCGGAGTTCAAGATCCAGGAGATCTCCGAGGGCAACCCGTCCATCTCCCGCCAGCTCAACGAGCTGCGTCGGACCTACGGCATCTCTCGATCTCGGGTCATGACCGAGCACCTCTCCGCGCTCAAGGCGGAGCTGAAGAACGGCACCTTCCTCGAGGGCTTCTTCAAGCGCTACGACGTCAACCCGATCGCACAGCGGTTGTTCCTCATCCGCCTGCTGGCCGGTGGGTTCATCTCCCCGTTCATCGATCCCGAAGAGGGTGAGTTCCTCAAGGCAGAGGCGGCCCGAATGGACCTCGACTCCGCCGATGTCCAAGACCGCGCGGCTCGGATCAACTCCGGACTCACCGCATCCGTAGATCGGGGATTCTTCTCCAGCATCATGGATCGGGACAACAAAGAGTTCACCTCTGCAAAGCGTCGGGCGATCCGGTTCCTCAACGAGCTGGGCGACGATCAGCGAGAGGGCCTCCAGCGCGACTTCTGGCGCTCGTTCCAGGAAGAGCTGCGCCTGATGTGTGAGCAGATGATGGGCGCCTTCCGGATGGTTGCAGAGATCGCAGACTCTCGGGCGAGAGAGGCCGAGTCAGCCACCGAGTCCTTCCGCCGCGACCCCTCCGCCTACCCCGACTCCGACATCGCTCAGTACTACCTCGACTCCGAGGTCCTCCGGGACGACCGACGACGAGAGCGTCTCTGGCACATCTTCTTCCTGCACAACCTCAACAAGAGCGGGTTCTTCAAGACCGAGGACATCTTTCCCCTGGTCACCGAGGCCTTCCTTCCCAAGCGCGACCCGGACGGTCAGATCCGCACCCGGGATGCCTCTGAGATCGTCGCAGACGTCAAGAAGGGCCTCGAGGGGAAGTCAAAGGCGATCTACGCCCGAGCGCTGAGCGAAGAGGGCATGGATCTCGACATGAACAAGGCCCTCGACCTCGAGCAGCGCTACATCGCCCTGCTCGACCAGGGTGCCAGCATCGAGGACCTCTACAAGACCGGCAAGCTCGACGATGCGGTCCGTGCCATCCCCGACGCCAAGGCCCGCAGCGGAGTGGAGGACAAGCTCAAGCGCCTGCACGACGAGTGCGTGCTGCTCGCGCACATCGACCAGCTCCAGCGAGACGACCCGACCGTCACCGAGGCCAACGTCCTCTACACCGGGCTCGCGCCGCGCTACAACACAGACGAAGAGAACTCCATCGGTCAGATCCTCCGGGGCGTGGTCAGCGGGATGAACTTCGTCTCCGACTGGAACGAGCCCGATGCCATCGTCATGTACCGGGCGATCCTCGGTGTGCCGGTGTACTTCTTCGCCAACGTCGAGCGAGAGCTGGAGAGCGCCTACAAGAAGGTCATCTCCGATCCCCGCCGGGGCTACCCGCTGCACATCGAGCACAGCTGGGACGGCGCGGACGGCCTGCCCAACCTCAACCCCGTCGAGATGCGGCGCGCGATGGAGAAGAAGGCTGCCGCGGATGCCGCCCGCAAGGAGCGCCAGGGCCGAGAGTCCCAGATTGAGTCGTTCTCGCTTGCCAACATCATGGGCACCATCGTGGCGGGTGAGACCGGGTTCTCTTGGAGCTATGAGGGCATGACCCAGCAGCTGGCCGACAAGCGCTCGGCGTCGTTCGATGCCTTCTTCGCAATGGATCCAGACCTGCGCGAGGAGCTGGTGAGCACCGCGGTGAAGGGCTACCGCAACCGCGCCCTGGAGAAGCGTCCGCGGGATCAGCTCATCGAGGAGATCCAGGCCTACCTCAAGCGGCTGAAGAAGGAGATGTTCCGCGCGGCGGCGAACTACGAGGAGACCGAGCAGCGCTTCATCAAGGAGGAGCGCGCTGTGGTCGAGTCCCTGATCGCACGCCTGGACGCTGGCGATGCCTCTGTGAGCGGCTGAAGTGGGCGTACAGTATCCGACCGTCGCCATCGGCCTCGGGCCGTTCGGCGGCAAGGTCGTTGATCGGCTGACGGACTCCCTGGACTCCGAGGAGCCGCTGCTTGCAGTGGTGCGCTGCGAGCCCAGCCAGCTCCACGGTCCGCTCTCCTCGGCCCTTCATCCGCTGTTAGAGGCCGGCCGAACCCGCGACAACCTCGCGGAGCCTCGGCTGGATCTGATGGCGTTCGCGCTGGGCATGCACGGCGACGACGACGCCCTGGTGCGGGCCTGCGAGCAGGCGGCCCAGGTCGTCGGCCAGAGCTACGGCGCGCTGTTTCCCCCCAACAAGCCGCCCGAGCAGCGCACCGCGGGTCTCCAGCTGGTGGTCATCGTGCCGCCGATGACCAGCGCCGCAGCAGCCCCCCTCCAGCGCCGCCTGGCAGCCCTGGAGAAGTGGGCCAGCAGCAGCCCTCCCTACCCGCTGCTCACTCGGATCTGGCTGCTGTCCACGCACACGCGCTCCGGCACCCTCTCCGCCAACGACGCCATCTCCAGCGCCTCGGCGTTCGGCATCGCGCTCATGGGCTCAGGACAGCGCACAGAGGACTGGATCACCGCTCGCATGAGCCACCACAGCGACGGCGAGGGGCTGTTCTCGTTCTTCTCTGCAGCGAGCCTCGATCTGCCCAAGGCCCGACTGCGGCAGTACAGCACCGAGCGGGTCATCCATGACGGCATGGCTGCGCTGGTGACCCGAGTGGAGGAAGAGGTCGATCCGGGTGTGGCTCTCTCTGCAGTCAGCGCGCTCCGGCACGACGAGTGGCTGGCCCCGTTCATCGACGGCGAGCCCGCTCGGCGCTGCCGGCAGCTCGCCGCAAACCTCTCCGGCGCGACCGCCGCTCTGCCGTCGCGCATCAAGGTCGGACCGTTCGATGAGGCCGAGGACATCCGCCAGAAGTACGCCATCCTGTTCCGGCCCGCGACCCAGGTCCGCCCGCCGACCCACGCCGACATCTCGGCACTCGATGAGATGATCGTCGCCCTCGACCGCGCCGAGTCGACCGCATTTCAGAAGATCCGCGGCGGGCTCAGCCAGCTGTACGCCGCCACCCTCGGCCCGAAGACCGGCCTGCGTGAGCTGCCGATGGTCGAGGCGGGAATGCGACGGGTGCTGGCCTCGCTCCAAGACGAAGATGCCCGAGAGGCCACCCTCAACGATGCCGGACCCGGTGATGCCGATCCGCTGCGCGCTGAGCTGGAGGCGGCCCTGGAGATCCTGCCCTCTGCCGGGATGCTGTGGGCGGTGGCTGGCACCGTCGGAATCGCCTCGAGTGCGGTGCTGATGCTTGCTGCAATGGGCATCACCACTGAGCTGGACATGGACGTCGCGTACCACGAGTCGGTGGTCAACCGCGCGCGGCTGGCGGCGTGGCTGGTGCCGCTGTTCCTCGGATCTCTGATCAGCTACGGCTTCGCGCGGTGGACCGGAGCCCGGAGCCGCGCGGCGGTCATGGGCGTGCTCAAGAAGCGCCGGGATGCCATCAACGACCTGTGGCGTGCTGGCGGTGGTGGACAGCCAGGACGGCAGGCTGAGGCCCAGCTGCGGCAGCGGCGTCTCCGCGTTCGGCGCGGAGCGATCCGAACCATGGAGCGTGCCCTGGAGCACCTCCAGGCCGTCCGTCGAGCCCTGCTGGAGGCCCGAGACGGCGCACACCGTCGACTCTCCGAGCTGTGCTCTCACCCCCAGCCCGATCCCTCTCTCGATGATCTCACCGACCTCCTCGGCTCCCCCCGTCCGCTGCATGCCCCCCTCGTCAGTCCACAGGTTGCGAACTGGTGGGTGCGGTCCTGCCGAGAGATCGCAGATCTCGACGTCTGGGCCAACCGCCTGCTGGAGGGCGCCTGGCCCCCCGACGGACTCGCCGCAGATCTGCCCTGTGCCGACCCGGAGGTGCTCTACACGCTGGGCCGCAAGCAGACCATGCCCCTCGTGGAGCGCAACCTGTTCGGAGATCCGCAAGGTGCCGATGCCGCTGCGGTGATGGTCTCCGAATTTACGGAGCGGGCGTCGCGGGCGCTGGCGCGGCCCTGTGAGCCTGTGGATGAGCAGGGAGATCTGGTCCGAGGCGTGCGGCCTGGGGATCTGGAGATCTTCGTGGTCGCACCGCTTGAGGCCCGCAGCGTGCTGAAGAGCATCTTCGACGATGCCCCGATCACGATCCGTGACCAGTGGACGACGGCGCGCGCCGAGCGGGTCATCTTCATTCGGACCTGGGAGGGATACACGTTCGCAGACATCGGGCGTGCGGTCGGGTTTGAGGTCTGACGTCCCGGGCCACACCGGCATCCGCGGACGCGGTCTATCGAGCGAATACACGGCGGCCCCGAGGCGGGGCTCAGCCAGCCATGCCCGAGGCCCCGAGTGTGCCCGCCGTCGTGCAGCCGTCGGGAGAAGTCCAGACCGCCCCGCTCACTTCGCGACCAGCTCCGCGTAGGCCTCGCAGGGCAGCGGGAAGGTGCGCAGCGCCTCAAAGTGCTCAGGGAGCTGCTGGGGCTCGATGGGATGCTCTGCGTAGCTTGTGAGGGCCTTCTCCAGCACCCGATCCGCCTCCGCGATGTACTCCGTCAGGGCCCAGACCGGCTCAGTGGCCTGCCGGGAGCGGAACTCCATGTAGCCGCCGCGGTAGGTGACGTACCGCAGGCGCATCGGAGCCTCAGACTTCCAGTCCCGGTGACGCCACATCCCGCTCTGCGCGCAGAACTGGTAGTGCGGCAGCAGCTTCCAGCCGTTGTCCGCGATCCACAGCACCGCCTTGAGCAGGTAGTCGAACACCTCCTCGCGGATGAAGTAGTTGAAGTTCATCCGCACCCAGCCGGGCCGGATCCCCACACAGCCACGGACGATCTCTTCCTCCAGGGCGCTGGAGAGACTGGGATCGATGCCGAGGAGGCGGTGCCCGTATGGTCCCGCACAGGAGCAGCCGCTGCGGGCCTGGATGCCGAACAGGTCGTTGAGCAGGGCGACGACGAAGGTGTGGTGAAGGTACCGATCGCGGTGGCGGATCTGAAAGGAGACGATGGAGAGCCGCCAGGCATCCTGGTTGCCGAGGATGTGGATCCCCTCGTGGGCATCCCAGGTGTCGATGGCCCGACGGATGAAGTCGCCCTCGTGCGTGCGGATGACGTCCTCACCGACCGCCGCCTTGAGCTGAAACACCAGCCCGGCCCGGATCGATCCGATGATGTCCGGAGTGCCGCCCTCTTCACGGCGCACGATGTCCTGGACGTAGCGGTGGCCCCAGGCGGTCACGAAGCTGACCGTTCCGCCACCCGGCTGAGAGGGCACACGGTTCTTGAACAGGTGCTTCTTGGCGATGAGCAGTCCCGGAGTGCCGGGGCCGCCGATGAACTTGTGGGGGGAGAGGAAGATCGCGTCCTTGTAGATGAGGTGACCGTCGGGAGCATCGTCGGTCATGTTCATCTCGATCTCGACATACGGACCAGCGGCGGCAAAGTCCCAGAACGACAGCGCATCATGGCGGTGCAGCAGCGAGGATATCTCTCGGGTGTTGCTGCCGATGCCGGTGACGTTGGAGGCTGCTGAGAAGCTGCCGATGCGCATCGGTCGGTCCGCGTACTCGAGCAGCTTCTGCTCCAGCAGCACCAGGTCGATGCGGCCGTTGCAGTCCTCGTCGATGACCACGACATCCGCGATGGATTCCCGCCAGGGCAGCTCGTTGCTGTGGTGCTCGTAGGGGCCGATGAACACGACCGGTCGGTCTGTGGCGGGGATGTGCGAGGAGAGGTTGTGGTCCGCGTCGAGGTCAGCGGGGATGCGGATGTTGAGGACATCGAGCAGCTTGTTGATCGCCCCGGTTGCGCCAGAGCCACAGAAGATCACCACGTCGTCATCCGAGCAGCCGACCGCCTCGCGGATCAGCTCGCGGGCATCTTCCCGAAAGCGGGTGGTCTGAAGCCCGGTGCCTGAGGTCTCGGTGTGGGTGTTGGCATACAGCGGCATGACCTGGGTGGTGATGAAGTCCTCGATAAACTTCAGCGATCGCCCAGAGGCGGTGTAGTCGGCATAGGTGACCCGACGAAGCCCGTAGGGTCCCTCGATTGCCTGGTCATCACCGATGATGTTGCTGCGGATGGTCTCGATCAGCTGGCTGGACATGGTGGCTCCCTCACGCGTGAGCGTATCCGCTCAGCCCACCGCGATCACTCCGCCTGCTTCTTCACCCACTCGGTCGCCTGCTTAATTCCCTGATCGGTCAGGTAGCTACGGACAAAGCCCGGCACCCACGAATCCACACCGACGTCCACCGAGTACTCCACCCGGGTCTGGCCATCTGCGATGGGCTCCAGGCGCCACATGCCGACCGAGTCGTCGAGGTCCGAGTGTCGGGAGTAGTCCAGCCGCCAGGTGACCCAGTTGTCGCCCTGGGTGTGGTCGATGTAGTACTGGATCTCCATGCCCATCTTGGAGACCACGAACTCGACGTAGTGGTGGTTCCCAGAGACCTTGTACTCGCTGCAGCGGTCCACGCCGTCGATCCAGCCGGGGTAAGCGGCATAGTTGTTGATGGTCGACCAGACCTTCTCGACCGGCGCATTCACCAGGAACACCGCCACGCCGCGGCCCTGGTTGCCGCTGTCGGTCTGGGTGTAGACCGGCTTGCCAGACATCATGGTCGCTTCCTGGGCAGCGGAGAGCTGTACGGCGGTCGGCGGGTTGGGGTATGCCGCGATCGAGCCCTGGTGAGGATGGGGGCTGTTGGGATCAGCGGCCTGAGCGACCAGGCCAGACAAGATGAGGAAAGCAGCACACATTGGGGACCTCCAGGACGACAGCAAACACCGGTTAGCCCGTCCGCCGTCCCATGCTCCACGCCATCGCAGCCCATGTCACGTACTTGTTTATTTCACCGCCGAACGAGCCCTCCGAAGCGACTGCTTCAAGCAGATCCCGCAGAGCGACGGAAGCGCGTCCCTCTTCGAGCGGCTCACCGATCCGCTGGAGAGGACAGCGCGCTCCACCACCGCTGAGGCAGCGCCTCACCACAGCGCCCAACGCTCTCGGTGACGTGAGCCAAGAGATGGTGCCGGAG
The DNA here is from genome assembly GCA_029251165.1 of Myxococcota bacterium. Taxonomy (GTDB): domain Bacteria; phylum Myxococcota_A; class UBA796; order UBA796; family UBA796; genus JAQXDW01. The sequence goes on from JAQXDW010000142.1 coordinate 78,916, forward strand.
CAAGACGCGGCCTCAGCGCGTCCAGCGATGCTCCCAGCTGCACCGAGGCTGGTTGTGATGGCCCCGAAAGCATGGATAATCACGGCAGCATCGCGGCACCGGTCGCTGCGCTATGGTCTCGTACAGGAGCCCTGCTTTGATCACCATCCATCCCCCCTTCTACGACGGACCGCCGCTCACGATCCCGCACTGGCCGTTTGTGGTCCTGTGGTGCACGTCGCTGCTGACGCCGCTGCTCGGCTGGCTCTTTGCCACGATGCTCGCGCCGGCGGGAGATGGTGCTGCCAATCGTCGGGGTGCTGGGGCGATTGGACTGGTGCCGCCCGGGCTGCTGCTGACTGGACTGCTGATCCGGTTTCTCATCTGGTGGTTCTCCGATGGCACCGTCACAGGCGGTCCGGCAGAGTGGCTGACCCAGCTCTACCCTCTCCCCGGCGACACCCCGGAGTGGAACCTCGCCGGGGTTCTGCTGCTGCTGGCGATCGCCTACTCCGCAGCGGTCCTGCCCCTCGCCCTCGTCGCCGGGCTCATCCACCGCTTCCGTCCCCGCACGCGGCCGTTCAGGGTGCCCGGCGCAGACGTCGCCGGGCCGATCCTGGTCGTCGCGACCGTGCTCAGCGTGCTGCTGATGCTCTGGTCCTACCCCAAGCTCACCTCCGCAGAGGTCCACCACCTCCTCGACCTCATCGCCATCGCTCCCCTCAGCCTCGTCTGTCTCGCGATCTGGACTCGGTTTTCCTGGGCACCAGCGGTCATCGAAGAGAAGGCGGAGGACAGCCTGGAGGAGACCGGACCGGTCGGACCGGACGTGGTCGCGCTGTGGAAGAGCATCGGCGCGCTGAGCAACCACGCCGCGCCGATGTTCGTCGCCTCTGCCGTCAGCACGGATGCCCCCGATGGCGGCGCGCCGGTCCTCGCCTGGCGCAACGCTGGCGGCGACGGCGCACCACCCGCCGCCCTGGGCGAGCTGTTCGCCTCCTGGGGCAAGCCCGACCAGGGCTGGCTGGTGCCCGACCTCCCCGATCCCACCGAGCAGATTTTCCTCACCGCAGCGCTGCTGCTGGCCATCCGAGAGAACGGCCTCCCCTGCCTCGTCGTCACCCAGAACCCCGAGCGACTCCGCGATGCAGTCGCTGAGGGAATCCGGGCCGCTGGCTCCTGGTCCTGCGGGCCGCTGGTCGCTGGGGATGTCGATCTTCGCGCTGCGTTCGCTGGCGGGCGCATGCCGGCTGCCGCGTTCCTCGACGTCGATCAGCTCTCCGCAGAGGGCATCCGCGCCCTGGCGGGTGATCTCGACGGCAACGGCGCGACGTGGTGCCAGAACATCGGCCTGCTGCTCCTCTCCCAGGTCGATCGCGGCGATCCGCTCTCGGTCACCCACCGGCTGTTCACCCTCCAGCGCCTCGGGCTGGCGATGCAGACCGCCGAGGCTCGCTGGTCCATCCTCGCGACCGGCTTCGGCGGCGAGAGCACTCGGAGCATGGTCGAGAAGTCCTTCCCGGGGATCCCGATGCGCGAGGTCCCCCTCGGTCCGCGGGCCTCTGCTGAGGTCCGGGTCTGGCTGGCCGAGTCCACCTTCCGCAGCCACCCCGGCCCGCCGTGGGTCAAGCGCGCGGCAGATCCTGTCGTCAAGGCCGGCTTTCCAGTCTCTGTCGGCGATCCAGTCGGGCTGTTCGGGCAGCGGGGCATCGAGATCTGGGGCGGCGAGGTCCAGCTCATCCGAGATGTCGCCCTCGCCGGACAGGCCTCCGCCAGCAACCTCAACGAGGCCTGGCTGGTCGCCTCCTTTCGGGCACTCGCCAACCGCATCCCCCAGGCCGATGGCTCCAGCCACGATGCCCTGTGGGGCCTGGCAGACAACCCGGTCACCCGGTTCCTCACCCGAGACCAGAACATGCTGAAGCTCCACAAGAGCGGTCAGCTCAAGCCTCCCCGGCCGCTGTTCGGCTCCGCAAACCGCATGGTCGCCCGCACCCACCTCTCCGCCTCGCTGCGGGAGTGCCGCCAGTCGCTGCCCGCGCTGGAGGGGGCATTTGGACGCTCGCTGGTGGATGAGGTGCTCGGACGTGACTACCAGCCGAGCCACCATGCCGTCCGCCGACAAGGCGGGGAGCTGAAGCGGGTCCCCCTGGCGCCGATGCAGTCTGAGGCCGATGCCCAGACCCTCCGTGGGACCGTGACCCGCAAGGTCGTCCGGCTCGTGCACGCCCACTCCGGCCAGCAGCTCGGCGAGGTCGATGCGGTCTGCGCAGCCACCCGCTACTACCCCGGCCGGGTGTTCTCCGTCAGCGAGGAGCGCTACGAGGTCCCGCCCCAGGCCTTTGATCGCAAGCGCGCTCAGATCCTCGTCGAGCCAGTGCCCTCCACCCAGCCCCTCACACGACCCAACCTCACCATCGAGGTCACCGAGCCGGTGCTGGTCGAGGCCGCTCAGGAGTACAACGACGACACCCTCAGCTTCAAGATGGCCACCTTCGAGGCTGTGATCACGGAGCGGGTCAGCGGCTTCACGCGCACAGACGGCTCGACCCAGAAGTATCAGGCCGTCACCTCTCGCTACCCGACCCGGGTCCGGGGGGTCTTCTTCGACAAAAACATAACCTACAACGCCCTCTTTCACCTCTCCAGAAGCTTCGATTCCGTCCTGGTCGCGCACCTGTTCGCCGGTGAAGAAGACCTGGAGGTCTTCCCTGTTCAGCCGGGCTTCTACCACGACATGCCCGCTGGTCTCCTCGTGATCGACCGGTTCATTCTCGGCATGGGCGCTGCAGAGGCCCTCCGTCCGCTGGTGGTTCGAGATGTGCTGCGCTGGGTGATGGCGATCCTTGCCCGCTGCAAGTGCCCGAGCGGCTGCAAGAACTGCACCCCACAGGATGCCCTGGATCGGGGACCAGACAAGGCCGGTGTGCTGGCGGCGCTGGGCCACAAGTAATGCTGACTCCCGGTCAGCTCATCGACCACCGCTATGAGGTCGTGCGGGTGCTGGGAAGCGGTGCGATGGCGAGCGTCTACGAGGTCCGCCACACCAGCCTCCACAGCCGACATGCCCTCAAGGTGCTCAGCGCCGAGCTGGCAGAGCACGCGGGACTGCGCAGCCGCTTCCTGGCGGAAGGCCGCATCCAGGCCCAGCTCAAGCACCCCAACATCGTCTCGGTCACCGACATCGTCACCGAGCCGGTCCCCGGCCTGGTGATGGAGTACATCGAGGACGGAAGTCTCGATGAGCTGCTCGCGAAGGAGGGACCACGCGCAGACCCCGCGGAAGCCATGGCGCTGTTCCTGCCGATCGTCGCGGCGGTGCAGGTCGCTCACCGGGCAGGGGTCATCCACCGCGATCTGAAGCCGGAGAACATCCTCATCCAGCGCGATGACCGGGGTCGCGCGGTGCCGCTGGTGGCAGACTTCGGGATCGCCCGGGTCGCAGACGTCACCGACATCATCGGCCACAAGCGGCGGACGGAGGCCGGCGTCCGGATGGGCACGGTCCTCTACATGAGCCCCGAGCAGGTCGAGGGAAAAGCGGTCGATGCCCGCAGCGACATCTTCGCGCTGGGCTGCATTCTCTATGAGATCCTCACCGGAGAGATCGCCTTCGACGCCCCCTCCGAATTCGTGACCATGAAGCGAATCGTGGAGGGGTACCTCCCGCAGCGTGCGGTCGGCGGCCTCCACGAGGGCGTCGCGGCCTGCATCCGAAAGGCCCTGGCGGTCGATCCTGAGGAGCGGTTCAACACCGCAAGTGCGCTGGCGGAGGCCCTGGAGGGGGTCATCCTCCACGACGACGCCCCCCCCGCTCGTCCCTCTCGCTCGCACGCCGTCACCCACATCCCAGAGACGGCCAGCCCCCTCGTGGAGAGCCCCCCTGTGGCTGCTCCCCCGCCAGCCGTGGGCAGCCCGCCGCCGCTCCCCCCACAGCCACCCACCGCACGACAGCGTCACGCGCCGTCCAGCCCACGGGCGATGCCAGGCATCGCGGCCATCCTCAACCTCACGGTCATCCTGACGGGGGCCGGTCAGATGATGAACGGACAGCTCGGCAAGGGCATCCTGGTGATGATCATCCACTGGACCCTCGCCTTGTTCACCTGCCTCTCCTCCGTTCCGATCACCATCATCCTCGCGGCGATCGATGCCTACGTGGTCGGAAAGAAGATCAACCACGGGCAGTCGGTGGGCCGCTGGGAGTCTCTGTAGATGCTCAGCACGGGCGATGTGCTCGGCGACTATGAGATCGTCTCGTTCGTCGGCACCGGTGGGATGGCGGTGGTGTATCAAGCACGCCACCGCATCCTGGGCACCACCCACGCGGTGAAGATCCTCAAGCCACACCTCGCTGCCAGCGAGGAGGTCCGGGAGCGCTTCCTGGCCGAGGGTCGCATCCAGGCACGCATCCAGCACCCAAACATCGTCGCGGTGACTGGAGTCATCGTCGAGCCCGGGCGAGCCGGGCTGGTGATGACCTACCTCGACGGCCCGACCCTCGCCGAGCACATCGCCGGACGAACGCTGCCGCCCGAGGAGATCGGCGCCCTGATGCTGCCGCTGCTGGAGGGAATCTCCGCAGTCCACACCCTGGGCATCGTCCACCGCGACCTCAAGCCAGACAACATCAAGGTGTGCGACGGGCAGCCGGTGCTGTTCGACTTCGGGGTCGCCCGGCTGACCACGGACAGCGCCGCCGATGAGGTCGGACACCGAAAGCGCTTCAAGACCCGAGCCGGCAGCCGGATGGGCACCCCAGGCTACATGAGTCCCGAGCAGGTCAAGGGGGAGCTGTCGGTCGATGCCCGGACGGACACCTTCGCGCTGGGCTGCATCCTCTACGAGCTGCTCAGCGGACAGCGCGCATACAAGGAGGAGTCGGCCTTTCTCACCATGAAGGCCATCGTCAACGGCGACCGCCGACCGCTGGCGAACCTCGTCCCGGATGCGCCCGCTGCCCTGGTGGCCTGCACACAGCGCGCCCTCTCCCAGGACGCCGCCGACCGCTACCCCGACGCAGCCGCGCTGCGAGACGCCCTCACCGCAGCGCTGGCGCCCGAGCCCCCTCCCCCCGAGCCGGAGCCGGAGCCGGAGCCGGAGCCGGAGCCGGAGCCGGAGCCGGAGCTGGAGAGACCAAGGAAGCGCCGTCGGCTGTGGCCAGTGCTGATCCCGATGCTGCTCATCGGCGGGGTCAGCGCGCTCTTCTGCGGCGGGCTGTTCACCAAGGAGGTCGTCCTCCAGATGATGGCCGATGCCGGGGCCGCAGAGGCCATGGCGACCCTCGAGCACTACAAGACCGATCCGCTCGCCAACAACGATCCAGCCCTCCTGGTGGAGGCGCGTCAGCAGGCTGCTGATGCACGGGAGCTCGCGACAACACCCCAGACCCTCGGTGCCGAGGCCCTTGCGGAGGTCTGGGGCCAGGGCTGGCAGCTCACCAGCTTCGACATCGACGCGGTCAACGCACACTTCCGCGACATCGATGCCCTCACCCGGCAAGCCACCCGCCGCAAGAGCGGCGAGGGCATGCTGGCCCGCGCCATCTTCGCCAGCGCGGTCTGCGCCCGGCTCCCGGCGGCGGACTCTCGCCGAGAAGGGCGGTGTCAGGAAGCCAGCGAGCGGTTCTCGGAAGCGAAGGCGCTGCTGCTCGGGGACGACCGTGCCTGGCTTCGGTTTGAGGTCTGGTGGACCGCAGCAGAGCACCACAACCGCCTCGCGGCTGGCTGGTGGGGAGTCGGCCAGTCAGAGAACGCCGCTGCGGAGTGGCAGAGAACCCTGACGATCTGTGGTCAGGGCAGCAGCGACATCTCCGCAGCACCGGTCAACGACATCTTCCTCGCTCGTCCGTGCCTCGTGGCTGCCGGAGGAACCCAGCACTACACCGAGTATGTCGACTGGGCCCGCTGGCTGCGGGGACATGATGAAGCCGCCGAGGGCACCCTGAGCGACTGGAGCGCTGCCCACATCTACCGGGCGGCAGCCCCTGACTGCCAGGGCCTCACCCGCTCCAGCACCCGCACGCAGCGGTGGGTCCCAGAGGCCCGCTCCGATGACGCCCGGCGCTGCTACTACGCCGGCCTCATGGCGCTGTCCTGTGAAGACGCCGCGCGCGAGGTCCGAGGCTACCTCGACCGCAGCGACCCGCTCCTCGACGCGGTTCTTCAGGCAAGCACCCCCATGGGGCAGTGCTACCTGGACTGACTCATCGAATGGAGTCGAGCACCGTCAAGACCGCGTCGATGTCCGCCTCGGTGTGTGCGGCGTTGACCTGGAAGCGGATCGTCTGATCACCCTGGGGCACGACCGGGAAGTTCAGCCCCACCACCAGCACGCCGCCCTCGTAGAAGCCCTGGACCATCGCGGTGGTCTTGTCGGTGTCTCGAACCATCAGCGGCACCACCGGGTGCGCACCAGGGATCGACTCCAGCCCTAAGGCATCGAGGCCGTCTCGGAACTGAGCGATGCGGGCGTGGAGGTGAGTGAGCCGATCGATCCCCTCCTGGGAGTCAGCAATGCTCACTGCGGTCTCCGCAGCGGCGCAGTCGGCCACCGAGAGGGGATTGGTGTAGATGTAGGTGTCGGACTTCTGGCGGATCGCCTCGACGATCTCCGGACTGGCGGCCACGAACCCACCGTTGACCCCGAACGCCTTGCCGAAGGTGCCGACCACGACGTCGGCCTTCGCGCCCACGATCTCCTCGGTGCCGCGACCCGTCGCCCCGTAGGCGCCGATGCCGTGGCTGTCGTCGACCACGGTGATCAGGCCCTCGGCGAACCGCTGCCGGTGGGGCGCGAGGACTGCATTGATGCGGTCGATCGGAGCGTGGTCACCGCGCATCGAGAAGATGCCGTCGAAGATGACGATGACCCGCTCGATGTCGTCGGGGACCTTCGCGATCAGCTCGGCGAGGTGGTCGATGTCGTTGTGGCGGTAGATCGCCTTGTTGGTCCGGGGGACGTTGGCGATGCGCATCGCGCGGATGATGCAGTTGTGGTTCAAGGCATCGCCGATCCAGTAGGTCTTCTTGTTCTGAATGGCGAGCGCGAGGCCGAGGTTGGCGGTGTAGGCGGAGTTGAAGATCTTCGCCGCGGGCTTGCCGACGAACGACGCGATCCGAGACTCCAGCGAGACGTGGTGGCTGAAGGTGCCGTCGATGAACCGCACCGCGCCAGGGCCGACGCCGAAGCGGTGGGTCGCCTCATCCGCCGCCGCCATCACCGCAGGGTGGTGAGAGAGGGAGAGGTAGCTGTTGGAATTCATCCGAATGAATTCCAGCGGCGAGCCCTCCAGTCGGTAGCGAGGCCCGCGCGCCCCCTCAGGCGCCAGGTAGTCGACGATGACCCGCTCGGGGGGCTTGGCACGACCTTCGGTCTTCATGGCAGCGATCTCACGGGCGAGGCCCGCGCTGAACAGGTCAAGGGACATCAGCTCATCTCCACTTCACTTCTGGGGAGGGCTACTCTATCCGAATCACAGGCTCAGGCTCTCGCCCTCCGCCGCCAACCCCATTCCGGCTGCCCGGATGTGCGCGGCAGCCTCCGAGCTCGGATCGAGCGCGGGGTTGGAGTGGTTGAGGTGGATGAACCGGATCCGAGTGCGGATCGCAGCAGGCAGCGTCGAGAATCGCTCCAGGGAGGTCGTGATCGGCGGATGCGGAACCTCGCTCGGATCGCGACCCGGTGCTTCTCCGGGGGTGAAGAACGTGCCATCGAGCAGGGCGAGATCGACCGACTCAATCAGCGCCTCGATGCCGGGCCACCACACGTCCACGTCGGGGATGTACAGCACACTGCGGCTCGGTCCGACGATGCGGTAGCCGACGGTCTCGGTGTACTCTGCGCGGTGCGGCACCAGCAGCGGAGTGGCGGTGAGCCCCTCGGACAGCCGGATCTCTTCTCCAGCACTCGCCACCCGAAGCGCGATGTTCCCCAGCCGAGCGAGCTGCTCCCATGGCGCATTGTCGATGAGCAGCCGGTGCATCTTCGGCATCGCGTGGACCGGGACACCCACCGCCCCGAGCCCCTCGCGACCCAGGTGCATCAGTCCGGTGTAGTGGCCGATGTGGCCATGGGTCAGCAGCACCCCGGCCAGCGATGCTCCGAGGGCCTCCAGCGTGTTGAGCTGCGCGGGAAGATCCGGAGTGGCGTCCACGAGCCAGGCGCGCTCTCCGTCGCGGATCCCCAGGCAGCTCACCAGATGCCCTGCGGCCGGATGACTCCAGGCCGGCAGGCAGCACGGCCGGCGGCAGCCGACGTGGGGATGGCCGGCGTCCTGGGCAATTCCGAGGATGTGCAGCTCAGGCATGGACCAGATCCCGGGGCACCGCAGCCACGCTCGGACAGCCGCACAGCGCCATCGCCTCATCCAGCTCTGCAGCCAGCATCGAGAACATGCCGGAGACACCGTCTGCGCCACCAACAGCCAGCCCCCACAGCATCGGCCGACCCACCAGCACTGCGTCTGCCCCCAGCGACAGCGCCCGCAGGACGTGGCTGCCCCGGCGGATCCCCCCGTCGACGAGCACCGCGACCTGATCCCCGACCGCCTCGACCACCGCCGGCAGGGCCTCCGCCGTGGGCGGCGCGCCGTCGAGCTGGCGTCCGCCGTGGTTGGAGACGATGACCCCAGCCGCACCATGGGCCACCGCAATGGCGGCGTCGTCTGCCCGCACAATGCCCTTGACCAGCACCGGCAGCCGGGTCTGCGCGACCAGCCAGTCCAGATCCGCCCAGGTCAGGCGGGGGGTGAGCAGCTCGCGGACGTACCGCTCCAGCCCAGACCCCCCCTCCCCCGCAGGAATCTCTGCCATACCGGCACCGACGAGGTTGGCGGCAGTCATGCCGTCGGGGAGGTGGAAGCGGTTGCGGGCGTCGGTCTCCCGAGCGCCGATGATCGCAGCATCGACCGTGAGGACCAGGGCAGAGAAGCCCGCCGCCTCGGCCCGCTGAACGAGGGCACGGGTCACCGCCCGATCCCGGTAGACGTAGAGCTGAAACCACAGCGGCCCGCGCGCGACCGCAGCGACCTCCTCCATCGCGACGGTGGAGAGGGTCGAGAGCACCATGCCAGCCCCCCTCGCCCCGCAGCCGCGGGCGCTCGCCAGCTCTCCATCAGGATGGGCGAGGCACTGGAAGGCTGTGGGCGCCGCGAGGATGGGCAGGGCCATGTGCTGCCCGAGCAGGGTCGTGGAGAGATCACGCTGCGCGACATCGACGAGCACCCGGTAGTACAGCCGGAGCCGATCCCAGGCCGCCCGGTTTCCCCGGAGGGTGATTCCGTCTCGTGCGGCACCGGCATAGTAGTCGTGCGCCATCGTGGACAGCCGCTCAGCTGCGGCCTGCTCCAGCTCAGCGAGGTTGAGGAGATCCATGGCTGGAATGGTAGCCGGTTGCAGCCCGTGTGAGACGCCTCAAATCATGGCTGCGCAGTAAGCGAGCGTGTGGTCATCCGCCTTTGCGCTCTTTCACCGGCTCGCATTCGCCGACGAAGGGCCTCCTCCGGCGATCCAGCAGGCACCACACCCAGCCACACGGCCCGTAGAAATTCCGGGACGCGATGCGCGCCCAGAGCCGACGTCGACAGCATCGATGCCCTGACGTTCTTCGGTTGAAGGCTGTGAGGCAAAAAAAGAGCCGGGTCGCGAATCGCGACCCGGCTCAGTAGATGGCTGGGGTGCTAGGTCTCGAACCTAGAACCTTCGGCGCCAGAAGCCGACGCGCTGCCAATTGCGCCACACCCCATCATTGTCCGAAGACGCAGAAAGTTTAACCCGCAAGAGGAAGAGTGCAACGCGCGGGATGCTGATTTTTTTTCGACGAGGTCGAGAGTCAAGGGCTCGCGTAGAGACCGTACTCCGGCCCCCCACCGCGCAGTATGCCTGGCGGCGAGTCGGTCGAAGGCACCTCCCGTCGGAGCGCGCTCAGCCCCAGAGCACCCGCCCACGCCAAAGGGCATGGCCACGCTGCACAGCACGGTGACGGCGCTGGGATGTTCCTGCCCACACCATCAAGTCCCCGAGAGCACGGAGGCGAACCTCTGGCCTTCGCGTCGACAACGCGACGCTCTACCGCTGAGCGACACCTGCAAGGGGAGAAGAGGGCCACTCTGCCCCGAAGCGATCACGGCGAAGCTGCTGACACACGGCGCCGCGATCCATCCCCCCGCTGGAGTGCTGATGAAGCTGAAGAAGGGAACCACGCAGCCCCAAGCCATCAAACTGTAACGGTAGCGACTGCTGAACATCACATCTGAGCCAGCAATCTCGTGCAATGCGGATCAAAGACCAGACCTGCCGTCGGAGAAGTTCCTGAATCCACCGTGGACTCCGGAGCCTTTACTCAATCCGCCTTACGGCCACCTCATGCGCCCCTGTCGGGCTGTCGCTGGCGAGAGGTCGTACCCCTGACCCGATCACTGAACATGCCGATGGCGTGCGGAGATCCGAAGATGGTTGCGGCAGCGGCGGACATGCTCGACACACCCGGAGTGTTCATTTCCTCCTCTGACTTATGCTTTCTTTAAATATGAGAACCCGACGATTTATCTGTACATAGTCGCGTTTTTTCTGGTTGCTCCTTGTGTGATCCATCCGCGATGAGGGTTTCAACAAATACAATCCATCTCGAAGAGGACAATTCAATGCTCACATCCCTGCTCATGGTCGCCTTCGCAGCAGCGGCACCCTCGATCTCTGAGGGTGGCAACGGCACCTACACCCTCTCCGACTCTACCGCTGCGCTCGCAACACGCACCGACGCCGCCCTGGAGTCCACCCTCGATCCGATGAACTTTGCGGTGCGCATGATCGCAGAGGGCCGGCTCCAAGATGCCATCACCACCTGCAGCACCTACACCTTCACCACCGATGATGTCCAGATGCGCATCCAGTGCGACGACAAGCCCCCGATCAAGGGTGCGCTCAACGGTGCTCCGACCTCCTACACCAACGAGAAGGACGTGACCTACTCCATCACGGTCCAGAAGAGCACCGATCAGGTGGTGTTCAACTATGCCGGAGAAAGCGCGACCCAGGTGACCACCTATCGGTTCACCGACGGCGGACTCGTCGTCTCCAAGGAGATCCGCAGCGCAAGCTTAGAGGTACCGATGCGCTGGGACACCAACTACACGCGAGGCACTCCCTGAGCGCGCAACCGCGCCAGCCGCGCTCGTCAGGGCGGGCGTGACCAGAGCACAGGCGCAGCATGGCGACACAGGCGGAGTCAGCCCTTGCCCGCACCCTTGACGCTACCCGAGGTGGGGACGCATCATCGGCGAGACCACCTCGGCCGGATCGACACCGCGAGACTGCGCCAGCAGGGTGATATCGAGGATGATGTGGTTGGTCGCGACATCCACGAGAGAGGGATTGGCGGTCCAGACGGTGTGGTTGTCAGAATCAGGCTCGGTGCCGCCGATGAGGGCGAACTCCCGATCGACCACCACGAGCGCCTTGTGTGACCAGCCCTCTCGGCTCGCATCTCCGGTCACGTCGTCCACCCAGCAGGCGAAGCCCATCGGCTGCTCCGGGATGACTGCTGGGCTGTGGAGGACCCGATGAAGATCGCGCGCGGCCACTGCACGAACCGCCGGCATGAGCAGCGTCAGCTCCCTCGGCCAGAGCGAGAGGTAGATCGACTGCTGAGCCTGCCGGATCATGGCGTCGATGCGGTCCATGATCTCGGTGTAGCGGTTGAGGATCCAGACCGGCTCCGGGTTGCTCCGCTTGGGCAGTGAGGCGAGCCCAACGGAGAGTACGTCGAGGCGGCTGCGGGTCTCGCGGCGGGTCTGCTCGATCCAGCGGGAGGGCTCGGTGGGAGAGAACCGCGCGGGCTCGCCATAGCAGAACGCAGCGCCGGCATTCTCCAGCTTACGAAGCACCGCATAGACCGCGCTCCGGGGGATGCCAGAGCGGGCCGCGACCTCGTAGCCGCTCATCCCCTGGTCGGACTCATCTTCCAGCAGCGTGAGGTATGCCAGCGCCTCGTTGCGGGTCAGCCCGTTGGCGGTGAGCAGTGTGACGAGGCTGTCGCGAGTGACAGGAGACTTCTTGGCGGCGGACATCGGCAGCTCCAGATCGTAACTCTACACTGAGTTACTTTTCTTTTTCCTGCCGGATGAACGAATGAGCGGGGTCTCGTCCTGACCGATCGGCTCCGATCTCTCCCCTGCTGAGAACCGCTCCAGCACGCGACATCCACCCTGTGTGCTCACATCAGCGGCCTCAAGCCTCACCGGCTCTCTATACTTCTTTTCCAGGCCAGCCATCTCATGAGGCCAGCCTCATCCATTAGGTGATCTGCCTGGATGACCGAGAACCACACATGAGCCGAGCCCGCATCACCGCTCAGATCGTGATCCCGCTGACCGTCATCGTCGGGCTGGCTGCGCTGTGGTCGAGCGGCGTGCTGCCTGACTTTGATCTGCAGACCATGCGCGACATGGTGGCCGATGCCGGCACGATGGGGCCGCTCCTGTTCTTGCTCTTGTTTGCCCTCGTCCAGCCGTTCGGACTCTCTGCCCACATCTTCATCCTCACCGCTGCGATGGCCTGGCCCCCCGAGCTCGCCCTCCCCCTGTCCTGGACAGGCTCGATGCTCTCGGCTGTCGTCGCGTTCGTGACCTCCCGGACCCTCGCCCGCGATCTGATCGCCCCCCGCATCCCGCCCCGCCTGCGCCGCTGGGACGACGCCCTGGAGCAGCGCGGCTTTCGCACCGTGCTGATCCTTCGGCTCGTCTTCTTCACCACCTTCCTGGTGCAGCTAATGTACGGCCTGACCTCCGTTCGGTGGCGGGACTACCTGCTGGGAACGGCGCTGGGCAACCTGCCGCTGATCATCCTGGAGATCACCTTCGCGGATCGCGTGCTCGCCTGGATCGGGTGAGCAGCGGACAAGCCGGAGTCAGACTGCGCGGCGCTCATCGGTGCAGCCCAGGCCGCTGCGCGTGATGGCTCCTGCTCACGACGTGGCCTGAGTCGAGGTCCGGGACGGAAAAGAGCGCGCGTTGTGTCGAGGTCCACTCCAGGCACCATCATCACCACAGACCGTCTCGTCATCAGCGGCTGCGACAACCCGGTTGAGCACAAACATTTTCGCGACTCAGAGAAGAGTTCCGAGTCATTCCGACCCGAAGGTTGGCTATAGGAAAGCGACGGAGGACGACGATGGTGTGGATGCTCATCTTCTGGGGCTGCAAGGGCGACAGGGACACTGCGGCGGACTTCTCCGGTGATGTCACCCTGACCACCGACGCCGAGATGGCTCGGTTCTGTGAGACGCAGACCGCCGCTGCCGGTGACCTGCGGATCGAGGGCGTCGCGTCCGCAAGCCTGGCGAGCCTCTCCTGCCTCTCTGCGGTCGGCGGCAGCCTCACCATCCTCTCCAGCCCCGAACTCCTCGACATCGGCCTGCCCGCCCTCTCCAGCCTCGGCGGCGAGCTGTACATCGCCGACAACGCAGCGCTGGAAGACATCTCCGGGCTCTCCGCCCTCCCTGCTGCGGCCAGCGTGGTCATCACCGACAACGCGGCACTGGAAGACATCTCCGGGCTCTCCGCGCTGTCGGCAGTCGATGACATCCTGAGCATCTCCGGCTGCGATTCTCTCGCGACCGTCTCCGGGCTCTCCGCGCTGACGGAGGCGGGTCGGCTGTCGCTGTACAGCAACGACGCCCTGACCGCGCTCGACGGACTCAGCAACCTCGCCGCCCTCTCTGGGCTGACCATTGAAGAGAACCTCGTCCTCTCCACACTCACCGGGCTCTCTGGGCTCGAGACCGTCACCGGCGATGTTCGCATTTCCTCAAACGCCGCCCTCGCAGACCTCACCGGACTCGCCGGACTCGCCAGCATCGACGGCGCGCTGTCCATTCAGGCAAACCCGGCGCTGACCTCGCTCATCGGCCTCTCCGCCCTCTCCAGCCTCGGCGGCGATCTCTCCCTCTACGACAACAGCGCCCTGGCCAGCAGCGACGGGCTCAGCGGACTCACGGCGCTCTCCGGCAGCGTGAGCGTCGTCGACAACGACGCCCTGACCTCGCTCGCCGGACTCGCCGGACTCGCCAGCATCGACGGCAGCGTGCTGATCAGCGGCGGCGGGATCGCAGACACCGCGCTGGTCGGTCTGTCAGCCGTCGGCGGTGATCTCACCATCCGAGATGCCGACAGCCTGAGCGACATCGACCTCGACAGCCTCACCACCCTGGGCGGCGACCTCACCATCGAGCGCTGCGATGGCCTCTCCGATCTCTCTGGGCTCAGCGGCTTGAGCACGCTGAGCGGTGATGTGCTGCTGTGCGACAACGACAGCCTCGTCGGACTCACCGGACTCACCGGACTCACCGAGGCTGGCACGGTCGAGATCTGCAGCAGCCCGGCGCTCACGTCGATCTCCGGGTTCTCCGCACTGACCACCACCGTCGGGTTCCTCCTCACCGACAACGATGCCCTCACCTCGCTCGCTGGCCTCTCCGCCCTGACCGCTCCCGGCGCCCTCAAGCTCCACGACAACGACGCGCTGGCGTCTCTCGATGACCTCGCCGCAGTCCGCACGGTCACCGACACCCTCTCGATACGCTACAGCGCGTCCCTGCTGAGCGTCGCGGGGCTCCACGGGGTGACCGCTGTGGGCGGCGATCTGAAGGTCACGCACAACACCGCCTTGGGCGACGACGCCGGTCAGGCGCTCCTCACGGCAATCGGCCAAGAGAACGTCTCCGGAGAGGTCTCCATCAAAGACAACTATCCTGACGAGGACACCGGCTCACCGCCGGACTCTGGGGCCGCCGACTCTGGAAAGTGAGGCCCTGACGGTTGCAGAGAGAGATCGACACTCCGGCGGGCGGGCGTTTATAAAGACTTCATGCTCGTCCTGATGCCCCTGCTCGCCTGCTCCGGTCCGGACACAGCCGATGACTCTGCCAGCACCGTACCGACGGACTCCTTCCCGTCGTTTTATGGCGCCGCACCAAAGAACCTGCTGGTCATCTCGCTGGACACCTTCCGCCGAGATCACATGGCCCGGTATGGCGACACGCGCGCCCTGACCCCGTTCCTCGACAGCATCGCCAACAATGCCCTGGCGCTGGATGACCACCAGAGCTGCTCAAACTGGACCTATCCGGGCGTGATCTGCGCGATGGATGGTCGCTCTCCGCTGGAGTACGACTTCGTGCCGTCGTTCGCCCGGCTGCCGGTGCCAGACCGTGGGACCCTGGCGAGCTGGCTGTCGGATGCTGGCTACCACACGATCATGATCACCTCCAACGGCTGGCTGTACGACGACACCAACGTCGCCCATGGCTACGACTACGCCGATCATCCCGGCGGAGATGGGGCGGTCGGGATCTATGAAGAGGGCCGGGATTTGCTGCTGGACGCGGTGGACACGGACACCGATCCGTGGTTCCTCCACATCCACCTCAAGGAGCCACACACACCCTACAAGCCGCCGGACAGCTACCTCGACGGGCTCGATGCACTCGCGCCCCTTGCGTACGATCTCGATGACTTCGACCAGCACTACGACGCAGCCTCAGAGTGGACCACGCTGACGGACAAGGAGCGGGTGCTGCTGCTGGAGCACCTGACCGTTCGCTATACGGGCGAGATGCGCTATCTCGACGACCTCCTCCAGCAGATCTGGATCGACCTGACCGCGCGCGGACTGCTGAAGGACACCCTGGTCGTGTTCTGGACAGACCACGGCGAGCAGTTCTGGGAGCACGACTATCAGGCACACGCTCGGGGGCTCAACCAGGAAGAGAACGATGCGATCGCGCTGTTCTGGGCAAACAACATTGTGCCGGCGGCCTGGCCTGAGCCGACCACACACGCCGACATCGCGCCCACCATTCTCTCCATCCTCGGCGTCGACATCCCCGCCGAGGTCAGCGGGAAGGTCGCCGGGACAGCGGATCCTGAGCGTGCCATCTTCAGCTTCACGCAGGCCAACCTCGGCGTCATCCAGTCGGTCCGGCGCGGGCCCTACAAGATGATCTACCGCTGGGGAACCGGGGAGAAGGCGCTGTACAACGTCACCACCGACCCCGCCGAGGCCGAGAACCTCTATGACGCTGAGGATCCAGTGGTCCAGGACCTATGGGACCTGCTGGGGCCGCGCGTGAGCATGCTCGATGAGCTGGTGGTCAACGAGCCGGAAGATCCGGGTCCATAGCGCCCTCCAGGCCCGGCCCCATCCAGGCTCCGCTACGGCTCACCGCAGCGGCAGCTGCCGAAGCTCCTCCGCCAGCGCACGCAGCGCGATGTCGCGGTGGTCGTTGATCCGCCAGATGAGCCGGAAGGCATCTGTGCGCATCGGCGCTTCGGGAAGGAGCTGCACGAGGGCGCCCGTGTCGAGGTCTGTCTGGACGAAGTAGCGCGGCAGGACCGCGACCCCGGCCCCCTCCAGCAGCCGATAGCGAATCGGTGCGATCGATCCGAGAACCTCGATGCCCTGAAACGGCCAGTCCTCCGTCTGCCCGAGCCCATCAAGCAGGTAGCGGAACAGCGGCAGTGAGGGGCCGATGTCGAGGAGGCGATGAGACGACGCCTCTGACGGCCCGGTCAGCGGCATCTCCTTGACCAGCTCTGGAGCGGCAACGAAGACATAGTCTTCTGGGTGGAGGGTGGCGTAGGTGAGGCCGGAGAGGGTCAGGCGGGTGCTGGAGATGAAGGCATCGAGGCGACCGTCGCGCAGGCGGGTCATCAGGTCGTCGCTCTGGCCGAAGTAGAGGTGAATCTCTCGCAGCGGATGCGCGGCACGGAGCGTAGAGAGCGCCGGCACCATCCAGCTCATGCCCAGCTCGTAGCGGGTGCCGAGCAGCAGCTCCAGGGGCAGCTCTCCCTCTTCGTTGACCACCTCCACGCAGCGTCGGGCCTGCTCCAGGCAGTGTCGCGCCTCAGGCAGCAGGCGGTGCCCGGCCGAGGTCAGCGCAACCGAGCGGGTCGTCCGGGAGAACAGCGGCGCCCCGAGTCCGGCCTCCAGGCGCTTGATCCGATCGCTGAAGGCCGCTGGAGACAGACCGACCGCGCGCGCAGCCGAGCGGAAGTGTCGCTGCTCCGCAGCAGCGATGAAGCAGCGAAGCGAGTCGAGATCCGGCAGGTACACGTCAGCCCCCATTTCAAGCCGTGAGTGTAACGCCTGAGATCAGCCTGACGGCTCCCAAGGTGCCCCTTTTCCTGCCTACGCTGTTGAGATCCGCCGCTCCGTGCGCGCGCTGCATCTCCTCAGCCTAAGTAGCGGGCGTCGAGGCGCTCCTCCCCATCAGCGGTGACCCGCCAGGCATGGGCGTCGCGGCGGGAGGCCACCACCTCGGTGAGGGTCGCTCCAGAGAAGCGAAGCGCCACCCCGTCGTCAGCGGCAAGCCCCGGCGGGAGCGCGCCGGAGCGGACCAGCTGTCGGTATCGGGGACGGCGGAGCGCCTCCCCGTCATAGTGAGGACAGTGGCTGCCTGGCAGCAGCGCGAGGCCGTCGTTCATCGGCGCGAGGGCCTCACCGAACGAATCGGTGACCCCGCCCTCAAACCAGCACAGCGAGCCCGCGCTCAGCCCCGCGAGCACCACGCCAGCCTCCCACGCCTCCCGCAGCACCGCATCCAGTCCATGCACACGCCAGACCGCCAGCATGTTCGCGGTGTTCCCGCCGCCGACGTAGATGAGGTCCTGGCTGAGCACTGCGGCGCGGAGATCAGCGTCCTCGCGCCGAAACAGGGGCAGGTGCCTGGGGATGCAGGGCAGGCGCGAGAAGGCATTGTGGAACCCCTCGATGTAGCCCTCGGCGTCTCCGCTGGCGGTCGCAAGAAAGCAGACCTTTGGGGTCGCAGTGCCGGTCAGGGACAGCAGCCAGGCGTCCAGCAGCGGGTTGTCAGGCTCCATGCTGAACCCACCCCCTCCCATCGCGATGATCGTCTTCCTCATGTCCGCAAGTAAAGCACACAGCGATACGCTGCTGACATGCCCAAGCTCGACACCCTCCTCATCCATGCCGGTCAGCAGAACATCCACGGCGCGGTCGTCAACCCGATCTTCCAGTCCGCCACCTACGCGCTGACTGGTGAGGTTGCGTACGGCGCGCTCCGGTACCTCCGTCTGAACAACACGCCCAACCAGACCGCGCTGGCCGAGAAGCTGGCCGCCATTGAGGGGACCGGCGCAGCGCTGGTCACCGCCAGCGGGATGGCCGCGATCACTGCCGCCTTGCTCAGCAACCTCTCCGTCGGACAGCACGCCCTGGTGCAGTCCACCGTCTACGGCGGCACCGCGACCTTCCTGACCAGCGATGCCCCGCGAATGGGCATCGCCTGTGACTTCGTGGACGTCAGCGCACCAGAGACCTGGGCGGCAGCACTTCGCCCCGAGACGACCGTGTTCTACGTCGAGTCCATCGCCAACCCGCTGCTGAGCGTCGGGCGCCTGAGAGCAGTGGTGGCGTTCGCGCGCCAGCACGGGCTGGTGACCATTGTCGACAACACCTTTCCCTCCCCCGTGAACTTCCAGCCAGCATCCATCGGCTTCGATCTGATCGTCCACTCCGCGACCAAGTACCTCAACGGCCACAGCGACATCGTCGCCGGGGTCATCGCCGGAGCGCCGGAGCGGGTCGAGGCCGCGCGGCACCTGCTCAACCACCTCGGCGGCAGCCTCGACCCCAATTCCTGCTTCCTGCTGGAGCGCGGCCTGAAGACCCTCGGCCTGCGCGTTCGCCAGCACAACGCCAGCGCCATGGCCCTGGCACGCGCCCTCGCAGCACACCCGGCCATCGCCTCGGTCCACTACCCCGGCCTGCCCGGCTCTCCCGGCCACGAGATCGCCGCCGAGCTGTTCTCAGGATTTGGAGGCATGATCGCCTTTACCCTGAAGGACCCCGCCCTCGGTGACCGCCTCATCGAGCGCCTCACCCTCCCCGTCCACGCCCCAAGCCTCGGCGGCGTCGAGAGCCTCATCGTCCGCCCCGCGACCTCCACTCACCTCGGCATGACCCCTCAGGAGCGTGCGGCAGCGGGGATCAGCGACGGGCTCATTCGGGTGAGCGTCGGGCTCGAGGACACCGGCGATCTGCTCGCTGACTTCGCACAGGCGCTGGCCTGAGCTCCTCACTCCGTCAGCTCTTTCCCGGAAGCCTTCTCCCAGGCGATCAGCTCCTGGGCGGAGAGCCGGGGGCGGTCAGGTGGGTGACCGGCGTGGGTCCCGAGCCCAGCGACCGGCTCGTGGCGGAGGCTCTCTCGGACGTACGCTCCGAACACCAGCGCCAGGCAGACCAGCACCGCGATCAGCAGCCGTCGGGCCATGGTCTGGGCATGCGCTGCGCTGCCGCCGCCGGGCGCCGCGCCCCACTGCCGAAGCCAGTCGTCTACCCACCACCACATCGGAATCCCGGCCAGGCAGATGCGCGGAAACCAGCCGATGATGGCGAGGATCATTCCGCCGATGAAGCCCGCAGCCAGGCAGAGACGCGCGGCCTGGAGCGTGGCGGCGGGGCCGTGGGTGACCACGAGGGTTCGGTAGCCGCGCTCCGCGTCCTCCTCTTGCTGGAACGCCTGCGCGGCGAAATAGCAGCCCATCACCCCAAGCGACGACAGCAGCCAGACGATCACCGAGCGCAGGTTTGTCGGGACCCCTGCCGCCGACCAGCCCGCGAGGCTTGAGAGCAGCCCGTAGCCCAGCCCGTTGACCAGCGGACCGCCCAGCGGGTGTCCCTTCCAGCGGGTCGCCGGATGGGAATAGAGCACAGAGAGCACCACGCACAGCCCCGAGCAGGCTGCCGCGATCGGCCCAGCGAGCCCCGCCAGCAGCACACTCACCGCCAGCCCGATGTAGCCGTAGGTCGAGATCCCCGGCGGGGGTGGGACCGCGCGTCCGTAGAGGACCTCGCCCTCGTCTCGATCGAGTGCAGCGTTCAGCCAGAGGGTGCCAGCATGCAGCGCCAGCCAGCTCGCCGCGACCAGCATCCAGGCCACACCGCCGCGCAGTCGAAGGGCCCGATCCCAGTGTGCCCAGCCAAACCCGACCAGGGTGAGGGTCATCACATAGGGAGCAAGTCGCGGACGAGCGAGAAACCAGAGCGCGCGGGCGGTCTTCACCAGACTCCTACTCGACGATCTCACACCAGCTCGACCAGTCGCCGATGCCGTTGGTCTCGTAGGGCGAGGGCTGACCATACTCGTGAGACTCCACGAAGTCCCAGGCAGCGCTGTAGTCAGCGTTGGTCACGGTGTGGCCGCTGGTGTGCTTGCAGCGCACCACGAAGTGTCCGTCTGCGGCAAGGTTTGCCGCGAGGGTGTCGGTGCCAGACTCAAAGTCGACGATCACCAGCTGGGTGCTGGGCCAGACGTCCGTCTCGCCGCCGCTGGTCAGGTAGACGGGAACAGACGCCGCCGAAGTGGCGTAGGGCGCGACCACGCCGTCGAGGAAGCCCGTCTCGATGTCGGCGCCACCGGACATCTCCACCGCAGCTGCGAGGGTGTCGCCGCGCTGGCTGGTGATGACGGTGGTGAACAGTCCGCCGCCAGAGAAGCCCATCGAGAAGACCTTGTCCATGTTCGGCGCGAACTGCTCATGGACACAGGTGCGCAGGTCGTCGTAGAGGGTGACGTCGTTGTCAAAGGTGCCGTCCTCGACATCCCAGAGATAAAACGAGAAGCCGAGCAGCTCCCAGACGTTCGACTCCGGCAGGATGATGATGGCGTTGAGCTCATCGGCGATGTCCTGCATGCCGAAGCTGCTGGCAAACACCCCGGACGGCGAGCCGTGGGAGGAGTCCATCAGACCATGGAAGAAGAAGACGACCTTCGTATCGGAGTCTGGTGAGGCGGGGAAGATCGTGGTGACCGTGCGCTCCTCATCGGAGGAGAGAAAGCTCGTGGTCTCGCCGGAGGAAGACATGTCCGGGCACTCGCCGCTGCTGAGGGTCGCCGGCTCTGCGGAGGCATAGCCCCAGCCATCGGTCTCCGTCGCGGTGTCGTCGGAGGAGGAGCCGGAGTCTGCCTCATCCTTGTCGCCGCAGCCGGTCAGAACCATGCCAAGGATCACTGGGGTCAGTCGCATCTTGCCTCCCGATAGAACGTCGGCGGCACCATATCACCCTCAGGCTGCGATCCGCTGGTGGGGTCGTGTGTCAACCCGGCAAAACCTGCAGACGCACCGGGCTGTGCTTCGCGACGGCGAGCCCCTTCACAGGACGCCGACGGTGATCGTGGAGGACCGCAGGGGCGTGAGCCGATAGCATCGGAACATGCTCCTCTCGCTCTTCCTGGCCTGCACTGACGCCGAGACCACTGCCCCGGCAGCACCGTCCCCCAGAGCACTCGCTCCGCCGCCCGCAGAGCCCCTCCCCGAGGAGACGCCGCCCGTCGCCGCTCCGCAGCCCGCGCATGCCCCGGATGCAGACGCCGGCTCCGTCGCCTGGAGCGTGCACAGCTGCCTGGCCTGCCATGGCGAGCGCGGAGAAGGCGGGGTCGGCCCCCAGTTCGCGGGTGCTGTCCCAGACATCGAGACGATGACCGCACGCATCCGCGCGGGAGCCCCACCGATGCCAGCGTTCTCCGAAGAGATGCTGCCCGACACCATGATCCGCGACATCCACGCCTGGCTCCTCCAGCAGCCCAGACCCGGCCCGCCAGCACCCAGCCCGCACACCATCTCCACGCACAGCGGCGTCGACGTCGAGCTGGTGGTCAGCGGGCTGGATCACCCGATCAGCCTCGCCTGGGGAGCGGAAGGCGCGCTGTACGTCTCGACCAACGGCGGCTTGTTCCCCCGCGCCGGCCAAAAGGTCGGCAAGATCTGGCGCATCGACAGCGGGCGGGCGGTGCTGTTTGCGGTGGACATCGAGCGACCGCTTGGAATGGTGTGGCACGACGATGCCCTCATCGTCAGCAGCCGGGGCCGGCTGTCGTCCTGGGCCGACCGAGACGGAGATGGACGTGCTGAGGAGATCGGGGTCCTCATCGATGATCTGCCCGCTGCTGGACTCCACCAGAACAACGGCGTCGTGCTGGGTCCAGACGGGATGCTGTACCTGGGCATCGGCACCGCCACCAACGCCGATCCAGAAGCGCAGCCTGCCGGCAGCATTCTTCAGGTCGACCCCGTCACCGGCGCCGCTGTGGTCCACGCAGCCGGACTGCGCAACCCGTTTGATCTCGCCTTCACCGCAGATGGCGCGCTGTATGCCACAGACAACGGGGTCGATCCCAAGCTCGTCGAGGCCGCCCCCGAGGAACTCAACCACATCGAGGCCGGTGGCTTCTACGGTCACCCCTACGTCTTCGGCGACACGATCCGCAGCGATCTCACGATGCCCGACGGGCTCATCGCCATCCCGCCCCTCGCCCGCCTCACCCCCCACGCCTCCGCCAACGGGCTGCTCGCTTACGAGGGCGACGCCTTCCCCGAGCTCCACGGAAAGCTCCTCATCGCAGAGTTTGGAAGCTACATCACTCGGTTTCGACGAGCAGGCCGGCAGCTCACCACGGTGGATCCGGTCGACGGATCGGTCGACATCTGGGCCTCCGGCTTCGCTGGGCGTCCCCTCGACGTGCTCGCCGGGCCCAGCGGAGACGTCTACGTCACCGACTTCGAGCAGGGCACGGTGTGGCGCTTCTTTCCCTCCGACCGCAAGCGCATGACCTTCTCGCCAAGCTTCGACTGCCAGCGGGCCACCACCGCCGTCGAGCACGCCATCTGCAACGATCCGCAGCTCGCCGCCCTCGACGGAGAGCTGGACGCCGCCTACCAAGAGGCGCGCTCGATACTCAATGATGACGAGAAGCGCGTCCTTCGAGACGAGCAGCGGGCCTGGCTGAAGATCCGAGATGCCTGCGAGGCGGACACCTGGCCAGTGCTCTGCGTCAAGACAACCGTCATAGAGCGACTGGAGGCGCTGAGAAACGAGCCTGGAATATAGCGTACCTCGCAAGGTTTCAGCTCAGGCGGGAGACGGCGTACCTGGTGAGACATCAGGAATTTTCCAGATATCTACAAAGTCGTGGCCGGACAGACGGCTATGTTGCCGCCACTTTAGAGTCCATTCGCTGAGGAGTCTCTCCATGTCCGCGCTGCGCAATGCGCTGGTCCCTGTCTCCCTTCTGATTGCGGTCACCGCACTTGCAGAAGGGAACCCGCCGGCCAGCCAGGCCACGCTCGACACCTGGTGGGGTGCTGCTGGAAAGACCTGGATGGGAGAGACGGTCTACCAGATCGGGGAGGAGGGCATCACCTTCCAGGACGGCGTCTGCTCAATCGAGCTGACTTCCGGTCGCCTGGTCCCGGTCTACTCTGGCCAGGAGCCGGTCTCTGAGCGAATCGTCGGGATGATCTTCCAGGGAGAGGGCAGCATGAGCATGCCCTTCCCCAGCCGCGCAGATGCCTGGACCTTCGCCAACCACATGGCGAACAACACCAACATCGACACCGAGCGCCTGCTGCCGGTCGTCGAGCGCGGTGAGCCCTTCGTCACCACCATCGATCGCGGGCTGCTTCTGTCGGCGGATCCGCAGGTGATCGACCTGCTGTACAACCTGGAGCCCGTCGGCTCCGGCGTCATGCTTCAGGAGAGCGCAGACGGTGAGGTCGATGAGGCGTTCATCGTCACCGACAGCCGGGGACGGCTGCTGGCGAAGGCGAGCGCGGTCAACGTCCTCGCCGATCGCACCCGCCAGCTCGGCTACTCAGGCCTCGACCCCAAGGCCATCATCCGCCAGGACCGCCTGCTCCACGAAGAGATGGGGCTGTCTGGTGAGAACCTCCGCATGATCGCGGACTTCCGGACCGACACCTCCTTCCGGGTGGCCTCTGGAGATGGCGCAGGCCTCGGCGGAGATGCCTACGACCGCTGGCTGACCTGCTACCGAGACGGCCAAGACCTCGCCGGCACCGGCTACCGCACGATGGCCTTCTCCCATGGCATCGACGGCGAGCAGAGCCGCCACTTCATGCGGTTCAGCGGCGAGCTGTTTCACCCTCTCGGTGCGCCATCCCCTTACCAGCCCCCGGTCCGCATGGAGCCGGTGTTCGCCGAGAGCAACATCGAGGTTCGCCCGTTTCGGCGCAGCCTGGAGCAGCAGGCCATCGTCGAGTCCACCCTCACCCTCAAGGCCGTCGGTGCAGACATCCAGCATGTCGCGATGCGCATGCCGACCGGCACCTCGATCGCGAACACCTGGGAGCTGCTGTCGCTGACCGACGAGCGCGATCGCGAGCTGGCTCGGGTCGGCCTGTATGCCGGACTGACCTCCAGCTTCTCCGACGGCATCATCGGCGGACAGCTCGACAACGACGTCAGCGGTGGCCTCTCGGACACCAGCACCACCGACTCCTCCAGCTCCAACGATCCGCTCAGCAGCAGCAGCACGGAGTCCGACGGCATCGGTGATGTCAGCGAGTCGGCCAGCTCTGGAGCCTCGACAGAGAACCTCGCGTTCTCCGAGCAGGAGTTCTTCCAGCAGCGCGAGCAGCGCCGCGAGATGCTGGTGATGCTTCCCCAGCCGGTTCCCGAGGGAGAAGAGGTCACCCTCAAGCTGAAGTGGAAGACCAACTGGAAGTTCGCCAACTTCGCGATCTCTGACAACGTCGGGACCGACGGCAGCACCGTGGTCCGCTCGCTGGGACCGACCACCGGCCCCCAGCCCATCCTCCCCGAGATCCTCCCCTCTCCTGGCGGCAGCATCTGGGAATCGTTCCGGACCACCCTCGGCACGCCGACGCCCGTCCTCCGCAGCCTCTCAACGGTCTCCGCTGGCGAGACCGAAAAGTCCTGGATTGACGACGGCAACGGCTGGCAGTGGTCGGTCTCTCAGGGGAAGAACGCGCGGCGTCCGTCGGTGGCCCTGGGGCGCTGGTACAACTACCAGGAGCCCGCAGCCCAGGATCTGCCGGCGATCAGCGTCAACCTGTTCCCCTCCACAGGCGAGGCCCTGCCGATGTTTCCGCCGGAGGTCCGCCGGGTGGTCGCGTTCCTGGAGCGCTTCCTGCCGGACTATCCGCTCGAAGAGGTCGCCATCTACCAGGGCCCCTCCGCGCTCCCCCTCGCCGCGATGACCACCGGCTTTCGGCAGGGCAACTACGGCATGGTCGGCATCCAGCGGATCTCCAACACCTCGGTGACCGCCACCGGCAGCATTCGTCGGGACAGTCCTTACCTCGCCCAGATGATGATCGCGCGGCAGGTCGCGGGTCAGTACTGGGGACAGAGCATCGCACCGGCCAGCTCCCGCGACGAGTGGCTCCTGGAGTCTCTGGCGGATGCCTACGCCTTCTTCTACATCCGCGCGGCGTTTGGCTTCGATGCCTACGCCGACATGATGCAGGCACGCCGAGAAGCCCTGGAGAATCCCAGAGAGATCAGCATGGGCCAGGGCTCCTCCTCGAACTGGAAGAACCGCGAGGCAAAGAGCCGCTCCTACTCGCTGACCGGCGCGCCGACCATGACCGACGTTCCCAGCAACGTCCGTGGCAACTACAGCGCCTACGTCATCTCTGAGATGCTGCGCAACCGACTGGGCGACGAGATCTTCTTCACGGCCATCGATCAGCTGGCTCAGGAGCGTCGCGGAAAGCGGGTCACCACTGAGCTGTTCCAGACCATCCTGGAGGAGAATTCTGGTCAGGACCTGTCAAACTTCTTCGACTACTGGATCCACAACGCCTTCATCCCCTCCATCAACGTTTCGATCTTGAAGAACTCCGGCGATGTCGCACGGGGCTGCATCGAGACCAATGTACCGTTCGGGATCTTTGACGTGCCGATACGGGTGGTCGATCAGGACGGCGAGCGCATGGTCGAGGCCCTGGTCGATGTGGTCAATGGGACGGGCTACTTCGAGGTTCCCGGTCGTGAAGGTGACTTTACAGTCGAAGTAGACCCGTACGGAATGGTGCTGGCGTTTGATAGAGACCTCAAGGAAGTCCGTGAGCTTCCCTGCGAAAGAGACTCGTCAGCCGATGCCATTGAAGATCCAGCAGAGGACTCGGTGCCCTGACACGCTTGCAGAGTCCGCAGCAGTTCAATACCCAGATAGCAGGGCGTTATGGTCTCCCCTCCAACCCACAGGGCGTGATGGAATTCGAAGTCGGCGAAAAGGCAGTTTACCCAGGCCATGGCGTCGGTGTGATCACCGACATCCAGAAGTTTGAGATCGAAGACCTCGTCAGCGAGGTCTATGTCCTTCGCATCCTGGACAACGGTCTCACCATCTCTGTTCCACTCCAAAACGCCGGCGCCCTCGGGATGCGGCGGGTGATGAGCAGCGACCAGGTCAAGAAGGCCTTTGAGACCCTCAAGGACTGGGACGTCCCCCCGGACAAGCAAACCTGGAACCGCCGCTTTCGGCAGTACACCGCCCAGCTCCACACCGGCGACCCCATCGAGGTCAGCAAGGTCCTCCGTGATCTGAGTCTCCTTCGGAAGAAGAAGCCGCTGTCGTTTGGTGAGCGCAAGATGTACGACAAGGCCCATACCCTGCTTGTGCAGGAGATCGCGGTCACCCGAGACATCGACGAAGAGACCATCGCCGGTGAGATCGAGGCCATCTTCGCTGTCGAGACCGAAGAAGAGATCGCCAATAAAGCGAAAGCCAAGGCCAAGGCCAAGGCGAAGAACAAGGCCAAGAAAAAGTCTTGATCCTTAAGTTGTGCCCTCAACAACTGAAGGATCAATTCCGACCTTGAGAAGGCCATCAGCGCGGCCTGACGCCTTCGCTGCTAAGCTTTAGGTCAGAGGTCGTGAAATGAGGCTGGGACCAGTCACACTCTTGGTCGCGCTCCTGTCGGGGTGCTCGGACTACGCACTGGAGAATCAGCGCGAGCCGGTCACTCCTGCGCCGGAGCTGGCCCTCTCGACCGACCACATCGACTTTGGCTCCCAAGCCGACGGTGTAATGACCTCCAAGGTGCTCTGGCTGGAGAATGTCGGCAGCGCAGCGATGTCGGTGCTGAACATCTCGCTGGATGGATCCCCGGCGTTCACTCTGACCATCCCGGAGAAGACCGACATCCTACAGCCTGGTGAGCGGCTGGCGGTCGCGCTCCACTACACACCGATCAACCTCAACGAGAGCGCCTCGCTCAGCGTACTCACCACCGATCCGCGCTACCCGACCGCCACGGTCCAGCTCAACGGCACCGGGGCCTACCCAAAGCTGAGTCTCTCGGACAACCCGCTGCTGATGGCCACCGCCAGCTCCGAGCACACCACCGAGGATGTGCTGACCGTCATCAACTCTGGCAGCGTCGATCTCGTCATCGAGAACATCATCCTCACCGGCGATGGCTTCTCGCTGGTCGAGGAGGCCATGCTGCCGCTGCTCCTTGAGCCCAACGAGACCCATGAGGTCCCGATTGCCTTCTCGAATGCATCCTCCGGCACCTTCCATGGTCAGATCTGGTTCGAGGACAACACGGTCACCGGCCTCAGCAGCGGCAGTATCTTAGGGGCCAACGCAGTCCCCGTCGCCCTGTGCTCAGCCTCCGATGCAACCATCGCGCCCATCCACGGCAGCACCGACTGGCTGGGAGAGGAGTCCTTTGATTCCGCCGGAGGAGCGCTGGTCGAGTACCAATGGAGCCTGATCTCTCGGCCCAACGGATCCGCCGTCAGCCTCAACGCGACCGTCGGAAATGCCAACCGCTACAACTTCATCCCCGACCTCGCAGGGGAGTACACCGCACAGCTCGTGGTGGTCAACGAAGATGGCATCGCCTCAGAGCCCTGCACCACAACCATCGACGCCATCCCCGATCAGAACCTCTGGGTCGAGATGTTCTGGACACACCCCGATGACGACATGGATCTCCACCTCCTCCGTCCCGACGGCACGCTCGGAGAAGACAGCGACTGCTTCTACGACAACTGCGTCAGCGGCGGACTGGACTGGGGAGAGCAGAGCAACGACATCGACGATCCCAGCCTGGACATCGACGACATCCACGGGATCGGACCAGAGAACATCAACATCCTGGTCCCCGAGGACGGCACGTTCACAGTCGTTGTGCACGACTACCAGTTCTCTACGCCCAACTACTACGAGGAGAACACCGTCACCGTGAACGTCTTCCTCGGCGGCCAGCTCACCTGGACGGGCAGCAAGCCGGTCTCTGGAGAGAACTCCTACACCAGGTTTGTCAAGGTCGCCTGGCCTGAGGGCACCATCACCGAGCTGTAAGCGTCGGGCGCTGGACGCGCGGAGAGCGCCAGCCTACACCGGGTGTATCCTCCCCTTCCGGGAAGCCTGTCATGTCCGATGCCCGCAACCTCCGCGGCCAGGTTCTTCAGCTCGCAGAGCTGTACGGTCTGGTCGATGAGTGCTTGGAAGATCTCCTGGAGATCATCCAGCCTTCCGACACTTTTCACTCATGGACCCCCCAGGAGGACGAGGACATCACCGTCTCGGTGCCTGCGCTCCCGGCGAGCGCCGAGCGGTACCAAGAGCTGGAGCAGCTCGGCGTGGGCGGAATGGGGGTGGTGCATCGGGTCTTTGATCAGCACCTCAACCGCACCATGGCTCGTAAGGTGCTCAAGCTGTCCCTTGTGGACTCCAGTCAAGCCCGCGCACGCTTCCTGGCAGAGGCACGAATCACCGCTCAGCTCAGCCATCCAAGTATCGCCCCGGTCCACGACGTCGGCGAGCTCTCCACCGGCCAGCCCTACTACACGATGCGCGAGATCCAGGGCGGCACCCTGCGAGAGGCCATCGACTCGGTTCATGCCGTCTCTTCGGCAAACAGCTGGCGAGAGGCGCTGTCGATCCACGGTCCCCCCTGGACACTGCGGAGGCTGCTCTCGGCCTTGCGCCGCGCGTGCGAGGCCGTGGCCTATGCGCACAGCCGCGGGGTGATCCACCGGGACATCAAGCCCGACAACATCATGGTCGGGCCGTTTGGTGAGGTCCTGGTGATGGACTGGGGCATCGCCCGGGTTCTCGATCAGCGTCGTCCGCCGTTCTCTCTCCGCCCGATCATCGGGATCAACGAGGCACTCGACCGCGCGCGCTCGGTGGTTGGTACTCCCAGCTACATGTCCTTCGAGCAGGCCGGGAGCGGGCTGGTTGGCCCCCGAGGAGACGTCTACGCCCTCGGCGCGACCCTCTACCACCTCCTCTCAGGCCACCCGCCCTACCGCGGCGGACGCTGGGAGATCCAGCGCCAGCTCCTCGCTGGCCCGCCTGCTGCACTGGAGAGCCACGGCGGGCCGCCGATTCCTGAGGAGCTGGCAGAAGCCTGTCGGACGGCCATGGCGCGCGAGCCCGTCGACCGGTTCGAGTCTGCGGCCGCCCTCGCGGAGTCGATCACCGCCTGGCTGGAGGGCGCGCGCGAGCAGGACCGCGCCAGAGCGATCGTGCAGAAAGCCGACGAGCTCCGCCCCGAGATCGAGCAGCTCACCCACACCGTCCAGCAGCTCCGCACCGAGGCCGATGCCCTGCTCGATGGCGTCCGCCCCCACGAGCCCGATGCGCGGAAGCTTCCGGGCTGGCAGAAGCAGGACGAAGCAGACCAGCTGGAGCGCCGCTGCGAGCACCTGAAGCAAGAGTACCGAGAGACCATCCGCTCCGCACTTCAGTACGCACGAGATCTTCCCGAGGCCCAGAGCCGGCTGGCCGAGCACTACGCCGCCCGGCACAGTCAGGCAGAGACCGAGCGCGATCCCCAGCGGGCAGCCCTGACCGAGCGACTGCTGAGACACTACGATCAAGGACGCTATGCCGGCTACCTCAAGGCCGAGGGAGCGCTGACGCTGCACACGGACCCTCCAGGCGCACAGGTCCGAATCTACCGCTACGAGCACCGTCGACGCCGGCTGCTCCCGGTGTACTGGAAGAGCCTCGGGCAGACACCGCTCGACGAGGTCACGCTGCCCATCGGCAGCTACATGCTGAGCATCCACCACTCAGATCGGGCCGTCGTCCGCTACCCAATCCACATCGCGCGCCAGTCTCACTGGGACGGCATCCCGCCTGGCGGCGCTGCCCCCCATCGCATCTACCTGCCCGCCCGCCGTGAGCTGTCCAGCGATGAGATGTACATTCCAGCGGGCTGGTTCTGGAGCGGCGGCGATCAAGACGCTGGACGGGCGCTTCCCCAGCAGCGGCTCTGGGTCGACGGGCACACCATCGGTCGGTTCCCGATCACCAACGCCGAGTACATCGCCTTCCTCGACGATCTCGTCGCGACAGGACGGGGGGATGCCGCGCTCCGCTATGCTCCCCGAGACCGCCCAACTCACGGAGATCCAGAGGGCGGTCTCCTCTATGGACGAAGTCGACTGGGGCGCTTCCTGCTGGTCCCCGACATCAACGGCGACGTGTGGTTGCCGGACTGGCCGGTGATCATGATGGGCTGGGCCGGGGCTGTCGCATACTGTCAGTGGAAGTCCCAGCGGACCGGGCTGCCCTGGCGACTCCCGGGTGAGCTGGAGTGGGAGAAAGCCGGTCGCGGGGTCGACGGACGCATCTATCCCTGGGGCGATACCTTCGACGCCTCCTGGGCCTGTACCCGAGAGAGCCATCCTGGCCGCCCCCAGCCGGTGCCGGTCTCCGCCTTCCCGATCGACGAGAGCCCGTACGGAGTGCGTGGAATGGCTGGAAACACACGAGACTGGTGTGGTGACATCTTCAGCCCCCACGGTCCCAGACTCGACGGCGATCGGGTCATCCCGCCGCCCCTCCCCCGGCGAATCGATCCATCGACCGGCCACACCGGCATCACCCGGGGCGGCGCATGGTGGTACTCCCCCCGCGAAGCACGGCTGAGCTACCGCGCGATGCACCTGCCGGCAATCCGCTTCCACCCGCTCAGCTTTCGGATCGCACGCACCTTCCCCGATCCAGGACCATCGACTCCGAGCCGAGATGGACTCCCGGTGCCCCACTGGCGATCGAAGGAATAGGGCCGGCATGGCTCATGCATTGGACTCCAGCACCACCAGGAGACTCCAATGCCCCTCACTCTCGTCCTGATCGCCACTGCCTTCGCCGACGACTTCTCGACTCTCGCGGTTCCCCTGCCTGACATGGCCGCAGAGACGGTCACCGAGACCGTGTCCTGGGACTCTGAGGGAGAGCACGAGGGGCCACCGCTGGCCTGGCGTCAGCTCGGTGAGCACCGAATCGGCGGAGAGCACCTGCTCTACGACGATGCCGGCCAGATCACGCTGCGGTGCGAGATCCAGTCCTTCGAGCTGCGCAGCACAGAGACCGTGGGCTCAGCCAGCGATGGTGCTGAGGTCTGGGCACTGCTGAACTGCGGAACTGAGGCGATGGCCAGCCGATGATCTATCCGCGATAGATTTGACCAGTGCTCCATCGCGGGTGGCAGAATCCGAAACACCCCGGAGCGTCCATGTACACCCACATCGTCTTCTTCTACCTCAAGAACCCCGCCGAAGCCGAAGAGGCCGCAGAGAAGCTTCGTGGCCTGGAGGGACACATCCCGAGCCTCAAGAGCATCGAGGTCGGCGTCGACGATGCCCCCTCTCCACGCTCCGCACACCTGTCGCTGCTCACCCGATTCGATGACCCCGCTGGCCTCGCGGCCTATGCCAACCATCCAGTCCACCTCGCACTCCTCGACTGGATCCGCCCCCGCCTCCAGCGCACCGTCAAGGTCGACTACAGCGCCTGACCGCCTACTTACGGACGAACGGAACCGGCGGGTTGTCTTGGATAAAGGAGACGATCTCGTCGAGGTCATCGCTGATCGTGATCATGCGGTGGTACTGCCGCCCGGCTGCGAGCTGACGCAGCAGCGGGTAGACCGGGCGCTCCTGCGTCCAGTACTGCTCGTCCAGGAACACCATCGGGCTGATGACCTCGAAGGTGCCGTAGTGGTTCTGGGCAGCATCCTGGAAGATCTCCTGGATGGTGCCTGCGCTGCCCGGCGCGAACACGATCCCCCAGGTCGCCAGGGCGAGGAGTCCATCTTCCCTGAGGGAATTGGCGAAGTACTTTGCGATGTGAGAGGAGAAGAGGTTGGAGGGCTCGTGGCCGTAGAACCAGGTCGGGATCGCGAGGCTGTCGACGCCGTCATGCCAGCGGTCACGGACCATAAAGGCGGCATCAAACCAGCCAGGGTGATCGTACTTCGGCGCGGTCGCCAGGATGGAGACCGCCTGCTCGAGCGCTTCTTCAGGCCACCGAGACATCCAGGCCCCGAGGTTCGCAGCCTCCATCGCACCGGGTCCACCGCCGGTCGCCACAAACAGCCCGCTGCGGGCCAGCCGCCACGCCACCTTCGCGACGATCTGGAAGTTCTCCTCGTCCCGGCGCATGGCATGACCGCCCATCACGCCAACCACCCGGCGGGTCTCCTCGCCGTCGTAGAGCAGATCGTGCAGGGCATCATCGATGGCGTGATCGTGAAGTCGCTGTGAGAGGGTCTCCATGATCGAGGCAGAGCCGCTGCCGCGTGATGCGGTGTAGTGGCGATAGATCCGGCTGTCGAGGGTCTCGGTGTAGAAGCTCTCGACGTGTCCCCTCTGGTAGCCCCCCATCAGCTCCTCGACGCTGTAGAGACGGGGACGAAATGGCCGATACGGGAGGCCATCCAGGCTCGGAAAGATCAGCGCGCCGGTTTGCTGGAGGTGGTCTCGCACTCGCTCCAAGAGCTGACAGCCCAGGAACACACTTCCAGCTCCCGGACACCGGAGCAGCGCGCTGGCGCAAGACCGAAGATCGAGCCCCTGGACGACAAGAGAATGAAGCGCCTGCCGCTTCAGGTGTGGGATTAGCTCATCGACAGTATGAATCTCAATATACAAGTGGTTGAACCTACTCGTAGGGGGTTTGCGATGACACCTTCCGTGCTATCTTTGCGCAACGGTCAGCATTGTACAGCCACTCTGTCAGGCAGCAGTATCGCGCCCCGGCAGGAACCGAGACAGGAGCGAGCGGTGATGGACTTCAAGCGTGGCGATTCGGCTGTCTATCCAGGCTGTGGAGTCGGAGTCGTCGAGGAGATTCAGAAGATCGATCTCGGGGAAGGCAGCACAGAGATGTACGTCATCCAGTTCCCTGAGGATGGCACCAAGGTCTGGGTGCCCACCGTCCAGGCGCAGGCACAGGGCTTGCGCAAGGTGATGTCGCCCAAGACGGTCGAGGAGACCTACACCGCGATCCGCCGGCAGGAAATTCCCGAGCGACTCGCGACCTGGAACCGCCGGTTCCGAACTTACTCCGAGAAGATCCAGACCAACGATCCCAAGGAGATGGGAGAGGTGCTCGGCGAGCTCGCGGCGATCAAGAGCACCAAGGACCTCAGCTTCGGAGAGCGGCGGATCTTCCGCAAGGTCCACGGCCTCCTCGTCCGTGAGCTGGCGATCGCGCTGGACACCAAGGAAGACACGATCAGCGAGAAGCTCGACGAGATCATCAACAAGGTCTGAGCGGACTACTTCGCCAGCGCCAGCTGGAGCAGGCGGGCCGCTTCCGCATCGCTGCGGGGGCGGCCGTCTTCGTCGAAGGCCAGCGTGTAGCGACAGCCCTCTCGCCAGCGGTTGCAGCCCCACGCCCGACGCCCGCGGATGATCTGTCCCTGCTTACAGCGCGGGCACACCATGCCAACCGGTGACGGTGGGGTGCGCGCGGAAGCCCCCTGAGGCGAGCGGCTCTTTTTCGGAGGGCTCTTGGAGGGGGCATCGTTGTCTGACGGGACCTCTGAGAAGTCAAACACCACCCGGCCCTTCTCGCTGAGCTTGAGCGCCGCTGAGAACAGCTTGCCTTTGCGGCTCTTGAACCGCTTGAGAACTGGGCTCTTGCCATCCTTGAGCATGCTCTTGACTGTACGGACGCTGATCTTGCGACTGGCGACGGTCTTGAAGATGACAAAGTCGCAGGTTCGCCCTCCATCACACTCAAACACGCTGCGCTTCTCACGGACCGGCTTGGTGCAGACCGGGCAGGTCCCGAGCACCGGGAGGTCATCACGGACCTCCGCTGGTGGTGGACTGGCGGTGGAGATCGCACCGATCATTCCGGTCAGCGAGCGGCCCACATCGGCCATAAACACGGCTCTGGACTCGCTGCCGGAGGCAATGTTGCTCAGCCGGGCTTCCCAGCGACCAGTCAACGCTGCGCTGAGCAGCTCCTCGACTGGGATGGCTGCGACCAGAGCCCTGCCGCGATCGGTGCCGAGGACGTCGCGCCCCTTGCGCTCGATGTACTGGCGATTGAGGAGGGTCTGGATGATCGCGGCGCGGGTGGCCGGAGTACCGAGGCCGGCGCCGCGCATGGCCCGCTTGAGCTTGGCGTCGTCGAGGTCGAGGTCGAGGTCGCGACCGGCCGTCTCCATCGCACGAAGGAGGCTGGCATCAGAGTGCGCGCGCGGCGGACGGGTCTGTCCCTTGGTGACCTTGATCGGGTTGGCGACCGCGTTGTCACCCTTGTTGACCCGAGGCAGCTCGATCTGCTTGCTCTTGCCGGGCGGATCCACCGCACGCCAGCCCTCTCTCCGACAGATTCGACCACGAGCACGAAACTTCAGCGGAGCCTGAACACCGTCGGGGAGCGCAGCGTCCGGATCCGGGGCGATGTCCGTGATGAGGTTTGCGACGTCAAAGAGGGCATCCTCAGAGAGCGCCGCCATGAAGCGCCGGGCGACCAAGTCGAAGATGCGCTTCTCTTCTGGGGAGAGGTGGTGGGCAGAAGGCGTCCGCCCGGTGGGAAGGATGGCGTGGTGATCGCCGACCTCTGCAGCATTGACCACCCGCTTACCTGGTCGAATCGGGGATGCTGTGATGGCCATGCAATATGGCGCATAGACCGGAAGCTTTGAGATTCCCTTGAGAATTCTCGGCAGCTCTGCGACCTGATCAGGGGTGATGTACCGGGCATCGGTTCGGGGATAGCTGATGAGCTTGTGCTTCTCGTAGAGATCCTGGGCCAGCTGGAGGGTGCGCTGAGCAGAGTAGCCATAGCGCTGGTTGGCCCGACGCTGAAGGCTCGTCAGATCATAGAGGAGCGGTGGCTTCTCGCTGGTCTGCTTGTACTGTGCCGATGAGATGATGCCGATGCGCCCGCGCGCTGCGTCGATGAGCCGGCTCGCATCCTCCGCAGAGTCCAGCCGCTCGGCCCGATCGACTTCTTCTGGCTTTCCCTTCTTCTTGTCTTTGCTGGCGGACTTGTTGCTGGGGTTGAACCAGGTCGCCTTCCAGGAGCCCTCTTCCTCCCGGCCATCATCTCCGGCGATCACCTTCGCGGTGAAGGTTGCCTTGATCTGCCAGAACGGGGTCGGGACGAAGTCGGCAATCTCCTTGTCGCGGTTGATGATCATCGCGAGGGTTGGTGTCTGAACCCGGCCGACGCTGAGGAGCTGATCGCCTCCTCCCGACCGGGCCAGGCAGGTCATCGCCCGGGTGACGTTGAGGCCGACCAGCCAGTCCGCCTCTCCACGACACCGCGCGGCATCTGCCAAGGCATCGTAATTGGAGGCTGGCTTCATCTGACCCCAGGCAGCCTTGATCGCAGAGTCGGTCAGCGAGGAAACCCACAAGCGGCGTGCCGGCAGCGAGCAGACGGCCATCTGGTAGACGTACCGGAAGATCAGCTCGCCCTCCCGGCCAGCATCACATGCGTTGATGACCTCCTTCACCTCACGATCCCGCATGAGCTTACAGAGCACTCCCCACTGCTCATCAATCCCCTCGCGGAGCTTCAGCTCAAACCGCTCGGGGATCATCGGCAGGGAGTCCATCGCCCACCGCTTCCAGGCCTGGTTGTAGTGGGCGGGATCCTGGAGCTCGACCATGTGGCCGAAGCACCAGGAGATCTTCAGTCCGTTCCCCTCCAGCCAGCCGTTGCGTCGGGATGTTGCCCCAAGCACTTTTGCCAGGTCGCGCGCAACAGAAGGTTTCTCGGTGATGACGAGCAGCATAGAGTACGGATAACGTGCCGACCCGGCAGCCGGCTCCTCACACCGGACAGATGATGTCCGGTGTGAGGACTGGAATAAATCCTCCTCCCCCGGCTTCTACAGACAACTGTCCGCACCTCGCGTCGGTCGAGGCCGACTGGATTCCGAGTATGGTTGCCCCATGGAGCTAAAGCCCGGAGACATCGTCGGCGGCGTCTATCGGATCGAGCGTGCCGGACCGCAGGGTGGCATGGCGCAGATCTGGCGCTCCTGGCATCGTGGGCTGCGGACCTGGCATGCGCTGAAGATCCTCGGTCCAGAGTGGGCGGGAGATGCCGGTGTCTGGGAGCGCTTTGTCGAGGAGGGGCGTCTCCAGGCGTGGCACATCCATCCTCACATCGTCCGGGTCACCGATGTTGTCTACGACGAGCACCTCACCGCGCTGGTGATGGACTGGGTGGAGGGTGAGGATCTCGAGCAGCGCCTGGAGAGTGGCCCCCTCTCTCGCTCAGAATCGGTCACCTGGATCCTCCAGCTCCTCGATGCGCTCGCGCTTGTTCACCGTCACGGCGTCGTCCACAGAGACCTCAAGCCGGCCAACCTGCTCATCGATGCCAGCGGCGCGCTGAAGCTGACCGACTTCGGCATTGCCCGCACGAAGACCGGCAGCGGAACCCTCATCGGCGCTCGGATGGGGACACCAGACTACATGAGCCCCGAGCAGTGTCGAGATGCCTCGACCGTCGACAACCGCTCAGACCTCTACAGCGTCGGCGCGATCCTGTTCGAGCTGCTCACGGGACGACTCGCGACGCGGGAGAGCGGGCTGCTAGAGTCTGCTCCTGCCGATCTTCCCGCAGACCTCGCGCCGATCATCCAGACCGCCCTGCAGCCCGACCCGGCTGACCGCTACCCAGACGCCGACGCGCTCGCGGCTGCGCTGCTCGCCACCCGCACCCCGGCTGTGGCGGTTGTCTGTGAGGAAGACGAAGAGAACGAAGAAGACGCGCCAGCCGCTCCGATCTTCAGCCACACCGGCCTCCGCGAACACACAGAGCCAACCTCAGCATCCGGTCGCCGCAGCCGGCTCAGCGGGATGCTGCTGGCGCTGGTCGGCCTGGGACTTGGCGGCGCTGGTGGGGTCAGCGGTGCATGGATGGCGTGGGGAGACGCGGACGGTGACGGGCTGGGAGGCACCTCAGACGCCTGCCCGAGTCAGCCTGAAGACTTCGACGGCTTCGAGGATCGCGACGGCTGTCCAGAGCGAGACAACGACCGCGATGGAATCGTCGATGCCCGCGATCAGTGCCCAGATGTCGCAGAGGACGCCGATGGCCGAGACGACGCCGATGGCTGTCCAGACACAGACGACGACGGCGACGGACTGGCAGACGATGCAGACCGCTGCCCCACTCAGCCCGAGGACATCGACGGGTTCGAGGACGACGATGGCTGTCCAGAGCAAGACAACGACAACGACGGCGTCAGCGACGACCGCGATCGCTGCCCGCTGCGGCCTGAAGATGGTCCAGGACTCTTCGACGCCGATGGCTGCCCGGATCCCATGATCGCAGTCGGAACCAACCACAGCTGCGCCCTGTCCGCTCAAGGCACCACGGTATGCTGGGGTGACAACGACGAGCGGACCCGCAGCCTCAGCGGCCTCTCGATGCTCTCTGCCGCCGCTGACCACACCTGCGGGCTCACCGATGCCGGCGCGGCCCGGTGCATCGGATCAAGCGATGAGGGCGAGGCTGCCGATCAGGATGGACCGTTCTACTGGCTGGATACTGCCGAGCGGGCCACCTGCGGCATCACCGGGGCCGGCACCATCTCTTGCTGGGGTGCCGGGCCTGTGCTCCAGGGCATCCCAAGCGATGCAGACTTTGTCCGTCTCTCGCTGGGCAAGGACCACGCATGTGGCATCCATCGGAGCGGCGCCCTGACCTGCTGGGGCAGCGACAGCCACGCTCGTCTCGACGCCCCCGGTGGATTGTTCACCTCAGTGAGCGCCGGCTCCTGGCACACCTGCGGCATCCGCCCGGGCGGAGAGCCCACCTGCTGGGGGTTCAACGGCAACGGCCAGACCCAGGCTCCCTCGGGTCGGTTCGTTGCTCTCGACTCCTCCCGCTTTCGCTCCTGTGGGATCCAGAGTGACAGCGGGCAGCTGGTGTGCTGGGGGCTGGGCTTCAACAATCCCGACGCTGCAGACACCGCTCTCCCCAGCGGGCTGGTCACGCTGGCGCTGAGCAGCGAGCACGGCTGCGGACTCACCGGAGAAGGTGAGGTCATCTGCTGGGGAAGTGAGCGCTCAGCAGCTCACCCGCCCAGCATCCAGGCAATGCTGTACACCGAGTAGCGCATGCGACAACTGGATCCCCGGATAAAGGGGTGCATGGTTCTCCGCGATGCCCTGCTCGATGCTGTTCGCCCTGAGTCCTTCCGAGACCGGATCAGACTCCGGCTGTCTGGCGGATACACCGCCGTTCAGGTCTTCCACCGTCTCCCCGAGGCGATGCAGCAGTCCCTGATGGAGGGCGCCGTCAGCAAGAGCGCCGGCAGCCACCAGGCCATCAGCACCCTCCAGGTGACCATGGATGCAATGGTCCGAGAGGGCCTCCTCCGACGCCAGACCTCCGAGCTCCAGACCGACGATGGCAGGGGCCCCAGAGCGGTGATGGTAGACGTCTACCGAATCGCCAGTCGGCGATAGTCCCCCGAGAAAGATCAAGATTTCTTTATGGGGGGGGTATTCCTCTGCGCGACTGATTCCGACCTTGAAGGTGTGTAGGGAGGTACATCATGCGTCGATTCAGCGTTCTTTTTCTCATCACCGGTTGTGCAGTTCAGGGTGAGACCGACATCCAGATTCAGGCTGCCCAGGGCAGCATTGCAGACACCGAGGCTCCAGTGATCACAATCCTCTCTCCGAACCGAGGAGAGTGGGGCGGCGAGGGTGACATCATGGTCACTGGCGAGCTCACTGACGCTGGCGGCATCGCAGCGGCCACCATCAACGGCATCGAGATTCCGATGCAGAACGGCGAGCAGAACCAGGCGTTCGTCGCTCCGGTAAGCCTCGCCCCCGGCATCAACACCGTCGTGCTCACTGCAACCGACGCCTCCGGCAACATCTCCGAGAGTCGCCTCTCGGTCATGGGTGGTCAGGCGATGCCCATCGAGACGAAGATCCGCAAGGCCAGCGTTGTTGAAATCAACAACCCGATGTTTGACATGGTCACGGCGCCCCTGAGCAACAACATGGGGAACCGCGAGCTGATCATGGACAGCGTCGGTCAGGACACCTGGTCGGACTGCGCAGTCTTCGAGGGCACCGTCGACAGCATCCTGCTGGGCGATGCCATCGTCGCCGTGACCCCCGGAGAAGACGGCCTCAACGTCGCCGTTTCCTTCTCCTCTGTGTCTGCGGGATACAGCGGTACTGCCGACATCTGCGGCATCGAGGAAGACTTCTCGGTCACCATCTCCAACCCCACTCCCTTCTACTCCGCGATCGTCTCGCTGTCGGTCGAAGATGGTGCGCTCGTCGCCTCGGTTGACGAGAGCTACATGGACATGACCGACGCGGTGATGACCTCCAACGTCGACGGCGACCTGGCAGACCATGGCATGACCCTGGCAGACATCGGCATCGACGAGATGATCGGCACGATGATCGCTGGCTCCATGGACACCATGATGCCGCAGGCCCTGCCCACCGCGATCGACTCGCTCATCCCCGACGGCATCGGCATCGAGGGCTTCGGCGCCTCGGAGATCAGCTACACCATGGAGGGAGTCCGCACCGATGCAGACGGCATGGGCATCGCTTACTCCGCCGAGGTCTCTCAGGACGAAGACGCAGTGAACATGGCACCGGGTGCAATCTACATCCCGGTCCGAGGTGGCGGCCGCCACACCGACGAAGCGATTGTCATGAGCTCTACGGTCAACCTGATGAACCGGGCCATCCACACCGCCTGGGAGAGCGGCGACGTGACCGCAGTGGTCAACGCCGAGGACAAGGGCATCACCGTCTCTACCTGGACGACCATGCCCCCCGTGATTCAGCCCGGCGAGGAGACCACCATCAACATCGGTGAGATGCACGTCGCACTGAACGACGAGGACAGCCTGGTCACCCGCTACAGCGTGCAGGCCTCCGCAGACATCAGCTTCGACGTCGACGAGTCCGGCAACCCCATCATGGTCGCAACCCTGAACGACTGGCACGGCACCCTGCTGGACGGTGTGGAGAACACGGCGCTGGACAGCGAGATCGCTGAGGTTGTCCAGGCCACCTTCGACGCTGCCCTCCCCAACTTCGCCGGCCAGCAGTCCGCCGCTGCCGACATGGAGTCCACCACCGAGGTGACCGGCAACAACAACGACTGGGTGAGCACCTCCTACACGGTCAACAACGGGGAGTAAGCGGGCCGCAGCCGCTCCTGCACAGGAGCGGCACCATCGTTTCACACCACCTCCACATCACCTCCACAGCCTGTTCGCACTCCGCGGACAGGCTGTTTTCTGTGGAGATACTCATGAAGAACACGTTCCTTTTTCCAGCCCTCTTCCTCGTCGGCTGTCATGAATTTGAGGGAGAGCTGAGCACCCTCGGGTTCATCAGCGACCTCATCATTCGTCCATACCAGCACTGGAGTCCAGCACACGGCGTCGCTGCGGACAGCCCGATGGAGATCATGGCGGTGAGCATCATCGGGGTGGAGTCGGAGGAGCGTCCGGAGGTTGAGGCATCTGCCTCCGGCTCCCTCATCGCGCT
Organism: Myxococcota bacterium; assembly: GCA_029251165.1. Lineage (GTDB taxonomy): Bacteria > Myxococcota_A > UBA796 > UBA796 > UBA796 > JAQXDW01. Next base: position 119,517 of record JAQXDW010000142.1, read on the forward strand.
GGATAAGACCACCGGCGACATCGCGCTGACCGGCTCGGCTGGAGATCACGGGCGGCTGGAGTTCTGGGGAGAGGCCCGCGACCGGTTCTCGGTGCGGTTTGTTGCGCCGGCAGGTGTCGCGCTCTACCCCCCGGAGGGAGACCTCGCGCTGTCGGAGGTTCTCCTGAAGGCGGCCACACCGGTCGCGCTCTCCCCCGAGATCCACGACGCCTGGGGACAGCCGCTCGGCTGGTCACCGGAGCAGCTGGAGGTCTCAGGCTGCGGCGCGTCGGTCACAGCGAGCGGCAGCATCCTTCTTGATGGAGAGGACTGCACCCTCACAATCAGCCTCGACGGACTTCCGCTGGAGACCATCTCGATCGCGGCAGTCGAGGAAGAGGATGTCCTGCCTGGAGATGAACCGGCGTCCTGGATGGCGCTGTATGGTGACGACGATCAGGAGCGCCAGCCAGAGACAACATCGATGATCAGCGCACCGTAGCGGCGCACGCGCTTCTCTCCCATACCGGAGACCTCAGCGAGCGCCGCGAGGCTGGTCGGCCGCTGAGCAGCAATCTGCTCCAGGACCCCGTCGGGGATGATCGCGCTGCTCGTGCAGCCCTCGGCCCGGGCAACCTGCGCACGCGCAGTAGAGAGCGCAGCGAGGAGACCGGCGTCGACTGGCAGAGGGCGGACATGGGACAGCAGCCGCAGCCGCCCCTGAAGTTCAGGGAAGATCATCGTGAATTCGTCGGTGCCATGCCGCATGATGCGGTCGCCCAGCGGGGTCAGGGACAGCTCGCGATAGGTGTGCTCGCGCCCCCGAACGGAGCGGGTGGTGTAGATGGCCCGGACAGCCCCGGCATGGACAAGCTCGGTCAGCAGCTTCTGGATGTCGCGGGTCTTCCAGTCGCTGAGGATTCCGTGGGTCGAGAGGCGATCAAACCGAAAGCTGCGCACGGACTTGTCGTTGGAGCCGGTGGCGACCCGCGCGATCATGTTGCTGGAGAACGGCTTCTTCATCCGCGCCATGCACGCCAGCAGCTTGCGAACTGCGAGGGCCTGATCCTCAGACAGCGGGAGCGGCTCGCGGGTCAGCGGGCGGCCTTCTCGACAGGCATCGCAGGTGCCGCAGCGCTCCCAGGGCGCTTGCTGACCGAAATACTCCAGGAGATATCGACGCCGACAGCCCGCGCGAACATAGTCGACCAGCAGAGCGAGCTTGGCGTACTCCTGCTCTCGGCGCTTCTGGATGGCCGCTTCGTTGAGCAGCAGTCCCTCTCCAGGCTTGAGGATCTCCAGTCCGACTCGGGGATCTTCGTCTTCGCCAGACAGCCGACGCACATACCCCTCGCGCTGGAGGGTGTAGATGCAGCTGAGCGCCTGACGCTCGCTGGCATCGGCGGGCATCCCTCGGAGGAGCTCTCGCGGCTCGACCCAGACCTCCGGCGTGCTCGCACTCCGCAGCACGCTCCACACCCCCCGAACGAACGCCGCCGGAGGATTGCCCGCTCGAATAAAGAACTCCTGGGTGCGCTGATCGGACTCTCGGAAGAACAAGGCGATCCGGCTCTCTTTGCCATCCCGGCCCGCGCGGCCGATCTCCTGATAGTAAGCCTCAACCGTGCCAGGCATCTCCCAGTGAATGATGGTCCGGACGTTGGGCTTGTCTACGCCCATGCCGAAGGCGTTGGTGGCCACCACGACAGGGTGAGTACCGGCCATGAAGCCGTCTTGTACAGCGGTGCGATGGTCGTGCTCCATGCCGCCGTGGTAGGTCGCGGCTGCGATGCCGTTGTCGTGGAGGATCTCCGCGACTTTCTCGACGTTCTTGCGGGTCGCGCAGTAGACCAGGGCGGGTGTGGTCGCGGCAAGCTCCACCAGGCGCCGCTTCTTGTCCTTGAGCTTGGGCGTCTCGATGACCTCCAGCAGCAGGTTGTCTCGATCGAAGCCCGTGACGAAGCGCCGGGCACTCGGGATTCCGAGGGTAGCGAGGATGTCGTTCTGGACGCGAGGAGTGGCGGTAGCGGTCAGAGCCACGCAGGTCACCCCGCCCAGCGCGACCCGGATCTCGCCCAGGCGCAGGTAGTCTGGTCGGAAGTCATGCCCCCACTGAGACAGGCAGTGCGCCTCATCGATCGCCAGCAGGCGGATATCGACGGCACTCAGCGCTGCGAGGAAGACCGGAGAGAACCGCTCCGGTGCGACATAGACCAGCTCCCACTCCCCTCGCTGTAGCTGACCGATGCGGGCGGATCGCTCTGCGGGAGAGAGGGTGGAATTGATGAAGGTCGCCTTGATGCCGCGCGCGACCAAGCCGTCGACCTGATCCTTCATCAAGGAGAGCAGCGGCGAGACGACCAGGGTGGTCCCGCCCCGCGCCAGCGCTGGGAGCTGGTAGCAGAGCGACTTGCCCGCACCGGTCGGCATCACGACCAGGGTGTCTTCTCCGGCGGTGACCGTGGCGATGACATCGCGCTGGCCGGTACGAAACGCCGACAGCCCCAGCCGGTCCTGGAGAAGTGCCTCAAGATCAACGCTGACTTCTGGGACACGCTGCGCAGCTGGGACACGCTGCGCAGCTGAAGCACGCTGCGCATCTGGGACACGCTGTGCAGCGGGGACACGCTGCAGCGGCGGTGAATCGGGGGACAGCGGTCGATCCGACTCACGCGGCGCAGGAGGCTCGGACGCATCCGGGCGATCCCACCACGGCGGAGCCTCCTCCGCGAGGATGGTGCCCTCCAGGTAAGCCCCCTCCAGCTTCGCTCCGGACAGCTCAGCATCTTCCAGCCGCGCATCCTCCAGCTCCGCTTCGTCGAGGTCGGCACCAGAGAGATCCGCACCGGTCAGATCGGCGCCCCTCAGGTACGCCCCCTGGAGACGAGCACCAGAGAGATCCGCACCGGAGAGATCCGCGCGATGCAGCTCCGCGCGGATGAGGCTCGCGCCACGGAGCGTGGCCCCGGCGAGGATCGCATCCTCCAGGTCTGCGCCCTGCAGCCGCGCACCGTTGAGGTCAACGTCAGAGAGGTCTGCCCCCTGAAGCTCGACCCGCTGGAGCGAGGCTGTGGTCAGGCTCGCACCGGACAGACGGGCGCGAGGAAGGCGAGCATCGCGCATAGAGACGTCACGCAGATCGGCATCACGCAGGTCGGCCCCACCCAGCCACGCCCCAGAGAGGTCTGCGCCCTGGAGCAGCACACCCCGGAGGCTCGCCTTGCCGAGATCCACCTCGCAGAGCCACGCCCGAGAGAAATCCAGTCCGAGTACCGGGCGCTTCTCACGAACGTACCGCTGCAGCAGCGCGCCTTTCTCGCGTGCGGTCATCCCGTGGTGGGGAGCTGGAAGTGCCTCGTAGCCCATTGACTGCAATGGTATCGCGGTCGCAGGCCTCAATGATGGACGGTTTCTGTCCATTCCATGCGATGCCGTTCTATGGTCACCACACTGTCACTCCCCGAAATGAGGATGAGCTACGTTAGCCGTATGTCTCCATATGTGATCTTCCAGCTCCCCAGCGGGGAGCTGGTCAAGGCCACACCCGGGTCCATTCTGGGCAGGCTCTCCTCCGCGTCCGTTCGCATCGATGACCCTCGGGTCTCCGAGGCACACGCACTCGTCAGCCTGCGTGGCAGCGAGCTGAAGCTGCTCACCCTCCGGGGCTCAATCCGGGTCGACGGCCGCCGCGACGCAGACGTCATCCTCGAGGCCGGGCTCCGCATACAGCTTGCCCGTGGGGTCGAGCTGAAGGTGGTCGCTGTCGAGCTGCCGTCCTCGATGACCGCGCTCCAGCTCTACTCTCAGGGCAAGACATTCGGCGATGCCGTCGAGCTGACCCGCTCGGTCTACGCCATCATGCCGCAGCCCGAGCCCCGGATCGTGCCACGCTACGTGCAGGGTGCGCCAGCACATGTCTGGAACACCTCGGATGGGTGGTGCATCCGACTCGGGGAGGGCGAGCGGGTCCAGCTGGAGGCCGGCGCAACCTTCGCGGTCGCCGGTTTTACCGTCGCGGTCGTCTCTCTGCCGCTGCCGGAAGCCGGCATGACCGAGACGGTCTTCTCCGAGCGAGGCTACACCACCCTCCAGATCATCGACCGCGACGGCACCATTCACATCCACGCCACAGGCCACGCCTCGCTGGTTCTCAACGGCAAGCCCGCTCAGATCATCAGCGAGCTGATCAGCATGGAGGTCCTGGCCCCCTGGTACGTGGTCGCTGGAGAGATCTGGCCGAGGACAAGAGACCTCAAGGTCCTCCGCCGCAACTGGGATCAGTGCCTCAACCGCCTGCGCAAGAAGCTGCGAGAAGGAGGTATCCGAGACAACCTCGTCAATGCAGATGGAACCGGCAACATTGAGCTGTTTCTGCTGCCTGGAGATGCCGCCAGTCTGGGATGATTGTCCGGATCTCGGCGCCGCCCGCTCAGCCCAACGCTCCCGGCTCATGCCCCGCACTCGCCAAGAAACGGCTTGGTGGTGGGAGCCGCCTGGAAGCGCACCGCACTGGCGCATCTACAGGCTGAATGTTGAGCACCCGGCAGCTGCCCACACTCATCGCAAGGACTCCGGAACGCAGCGAGCGGACACTGATCCCGGAGGTGTCTTCGACATCGCGATGACCATCCTGCTCAGCGATCGAAGCGAACCTTTCGCCGAACCAGGCGAACCGAGCGGTCGGTTCCCTCCAGGGAGCCGGTCATGCCGACGCGGATCTCTGCGGCGTTCGCCTCGTCGGTGTCGATGTGCATCTCCAGGGCATACTTCTTCGACACGCGAATAAGGACATCGCCGAACACCAGGTTGCGCCCCTCACTGTCGACCGCGACCTCGACTACATCGCGGTCCTTGACCCCGAAGAACCCAGCGTCGTCGGGCGTCATGTGGATGTGCCGTCGTGCACAGATGACCCCCTCCTTGAGGGTGAGTCGGCCGGCTGGTCCCTGTAGGGTGATGCCCGGAGAGTTGGCGACATCGCCGGAGTCGCGCACCGGAGCATCAATGCCGAGGGTGAACTCATCGGTCCGAGAGACCTCCACCTGGCACTTCGGACGCGGCGGACCAAGCACCCGCACTCCCTTGATGGTCCGGCGGGGACCGATAATGTCGACCTTCTCCACTGCGGCATACTGCCCCGGCTGGCTGATCTCTTTGTAGACCGTCAGCTCATGCCCCTCCCCGAACAGGGTCGCGATGGCGGCCCGGGTGAGGTGGATGTGGCGGGCGGAGATGGCGATGGGAATGGTGCGCTCGCGCTGCACCCGATCCTGGTCGCGGACCAGCCGTGCTGCCCCACGGGCAATGGCGTGCTCCTCGTCTGTGCAGACCACCAGCAGGGCCACCCGGCTGCGACGGGCGGAGATCTCAGCGACCGGGCTGTCCGTGGACACTGCCGCGTCGCGGTTTCGATCCTCGTCGAGGCGGGCACCGAGAAACTCCAGACGCTGCACTGCGCGGTGGCGGATCAGGGCGCTGTTCTGGCCGATGCCGCCCGTGAACACCACCGCATCTACGCCGCCCATCACCGCAGCATAGGCACCGATGTACTTCCGAAGACGGTGGGCGAAGGCGTGAATGGCCAGGCGACAGCGCTCGTCGCCGGCAGCAGCCCGCTCCTCGATGTCGCGCATGTCGTTTCCGACCCCAGACAGCCCCGCGAGCCCGCTCTTGCGGTTGAGCAGGTCGTCGAGGTCGTCGATGGACAGCCCCTCCCGCCGGGAGAGCTCCAGCAGCACACCTGGATCGATGTCGCCGACACGGGTGCCCATCACCAGCCCCTCAAGCGGAGTCATGCCCATGCTCGTCTCGACCGAGCGGCCCTCCTCCACGGCAGCCACGCTGCACCCATTGCCGAGGTGACAGGTAATGATTCGCAGGTCGCGCAGATCGGCCTCGAGGTGCGCAGCGGCGCGGGAGGCCACGTAGCTGTGGCTGGGACCGTGGAAGCCGTAGCGCCGAATCCCGTGCTTCTCAGCAAGCTCTGCCGGCAGGGCATAGGTGCGGGCGCGGCGTGGGAGGGTGGCATGGAAGGCGGTGTCGAACACCGCGACGTGGGTAAGCTCTGGCAGCAGCGTCCGAGCCGCTCGGATCCCGGCGAGGTTGGCCGGATTGTGCAGCGGCGCGATGGCACAGAGGGCCTCGATGGCCGCCTCGACCTCCGCATCGATGCGTGCTGGAGCGGAGAAGCGCGCGCCGCCATGGACCACCCGGTGTCCGACCGCTGCCACCGTGAGCCCTTCCACAAGGCGCGGCAGCATCAGGGTCAGCGCGGTCGCACAGTCCACGTCCCCGAGCGCCTCTTCGATCCCATCGAGCTGTGCGCTGCAGCCGGGTGTTCCCACCCGCTGCACCCGCAGCTTCCGGATCCGGTGTCCGGTCTCCTCATTGAGGACATCTGCCTTTACACTTGAGCTTCCACAGTTGATCACCAGGACGTCCATCACACCCTCCAGGAGGCATGCCTGTATCCTGCCGGGCGTGCCACAGCCGACCGACCTCCTCTCCTGCCCGCCCTCCGCCATCACCCTCTCCGCCCCGATGGATGGCGTCCGGTTCGCAACCGATGGCGAGCAGTCTGTCGTCGGAGTGCTCAGCGACGGCGAGCTGTGCTGGGCAGACACTGTGGTTCCGGCTCCGCTGAGCCTCATCGACTCCCTGGAGAGCGTGGCCTACCACCAGATGTGGTCCGGGGTGCTGGAGGTCGAGCTGCCCCGCGCTGACCCGCTGCGCATCTGGCTGTGTGATGGCGAGCTGCAGGTGCTCCTGCTGACCATCGACGCCCAGGGTAGTCCCCAGCTCATGCTCTCTTGACGGACTCCTGACAAACCAAATCAGATCCCAACGGTCGGTAGAGACACCCCAGGCGTTCATCGCCACTGACTGAAAACCAATGCCCAGATCCGGGCAAGGAGGATTGGTATGTCTTCAACCAGGACTGCAGGAATCACGTTGGCTCTGCTCGGCCTCACCCTCGGCGTGGTCGGTCTGCTGCGAGCCTCCGACTCCTCAAGCGATGTAGAGGCGGAGGTGACGGCGACGGCGACGGTGACGGCGACGGCGACGGCGGAGACCTACGAGCTCGCAGATCGATTCGTGGAGATCATCCCAGCACCCGAGCCTGCCGCGCTGAAGAAGGACGGCTCCGACGCACCACAGGTGGCATCGAGAGAGAACAAAGAGCGAGCATCCGCAGCCGAGGGCGTCGCTGTACTCAGCAGTGACGGTCAGCTCGATGGTGTCTTCGGCTCCTCCGCGCTCGACTCTGATCTCACGGGTGGCATCGGCGGCCTCATCGGCGCCAAGGGCACGCAGATCGGCTCCGGCGGCCTCGGCTCTCGTGGCTCGGGTCTCGGTGGTGGTGGTACCGCAGCAGGCCTCGGCGGCCTCGGCACCCGGGGTCGCGGCTCGGGTCGCTCCGGCTACGGCTCTGGCGGTGGCTCCTTCGGCGGCAAGCAGGCCGCTCCCCCTCGTCAGGAGGGCTACACAAGCTACGGCATCAACGCCCAGACCCTCGTGGAGAACGATCACCTCTCGACCTTCTCCATCGATGTCGACACTGCCAGCTACACCATCGCCCGCAGCAAGCTGCTCACCGGAGCACTCCCGCCAGAAGCGGCAGTCCGGGTCGAGGAGTTCGTCAACTACTTCGACTACCGCTACGCCGATCGGGCAGACGAGGCCCCGTTCGCGGTCTACATGGAGGCCGCGCCCTCTCCCTGGGAGCCCACTCACCATGTCGTGCGGGTCGGCCTCCAGGGCGACCGTCTCGACGAGGATGACCGAAAGCCGGTCCGGCTGACCTTCCTGGTTGATGTCTCCGGCTCGATGTCGGCCAACAACAAGCTGCCCCTGGCCCGCAAGGCGATTCGGCACCTCGTCGGCAACCTCGGCGCAGAGGACTCCGTGGCGATCACCACCTACGCTGGACGGACCGAGGTGCTCCTCCAGCCCACCGCCGCCAGCGAGCTCTCCATCATCCATGCCGCGATCGAGACGCTCCAGTCCGGCGGCGGGACCAACATGGACTCCGGCATCCAGCTTGCCTACCAGCTCGCCGACCGGGCGTTCGTGGCCGGCGCTGAGAACCGGGTCATCGTGCTCTCCGACGGCGACGCCAACATCGGCCGAACCTCCCACGATGCACTGCTCACCGAGATCACCGGCTACGCCAAGAAGGGCATCACGATGTCAACCATCGGGTTTGGGCGCGGCAACTACCAGGACACCCTGATGGAGCAGCTCGCCAACAAGGGCGACGGCAACTACTTCTACATCGACGACTACACCGAGGCGAAGAAGGTCTTCGGCCAGGACCTCTCCGGCACCATCCAGACCATCGCCCGAGACGTCAAGATCCAGGTTGACTTTGATCCAGAGGCCGTCCTCTCTTACCGACTCATCGGCTACGAGAACCGCGACATCGCGGACGCCGACTTCCGCAATGATGCGGTCGATGCCGGAGAGATCGGCTCGGGCCACAGCGTCACCGCGCTGTACGACGTCATCCTCCGGGACGGCTACCGGACGCACGACGGTCCGCTGGCGACGGTGCGCCTCCGCGCCAAGCCTCCCGGCGCAGATGCGGCCGCAGACGAGTGGTTCACCGCATTCCCCGCCGCTGATGTCAGCGACGAGCTGGCGGAGACCACCGACAGCTTCCGGCTGGCCCTCGGTGCAGCGACCTTCGCCGAGAAGCTTCGCGGAAGCCACTACGTCGAGGAGCTGACCTACCGCGAGATCGCGGCGCTGGTCGGCGGCGCGCGGCAGGGCGGGGTGGCGATCGAGGCGGAGCTGGAGCGCCTGATCACTCAGGCCGGAGCGCTGGCGGGTGAGAGCGGACTGGCCTCCCGTTAGGCTTGAGGGGTGAAGTTCAACACCCCTCGCTCGATCAAGACCCCGATCATCCTCGGCGCCAGCTCCATCGCGCTGGCGATCACCCTCCTGGTCGGCTGGATCCTGGTGCTCATCCAGAACAGCGAGCAGGCTGAGCAGGCTGCCCGCGCCAACGGGTGGCTGATGGTCGGCGGCATCGTGTCGTTCGTGGTCATCGTGGTGGTCCTGGTCCTGTTCAGCGTCTTCCTGGTCCGAGAGATCCTGGAGAGCCGCCGGCAGGTCCGGTTCATCGACTCGGTGACCCATGAGCTGAAGAGTCCCCTCGCCTCCCTGAAGCTGTCGGTCCAGACCGTCAACCGACGCAAGCTCAGCGACGCCCAGACCAGCGAGCTTCACCGCCGGATGCTCGACGACATCGACCGCCTCAGCGCGTTCATCGACGACATCCTCGCCGCAAGCCGCCTGGAGCAGGACCGAGAGGCCCTCGACTGCTCCGAGGTCAACGTCCGCATGCTGGCAGAGCGCTGCACAGAGCGGGTCCGGGGGCGCTATCGGGCCCCGCGCGGCGCCATTCAGATCGACGTCCCCGAGGATCTCACCCTCCAGACCTCCTCGACGGCCCTGGAGACGGTGCTCAAGAACCTCCTCGACAACGCCCTGAAGTACTCCGACGAGCCCACCGGCATCGTCCTGATCGCTCGGGAGGGAGAGGGACGGGTCCACTTCTCGGTGACCGACCGGGGCATCGGAATCTCTCAGGTCCACCTCAAGCTCATCTTCAACCGGTTCTACCGGGTGCCAGATGAGAACGTGAACACCCGCCGCGGCACCGGGCTGGGGCTGTATGTCGTCAGCTCGCTGGTCAAGACCCTCGGCGGTCAGCTCACGGCCCTGTCTGACGGTCCCGGACAGGGAACAACCATGCAATTCGCACTGCCCATGCGATACAGGAGGTCCTCATGAGCGAGACCGAAGCCCAGCCGCAGCGCCTCCTGATCGTCGAAGACGAGCCCCACCTCTCTGCCGGTCTGAAGCTCAACTTTGAGTTTGAAGGGTTTGAAGTTGACAATGCGGCCACAGCCCGAGAAGCTGTCGCGCTGCTGGCGGGTGCGAAGGGCTACGACGCCATCATCCTCGACGTCACCCTCCCAGACTCAGACGGCTTCACCCTCTGCAAGCGGCTGCGCGCGGCCGGCAACTTCACTCCGGTCATCATGCTCACCGCGCGCACCCAGGCCAGCGATCGGGTGACCGGTCTGGAGTCCGGCGCGGACGACTACCTCACCAAGCCCTTCGATCTCGACGAGCTGATCGCCCGGGTCCGCTCCATGCTCCGCCGACTCTCCTGGGAGCGTCGTGCGCCAGTGGTCACCAGCAGCTACACGTTCGGCGGCGCGGAGATCGACTTCGAGCGACACGAGGCGACCATGGACGGCAAGCCCCTCAAGCTGACCAGCCTTGAGCTGGATCTGCTGCGCTACTTCGTGCAGAACGCCGAGCGGGTCATCAGCCGCACCGAGCTGCTGGAGAAGGTCTGGAAGCTGCCGAACTACCCCAACACCCGCACCGTCGACAACTTCGTTATGCGTCTGCGCCGCCACTTTGAGGCTTCCCCCTCCAACCCGGTCTACTTCCGCTCGGTTCGAGGGGCAGGGTACAAGTTTGTGCCGGCAGGATAGTTCCGCCTCAGCACCGCTGGAGTCCCCATGTTTTTGATCCTCGCAGCCCTCGCTTGCACTGGTGAGAGCGAGCCGACGTCCTCTCCGGAGGCAGCTTCAGCCGCTCCGTCTTACGGCGCAGCCACCGGTACTCCAGGTGCCCCCGGCGCAGCCGCTGGCGGTCCTGGCGGTCCTGGCGGTCCTGGCGCGACCGCGCGCGGTCCTGGTGGTCCCGGCGGTCCCGGCGCGACCGCGGGCGGTCCTGGTGGTCCCGGCGCAGCATCCGGCGCAGCATCCGGCGCCGCCCCCGACGGCACCGCGATGAACATCAACAACGGCCCCCCGCCGTCGACGACCGGCACCGTCTCCGCAGCGGAGGTGAAGCTCATCCAGGTCAAGAACGGCAGCGCAGAGGTCGGGGCGACCATCACCGGGGTCACCGGCTCCCTGAACCTCCTCCCCGGCGACACCGCCTCTGGCGAGCTGACGTTTGACGTGGGCACCTGGGCATCTGGCGATGCTGGCCGCGATGCCAACGTTCGCGGCACCTTCTTCAAGGCCGCCGAGCACACCGAGGCCACCTTCACCCTGGAGAGCCTGGAGGGCATGCCGGAGAAGCCGATGCTTCCAGACACCACCGCCACTGCTGTCGCGAAGGGCACCCTGGCGCTGTACGCCGGCTCCGTTCCGGTCTCGGCCAACGTCACGCTCTCCCGCAGCACCGACGGCTACACCCTCCAGACCACCGAGGACTTCATCGTCTCCATCGCCGGACTCGGCCTGTCCGAGAACCTCACCGAGCTGATGGTCCTCTGCGCGCACAAGTCCATTGACGACAGCGTGCGCGTCGGACTCGATCTCACGCTCAGCGCGGAGTAGACCCTGCCTTCCTTTCAGCACATCGTGCCCGAGGATCCGCCTCGCGAGCGGATCGATGCCTACGCTGCCCGGGTGTTCGCCGCACTCGCATCGCGCTCTCAGGCGCGCAAGGCGATCAAGGCGGAGCGGCTCCTGGTCGACGGGGCACCGGGGCGGACGGTGTGGTGGGTCAAGGCCGGCAACCAGCTCACGCTGACGCTGCCCGATGGCCCCAGCCAGCCAGTCCTGCCGCTGACCCTTGAGCTGCCCTACGTCGACGACTGGCTGGCGGTGGTCAACAAGCCGCCAGGCATCCATGTCCGCGGCAACCACGTCCGCACCATCCACCGGGCGATGCGGCACAACCTGCCGCTCTCTCCGCACCCTGATGCCCTGCCTGATCCCGATCCGGTCCATCGGCTGGACTGCCGGACCTCCGGGCTGGTCCTCATCGCCCGGACCGCCACCGCTCGGGTCGGGCTGTCGCAGGCGTTCGAGGGACGGCGCATCACCAAGCGCTATCGGGCCGTGGTCCTGGGCGCGCTGGAGGGAGAAGGTGAGATCGACACCCCGCTCGACGGACGCGCAGCGCTCAGCCGGTGGCGTGCGGTCCGCACGGTGCGCTCGCTGAAGACCGACTGGCTGACGGAGGTCGACCTGTTCCCGGTCAGCGGACGCACCCACCAGCTCCGCCGCCACATCACCGCGCTGGGTCACCCCATCCTCGGCGACGACCTCTACTTCCACGGCCCCGTCCTGCGGGGGAGCGGACTGTTCCTCGCCGCCGTCGAGCTGACGCTGGCCCACCCGATCACCGGCGAGGCGCTTCACGTCTGCATCGATCCCCCTGCCAAGTTCACCACCCACCTCGCGCGAGAGGTCCGGCGCTGGCGGCGGTGGCACGGCGAGGAGTAAGGTGGATGACGCGCCCTGGAGGCACTGATGCTCCTGTTTCTGCTGGCTTGCTTCGATGGATTTGACCACCCCGCCCTCCGCGAGGGTGAGGCGGAGTACGATCCAAACGACCTGACCGACCCGCACCAGGACACCGGCGACGACCCGGACTCTGCCCATCCCGAAGACACCGGCGACGACACGGACACTGGCGACGACATGGCGCCCACAGCGGTGTGCTACCCCGGCGAGGACTCGGACTACACCGCCTGCCTTCCCCTCACGCCTCATCGCAGCAGCTGGGGCGTGGACTACGCCTACCCCGAGCCCTACGATGGCTCGCAGCAGTACAGCGCGCCGGTCCGGTTCATCGATCTGACCGCGGCAGACCCAAGCCTCTTGCTCGCGCCCAACTTCGCGCTGGACGAGGTGATGCAGGAATACAAGGGGGACTACGGCCTGTACCAGGTACACGTCATGGAGTACATCCAGGCCATCCGAGACACCATCGGCGGCGCCCTCTACGTCAACTCTGGATACAGAAACGTCAGCTATAACGCCGGGGTTGGAGGCTCCACCTACTCACGTCACATGTACGGCGACGCGGTGGACATGTACAGCAACAGCGCCTCGCTCAGCGAGCTGGCGGACATCTGCGACAGCCTGGGGGCGGGCTACGTCAGCGAGTACGAGACCCACGTCCACTGCGACTGGCGCGACGATCTGCTGGACGTGGCGTTCTACGACGTCGGGCGCAGCCATCGAGAGGCCCCACGGCAGGCGCACCACGGCACGCTGCACGAGGACGGGGGGCGCTGGACGGCGGCCGCCGCAGGCTTCGATGAGGGGGAGCCGCTGCTGCGCTGGGCCGCCTGGGGAGCCGACGGCGTGCTGCTGGAGGTGGCGGAGGGTGCCGCGTATGTCCCTCCCCCCGAGGCCGCTCGCCTGACGGTGGACATCGGCGGTCAGCTCACCGTCGCTGCTGAGGGCTTGACTGAGGCTGGCGGTTCGCAATAGGGAGTGTGCGCACGCCCCCTTAGCTCAGCTGGATAGAGCATCGGCCTTCTAAGCCGAGGGTCAGAGGTTCGAGTCCTCTAGGGGGTGCTTTGTCGTCTCGCACGACACCACCCGCGAAGCTGTCGCCGCTCAGGGCCACAGCCGCCCGAGCGAGTCCACGGCAAATGCTGCTGCAAATGCCCACATCACGATTCCCATCCCCCGCAGGGTCCAGACATAGAGCGGCCCGGTCAGCCACCGCCGACCGCCCCCGATCAGCACCGCGATGCCAGCCTTCGTGCCACAGAGCATCGCGAAGAAGCCTGCGAGGAAGCCCGCTGCCGCCAGGGTGCTCTCGGCCCACGCCGTCGCGACCAGGGGACCGCCGACGGTCACCCAGAACAGGTAGGGATGCGGGTTGAGCAGGTTGGTGAGCACCGCACGGACCACCCCACCCGACGGCGGCGCGCCGGCCTCGACCTCCAGCGGTCCCGCGCGCAGGGACTCCAGCCCGATCCAGAACAGAAACCCGGTCCCGGCCAGCCCGATCAGCCCGAGGACCGCATCCCAGCGTGCCAGCCAGTCCGCAGCCAGAGCACCGAGCAAGAGGAGCGGGCCATCCGTGAGCACAGGCGCGAGGCTGACCTTGAGGCCCTCCGCTGTGCCGTGTCGGATGGTCTGGGTAATGACCAGGGCAGTGAGCGGTCCTGGCGCCAGCCCACCGGCCAGCCCCAGGGCCGCACCGCTGAGGCTCGCGGTGAGGACATCCATGCCGACATGCTACGCCTCGGAGACAACCTCTTCCGCCATCGAGGCCTCCTCGGTGGTCCAGATGAGCGGCACCGTCCGACGCCGCAGGCCGAGCACCACCGCGCCCAGGCCAGCCTCCAGCGCGAGGCCGCTCACCCGGTGAAGCCAGCGGCGGCTTGAGGGTCTCCTCGGACCTGCGGGTCGCGCGGGGAGAGACCATCGCTCGACGCAGCGGCCTCCAGACTGCCGCAGACCAGCCGATCCCTCGCCTCCGGCAGCACCGCGATCTGCGAATTCCGAGGACTGCTCAGGCGAGGTCAAACAGCAGGATCTCGGCAGCCTCGGTCGCCTTGAGCTCCAGCCGACCCGCGACCTCTGCATGTGCGCCATCCCCCGCGAGCATGCGCTGGCCGTTGAGGATGATCGCTCCCCGACAGACCTGGACCCAGGTTCCGCGCCCCGGAATCTGCTCAAAGGGAACCTTCTGCCCCTTCTTGAGGCGCGCTGCGAGCAGGTTGGCGTCCTGGTTGATCCGAATGGATCCCGCTGCGCCCGAGCCGCTGGCGATCAGCCGAAGGGCCCCGTCTCGACGGGGGAAGTCCGCCTCGGCATACCCCGGCTGAACCCCCTCCGCAGCGGGGAGAAACCAGAGCTGGTAGAGGTGGGTGGTCTGGGTCGCCAGCGGGTTGAATTCACTGTGCCGGATGCCGGACCCGGCAGACATCTGCTGGATGGTTCCGGGCTGAATGACCGCGCCGTTGCCGAGGGTGTCCCGGTGCTCCAGCGCCCCGTCGAGGACATAGGTCACGATCTCCATGTCCTTGTGACCGTGCATCGGAAAGCCACCCCCCGGCTGGATGCGATCCTCATTCATCACCCGCAGGCTCCGAAAGCGCGTGTATGCCGAGCTTCGGTACTTCGAGAACGAGAACGAGAACCGAGCCGAGAGCCAGTCCAGCTCCTTCTGACCCCGCTGCCCTCCGGGTCGGAGGGTCAGCTCGGTGATGAGGGAGGGCCGAACGGAGCAGCCGAGAGGGAGGCCGGCAACGAGCGCGGCGGAGTGACCGAGAAAGCGACGACGGTTCATGCTGTACATCGTACCCTCCCAGGGTGAGGCTGCAGCCCTCAGCGGCCCGCTGGAGATGTCGACGGCACCCACCGCGACACGGCTGTCCCGGCTTCTCTGAGCGCTGACGCTGCAGTCGGCTGCGTTCGCGTGCTCATCGAGTGGTACAGAAGTTGCATCCTGCCGTCACGGCACCGAACGTCTAAGGTGCTCCGTCCACAGAGGAGAGCAGAGATGGCCACGAAATCAGCACGCTCCCGGTTGATCCTCATCACCGGACTCGCAGGCCTTGCGCTGACAACCACTGGCTGCGAGGTCAGCGCGTCCACCAACCCACCCTCCCCCCAAGACACCAGGGACACCGGGGACACCGGGGACACCGGGGACACCGGGGACACCGGGGACTCCGGGGACTCCGGGGACACCGGGAACTCAGGCTGACGCTGGCGATCTCCGCCCGTCTCGCATCTCTGGACGTCGCATCAGGGAATCAGCAGGACCTTGCCCCGGTTCTCTCGGTCGTGGAGGATGCGGTGGGCCTCTCCGGCCTGATCAAACGGGACCGTGGCGTGGATGACCGGCCGGACGACTCCCTGCTCCCACAGCGCCAGCAGCTTCCGCAGCCATCCGGCGACCCGCTCCGACTCGTGCCACATGTGGCCCATGTTCACCCCCATCACGCCCTTGTTGTCGTTGATGAGGGCGACCGGATTGGTGCGCAGCCAGGGCACCGCGACCATGTTCTTCATCACCGTGAGGACCGAGCGGGTGTTGGAGGTGGCGTTGGCGGACATTCCAAAGCAGATCAGCCGCCCGCCAGCGCGCAGCAGATCCAGCCCCTTGCCCCAGTACGCACCGCCGATCGGATCGAGGACCAGATCGAGCCCCGGGGCATCGGCGAGGACTGCGGCGAAGTCCTGGCTGCGGTAGTCGATGAGCTGGTCGTAGCCGCGCTCTCGGAGGAACGCGTGCTTGCCGGGCGAGGCGGTGCCGATGGCGAACGCTCCCCGCCACTTCAGCAGGTCGAGCGCCATCAAGCCGACGCCGCCGCCGGCAGAGTGGACCAGCACCCGATCCCCCGCACGGACCCGCCCCATGACCTCCAGCATCATCCACGCCGTCGCGCCGGTGACCGGGATCGCCGCAGCGGTGACCAGGTCAAGCCCCATCGGGATCGCCGCGACCTGCACTGCGGGAACCACCAGCGACGAGGCGTATCCGCCGAACTGGGTCATCGCGACGACGGACGCGCCCTCCAGCGCAGCATCGACACCCGCTCCCAGGGCATCGACCGTTCCAGAGACCTCATAGCCGACCACCATCGGGAACGAGGGCGCGTCGGGGTAGATGCCCATGCGGGCCATCAGGTCTGCAAAGTTGACCCCGGCAGCAGCGACCTTGATTCGGACCTCGCCGGGACCGGGGGTGGGATCCGGGGCCTCGCGGACCTCGATGACATCCGGCGTTCCAGCCTTGGGGAACCAGATCTGTCGCATGCCAACCTCCGATCAGGGTGTATTCAGCACCACCTCCGGCCGCACCGGGCACAGACGCCGACCGACATCGCTGCGCCCGGCAGTCCTCTCAGGCGCTGGTCGTGATGACCAGCAGCGCCCCTGGGCTACGGCCAGAGCTCATACAGGTCGGCGATCACCTCTGACCGGCCGATGTAGGTCCCCCGCTCCCAGGAGACATCCCACACCACCTCGCCTTCGGGCGTGGCCTCGCGGATCCGAGGGGTCGACCCGTAGTTGTGGAGGATGTTTCCTCCCGCCAGGCGGTGCGCCTCGCCCATCTCGGAGCCATAGACGCCCTCTCCCTCTCCGAAGCTCCAGACCTCCGTGAGCGTCTGAGTCTCTTCGTCGAGGCTGTACTCTCGGACGACCGTCTCGGTGCCGTTGAAGCGGTCCATGGAGGAGACCAGGAGGGTTCCAGACTCAGTGTAGTGGACGCCATGCTGCCACCAGAACGCGGACTCTTCGGGAGCGAATGACCAGGAATCGGGGAGGTGGCCGAAGGTGCGGAGGGTCTCACCGGTGGCGTGATCGACCTCGATGATGGAGTCCACGGAGTACAGCGAGAAGAGGAAGGTGTCGTCCGCTTCGTTCCAGAAGAGGGTGTTGGAGCCACAGGATTCGTCGACATTGAGCGCGTCGAGCATCGCCTCGCAGGACCACAGATCCGTGACCGTGCCGTCGGCAGCACGCTTGCGGATCACCTCGTCAGCGTAGAAGCCTGTCGAGGCTCCCCAGACCAGCGCGCCGTCCGCAAGCTCGGTGAACGGGTGGTGGAGGTTTGGGGTGTCATAGAGCGCAACGACAGCGCCGTCGATGCCGACCCGAGCCACCTGGGACTCATCCCCGCCGTCGAAGATCGCCCAGAACGAGTTGTGGTCGATGAGGATCTCGGTCCCGTCGTAGGAGCGTCGGGCGTGGAGGGTGGTGCGCTGGCTGGGGGTCTCCTGTGCCCAGACCACACGGCCAAGTCGATCGATGATGAACGTCCAGGCCCGGCTCGCACCACCGCCCGTGCCGTTCATCGCGGTCAGCACGTACTGAGACGTCGCATCCCAGGACGCAGCGTTGCTGACCAGAACCTCTGCCGTCGGCACCCCATCAGGCAGGACATCGGTGGCCACGGTCGCCGGCTCCGTGATGAGCACATCGTCGTCAGCAGTCAGGGTGAGGCTCCAGGTGACCTCCGAGTCAAACGGAATGCCGAGCAAGAGCAGCTCGTTCTCCCCCGCCGACGCATCAATGACCGGTGTCAGCCGCTCCGCCTCGCCAGAGACCGCGAAGGCTGCCTGAGCAGTGCCAGCGACCGGCTGGCTCCAGCGCAGCGCGACCACAGATCCCATCGTCTCCAGCACCACAGCCTCCAGATCGTCTGCTGACAGGGCGTCAGAGCCAGAGTCAGAGCCGGAGTCAAGGTCTGCAGGTGACGAGACTGGGTCCGTCGTCTTACAAGCCAGCAAAATGAGCCAAGGAATCACGACAGCCTCCGTTGGCGAGAACGTATCCCAGCAGGTCACCAATGGATTTACTTTACCAAAGCACACTATTAACCTATTTTTTACTCGCCCCGATAACCCTGGTCGTGCTGCTGTTCATATCCGCTCCGTATGGACGCCACCGCCGAGAGGGCTGGGGTCCGGTGGTGCCAGTGAAGACCGGCTGGCTGATCATGGAGATCCCGACCATCGTCGTGTTTGGGGTGGTCTACCTCAGCGGCACGCACCGGATGTCGCTGGCCTCGCTGGTCCTGGCTGGGCTGTGGTACCACCACTACGTCTACCGCACGTTCCTGTACCCAAAGCGGCTGGAGACCGGAGACAAGACGATGCCGCTGCTCATCGGCCTCATCGCGTTCGTCGTCCAGTCGATGAACGCCGCGCTACAGGCATGGTGGCTGGCGGAGCTTGGCTCCTACCCGGCGAGCTGGCTGCTGGATCCTCGGTTCGTCATCGGCGCGGTGGTGTTCGTGCTTGGCATGCGCATCAACCGACAGTCTGACAACATCCTGCTGGCCCTCCGAGAGCCCGGGAGCCAGGAATACAAGATCCCACGCGGCGGCATGTTTCGATACGTCTCCGCGCCCAACTACTTCGGCGAGATTCTGGAGTGGATTGGCTGGGCAGTCGCCACCTGGTCGCTGCCCGGGCTGGCGTTTGCCCTGTACACCATCGCCAACCTCCTCCCCCGCGCGCTGACCAACCACCGGTGGTATCGAGAGAAGTTTCCGAACTACCCGCCAGAGCGCACGGCGCTGATTCCCTTCCTCCTCTGAGGCCCCGCGCCCGAGACGCACAGCCTGGTGTGTGCCGCCCAGAGTGGCTGTGGGCAGCCTCCGCGTGGACGACGGAGCGGCCAGACCGGACACCGAACCGTGGGAGACCAAAATCGCGACAGTGTGGAAGCCAGTGGCGAGCCGAGGCGTTGCTGCGCTACAAGATTTCACCTTGTGAGGAGACCCCGCCGATGATGCCACTCCTGATCATTGCCGCCGCCACCGCAGCCCCTCCGGGGGACAGCGCCGCCTGGGAGACCCTGGCGACCAGCCCCGTCAAGGTTGAGTGCGCCACCGTCTCCGGACAGCCATGGTGCCGTTCCTATGGGCTCATCCACGCCCCGATCTCCCAGGTCGACAGCGCCCTGCGCAACATGTCCACCAGCGCCGACCTGTTCGAGGCGGTCCTGAGCATCGAGGTCCTCGCTGAGGACACCATGCACATCGTGCTGGACTACCCCGCCCCGCTCGACGACCGCGACTACGTGGCGAAGTACACCTACAGCAGCGAGGGCGAGACCCGGCTCTTCCGGTGGAGCCCGGTCGTTCATCCCGGTGCACCAGAGACCGCAGCGGCCGTCCGTCTGCCCAACTTTGCTGGCGAGTGGCACCTCAGCCCGTCAGACAAGGGGACCCGGGTCCGCTACACCTGGCAGGCCGAGATCAACGGCAGCTTTCCCAGCTTCGCATACGCACAGGCATGGAAGAAGGCTGGACATGAGGCCCTCAAGGATCTGGCAAACACGCAGGGGGCCGACCTCAGCAAGCCATGAGCCTCGGCTTTACCGGGGATCCGTCGTCGCGTTGTCACCAAAGCGCGGTAATCCTCTGTTCATGCTGCTCCTGATGCTGGCCGGCTGCAGCAGCCAGACCGCAAGCTCCCGTGCGCTCTGGCTGCGTCAGTCCCTCTCCGACGAGAACGCCTACTGGCTGGCACGAAATCCAGCCGGCCTGGTGGACAAGTATGAGGCGATGGCTGATGATCAGTACGACTACATGCGCGGCAGCGCCGGGACCTGGCTTGCCGACATCAGCCGGGTCTCTGGAACGCGGCTGACCACCGACATGCTCGACAACACCGAGCCGATCCTGCTGGTCGGTGACGCCCACCCCGAGAACCTCTCCACCACCATCCCTGGCCGCTTCATCTCCCCGACCGAGGCCGATCCGATCCCCGAGATCGCCCTGGAGATCATCGACCTAGACGCTGCCACCTACGGCCCATGGCTGCTGGATCTGCGCCGCTCTGCGACCTCACTTCGGGTCGAGGCAGCCCCGCTCTCTGGCTGTGGCACGCCGTGCGTGGAGGCCGCCATAGCTTCACTGGTGGCGGGCTACACCGACGGCGCGCTCGGTCGAGACGCCGCACCGATTCCGGGCTCGATCATCGAGAACCTGCTCGCAGAGGCCGTCGCCGAGGGGCAGGCGCGGGAGAAGTATCGGGAGAACACCGCAGACACCATCTTCGCCGATATCAAGCTCCGCACCGACCTCACGCTGAACGACAGCGGCGTCGGGGTCCTGGCCCTGACGGCAGCAGAGGCGGCACAGATCGAGCGGCTGATGGCAGCCTACGATGGCCCCGAGGGCTTCCGGGTCCTCGATGCTGTGCGCCGCTTCGGTACTGGGATTTCGTCTCGGGCGGCGGTCCGGTACCTCGTCCTGTGGGACCTCGGCGACGACACCACCGACACCGACAACGGCATCATCACCGTCCGCGAGACCATCGATCCGCCGCTCATTCCCGGTCTGTTCGCAGAGACCGGTGACCGCTACTACGACAACGCCCAGCGCATCGAGGCAGTCAGCGCGCTGCTGTGGTCCGCTCCAGATGCCGACGCAGCAGCAGCAGGCATGACCGATGGAGCGCTGGCCTTCAAGGTGCTCACCTGGTCGTCCTGGTTTCAGGATGCAGACCACACCGACGTGATCGAGGACTGGGAAGACGGCGAGATCGACGCTGACGACTTCGCTGCAATGGCTGGCGTGCTCGGCCACACCCTCGGCAGCAGCCACCGACGCGGTGAGACCGCCACGGGTGATGCGACCGTCACCGTGCTGGAGGAAGCCCTGGCGGGCCGAGAGGACGATCTGCTCGTCGAGATCCTGGAGACCTCCGAGGAAGACTGGCTCATCCACCGCCGAGACCACGCCATCTTTCGAGAGCTGCTGGACACCCACGGCCCGCTGCTCGGCGCTGAGCAGCGGGCAGAGGACGTACCATGATCCCCCTCTGCCAGGCCCTCTCCCTCCTCCCAGCTCCCGAGACCAGCGACGCCCCCGACTGCCTGAGCATCGGCCTTGAGATCGCCGGAGGACTACAGCAGAGCTGGCCGGAGGACGGCATCTCCACCGCGCTCACCCTCCCCCGCTCCCGACTGGAGCTGGGCCTCACCACCGGGAAGTACCGGGGACGGGTCGCGGTCATCGGTGCACGAACCGGCGGGCTCGACAGCGCCACCGGGGTCAGAGGAGAGTCCATCGTGCCGGTGCTCCAGATCGCTGAGGCCGCCTGGATGGGGCCGAACATCACCGTTGCAGCAGGCCTTATCGATGATCCCTGGGTGGCGACGGGCAACGCGGATTGGGACCTGCGGGCGGCGGCACCGATTCTGAGCGAGGCGGTCGGCTGGTTGGAGCGCTCCGACCTCGGCATCTCGGCAGCCTGGGGGGCACCAGACCAGGTGATCTCCGCGCTCGCCACCGTCACCACCGGAGAAGGCGCCCAGCTCGCTGAGCGCAACAACGGCAAGAACACCACCGCCATGATCATCGCCCGCCCGGTGCCCGCGCATCCTGAGCGCCTGGCGATTGCGCTTCTGGGACGAGACGGCTCTCGGGGCCTCGACAGCGCTCGGGACCACAGAGCCGGCGGTCGCATCACCGCTGCTGTGGCTCCGGTCCGCCTCGGGGCCGAGGCGCTCACCGCATGGGGCATCGCCGGTGACATTGACCGCACACCGCTCGGGATCTCAGCGTGGTCCGAGGGAAGCCTGCCGCTGGACCTCTCGGTGTTCATCCGGTACGACCAGACCACCGAAGCCATCGACGACAGCACCCTGCGCACCGTCCGCGGCGGGGTGACCTGGGGGAGCACGCCGATGCGTGTGATTCTTGGCGTCGAGCACACCGACGCAGACGCTCAGGCAGTGGCCATCGCCGGTGCCAGCGCGCTCGCAGAGCAGACCCGGGTCTACGCGCTGCTCAGCATGCACCCCAGCGGCGCAGTGGTGCTGGAGTGATGCTCCCCCTCTTCCTCAGCTGCAGCAACGCAGCGGCTCCCGCAGACGACACCTGGCGCCTGGACACGGCCCCGCCCGGTGGAGACACCGACAGCACAGTCCGAGCTGAAGGTGTCGTGCTCAACGAGCTGCTCGCCGACAACCAGAGCGGCATCACCAGCGAGCTTGGCGCGCGCGAGGACTGGATCGAGCTGCACAACAGCAGCAGCGAGGCCATCGATCTCACCGGCTGGAGCCTGTCCGACGATGCCGAGGAGCCCTGGAGGCTCACCCCCTCGCAGACCCTCGAGCCAGGGGCCTTCCTGCTCATCTGGTGCGACGACCCAGACAGAGACGACCCAGACAGAGATGACCTCACCGATCCACATGCCAGCTTCAAGCTCGACCGAGACGGAGAGAGCATCGTCCTGCAGGATGGCCAAGGCGAGACCGTCGATGCCGTCACCTACCCCATGCTCGCCCCGGACCAGTCCTGGGGCCGCCCCCTCGACGGAGGCCAGGAGTGGGCCTACACCGTCGAGCCAACTCCCGGCGCAAACAACCTCTGATCGGTACCAGAGATGAGCCGGGGCCGGGACAGCGCGCCCGTCGGGCGGATCGGCCAGCGAGACAGATAGCGCCGGCTCGGGCTCACGCCCTCCGGGTCCAGCCAGTCGATGGTCTGCCCCTGCATCCATGCCGCGACCGCCTCGCCCGCCGCAATGCCGCAGGTGACCCCGAAGCCGCCCAGCCCTGCCGCCCACCACAGCCCCGCGACCTCTCCGTCAGCACCGAGCACCGGACGACGGTCAGGCGCAAAGGTCCGCAGTCCGCTCCAGCCCGTCGACAGACGGACCGCGCCGAGCGCCGGAAAGTGTCGGGCGATCTTGTCCATCGCCAGCGCCCGAGGCACCGACTCCACCAGCCCCTGAGAGCCGGGACCGGGGAGCGGCGGATCGACCGCCTCGTCACACCCCGAGGTCAGCCAGCCGTCGCTCTCCGGACGGATGTAGATCCCGACATCATCCACCCAGCACCAAGGATGATCCGGCCTCGAGAGAGGATGTGCGGGGATGTGCAGCAGGGTCCGACGCAGCGGAATCAGCGGACGTGCGAGCCCGAGCGCCGCGGCCAGCTGACCGCTCCACGCCCCCGCCGCCAGGACAACCCGATCCGCACCGATGCGCCCGGCGCTCGTCTCGACCCCGACCACCGCGCCGCCCTGGGTGATGATGCGCTGCACAGACACACCGCAGCGGATCACGCCGCCCCGCCGCCGGATGCCCCGCAGCAGCCCGGAGAGGATCTGCCAGGCGTCCGCCAGCCGCTCGTCGGGCACATACCAGGAGCGAATCAGCCGACTCCCGGCCATGGCCGGCGCGACCTCCGCAGCATCTTCGAGGCGCTCGACGGTGATCCCGCTGGCCCGAAGGTGAGCAACCGCATCGCTGAGGTGATCGGGATCATGCGCGAGACCGAGCAGAGCTCCCGTGACGACCGAGGGCGTCAGCCCCGCCCAGTCCTCGCCGGGATCCGCCAGGAACGCAGCGGTCCGAATCGCCAGGGCACGCTCGTAGGGGTCCTCACCCAGCCGACGGATCATCCCAGCGTTCTGTGAGGAGGCCTCTGCGCCGGGCTGAAGCGCCTGCTCCAGCAGCACAACCTCTCCCTCCCCCGCCAGCCGCCACGCCACACTACAGCCAGCCAGGCCGGCACCGATGATGACCGTCCTCATCGAAGCCTCACGTCAGCATGAGCCACATGCCAGATGCCGTCAGTCAAGGTGACTCGAACGAGGTCACGACGCCGGCCGCTGAGCAGGGATGCGTCCTCGAGCACGCCGAGATCGGAGGTGTGGGAAGTCACAGAGAGCATGCAGCATCGCTTATCCCGCCAGGCGCACCGCCTCCTGCGCAGCGCTGTCCGGCCCGCTTGAGCGCGAGGACCACCAGAACCCCGCGCACTCCGGCGGCACCAGGATCAGCCACACCCCATAACCGGACATAAAAAGCCCAAAACACAAACCATCAGAACTGAATCAAGTGCAGATTCAATTACACCACAACAAATGTAGACAATCGATAATCAACAATATTGACTACACCTTATTTCAGACATAAAATGTCCACTTTGGATCTTACACGGCCTCGTAAACCACCATATGTGTTCAGTGTCGCAAGGACATCACAGGAGAGTTCAAATGAGCACCACCGACCGCACCAAGACCATCGAAGCCGCCATCTCCAACATTCAGCGCCAGTTCGGCCAGGGCGCGATCATGCGCTTCACCGATGACTCGGTTGATCGCAGCGTCGAGGTCATCTCCACTGGAAGCCTGACCCTCGACATCGCCCTCGGGGTTGGCGGACTCCCCAAGGGTCGAATCATTGAGGTCTACGGACCGGAGGCCTCCGGCAAGACCACCCTCACCCTGCATGCCATCGCAGAGTGCCAGAAGGCCGGCGGTGTCGCTGCCTTCATCGATGCCGAGCATGCCATTGATATCAACTACGCCGCCAACCTCGGCATCAAGGTCCCCGACCTCCTCCTCGCTCAGCCCGACTCCGGCGAGCAGGCCCTCGAGATCGCCGAGACCCTCGCCCGCTCCGCTGCAGTCGACATCATCGTCATCGACTCCGTCGCCGCGCTCACTCCCCGCTCCGAGATCGAGGGCGACATGGGCAGCATGCAGCCGGGCACCCAGGCACGACTGATGAGCAAGGCGATGCGAAAGCTGACCTCTGCAATCCACAAGTCGAACTGCACGGTGATCTTCATCAACCAGCTCCGTCACAAGATCGGCGTCATGTTCGGCTCCCCGGAGACCACCTCCGGCGGAAACGCGCTGAAGTTCTACGCCTCCGTCCGCCTCGACATCCGCCGCATCGGCTCCATCAAGAAGGGCGATGT
>JAQXDW010000143.1 GCA_029251165.1 Myxococcota bacterium
GTGGTTTAGAAGCAGGGCAGATGACCGCACGCGAGGGCCGCCATGACACAGTCTGCTGAGGTTCGACCTGAACCCTCACTTCACCGCAAGGCCGCCATTGTGCGCGGTGGGGCCTTTCAGCACACCGGCTCCGTTCGGATCGAGCCGATCTCAGACTTCGACCTCGACCAGACCATCTTCCAGACCCTGGAGGGCAAGGCCGCGCGGTTCGTGATGAAGACCCGGGTGGGCAAGGAGGTTCACTGGAGCCCCGATGCCGCCGCAGCGGTGGAGTCTGGCTACGAAGCCGCTCGCGCACAGCATGCCCTCCCTGAGATTCGTCCAGAGCTGCTGAGGTTTATGGTCGAGGAGTGCGACTTCGACGTCGAGCATGCCGACGGCTCATTCCTCGATCACCTCTACTTTGGCTTCGAGTACTGCGTGCAGCACTTCCCCGGCCATGCACCCATCGTCATGCTGCTGCACTCCATCCTCGGAACCGGCACCAACACCTTCGCGATGAGCGCCGACAAGATCCCGTCGCTCAAGGCACTGATGACCCCGGAGGAGTGGACCCACACCGAGGCATTTCCTTCCGTGCTGCGGCTGCTGTACTCCGGAGCGCTGCGGGCTGAGCTGTGGGCCAATGCCCATCGGACTGAGCAGCTCGAGTCGATCCGCTTCCACCGGGTCATCGACAATGCTCCCATCGAGATGAGCGGCGAGGACTTCTGGATCCAGCTGAACTACCAGCTCATTCACCTCATCGACTTCCTGCCGGTCGCCAATTGGGTCGCCAACCAGAACGAGACCTCGTTCATCGTGTTCCGAGACCTCTACGCGCTGCTGGAGAAGCTGAATCAGCGCAGCGCGGAGATTGCCTACACACCGGCCTCCGGAGGCCGCAGCCGGGTCGGAGAGCCTGGGCTGGCGAGCTGGCTGACCACCTTGATCCCGGTGGGGCTCAGCGAGAAGATGGCGGCGAAGTCCATCGAGCGGTTCTCTGGCCGCATCGGGCACTCCCTGGACTATGAGATCTGCTGGCGCTGAGCGAGCCGGGCACGCCCTCGCAGCCGCCACAGTGTGTGCCGTGCTCAGAAGGCAAACAGCTCGCCGCTGAAGGAACCCTCTACCGGAGCATCGGTATCGGTAGATGCCTCAGTGAAGGTGAGGTCTCCGATGATGTAGCTGACGAATTCGAAGTCCTCCATCGTCTCGGTGTCCAGGTAGAGCAGCGCCCCAATGCGCTCGCTGAGGTCGAGGGAGAGGGTGCCGGGGGTGATGTCATCCTCGGGCACGGTGGCGTACAGGAGAATGGCCTCGGTCGGTGAGATCCAGGCCGGAAGGTACAGCAGCGTCTCGCCCTCGCTGGTGCCGGCGACTGCGCTGCCGGTCTTCAGGTCGATCGCAGTGCCGTCGTCGAGGTCGAGGTGGATCTCGGCGGATCCTGTTGAGAACGGATCGGCTGCAGTCAGGGTGCCCCAGGTGGTCTGGAAGTTCGCCTCGACCACGCCAAAAGGCGTGATGCAGAACAGCTCTTGTGGATCACTGTCCCAGCTTGGGAGCCCATCCTCCAGTGCCGCCTCCAGCTCTCCGGCCCGATCCGCCACCCGAGCCCGGACCGCTGCGATCTGGGTGCTGAGCCCGGAGGTTGAGGCATCGTCCGCCTCGACGGCAGCCTCCATGGCATCGATGCGCTCGGCCATGCGCCCGGCGTCCCAGTGCGCGGAGAGGAGCTCGGTCATGGCGTCTTCATACCGCTGGCGCCCTTCTGGCAGGTTGTAGAGCCGCCAGGTCAGCAGCCCGTTTGCATAGACGCTGGGCGGCTCCTCCTCCCAGACGCCCAGCGTCATGTCCACACCCCAGGGAATGAACCGCAGCAGGCCGTCTTCCGGATCGGCATAGAGGTAGAAATTGTTGGTGTTGCTGGCGTAGCCGTCGCCGTGCTGGGTGAGGACCTCCATTGCCCAGAACGAGAAGAAGTCGTCGAGGTCGAGCACCGCTGCCAGTGCATCGAGCAGCATGTCGTCGTCCGCCTCCAGCGCCGCCACCAGCGCCGCGATGTCGCTCCAGTCGTCCTCATCCTCGTTGTTCTTCTTCTCCAGCGTTCCCGTCCAGCCCTCTCGAAAGTCCGACAGGGTGCCCTCGTAGAGGTTCCCCTCGGCGCTGACGAAGTGCCGCTCCAGCATCGCACTCTTGATCGGCTCGATGTTGGCATAGACTCCCAGGTCTTCGCCATTTACGCGCACCCGGGCGAGGCTGCACCGGCTGGAGGGGATGCCGGCATCAGCGAAGGCGGCGTAGGTGAGGCACTGCCGGATGAGGGCCGGATCGGAGACGGCGTTGTTCAGCGTCAGCCGTCGGGCTCCGAGGAAGGTCGCGCTGCTGTCGAACTCACCGAGGTCGAGCTTGAGGCTCGGCTTGTTCTCGCTGAGGGAGCCAACAAAGCCCTTCTTGCGCACCTCGATGCGCTCAAACGACTCGCCGTCCAGGCTGACACTCGCCTCAAACCACGTAAACGGGCTCTCGAACGGCGCCTCCTGGCAGTCCTCTCTGAGGAAGGTCTCCTCGATGGAGCGGGTCTGGGTGCGCAGGGCATCCCAGTCCGCCTCTGGCAAGCTCAGCTCGACCTGGAGGAGACGGGAGAGGTCAAACAGCGGATCATCGCTGAAGGAGGCCGCGCCGGAGTCTGCGGTGTCGTCTCCGGGAGGCTCAGGGGACGTCGCTGTGGGCCGGCAGGCAGCGAGGAGTACAAGGAAGAACAGGTGCATTGTCTCTCCTGACCGATGGTACAGGCCCCTCAGCGCGCGAGCTCCGGTCGGTTGTGGTCCGATGCTGGAGGCGCTTCAGGGCACATGCCCACAATATGAGCCTGAGGTCCGCAAA
Source organism: Myxococcota bacterium (assembly GCA_029251165.1). Classification (GTDB taxonomy): domain Bacteria; phylum Myxococcota_A; class UBA796; order UBA796; family UBA796; genus JAQXDW01. The sequence continues at coordinate 2,866 of JAQXDW010000143.1, forward strand.
CTGCAAGTCCAGAACTGCACAAAACATCGCTCAATATGGACCATTACCGTGCATTTTTGGTATATTGTGAGTCCACAATGCCGACCGACATGCTGCCACTGAACTTCGAAGCGCTCGCCCAGGAGCTGCTCGTCGCGCTTCGAGGACGCCGCTCGCAGATCGCCTGGTCCCGCCGCCTCGGCTACCGCAGCAACGTCGCCTACAAGTGGGAGTCTGGCCGACGCTACCCCACCGGTGCAGAGACCTTCCGGGCCTGCCGTCGCAGCGGAATTGACACCCGCGCCGCCCTGATCCGCTTCTACGGTCGCACCCCGTCCTGGCTCGACGCCCTCTCTCCCGAGCAGCCCGAGGCGGTCGCCAGCCTGCTCCGTGATCTTCAAGGCAGCACTCCGATCACCGAGCTAGCGGTGCGGGTGGGGGTCAGCCGCTCGGCGGTCTCTCGCTGGCTCTCTGGGCAGACTCAGCCCCGCCTGCCTGATCTCCTGACGCTCATCGAGGCCACCTCGCTGCGGGTGGCGGATCTGCTGGTCGAGCTGGTCCCGCCCGAGGCCCTGCCGACTCTCCAGCCGCTGTGGCGTCAGCTGGAGGCCCGCCGCCAGGGTGCCGATCGCTACCCCTGGACCCAGGCGATCCTGCGGGCGCTGGAGCTGGAGGAGTACCGCGCGCTGCTGGCCCATGAGCCGGGCTGGATCGCCGCAAGGCTGGGCATGTCTGCCGAGGAGGAGGCCCGCTGCCTGACCTTCCTGAGAGACACCGAGCAGGTCGACTGGACAGGCACCCACTACCAAGGCCGCGCGCTGGCGGTCGACACCCGACGCCACCCCCGCATCGGCCGACGCCTCAAGTCGCACTGGTACCAGGAGGCCGCCCGGAGGGCTCGCAGCGGCGCACCCGGGCAGTTCTCCTACAACGTGTTCACCTGCTCCCGATCGGATCTGGAGCGCATCCGCGAGGAGCATCTCCGGTACTTCCGCGCGCTGCGGGCCATTGTCTCGGACTCCCCCAGAGATGAGGTCGTCGCAGTGGCCGGAGTGCAGCTTTTTGAGCTGACAGCGTGGCCCGAGGCCCCCACTGACTGAGCCCTCAGGCCCCTCGGATCCAGGACATGGTCGCCGGTCTCTTCGCGGGGGCTGTTGTGAGGGGATGCAGCGGCGGTGCATCGGGTCGCTGGCGGATCACCAGGGGCATGATCGCCCTCAAGGAGCACGGTCCCGCCGGAGCCCCTGCTCACCAGCGGTCGTCGGACCGGCCGCTTCTTGTGGTGAGCAGAGACGCGGTCGGTGTCAGTGCACCCAGGTGCGGTTGTTGTGGTTCTCGCCATGGCACTGCCCGGTGCAGGTCTCTTGGGTGCTGTCCCACTGAATCTGCGGGTCGTGATCGAGCACGATGTCCGGTACGCCGTTGACGTGCAAGGCGGTCCCGCTGATCGACGCGTCGTCGGATGTGGTGTCGCTGTGGCACTCGTGGCAGCCGATGTTGTGGCCGATGTGGTGGCTGTGCTCGCCGCTCATCGTGCTCCGCTCTTCGCGACTGCTGTCCATGCCGGCGTGGCAGGAGTCGCAGGCGAGGGGGCCATCCGCGACGGAGACCTCGCCGTCGTCTGCCTGGCCGGTAGAGTGGCAGTAGAGGTTGGTGCAGGCGTTCTTCTTGGCGTTCCAGGCTCCTGCGGCGGAGAGTCCGGCGGTGAAGTCGACCTCCGCGACTCCAGGAGTGGCGTCGAATATGTGGCCCGTCGCCAGGATGTCCTCGGGCGTGACGTGGCAGCTCTCGCAGTCAAACGGGGCGTGGGTGTTTTCCTCGACGTGGCGGGAGTGTGCACCGAAGGCATCGTCGGTCTTGCTGTCGTCGATGGACTCGGGAGGCGCCCCGGTGGCGTTGTCTCCGCCGCCGTGGCAGAAGGTGCAGTCGGTCCGCCACGCCTCGGGCTCTTCGGGGGTGTGGCAGGTGTTGCAGCTCAGCGCGCCGTCGTCACCGCCGGTGAGGTCTGCGCCGTGGCAGTCGGTGCAGGTCTCGGTGTGCTGCTTGGCATCCCCGCCGTGCTGTTCGGACGTGCTGTAGCCCTCGGGGTGGTAGCGGGCGTCTGCGTCGGAGTCTGCGTCGGAGTCTGCGTCGGAGTCTGCGTCGGAGTCTGCGTCGGAGTCTGCGTCGGAGTCTGCGTCCGTTTCTTCGGCGATGGTGTCGGTCGGCTCGTCCTTGTCACCACAAGACATCAGCAGGACAGATAGCAGCAGGCGCATCGCGGAAGCCTCCCTTGGGGACTCCATCATACCGAAGTCTATGGTGTCTGAAGGCTCTTTGTGCTCCCATGCGGAGCGCCGTGGTCTGCACCTGGAGCCGGGCGTCGCTGACCCTCGGAGGCTGCCGCATGGGTGGAGCGTCCACACCCCTCGCGGCCCTGCTGGCTCGTTGACGTTCTCGATGTGCCGTTGGCTGGGAAATATCGGATCGGTGGTCGTGGTGTCCGAGCGCAGACCAGGCAGAGCACGGGCTGCGCTTCGGCGCTGGCGGCTCAGTCTTCCTGAAGCCGGAGGTTGTGGGCTGCGTCGGTTGGATCGAAGCCGTCGGGCCAGCGGGTCGCGAGGCTGTAGCGGGTGCGGATGAGGCTGGCGTCTGAGAGGTCTGCGCCGGTCAGGTCACAGCCACAGAGATCGGCCATGTCCAACCTCGCGCCTGAGAGATCAGCCCCGGACAGGTCCAGGTCACGCAGCCAGGAGGACCTCAGGTTGAGTCCGGAGAGGTCCGCACCGGCGCGAATCTGTGGCAGGGGCAGGGGGTGGTCGATGCGGGTGGCTTGGTCTCGGATGATCCAGGTCAGCTGCTCGGCGGTGACCCGGGCACCGGTGAGGTCACAGCCCCGCAGGTCGGCGAGATAGAGGTCTGCGTCGGTGAGGTCGGACTGGCGCAGCGAGGCTCCCTGGAGGATGCTGCCCGACAGGGAGGCCCTGCGAAGGTCTGCGCCGGTCAGGTCTGCGCCGGTCAGGTCACGCAGACCCAACTCCGCGCCAGGCAGCCGCGCGAAGCGGAAGGAGGTGCCGCGGGTGTTCGTCCAGCTGCTCCAGGAGCGGCGGAGCTGGGCGCCCGTGAGGTCGGCACCGGAGAGATCGGCGCCCTCCAGCGCGGCGTCTCCGATGTTGGCCTGTCGCAGATCCGCCTGCTGAAGCTGAGCGCTGGTCAGGTTGGCCCGGTTCAGGGTGGTGCCCCGCATCCGGCAGCCCGACAGCTTCGCGCCGGTGAGGTTGACCCCGAACAGGATGTAGCCGCTGAAGTCGGCTCCCTCGGCCTCCAGGCCGGGCGCCAGCACGAGGACGCCGGCCGGCACCGCGCCGCTCCAGGTGGTCCGGGCATCCGCCAGCGCGCCGTCGAAGGTGGCCCCGGTGAGGGTGGCCTCGGCGAGGCGGGAGCCTTGGAGGTCGGCGCCGGAGAGGTCAGCGTCGGAGAGGTCGGCGCCGGTGAAGGTGGAGCCGCGCAGCGACGAGCGGCGGAGGCTGGCCTGGGAGAGATCGGCGTCGGTGAGGTCGGTGGCGGTGATCCACTGCTCGGAGAGGTCGGCCTGGACGGCGGACAGGCCAGGCCTGAGGCTGTGGACGCCCGCTGGCTTGCTGTGGGGCCAGGTGGTCTTCGGATCGCAGATGGTGTCTGCGAAGATCGTCCCGGTGAGCTCGGCACCCGTGAGGTCTGCCCCCCTCAGATCGGCACCGGTAAGGTCTGCTCCCTTCAGATCGGCACCGGTGAGGTTGACGTCGCGCAGGTTGGCCCGGTGCAGCCAGGCCCCGGCGAGGACGGCTCCGGCGAGGATGGCGCTGTTGAGGTTGGCCTCGCGGAGGTCTGCGCGGGTGAGGTTGCAGTCCTGAAGTCGGCAGTCAGACAGCTGAGTGCGCGAGAGCCAGACGTCGGAGAGATCGAGCCCGGAGAGGTCGAGAGAGACGAGGGTGAGGGTGCGCAGCCGCGGCAGCCAGGTGCTCCGAGGCAGGCTGGCCATCAGCTCGACGGCCTGAGCGACCCGCTGGGGATCGCGCACCGGACGACCGGTCATCGTGTCGGTCTTGAGGGGGGCGAGCAGGGACGCCAGGCGGGAGAACAGCGCATCGTCGGTCAGCACACTTCCACGATATCCTCCCTGGATGATCGTGCTTCTTTCCTGTGCTGCTCCCGAGGTCTGGCCCCAGGCGGATGAGGCCTGCGAGGACTTCTCTGTGGGGTGCCAGGCGGTGCTCTCGACCCACTTCGGGCTGACCGATTCGGTGTCCGGGCTGCCGGAGGTTGCGCTGCTGGAGGGGCTGTGGAGGCTGGTCGGCCTTGAGCTTGGCGCGGCGTGTCCGGACTGGGCGAGCAGCGGCGGCAGCGGCGCGGCCTGCCTGTACAACGAGGCTGCGGCGACCGTGAACCAGAGCATCTACGAATCCGATGCCGGCTTCCTGACCCTCACCGATGACACCCTCACTGTCGGCGAGGACATGGGGTACTACAGCGCGCTGCGGGTGGCGGTGGGGCTGGCAGAGGGGCTCGCTGGAGCATGCGGGGTGGCATGGCTGGGGGAGTCCGGGCTGACGGCGTGTGCGGGCGATGACTGCTTCATCTTTCTGGAGGCCAGCGGAGAGGTCTGTCCATAGTTAGCGATCTTCTGTCATTGTCAGGGGATGAATCTGAACTCCTGCCTGCTCTCCGTGCTGCTGTCGTGCTCTCCGGGCACCGTCTCTGAGGACACTCAGGCTCCGATTGACACCGACACCGACACGGCGGACCCGGACGAGACCGCTGAGCCGGACGGCGACGGCGACGGCGACGGCTACACCAAGGAGGATGGCGACTGCGACGACGGTGACGCCACCGTCCATCCGGGCGCAGAGGAGGTCTACTACGACGGCGTCGATCAGGACTGCGATGGAGAGAGTGACTACGACGCCGACGGCGACGGGGAAGACGCCGAGGCCCACGGCGGGGCCGACTGCGACGACACCGACAGCGCGGTGAACACCGACTGCGACGCGCCGGACTCGCCGCTGGCCCACTACGTCGAGAGCGGGGTGGTCGGGGAGATCGACGAGATCAGCTCCAACCTCTCCGGGGTCACCTGGAACCCGGCGACCGGCACCTACATGGGCATCCTCGACAGCAACCGGCGGCTGCACGAGCTTGCCGCGGACTTCACCCACCTCCGAGAGATCGCCCTCACCAGCGTCGAGCACAGCGACCTGGAGGACATCGCCTACCTCGGCTCAGACGGCAGCGACCATGAGTTTGCCTTCGTCGCGGAGTCCGGCGTGGTGTACGTCGGCGTGGTCCCTGAGGGTGCTGAAACCATCGACCTCTCTAACTTCCAGCTCATCGCCTTTGCTGAGGAGCCCTCGTCCTTCAATCGCGGCGGCGAGGGGGTCGCCTACGATCCGGCGAGCGAGACGTTCTGGGTCTGCAGTGAGAAGAGCCCGATGACCATCTACACCTTCTCTCGACCCGAGGGATCCGAGGATGCTTCCCACGAGGACACGCTCGTTGTCACCGAGCCGTTTGATGCCGAGGTGGCGCTCGGGGGCCGCATCAGCGACATCTCGAGCTGTCGCTACGATGCCCGAACCGGGCGGCTGATGGTGCTCAGTCACGAAGCCGCCGTGGTCCTCGATGTCGACGCAGACGGGGAGATCATCGCTGAGCTTGCGGTGACGATGAGCAAGCCGGAGGGGATCACGGTCACCGACAGCCAGGACATGACCATCGTAGGCGAGCCCAACGACTACCGGGTCTACACCTACACCGGTCCGAAGTAGACGCTAGCGGAAGATGTCGAGCTTCAGGACCTGCGGCTCACCCATCCAGAGCATGGACGCGCTGTGATCGGCGAGGTGGCCGCCGAAGTCCGCTGCTGCGGTGGTGTTGGGGTGGATCATCACCGACAGGTCGCCCCGGTTGAGCATCATCCACGCCACACAGCGGCCCAGGTCGCGCGCGATGGCGGCGGAGTCGGGGTTCTTGAGGAGGACCTGCCACATCGACGTGGGCCAGGGGCCGACGGGATCCTCGAAGAGGATCGGCCGGGTGTAGGGGATGCCCTCGGCGTCGAGGTAGGCAAGGAACGCACGGTGGAGTGCGTGTGCTTCGTCCCGGTGGGGAGCCGTGTAGACAACATGGACGTCGTAGCCGTCCTGGATCCAGTCGCTCGGGAGTCGCTGCATGGTGGAGGGGTAACCTGGAGGGCTTGATGGGGTGACAAGCCTCTTTCTACGACCATTCCAGAGACGGGGCTGGGAGGGCTACCGCAGCCAGGAGGTCGGACCGAGTGTAGAGAGGAAGGCATCGGTGCCCTCTTCGCCGATCAGCGCGACCAGGTCATCATCGAGATCCGCGCGGATCTCAGTCACCTCCGCCTGCATCGCCTCCCCGCTCAGATCGTTCCCGTGGTGCTTCCAGGCCTCGGTCAGATCGGCGATGGCATCGTCGACCACGCCGTGCAGGTCGTCACGGACCGCGTCCGCCAGCTCCACAGTGTCCGCGAAGTCATCGACCGCATCCGCTGCGTTGCCCTGCATCTGCTGCATGCGCGCAGCCTGCTGCTGTGCGAGTCGGGCCGCCACGGCTTCTTCGAGATCGGGAGCATCGGGAGTCGCGGGAGCGGCGGGCGGCGGGAGCGCCGCGGCGGGGGGCGCGGGGTTGGCTGAAGGAGCTGCGCCGTGGGGACCGAGGGTGGCAACCGCTGGTGCTGCGGAGGCCGCGGCGCGCGCCTGCCGCATGTCGGCGAGCACGCTGCGCAGGCGACGGTTGTCCAGCGCCACTGCCATCAGGCCCAGTCCGAGGATCCCGGAGGCTGCCCATGCCAGACGCGACACCTCAGCGAGACAGCGCGAGGTTGCCCGAGGCCCCATCGGGAGCCTTGCACGTTCCGATCAGCTTCTCGCCAGACTCAGCGGAGGAGGAGAGGTAGGCATCCATCTTGAGGGTGCCGTACTTGTCGGCGACAAGCTCCATGTCGATGTTGTCCAGGGTGACTGTGCCGGTGATGTTGCCGTCGTACTCCAGGACGGTGTCGCTGCTCTCGACGATCCAGATGTCTGCGCCGCCGGTCAGGTCGCGGTCTTTCTGGTTGAGCACCATGTCGATGTTGATGTCCCCGTCCGGGAAGGCACAGACCCCCTCCCAGTCGCCGGCGACATCCGAGGAACCACCCGTCGTGATGCCGTTGTCGTCGCCGGTGTCGTCTTCGGTTTTGTCACCGCAGGCACACAGCAGGATCAGGGCCAGGAAGCGCATCGACATGAAGATTGTCCTCTTGTCGGGCAACCATAGCAGAGCCGGACGCGGTTCCGCAAATGTTCGAAAGTTAGCGAATTACAATGATTATCCGGTCATTGATTCGGGGTTGGTCCGCTTCAGGTCGCTCGCTGTCCAGCCATCGGCGCGCCGGGGTGTCGGTTCGGACGCTGCGCCCGCTGAGGAGTTGCTGCAGCGCTGCTCACGGCCGATCGCGACATCGACACCCGCAGCCTATCTGGGGGCACCACGGTCTATGGATGAGCTTTTTTAATGGGCAAATGTGGCGTTGTGGTCAGCGTCAGGTTGTCTCTTAGCAAACGACAGATTCAACCTGGGACGCCTGAAAAGCCGTCTCAGCTGCAGCCAGCTGAACCCCTCCCAGCGAAGCCCTCGGTGGTGCAATGAGCCTACGGTACACAACGCTTCCGCCACTCACAGGTCTCATGACCTTCCATGCGGTCGCGAAGGCGCAGAGCTTCTCTCATGCTGCCAAGCAGCTCCACGTGACGCAGGGAGCGGTCAGCCATCGCGTCCGTGGCCTGGAGGATGCCCTCGGCTTCTCGCTGTTTCTGCGGCTGCCGCGGCATGTCGAGCTGACGCCGAGCGGCCAGGTCTTGTTTGCGGCTGTGGACGAAGCCTTCGGGAGGCTCCAGGCGGGGATGGCTGAGCTGGACCGGCTGGTCAGCGACAACCGGGTGGCGGTGAGCTGCTCGCCCTCGTTTGCGATCCGCTGGCTGGTCCCTCGGCTGGGTCAGCTCCGAGCCGATGTCCCGGAGATCGAGGTGCACGTCGCCGCCGACGATCGACTGGTCGAGCCGGGCGTCGGCGTGGTGGATGTGTGTGTTCGATTTGGTCCGGGCGGCTACCAGGGGGTCCACGCGGTGCGCCTGACCCACGAGGACGTCCGTCCGGTCTGTAGCCCGCTGTACCGTGAGCAGAACCGCATCGAGCGACCAGGGGACCTGTCGCGCTGTGTGCTGCTGCATGCCGATGCGCTCTCGCACCACACGGCACACATCGGCTGGCAGGAGTGGAGCACGGCGGCGGGCCAGACCGGCCTGGAGGCCACGACCGGCGTCCACTTCAGTCACGCGCACATGGCCCTGGAGGCCGCCACTGCGGGTCAGGGACTCGCGCTGGGGCGCAACACCCTGACCGCGGATGCCATCGCCTCAGGGCGCCTGGTTCGTCCCTTCGAGCACACCCTCCGCTGCGGCTTTGCCTACTGGCTGCTCATGCCACGTCGGTCGGGGCTGCGGCCCGCCGTGGAGCGGTTCCGCGACTGGCTGCTGGAGGAATTTAAGGTGGATGCTGCGGCCCGTGGCCTGCTCAGTAGCCCCCGGCCAGGATGACGTAGGCACCGCCGGCTTCCTCGCCGCCCTCGTCGTTGAGGTAGGCGCCGACCAGCATGTCGGAGAGGCCGTCGTTGTTGACGTCTCCTGCGGTCGAGAGTGACCAGCCGGCGTACTCGTTGCTCTGGGTGCCGTACAGCTTCGTGTCGGCGTTGGCGAGATCGAAGGTGCCGGAGAGGCCACCGAGGATGAGGTAGGCGGTGCCGGAGTTGGCCCCGCCGTCGTCTTCTTCGGGGGCACCGACGAGCAGGTCGGCCCGACCATCGCCGTTGACGTCGCCGCCCTCGGAGACGGAGCTGCCGGCCTCTCCGCCGGTCCCCAGGAGGGTCGCGTAGGCATCGTCAGACTCGAAGTCGCCGTCCTCTCCGCCCTGCGCGATGAACGCTGCGCCGGCATCTCCGCCGGCGTCGGTGTTGCCCGGAGCGCCGAAGATGGCGTCGTCCAGTCCGTCGTCGTCGATGTCGCCGGCGCCGGAGACCGACCAGCCGAGGTACTCGTTGTCTCCGGAGCCGCAGTAGCGGGCGGTCATGACATCGGCGATGTCGGCATCCTCCCGATCATCGCCAGAGACGATCCAGACACAGCCAGCGTTGTCGGTGCCATCCTCGGGGCTGTCTTCGTAGGGGGCGCCGATGATGATGTCGTCGAAGCCGTCGCCGTCAAAGTCACCGATGCCAGAGACCACCCAGCCGCTCTGGCCGCTCTCCTCGCTGCCGTATAGCTTCGCGTCTGCGCTGCCGCCGAGGGAGGGATTGCCAGAGATGCCACCGAGGACGAGGTAGACGATGCCGCCGTTGGAGACGTTGCTGTCGTCGTAGGGGTTGCCGGCGATGAGATCTGCCAGCCCGTCTCCGTCGAGGTCCCCCGCCGCGCCGACCGCGTAGTTTCCGCCCGCAAGTCGGGCATAGGACTCGGAAGGCACGAGGTCGCCGCTGCTGCCGCCAGCCACCACGTAGACCCCCGCCTGGTTCGCGCCGATGGCGACGTCGTCGAGGCCATCGCCGTCCCAGTCGCCGAGACCGGCGACCGAGTACCCAGCGAAGTCGTTGCCGCTGAAGCCGGTGAAGGTGGCGTCCGCAGTGGAGAGGTCGACCTCGCCGCTGGCATCGCCGAACACGATGTAGGCCCGCCCGTCGTCCTCGCTCGCTTCGTCGTGGTAGGGCGCGCCGATGATGATGTCGCCGAGGCCATCGCCGTTGAAGTCGCCGGCCTGGCTGACGGCAAAGCCCGCCTCGCCGTAGCGGTCCTCGCCCACGAGGAAGGCACGGGCGTCGGTGAGGTTGACCTCGCTGCCGAGGCCGCAGGTATCCACCGCCGAGGAGACGCTCGCCTCGCAGTCGTTGATCACCCCGTCGCCGCAGACCTCGGCCGCTCCGGGGTAGACGCCGGCGTCGCTGTCGTCGCAGTCGGTGCTCTCGGAGAGGTACCCCGTGGGCTGGTTGCAGGTGACGATGGTCTTGTCGTCGGCGGCGAAGCCGTCGAGGTCGCCGTCGTAGTACCAGGTCGGCGAGTCGACCGCGTCGTCCTCGTCGATCTCGTCGTCGCAGTCGTTGTCTTCCCCGTCACAGAGCTCGTCGGCCTCTGGGTAGGTGGTCGCAGCGGTGTCGTCGCAGTCCAGGATGTTGTCGACGTAGCCCTCCGGTGCCTCGCAGGCCTCCGTGTACTCATCGGCGATGCCATAGCCATCGCCGTCTGCGTCACCGAACCAGTCCAGCGCATCGTGGGCACCGCCGTCTGTGTCCCCGTCGCAGTTGTCGTCGATGCCGTTGCACGCCTCCAGCGCGCCCGGGTAGACCGCCGAGTTGTTGTCGTCGCAGTCGTTCTTGTCGTCGTAGCCGTCCTGGTCGAGGTCTTTGGAGCAGCCGAGCAGTGTGATCAGAGTAAGCATCGGCACCATGTTGCTGGAATTTGTCCGCATGCGCAATCGTCAGGCAGCAGCAGGAGACCGGTCGGATATAGAGGATGCCTGGGAGGCTCAGTGTGAAGCCATCGCCGACTCGACTCTTCATCTCAGCGACACCGTCGGGGAACTGCTACAAGGTGCAGCTTCAGCTGGCGCTTCAGCGGCTCCGCTGTCCGGTCGCTGCGCTGGACATCCTCGCGGATCCACCACAGACCCGCAGCCCGGAGTTTCTCGCGCTCAACCCCAGCGGACGTGTGCCGCTGATGAAGCTGGCGGACGGGACCAACCTCGCGGAGTCCAACGCCATCCTGTTCTACCTCGCGGCCGGCACCACCTACCTGCCGCGCAGCCCGCTCACGGCCGCTCAGGTGATGCAGTGGATGTTCTTCGAGCAGTACAGCCACGAGCCGAACATCGCAGTGCTCCGCTACCTGTACCGATGGGGAGATCTGGAGGGGCAGCCGGAGGGTACGGAAGATCGCTTGCGGACGCGCGGCACGGCGGCACTGAAGATCATGGAGCAGCACCTCTCAGAGAATGCATTCTTTGTCACCGACCGGCTGACCATCGCCGATGTCTCTCTGTTCGCCTACACCCACGTCGCGCCAGAGGCGGGCTTCTCCCTGAGCGGGTACCCGGCAATTCGAGACTGGATCGAGCGGGTCAAGGGCACCGCGCGCTTCATCCCGATGGCGACGTAGGGCGCGCGGCTCACCTGCCCATCGCGATCAGCACGCCGCCCATTGAGATCAGCGCGGCGACGAGCAGCAGCGAGAACACCATCCGCCGGAAGCGCACCTCGTCGATGCGGTCGTGGATGCGCTCGCCCAGCCAGACCCCGAGGGGGAGGGTGAGCAGGAGGATTCCGACGGAGGGAGCCTGCTGCGCGGTGAGCCGCCCGGCGGCGATGAGCTGGGCACACAGGACCGCATTGAGCGGCAGCCAGACGACGATGAGGGTCGAGCGGAAGGTGCCCTTGTCCATCGCGCGGCGGCTGGCAGCGTAGACCAGCAGCGGTCCGCCGGTCGCGAAGATGCCGTGGACCACCCCCGCCCCCAGCAGCGCGGCGATCTCTGCGACCGCAGAGCCGGCCCCGGCGTGGCTTCCCCGGGACATCGCGATCAGCTCCCGTGCTGAGAGCACCAGGATCATCACCGCGAAGGCGAGCTTGAGGGTGCTGCCCCCGAGCCCGGAGAGCGCGGTGAAGCCGATCAGCATGCCGACTCCCATCAGCGGGAGGATCCGGCGGAGGAGATAGTCGGTGTCGACCTGCTGGCGGTGTCGCCAGCCGATCCAGAGGGTCTGCGCCAGCGACAGCGGCACCAGCAGCGGCACCAGCGCTTCGATCGGCATGAAGAACGAGCCAATCGTCACCGCCAGGACCGTCGCTCCGAAGCCCGCAGCGGTCTGCGCGGCGTAGGCCAGGGTGATGATGACGCTGAGGAGGAGTAGGTTCATCGCAGGCAGCTATCCGGTGCGAGGGAGGAGCGATGGCAGACGATCCGATCGCCGTCGGGGTCGCGATGATCCAGGCGCGGGAGTGGTTTGAGGCTCATGAGGTGCTGGAGGTTCCCTGGCGTGCGGCGTCGGGAGAGACGAAGCAGGCGCTCCAGGCGCTGATCCAGGCGGCGGTCTCTCTGGAGCACCTCCGCCGCGGGAACCCTCGGGGAGCCTGGGGACAGTGGAACAAGGCGCGGGCGAAGATGGATCAGCTGCCCCCGGTGATGTGCGGGGTCGCGATCGCGGCGTGGCGGGACGCACTGGCGGCCTTCTACACCGACATCGACATCGACGAGCGGTCGCGTCGGACGGTCGCTCGCCAGTCGATGGACGGGCTGCCGGCGCTTCCAGATGTGGTGACCTGGCCGCTTCCTGCTGTGGTGTGAGCCGGACTCAGGGCACGCCCACGGCGTAGAGCGCGCTGGCGCCCGGTCCCAGCGGGATGCCGGCATAGACCCACACCAGCAGCATGATGATCCAGACGATCCCCATCGCGATGGAGTAGGGCAGCATCGCGGCGAGCAGGGTGCCCATGCCAGCCTTTCGATCGTACTTCTGCGCGAAGACGATGATGATCGGCAGGTAGGGCATCAGCGGGGAGATGATGTTGGTGATCGAGTCGCCCACCCGGTAGGCGGCCTGGGTGGCCTCAGGACTCAGGCCCATCTGCATCAGCATCGGGACGAAGATCGGAGCCATGAACGCCCACTTCGCGGATGCTGAACCGACCAGGAAGTTCATCAGCGCGGCCACCACCAGGAAGGCCACCATCAGCAGTCCGCCCTGAAGCCCGATCGCCTGGAGCACGCCAGCACCCTTCACTGCGGTGATCGCGCCGAGGTTGGTCCAGTTGAAGTAGGCGACGAATTGACCGGCGATGAACGCCAGCACCACGTAGGCCCCCATCGAGGACATCGTGTCGCTCATCATCTTCGCGACGTCCCGGTCGGACGTGATGGCCCCGACCATCACTCCGTAGATCAGCCCAGGGATGATGAAGCCGATCGTCACCAGGATCTCGATGGCGCCGAAGAAGGAGTGCAGCGAGTTGACCGCCGGCTCGTTGGGACCGATGGTGTCGTACAGCGGCGCGCCAGGAAGCAGCCCGAGCATCAGCAGTCCGCCGGCCAGGGAGATGCCCGCCAGCGTCGCGAAGCCAAACGCCCGCGTCTCGGCGGCGCCGGGCATCTGGTCGGACGAGAGATCCACGCCGTCCCCCTGGCTCGGATCCCACTCTCCGAGCATCGGCTCGACGATCCGGGTGGTGACCACGGTCCCGACGATGGTCACCAGGAAGGTCGAGGCGATCATGAAGTAGTAGTTGCTCGCGGCGTTGACGGTATAGGCCGGATCGAGGGTCTGGGCGGCCTGCTGGGTGAGCGCGGCGAGCATCGGGTCCAGCCCGGTGATCAAGAGGTTGGCAGAGAACCCACCGGACACGCCGGCATACGCAGCCGCCAGGCCAGCGATCGGGTGCCGGCGCACGCTGGCGAACAGCAGCGCCCCCAGCGGAGTGAGCACCACGTAGCCAGCGTCTGCGGCCATCGAGGACATCACCCCGGCGAACACCACGGTCGCGGTGAGCATGGCATCGGGGACGCGGGTCACCAGGACCTTGAGCCCCATCGAGATGAAGCCGGTGCGCTCTGCGACACCGATGCCGATCATCACGGTGAGCACTGGACCGAGGGGGGCAAACTGGATGAAGTTGTTCACTGCGTTGGTCAGCATCCACCGCACCCCGGCGATGGTCAGCAGGCTCTGTACGCTCATGGTCACCGTCTCACCGCTGCGCTGGACGACGTCGGCGGAGGTTCCGACGAGGAGCGCGGAGACGAGGACCACCAGGGCCGACATGCCGAAGAACAGGGTGAGGGGATCCGGGAGCCGCTGACCGACCCGCTCGACCGCGCTCAGGGCTCGAACCAGGGGGCTGCTGTGCTGCGTAGACATGGTGACCTCCGAGGAGAGAAGTCTTACACACGCGCTCCTGATGGGGCTGCTGTGTTCGCTGTCTTGCTGCTGCCGCTGAGGTTGGATCGGGTCTTCTTGTTCCGGCTGCTGCCCTGGGCGGTGCTGCGGGGCGAATCTGTGAGGCTGAGCGGTGTACGGCCCGCCGCTCCAGCGGTCGGATCCTGGACGGGGGCTGGCCGCAGCGGGTCGTCCCGCCAGCATCAGCCGATGTCTGGTGTCTCTCCACGGAGTGCGGCGACGATTCCTCGAAATGCCACCGGGCTCGCGACGAGGAGCTGGTGGGTGACGGGAGAGGGGAAGCCCTTGAGGGTGATGTTGTGGGCCCCTGGGAGCTGGCAGGAGTCCGGCGGGGAGACCTGGTCACCGCGCATCGAGATCGAGGTCGCGGTGACGCCCTCGGGGATTCCCGCCTCCGCCAGCTGTGCGATCAGCTCCGCATCGGGGAGGACCTGCCAGATGCCGGGGGAGACCTTGCCGACGGTCGGCAGCCAGCTCCTGGCGAAGTCGGTGCCTTGGAAGGGAGAGCCCAGCCCGATGAACCGCCGCAGCCGGCGGCGGGATGCGATGAAGTGCTGGTAGTACAGGGCCGTCAAGCCGCCGAGGCTCACACCGACGACATCAACCTCTTCGACGTCCTCGACCCAGCAGACCCGCTCGATGTTCTCTCCGAGCTGTCCGGCGAGGGTGCGGATGTCTTGGATGGACAGCGGAGAGAGCTGCACGAGATAGACGACGAAGCCGAGCTTCTCCAGCTGCCGCTTCATCGGACGGAGCAGCAGGGGGCTGGCCATGAAGCCGTGGACGAGGACGACCGGCACTGCGGGCATGAAACCTCCGGTGGGTGTGTAGCATGCGGTTGGAGAGCCAGCATGACGCACTGCGGAGGCAGCGGATGGGGGGAGCGACATCCCTCGACGCCTCTCGCGCGGATCTGCGTGGCAGAGGGGAGCTCGAGGTGGTTCTGGATGTCAGCGCGGCACGGTGGGAGCGCTGGCCATCAGTAGACACTGTGTTCACCGAAGGTGTGCCTCCTCAGCACACCAAACCAGGTCTCCTGGAGCGGTCACTTTTCGGACATATTCACGTAAGAACGGTCACCAATCAAAACCTGGATAGAGTTATTCACACTATGGATATCCCCTATTGATATCTCTGTGAGTGGTGTTCGTATGTTCAGTATCGCGCACCCAATGTGACACCGAATGGTGTGATCCATCCCACGTCATCGGCGGATTGCTGAGCCAGGGGGTGTGAGATGTGGTTGCTGCTTGGCCTCGCATCGGGGGCGGACACGGCGGTTGATGTTGATGCGCTGATCGTGGCGATGGGGGAGGCTGTGGCCGAGGTGGAGCAGCTGCACCGAGGTGCCGATGGGACGCTGGAGATCTCGCGGTGCATCGATGAGCGGCTGGTGTCGATGCGGGCGCTGATGGTGCTGGCGGGACGTGCGCAGGCTGCGTCCTCGACAGCATCAAGCGAGGGGAAGGCTGGCCTTGAGGCCCGGAAGGTCATGGTCGCCGCCAGCCGCCAGGAGGTGCTGCGGGGGCAGGCGCATCAGTGCCGATCCGAGACCGTGACTGTGCTGGACTGCACAGAGTGTCCGACAGAAGAAGGACTCACTGAGGCTCCAGCGGAGGCGGAAGCGGTCGGACCGATCGGGGTAGCGGATGGGGCGGACACCGATCTGTCGAGCAGCCCGTTCGAGTGAGCCTCCGGTGAGGCTGCCGAGCTGCACACGGCCTGTGTCGACGGTTCGGTCCGCTACCGGTGGTACTCGCGCAGCTTCTCCCGGAGCGCGTTGATGATCTCTTCGAGCAGCGCCCGCATCTTGACCACCCCGGGCTCTCCCTTGAGCACGTAGTGGTCGATCTCGATGAGGCGCTGGGTGGTGGCGAACACGCTGTTGAGCTCGTGGTTGAGCTTGATGCCACCCAGCGCGGGCATCTTGAACAGGTTGGCGAGGTCGGTCTTGTACATCGCGACGAGGTCGTCGGGGTCTGTCATCTGGTTGCGGACCTCGGCGGTGATGCACAGGGTCGCCTTGGAGCCGAACACCGCGCTGCCGAGGGCACCAGTGCCCGTCTTGCGGTCGAGGATGATGTTGACCTTGTGGAGGATCGGGTCCTGGATCGCCTTGAACTGCACGAGCTGGCGATCATTGTGGGCCCGGAATGCGATGGAGGGGTAGCCAGCGGCGGCCATGGCGGCGACGATCTCACCGACCAGGATCTCGTCCTTGGACTCCCGGATCTCCGCCTTGTGGTTGAACTGAGCGAGGATGTTGAACATCGGATCCTCCTACGAGAACCGGCCACGGAGATACTTCCGCAGCGCATTGAGGGTGGCGTCGAGGTGGGCGTCGAGGCGATGGTAGTCGATGGAGTAGTCTCGTCCGATGTAGTCGTCGATCTTGAGGAACAGCCTGATCTGGACGTAGACGTATTGGCTGGACATGTCGCCATCGACGCTGATCGCACCGGGGGTGTCCCGAGCGACGAGCCCAGACTTGTACTCGGCCTTGATCGCCGACCAGACCCGAGAGAAGTCCTTGAGCTTCTCGCCGTAGCCGATGACCGCTGCGACCCGGTGGCCCTGAGTGGCGGCGGTGGTCATGTTGCCGGTGAGGTGGGTGAGGCGGATGATCACCCGGCTGCCCTCACCGATCTTCTCGAACCGCATGTAGTGGTTGGTGCCGTCGCTGCTGAGGTCGATGAGGGACAGGCCGCGGCGGACCCCGTCTGTGATCAGGGCACCGACCATCACCTCGTCGATGTGCGAGGCGAAGGAGTGGTCGCTGTGGTACGCCCAGCTCTCCTTGATCAGCTCGCCGAACACCACGTCCAGCTCGTCATCGGAGAGATCGCTCTCCCGGTGGGAGTCGCGCTCTGGTGCTGCGGGTCGCCTCGAGGCGATCGGCACGGACTCGACGTGCTCGACAGGCTCCTCCGAGAGGTCGGTCAGCGCAGGGTGGTCGCCGATGGGCTGCCAGCTGTCCATGCCGGAGAACCAGAAGAGATCAGCGCCGGCGATCTGGCCGCCCACGAGCTGATCGTGGATCTGGCGGCGGGACAGCTCTGTCTGACCGGCAGCGGTGTGAACATGGATGAGCACATCGGGCTCAGGAAGATCAGGCAGAGACAACGGGCACTCCCAGGGACAGCAAGGGCTGTCCTGCTAACTCGGAATGCCGAGGAACCGCGTCCACATCCGGGTGAACGGCACCATCCGTGGGCGCTGAGCGGTGCGCGAACCGACCTCCACGCCGCGCTGGAGGCTTCGCGCGCGAACAGGGTGCCTGTCCGGGGGCTGGCCGAGCTCGCGGGAGCCCCCAACAGCAAGACGGCACCCTCATGGAGGATGCCGTTGGAGTGCTGATATCTATCGGAGAAAGCGACCATCAGCGACGAAGAGGAGACCGTGTTGCTGGTGGCCGAGGGGACTGTGCACAGGGTGTGCACACCTTGAACATCCTCTGGGGTGTGCCTCTACAGCAGGACGACTGCATCAGGACAGCGGCGAGCCTGTGGACTCAGCGCTGCCGATGCGGTTGACCGGCGAGGAGAGGGATGCGCTCACGCTGCGTGGATCAGACCACGCAGCCGCTTGAGGGCGCCGACCTCGATCTGACGGACGCGCTCGCGGGACAGCCCGATGTCGTTGCCGATGGAGGCCATGCTGCGGGGGCTGAGGTTGTTGAGGCCATAGTGGCAGGAGAGGATGAACCGCTCCCGCTCGTCGAGATCGGTGTCGAGGAACTCGCGCATGAGGCCGAGGTCTTCGTCCTTCTCGAGGCTCACCAGCGGCGGGATGGTGGATGCGGGGAGGGCCTCGGCGATGGTGCTGCCGTTGAACTCCTGGTCCATGGAGACGGGGCCGCCGACTGCCATCAGGTAGCGGGCGCGGCGCAGGTCGATGCCGACTTCCTTGGCGAGTGTGGCGAGATCCGGGTTGAATCCCTCCTTCTCCATGCGGGCACGGGCACGACGCAGGTTGCGGAGGTGCTCAACGGCACCACCCGGGAGGCGGACAGTGCGGCCGGTGGTCTCCAGGGCGCGGGTGATGTTGGCGCGGACCCACCAGCGAGCGTAGGTCGAGAACCGAATGTCCCGCTCGGGATCAAACCGCTCAGCAGCGGCGAGGAGGCCCATGTAGCCGTGCTGTCGGAGGTCCTCGACCTCCATGAGCGCACAGGAGAGCTTGCGAGCTTCGCTGTGTGCGACCCGGTTGGCGGACATCGCAAGCTGCCAGCGGAGCTGGTCTGCCTGATCGAGCAGACCCTGTGCACGGCGTCCAGCCTTTGCAGTCTCAGCGACATCGGACTCTGCACAGGCTGCTGCGGCCTTGCGAAGCCGACCAAGCGAGGCGGAACGAGTCTGCTCGGTGCGCAGCCCCCGGTTCTCCAAAATTCTCTTGGAGAGTTCAATACCGGAAAGATGTTCGTGAGCATCCTGATCGATAGAGAGGATCTTACGGGCAAGGGTCTTCTCTTCAAGAACGTCCACTGTACACCTCATGTTGTACATAGTTAGCAGGCTGTGTATTGCGCCTGAGGGGAGTGCAAACTGTGTCTGTGCACTGTGTTTGTATACATAAACCATGAACAAACCATGTACAAGTGTGTGCAGGCAAAAAAATTCAGTTCCCCTGATTCGTTGTCTCCATCATTTAGGTAATACCGTCTGAATTGATGGTTTGGACAGCCTTACGATCAAGACCTCAGAGCCTCTTCCAGCGCAATGCTCCGTGGAGATGTGCGTGCTGAGGTCATTGAGAACCCTGTACGGGATCGGCGCTTCCTTGTACTGCCTGACCTCCGGAGGGCGCTGCTGACGCTGCTGCGCGGGCTGGCCTGCGGTCTCCCTCGGGGATGTCCTGCTACCCTCTCGGCATGCTTGCTCTTCTCCTTGCCTGCCAGCCGACCGCTCTTGTCTCGTCAGACACCAGCGCTCCAGACACCATTGATCCCACCGACACGGAGTCGCCCTCATCAGACTCTGGTGTGCCGGTCGCGGAGGAATTCTTGACCTGGCGAACCCACGACACCATCGGATCGCTCGTCTACGTCACCTGGGAGCAGGCAGCGACGGCGACCGGCGCGGTGGAGTATCGCTTCGACGCGGACTGGGTGTCCACGCCTCCTCGGACCTTCTCTGCAGGGGCTCAGGAGGAGCTGCTCCTGGGGATTCCATACGACACCGATGTCGAGATCCGCCTGGTGACGGACACGGTCACCTCCGACATCATCGAGGCAGAGACGGAGGATCACCCATCGGGAATGCCGATCCCCGAATTCGTCTCCGGTGAGCCGGATCGCTGGCTTGCCGAGGGGAAGTACCTCTACACCAGCATCAACGGATCTGTCGGCGGCTGGACGGGCGGTGACTACTGGAAGGTCATCCTCGACCGGCAGGCGCGGGTGGTGTGGGCGATGAAGACCCCCGGCGAGCACTGGACCATCTGGACCCGCGTCTCATACGACGGCGACGACCTGATGTGGGACGACAGCACGGTCTGGGTCTGGGGCTCCGCCGAGGAGTCACAGGTCCACCGAATGAAGATCGACGGCACCATCACGGAGTCCTACACCACCCCCGGCCTCCACCACGCCTGGGATGAGCTGTCCGACGGCAGTCTCATCTGGGGCAACATCATCAACAACAACGAGGAGCTGCTCGACAAGCTCTACCCCGACGGCACCACCGAGACCCTCTGGAGGTGCAGCGACTTTGAGGTCGAGCAGCTCGGCCAGACCGGCTACTCCTGCCACTCCAATTCCTGGTGGTGGCACGAGGAGTCCGGCACCTTCATTGTGTCGTTCCCCTCCTCCGCCGGGATGGTCAAGGACACCGT
This sequence comes from Myxococcota bacterium, assembly GCA_029251165.1. Lineage (GTDB taxonomy): Bacteria > Myxococcota_A > UBA796 > UBA796 > UBA796 > JAQXDW01. The sequence goes on from JAQXDW010000143.1 coordinate 22,687, forward strand.
CCTGCACATGGACAGCCAGGGCAACACCCTGAGCACCTGGGGGAGGCTCTCCGACTGGACCTTCGCTGACGAGCAGCACACCTTCGACTACCAGCACGGGGTCACCTTCACCCCGGACGGCAACCTGCTGCTGTCGACCAAGATGCACGAGTCCAATCCCTACTACACCCCCTGGCTCGATACCCTCGCGGTGCGGGAGTACACCCTGGACTATGAGACGAAGACGCTGACCGAGGTGTTCAGCTTCGGGGAGGACCAGGGCATCGCCGGGAACACCGCCGGAGAGGCCCACCGGCTGGAGAACGGCAACACCCTGCACAACTATGGCTCCGGCGCCCGAACCCGTGAGATCGCCGCAGACGGCACCCTGGTCTGGGACATCAAGTGGTCGGGAGGAGACTCCGAGGGCTCCGGCCGGCTACAGGGACGCAGCTCTTTCCTCTCCGATCTCTACGTCTTCGCGCCCTGAGCGCGCAGGAAGACTGGGCGGGCAATCTTCGACTGAGCAACATGGAGTGGTGATGACGACGGTATTTGAGCAGATGGGCGGCGAGGACGGGATCCGGCGTCTGGTCGGTCGGTTCTACGAGCTGATGGACACGCTCCCAGAGGCCGCGACGATCCGGGCGATGCATGCGCCAGATCTCACCGAGTCCAGCGAGAAGCTCACCCTGTTCCTGATCGGCTGGAGCGGTGGTCCGCCGGCCTACGTGGAGAAGCATGGTCACCCCCGGCTGCGTGCGCGCCACATGCCGTTTGCCGTCGACGATGACGCCGCGGCAGCCTGGATGCGCTGCATGGGGCTCGCCCTGGAAGACGAAGCACGGAGCGGCGCGATGGAGCCGGCGGTTGCGCAGGGGCTGTTCGATGCCTTCCTGCGCATCGCCGGGCACATGCGCAACCGCTGAGCTGGCGCGCTCCGTCGCAGCCGGTGTGCGTCGCGGTCGCTGGGTTCCGCAGGCCCTCTGGGGCTCCGCTGAGCGGGCCGTCGCCAGAGCTGTCCGCGCTGAGCCGCTGCTGCACGAGCGCTCCAGATCCCGCCGCTGCTGCCTCTCCAGCCACCGCTTGGATCCGTCGCGCGCCGCCGCCGACCTCGCCTGCCCAGGTGCGGGGTGGTTGAGACTCCGAGGGGCAATCGATGCGTCATGCTGATTCATGAATCACCCTTCAGGCTGTAGACACAGTGTCTACTGTGTAGAATGGGCGATGCCTTCACGTCTGCTTCCCGATGACACCCCGCCGCTCTCTACTGGAGAGCGAATCCTCGCCGGGGCCGCTGCAGTGGTCGCTCAGCATGGCCTGCGAGACAGCACCGTCCGACACGTTCTCGCCGCCGCTTCGATCTCTCGGCGAACGTTCTACCTTCACTTTCCCAGCATTGAGGGGGTGATGTGTGACCTGTACATCCAGCAGACGGACATCCTCCTCGATGCGGTGACCGCTGCCGTCGCTGGTGTGCGGGAGCCACGGCAGCGACTCCAGGCAGCGGTGGACGCCTGGGTGACCTTCCAGCTCAGCGCTGGTCCGCTGCTGATCCACCTGCAGGCCGAGGCGGTCCGACCCGGCTCGATGCTCTCTCCAGTGCGGGAGCGCAGCCTCGATCAGCTCGTCGTGCTGCTCTCGGTCGGCCTGAGCACTCCGGCGCTGCGGCTTCGGGGGCTGCTGATGGGGGTCGAGGGGCTGCTGATCCAGCTCGAGCGCAGCGGGCGGGAGCCGGAGCTGGCGGCTGAGGTCCGCGCGGTGGCTGTGGCGATGGTGGCTCAGGGGGCCTGAGGCTCACCGGACCAGCGCGCCGGTCAGCGCCTCGGCGGTCATGTCGTTGGGCGCATCGAGGCTGAAGGTCGCATCGGGGAACCGCATCGCGCCGGGGAGGGTGAGGTCGCCAGCCCGCGCCCTCGGCGGCATCCCCGCGGCAGCGGCGACATCCGCGCAGAAGCCCAGGCAGCTCCGTCCGCCCTGCTTGTTGATGACCTGGTAGGGGGTCTCGGTGTCGTAGCCCAGCGCGTAGTCCCACAGGCGCTCGGCCTGACCTGGCAGCAGCGGTCGGCAGTCCACCCGGCTCCAGGGATCGACGCTGTCCATGTAGAGGCGTCCGGGCTGGGGCGGATACTCCGGGGCGTCGAGATCGACCGGTGAGAAGCCCCTGCAGTCTGAGAGGCCGTCGTCTCCCGGGCAGCGGATGCAGGCAAAGCAGTGTCCAAATTCGATGTCGTCGGCAGGCACCTCCCAGATCAGCCGACGCAGGATGTCTGACAGCGCTCCGTCGCGCTGAAAGATGCACAGCTGGCAGGACTCAGTGACCGCAGCCTTCGCGATGTGCTCGACACCAGTCGGTGTGGCTGCACAGGAGACGAGGAGCATGATCACGAGGGCGGGCATGGCGGTGAGGATACCGGGACGGGTCCGAATTGCACCTGTGCTGGGCTGACGGATGCCGGGACTGCCTCTGATATGGAGAGCCGCTCGTTGTGTCTGCTGGGGCGGGCAGGGCGCACGGCGATGGTGATCCGTCCTGTTCTCTTCATGCGGACCCTGGCTGGGTGCCATGCTGAGGGGGCGCCAGCCTGCAGCGCTCCTCGACCACCCCCTCGTCGGCCTACTTCGAGGTCGGCGACCGCTCAATCTCCGCCTTGACTGCGGCCGCGAAGTGCTCGTCTTTCTCGACGTCTGGACGCAGCACCTCGCCGACCTGGACCCGACCAACGATCGTCGCAGCGCCAGGCGCGAGCCGGAGGATGACGCCGTTCTCGATCTTGACCGACGGGATCCCGAGCTGTCGGGCGAGGGCGCAGTGAGCCTCGAGGTGGCGGTGGGTGCCGTGGACGGGGATGACCATCGACGGCTTCGTCCAGCCATACAGGGTGGCCAGCTCGTCCTGGCAGGGGTGACCCGAGGCATGGATGCCGGGATCATCCTGCTCGTGGATGACGGTGACGCCCTGCTCGGTCAGCGCGCGGTGCAGCCACTCGATGGGCAGCTCGTTGCCGGGGATGATCTTCGAGGAGAACAGGGCCGTGTCGCCGGGGGTGAGGCGGATGTCCCGGAACCGCCCCATCGCGAGACGGGCGAGCGCGGCCATCGGCTCGCCCTGGGTGCCGGTGCACAGCAGCAGGGTGGCCTCTCGGGGGAGGTAGCCGGCGTGTCGGAGGGGGACGAGGCTGGGGAGGTCGTCGAGGTAGCCGGTGGCCCGGGCGGCATTGATCATCCGGTGCAGGGAGCGGCCGAGCACGACCACGCTGCGTCCAGCGGCATCTGCCGCTCGGCAGAGGGACTGGATGCGGGCGACGTTGCTCGCGAAGCATGCCGTGACCACCATGCCCTCCGCCGCCGCGATGCGCTCGGTCAGCCGGGCCTCGACGGCAGCCTCAGAGGTCGACCAGCCGGGCCGGGTGGCGTTGGTGGAGTCCGACACCGCAGCGAGCAGTCCGCTCTTTGCCAGCGAGCGCAGCGCAGCCTCGTCGGTGACCGGACCGATTCGAGGGTCGGGATCGAGCTTCCAGTCTCCGGTGTGCAGCACCTTGCCGTGTTTCGTCTCGATGACCACCGACTGGGCCTCTGCGATGGAGTGGGTCATGCCGATGAACCGCAGCCGGAACGGACCGACCTTGGCGCGTCCTCCTGCAGGAACCTCGATGAGCTGGACCACGCTGGCGAGGCCGGCGCTGGCGAGGCGTCCACGGAGGAGGTGGGCGGTGAACGGGGTGGCGAAGATCGGGCAGCGGAGCTGCGGCCACATCGCGGCGACCGCGCCGATGTGATCCTCGTGACCATGGGTGAGCACCAGGCCGACCAGCTTCTCTCGGCGCCTCGCGATCCAGGCCGGATCGGGCATGGTGATCTGGTTGTCGCCGCCGACAACGCGAAGAAAGCTGACCCCACAGTCGACCATGAGGATGCGGTCCTCGGTCGCATACAGGTTGCAATTCATCCCGAAGGCACCGGACCCTCCGAGGGGAATGAAGCTGAGGGATGCGGGATCGGGCTCGGTCATGGTGGTCTCTATCGGGTTGCTGTCCGCTTGCGGAGCATTGTGAGGGTCCCGGTGTGGTTGTGGCGAGAGTCCCCCAGCCTCCGACCCGCTCACTGTGCCGAGAGCATCGCCGCGACGGCGTTTGCCCCGGCCATTCCGTGAACCCCACCCCCCGGCGGTGTCGCTGCAGAGCAGAGGAAGATGCGCGGGTTGGGGGTCGTGTATGGACTGAGGCGTGCCACCGGGCGGGTGAGGAGCTGGTCGAGGTCGGGCGCGCCGACGTTGATGTCACCGCCGATGAAGCTGGGGTTGTAGGCCTCAAAGTCCACCGCGCTCATGGTGTGACGGGCGAGAATACAGTCCCGGAAGCCCGGCGCATACCGCTCGACCTGGGCCTCGATGAAGTCGGTGTGCTCGATGGGTGAGCCGCTCTCGACGTGGCAGTAGCCCCAGGCTGTGTGCTTGCCCGGTGGGGCACGGGTGGGGTCGAACAGGCTGTGCTGCGCGAGCAAGACGTAGGGCGCAGGGCTGATCCCGCCGTACCAAGCGACATGCTCAGACGCTGCGATCTCGCCGAGGGTCGAGCCGAGGTGCAGGGTGGCGGCGCGTCGGCAGGCCGCGTCTCGCCAGGGAATCGGCTCGGAGAGTGCCCAGTCGACCTTGAAGACGCCAGGACCGTGACGGTATCGGGCCAGCCGACGGCGGTAGCTGGCCGGAAGGTGGTCTCCAGCGATCCGGGAGAGCACGGCAGGGGCGGTCTGGAAGAACACCGGTCCGTCGGTCTCGACGTCCTCGAGCTGGCGGATGCGGGTGTCTGTCCGAATGACGCCGCCGAGGCTGGTGAAGATGCTGGCGAGTGCATCAGGGATGGCCTGGGCGCCGCCCTCGGGAAACGGCCAGCCAGCAGCGTGCCCGGCGAGGGTCAGCATCAGCCCGATGGCGCTGGAGGCCACCCGCTCCATCGGCATCACCGCGTGTCCCGCCATTCCGGCGAAGAAGCCCTGCCCCCGCTCGCCCTTGAACACCGACCGCGCGGTCATGGCTGCTGGCCGCACCGCCCACAGTCCGAACCGCGCCATCACCAGCGGACTCTTGGGGATGCCCGGTGCTCGGAGCGCGTCGGCGATCAGCGCCTCCCAGTGCGACAGCAGGGGACGCATCCACTGGGTGTAGCGCGGTCCATCGTCGCCCATCGTGGCCGCAGTTGCGGCGATGGTGCGCTCCAGGAGCACCGCCGGAGCATCGTCGAAGGGGTGGGCGAGGGGAGCCTCGGGGTGGATCCAGCGCAGCCCGTGGTCGGCCAAGGGGAGGACCGAGAGCGCGGGAGAGATGGCTGCCATCGGATGGATTGCCGAGCAGACGTCGTGGCGAAAGCCCGGAAGGGTCAGCGGGGATGTCCGAGCGCTGCCGCCGATGGTTCCCTGCGCCTCATAGACCACCACCCTCCGGCCGGTCTGCGCGAGCGCCACCGCCGCAGACAGGCCGTTGGGGCCAGAGCCGATGACTGCGGCGTCGAAGTCGCTCACTGTGAGCCTGTGGAGAAGAGCATGGTGGATGGCTATCCCGCAGTCGCCTCACGGTGCGCCTCAGCCATGGCAGAGGCTCGTCACCAGCGACGGTGGTGTCTGTCCAGGGCTTGGAGAGACGCCTCAGGCCGCCCCAGTGTTGCATAGTGCAACATCACGGAGCACTGAATGGAACAGCCCCAGACCGACCCCCTCGCGTTGGCTGCGCTGGTCATCGGCCTGTGCAGCTGGATGGTCGGATGCTGCGGCAGCCTGATCTTTCCACTCATCGGCCTCGTCTCGGTGCCCTGTGCGTTGGTCGGGATCGTGCTGGGCGGGATGTCGATCCAGAAGATCAGCCGCGCCCCCGAGCAGTGGTCCGGCAAGCCCCTGGCGATCAGCGGGATCGTGATCAACCTCTCGCTGCTGCTGATGCTGCTGGTGATGACCGGGCTGCTGATGGCCGGGATCTGCTTCGCTTTCTTTGACGAGCTGATGTAGCGCGCTGCGCTGGAGCACTGCGGATGACCCAGGCTGTGCTGCGGAGAGCGCTGCGCGGAGGCGCAACCTGCCGCGGCGGTCGGCACGCTGTGCCTCAGTACAGGAAGTCGTCGTCCCCGTCCGCGACGGTGAGAAAGACGATGGTCTCGTCGAGGACCGCCACGTCCAGCGCTCCCCATGCCTCGATCACGCTCTCGGCGTACTGGTCGTTGTAGGCGATGATGTGCAGTGCGGAGCGGGTCCACTCGTCCTTGTCGGAGGCGTTGTCTGCGCTGAGCAGGACATCGCTGAGCTTGTCTTCCAGCAGCGCGGCGGCTTCCTCGACGGTGTAGTCGTCCTCGGGCGGGTAGTGGTAGGCGCGGGTGACGCTGACCCCGACGGGCTGTCCGAGCACCTCAACGAGCAGGTCGGTCTTCTTGCCGCCTGTGTCGTCGTAGGTGATCTCGCCCTCGGTCTTCAGCAGGTCTGCACCCTCGCAGAAGTGCAGGACCTCAAAGGCGTAGACCTCGGAGTAGATCGAGCTTCCGCCCAGGTTGCCATCCGAGAGGATCTCCTGACCGCCCTCGCTGAGGGAGGCGGTGTCGGGCTTGCCGGAGAGCGTGAGGCTGCTCTGCCACAGGACGGGGGTGGGATCGGAGAGGCCCGACGTGGTGAGCACTCCGCAGTCCCCGCTCACGGTGAGGTCGGTGTCTGCGTCGGTGTCTGCATCCGTGTCTGCGTCGGTGTCTGCATCGGTGTCTGCATCGGTGTCTGCGTCGGTGTCTGCGTCGGTGTCTGCATCCGTGTCTGCATCGGCTTCCCATCCAGCCGTCGGATCGGTGGTGGCGGAGGCGGGGCTGTCGTCGGTCGCGTCACAGGCGAAGAGAATGGGGAGCAGGAGCACGGCAGAACCTCAGGCCATGTTGTGGAAGATGCGCTGGACATCGTCGTCGCCGTCGAGCCGGTCGATGAGCTTGATGACGTCGGCGAGCTGATCGTCGGACAGCTCGGTGGTGGCGTGGGGGATGAACGCGGAGCCTGCGGAGACGGTCGCGATCGTGCGCTCCTCCAAGGCGCTCTGCATGTCACCAAACCCGCTGAACGCGCAGCGCAGCTCGATGACCGCGTTGCCGTCCTCATCCTCGGAGTCGAGCATGTCTTCGAGGCCGTGGTCGATCAGCTCCAGCTCCAGCTCCTCGCGATCTTCGATGTCCTCGGGCTTGACCTGGAAGACCCCCATGCGCTCGAAGAGGAAGCCGACGCTGCCGGAATTCCCGAGGCTTCCGCTGCACTTGTTGAAGTGCATGCGGACGTTGGCGACGGTGCGGGTGGTGTTGTCCGTCGCGGTGACGACCATCAGGGCGATGCCGTGGGGGGCGTAGCCCTCGTAGAGCACCTCGGCGTAGTCCTCACCGCCGACGTTCATTGCCCGCTGAATCGCTGCGGCGATCTTGTCCTTGGGCATGTTCGCCGAGCGGGCGTTCTGGATCGCTCGGCGCAGCTCGCTGTTGGAGTCCGGGTTCTCGCCGCCGGCCTTGACCGCCATGACGATCTCTCGGCTGCAGCGGGTGAAGATCTTGGAGATCCGCTTGGAGCGGGCGAAAATGGTGTGCTTGCGCGCCTCGAAGAACCGACCCATGGCTGCCTCTGGTGGGGAAACGGGAGTACCTACCTATGTCAAAACGCCGCCGCCGTCACTTGTCGATCGCGGCGGCTCCAGGCGGCCATCCGTGGTTCCTGCACATGGGGGCTGCCCGAGACTCCCTTAATCAACGCGAAGCAAGTGGATGCTGGTCTGGGGTAAGAATCCTGAGAGCCGCTGCTGACTCGGGTCAGCAGCTTGGAGAGACCATGAGACCAGATATTTTTTCTGAGGCCTTGCTCGCAACCGCACGTGTCGCATGCTGCGTCTCTCTTCTGGGCTGTGTGCCCAAGACCGTCCCGACGCCGGCACCGCTGAACCCACTCACCCTGGAACAGGACGGTCCACGATCGTCGAAGGATGCCGACACCTGTAAGGCCGACATCAGCACCTTCCTGACGGCCAACCTCATCGAGCGTCTGGGAGAGAGCACGGTTCCTGAAGAGGTCCTCGCCTGCTGCAACACCGTCATCGACGCCAGCGACATCGGCGAGCCCCGAGATGAAGCTGCCGGCTGCTGTGCAATCACCGAGCGCATGGACGGCATGTGCTATCCGTGGGGACCGCCCCGACCACCGTCGACGGCAGACTCCGCTGAGGAGTCTCGGGATCGTGCGATGCGGGTCCGCGCCGCTGCGATGGGAGCGGGCGGCGGTGCGCGCCTCGATCTGCGGGCTGCGGCCCGCGCGGAAGCCCCTGCGCTCTCGGCAGTCGGCGACCTGCGGGAGATCGCGGTGACGACCTGGACGGGGCGCATGATCAACGAGCACGAGAGCCACCACGTCTTCCTCGCCCTCGCGAAGCGCCTGGAGGCAGCGGGGGTCGCTCCTGAGGAGGTCGCGCGCTGCCTGGTGTTCGCCGATGAAGAGCGCCAGCACGGTGTGCTGTGCGGCGCGGTGGTCGAGGCTCTCGGAGGGACCGCGCTCGCCTCGGTTCCGGATGCCGGGGAGATGCCCGAGCACGCCGGGGTCGCTCCCACCGAGGCGCTGATCCGCGATCTGCTGTCGATCTGCTGTCTCTCCGAGACGGTCGCGGTCGCGCTGATCGGCGCGGAGCGGCTGGAGCTTCCCGAGGGCGCGCTGCGTGAGCTGCTGACCCGGATCTACGCGGACGAGTGCGGCCACGCGAACTTTGGCTGGCGCCTGATCCCCGAGCTGCTGCCCGATGATGCGGCGATGAAGGCGCGGCTGTCGGACTACCTCGCCCACGCCCTGCTCCACCTCGAGGCCCACGAGCTGGCCCACATCCCCGCCCGTCGGGCCCCCGAGGGGGGCGCGGCGCTGGGCTTGTGCAGCGGTGTGGACGGGCGGCGGTTGCTGTATGCGACCATCGAGCAGGTCATCCTGCCGGGACTGGCTGCCCATGGCCTCGATGCGACCGCGGCATGGGCTGCGCGGAGCGCTCCCTCCGCGTGAGGGCGCCGACCCGCTCCCGATTCGGGACCGCGTGTAAAGGCTGCCTGGGGGCTACCGCAGCCCCCCACGGGCCGCGGTCCGTCCGGCTCAGTCTTCGGTGATCGACAGCAGGTGCTCGGCGCTGTCGAGCGCATTGAGCAGCGCGAAGTCCTGCACTGGACGCACGGTGCAGGGGGGAACATAGAGCGTGATCCCTGGGTGCAGCGCGGCTGCGTGTGTGGCGAGCTCAGAGAGGGGGAAGGTCCACCGCTGGGGGCCGGCTGCGGGATGTGGGCTGGCGTAGCAGGCGGTGACAGGGTGAGCTGGTGGATAGGTCTGCAGCAGCCAGTCTCGAAACCGCACCATGCGCGCAGGCCGGCTGGTGCGGGTGGTGTATAGCCGGGTCTCTACGTTGCCGACCTGCCAGATCAGCGCCGGGACGTCCGGGGCCAGCCGACGCCGACGAAGCAGCAGGTCGGTCGCCTCGAACATCTGGATCCCGCCGACCCCTGGATCGAGCCACAGGTCCGCGAACAGGCTGTCCATCGACGAGATCCCCGGCAGCAGCGCTACGGACAGGTCGAGCAGCCCGGCGAGGTCGCGGATGAGGAAGGCGGAGTAGCAGAAGACGAGGGGGTGGCCGTGGGTGAGGTAGACGACGGGGCCGTCGGTCATTGCGGCGTCGATGACAGCAGCGGCGGCGCGGTGATAGCCGGTGACGCGGCTGTCAGACTCTCCGTAGGTCAGCCTGTAGAGGCTGGTGACGCGCGGACAGCGGGCGGCGAGAAAGGCATCGGTCCCGACACCAGAGTCGACATGCAGGGCATGGCGGCACTGCCGAATTCGAGCCTCGGTCTGCGCAGTGACCTGCACAACCGCTGCGACCCCCATCCCGGCGATGGTGATGTCCGGCGTCATGCCGTCACCGCTGCGATGAGGGCGAGGATCGCGGCATGGCGCTCGGCGGGATCGACAGACCGGACCGCAGCAGCGGCGGCGAGGACAGCGTCGCTCTCGGTGTCGTGGCCCCAGGGCGCAGTGGGGACGGCGGTGTCCGGCTGCTGGGCCGGGTCGTGGATGGCTGCCAGCGGATCGAGGACGGCGGTGTAGCTGACCTGCAGGGTCCCGTCGGTCTGGGGGAGGGCCAGCGGGGCGACCCGGAGCCGGAACAGCACCCCGGAGAGGTCTGCGGCATCGGGGCTGTGGAGTGCTGCGACGTGTGCGACCTGCTGGGTGCCGTCCTCGGCGGTCTGGAGCGTGGGTGACAGGGAGAGCAGCAGCTCAACGTGGGGCATCGGCTGGCCCGAGATCAGCGGCGCAGCCGGCTCCACGGTGGCCTGTGACGGTGGACGCTGGACCCCCCGGGCCTCCCAAGTCAGCAGGCGCAGGGCATCGGTCCCGCCGGCTCGAATGCGGTGCGCTTCTTCGTCGGTGAGGGTGTAGCCGGACAGCGCGGTGTCTGGATCGCTGGCGAGGAGGTCTCGGAATGCCGCGTCGTTGGCGAGCCGAGACAGCAGCCGGCTGACGTCTGCTGGTGGCACAGCATCCTCCGTGTTGAGGGCAGGTTTTAACCGGTAGTGCGTCGGACCGGGTGCGCCGTGATATCCTTACCTGAAGCCTCTGGAGGATCGGATGCCCGCTGCCGCTCGCAAGACCGACATGATGAAGCAGGACGCACCACACTGCCACGCACCGATTCATCCTCCGGCACCCGTCCCGACGCCGACGCCCCACCCCGGCCTTCCGCTGATGATCAACACCGCCACGGTGCCCACGGTCAAGATCGGCAAGATGGATGCGGCGGTGGTCACCAGCCAGTCGCTTCCCTGCATGCTGCCGGGCTGTGTTCCTGGTGGGCCTGGCATGATCGCCAAGGGGTCTGGCACGGTGATGACCATGAAGCTGCCCGCCGCCCGGATGAACGACATGACGGTCCACGCCTCCTGCGTTGCTCCGATTCCCGGTCCCGTTGGGAAGATCCTGCCGCCCTGCTGCCCGACGGTCATGATCGGGGGCTGACATGATCGGGGGCTGACATGATTGGAGGCTGAGCGCCTCTGCGTCACGCCTCCGTCAGGGTGAACCGCCGCAGCTCCTTCTCGGACGCTCGTGCTGCCTCCCAGTCCTCGCCGCGGGGATCCTCTCGCAGCCAGTGGGCCATCTCGTCAGCCTCCCAGGTGTACGGTGCGTCGTCCATGCAGACCGCACCATCGGCGATGGCCTGGGTCAGTCGTCCCAGCGGGATGTCGTGGAGGTCTCGGGAGAGCGCCTCAAACCTGCCCTGTCGCTGGGGGTTGATGAACCGGTAGCGGTATCGGGCTGCCCAGGCGACGTGGTACCAAGACGGACGCAGCGCCACCACGTCCAGATCGAGTCGCTCTGCCATCCGCGTGAGCAGCTCGCCGGCCTCTCGGGCCATGCCGAGACCGGGGGCATCCTGTCCGGGCAGGGCGGGGCGGTTCTTGGTGAATCCCGCGATCGGGTGGCGGAGGTTGAGCCAGTGGACGAACAGCACCGGGCCAGCCTCTGGTGCCTGCTCCAGTGAGCGCCGCTCCAGCACACACTCCACCAGCAGGTGGGTCTCGTCGCGCGCGTAGCCGGTCAGCTTCAGCCGCTCGCCGCTCGCTGCGCGGTCCAGCGTGACCTGGAGGTGGCTGTAGCCGAGCCGCTGGACCGGATCGAGCATGCCGAACCGGTGCAGCGCCAGCTCGACGCCCTGCGCGGTGTAGAAGCCCAGAAGCTTCTGGGTGGTGTCTCCGCCGGGCACCCGGAGCACCTCGAGCAGGTCCGCTTCGGTCAGCCACGGCTCCTGGCCGAGCTCTTCGTCGCCGAGCTGGGAGGAGAGCCGCGCAAACCGGGTGTGCATCGGATCGACTCGGGGGATGGTTGCCCGGCTCTGGAGCGCCACTGCCAGCGCGGTTCCGGCCAGTGGACGCCAGGAACCCGGTCCGTAGCTGCCGCCAGGAAGCCACACGGATGCCCGACCCGAGAGGACCGCTGAGACCCTGAGGTCCCGCAGCCGGAGCCCGGACTCGGTGACCGCCAGGGGGCCCAGCGCGTCGTGCTCCCACGGATCACCTCCGGCGATTACAACGGTCAGATCTGAGCGGGGCATCCGCGACAGCAGCGCGTCCAGCGCGGAGAGGTAGGCTGTGTCGGTTGTGCCTTCTGGGAGGACCGTCTCGTCGACATGAGCGGGCAGTGCCCCCCAGTCGGCGCCAGACAGCGAGCCCAGCCAGACGTCCGACTCTGCCAGGCAGTCCGCGGTGCCGTCGGGAGGATGGACGTCGAGATCGAGGACTGAGACGGAACCGGTGAAGCCCTCGCTCCGAAGGGTGGCGATGGCCACAGCGATGTCGTTGACGGCGCAGAAGCCACCCGCCCGACGGCGTCCGGCATGGTGAAAGCCGCCGAGGAGGTTGAGGGTCGGTCCTTGCCGCTCGACCGCCGCTCTCGCTGCTGCCAGGGTCGCCCCGCAGGCCAGCCGCACGGTGTGGAGGACCTCGTCGACTGGCAGCGCATGCGCCTGGACCGAGAAGATCCGGGAGAGCACAGCAGGGTCGGTGAGCGTCTCTAAGAACGGCTCAGGGTGAATCCGAGCGAGGTCAGACCACGAGATCGGGTGGGGGGTGCGGAGATCTTCGCGGTGGATGACGCGGGCATCACGGAGGTACCACAGCGCCAGATCCGCTCGCCTGGGCTCGACCTCGGTGCGCGCGGCGAGCGCGGTGAGGGGGATGCGGAAGTCCGGGTGGTGCCAGGTCGGAAGCCCTCCCCGGACCCATCGGCGGAGTGCATTGAGGGTATGACTCAGGGGCATGGATGACCGTAGCAGGATCTGGACGGCAGCAGGACCGTGCGGAAGCGGCGGCCGCTACCGATGGTGCTCGCAGAGGCTGGGGAGCCTCACGGCGCTGCTCTGCTTGTGTGCTGAGACGAGCGCAGCTATTCCGGCAGCTCTTCACCGTTTGGGAGGAGCCTCGGTGAGGGCCTGACGCCAGCCCGCATGCTTTGATAGCGAGAACACTGATGGTGGGCCCCATCCGTTGGCTCGCAGTAGATGACCTTGTAGATGTTGAGCATTCGATCAGACTGGAATTTTGGAAACATGGGGCAGCGGTTGATGTTCGGGCAGGGCTCTGCATGCTCTACAGGCTGCAAGTGGTTGGACACCAGCGCCCTGGTGAGCATGGCGTAGTTGATCGGCTTGGTGAGCAGACGGTCGGCGTGCGCGGTGCAGAACGCACGGGCTTCTTCTGACGAGGGGCCTCCGCTCATGAACAGAAAGCGGGAGCACTTCTCTGACTTGTGCTGCATGACCTCCTGATACAACGCCATCCCGGTCATGGAGGGCATCATCAGATCGCTGAGGATCATGTCGTAGTCGGAGTCCTTGATTAATTTCAGGGCCCTTCGAGGCGAGTCTTCTGTGGTGATGTCGAGGCCGAGCGGGGCCAGCATGCGCATCACGCTCCGCAAGACTGAGGGCTGATCATCAACAATAAGGATCCGCAGGCCGTGGATGATGCTGAGGTCCACAGAAGAATCAGTCGTCGCGAAGAGCTGCTTTGCAAGTGGGATGATGACACGGACTGTGGTTCCCTGCTGGAGCGTGGAGGACAGCGTCATGGTTCCGCTCATGTCCTCCACCAGCTTGCGACAGACCGACAAGCCCAGGCCGGTGCCCTCTCCTGCAGGCTTGGTCGTGAAGAACGGATCGAAGATGCGGTCGAGGAGCTCGGAGCGGATGCCGCTGCCGTTGTCACGCACCTCGATGATGGCCGAGCCTGACGCCTCGACACAGTGCACCTCGATGCGTGGATCGAGCATGCCCTGGACGGCATGGGCGGCGTTCGTGAGCAGGTTGATCAAGACCTGCACAAGGAGCGAGATGTTGATCCGGATGGGGCGGCTCGACATTACGTGATGGGTGAGCGACACCGAGCTGTTCAGGGCCGGACTGGCCATGCGAAGAGCAGCCTGGACGGCATCGATCGGGAGGACAAGAGACGTCTCTGTTGCTGGACGCCGAAGGCCACCAAGCTCTGCCACGACGCGCCTGATGTGCTCTGCGCCTTCCTCGATCTCCTCATGCAGCATCGTGAGCTCGCTGAGGAGGGCCTGCATCTCTGGATGTCTTTGCTGGAGTGCTTGAAGCCGCGGAAGGATGTCTGTGCAGATGTATTCGTTGTTGGAGATGACATAGGTCAGCGGATTGTTGATCTCGTGCCCCACGCTCATGGCCATCGTGCCCATCTGTGCGAGGTGGTTGGCCCGCTGCAATTTGAGCTGGACGGCGTCCGACTCTATCGTCGCACGGAGGGTCAATGAGCCAACGCTCTTGGGCTGCGCTCGAAGCCAGGCATCCAGGTCGGCCACGGCATACAAGATCACGTCGTCTTCGATTCGTGTCCGGACCGTCTCTGACTGGACGGCAGCCGCAAGCACGTCCGCGTGGATCCCAAAGCGATGCACGAGCAGATCTGCTTCGATCCAGAAGCCCTCATGTTGTCTGGACTGTGACATCTGTACATCCAATGAATCTTAATCTCTGACCCAATGAGTCTCATTATAGACTACTACGATACCGTAATACTCTGTGACTGAAGACTCGGTGTACTGTCGTTTTGTCACGCAACTGGTTCACATCAGTACCATGAACTTCTCGACCATCAGAACGGTGTGTCTGTTCACAGCATGTGCCGGACGCTGACTTGGTTGTTCGTGGCTTTGATCGTTTGATAGCGCGGCAGTCGGTTCTAAGGACGCGTGGTCTTGCTGTGAGTCTCGCCGCGGGCTGGCTCGCCTCAGTATGGCTGGTTGTTCTTGTTGACTTGCAGTTCGGTAGTCGGACTAAGGCGTCTTCTAATGAAGGCTCGGGGCCTTCATTGCAGCGAGTCCTGTCAGCCACCAACTCTCGGCGCTGTGGGGATACTCACCCGGTGACCTCTCTGCTGGTATCCAGAGTCTCTTCAGGCGACCTCGGGCTTGGTCTGCAGTGTCTGCCCTTGCTATCTGCATGCATGCTGCTTCTTCTTTCCTGCACAGCTGACGTGACTTCATACCCGTCGGCTGAGACTGGGGACTCGTCGGGAAGCACTGAGCCTTCAGCTGAGCCTTCAGCGGATCCCGCAATTGAGTCTATTGAAGGAGAAGAAGAGCCACATCCTCTCTTCCGAGAGGACATGGTGCATGAGCTGAGCCTGACCCTCTCTGAGGCGTCCTGGGCATCGCTCGAGGGCGACGGTGGGACCTATGTGACTGCCACCCTCGATGACCTGAGTACGTCCTTGCAGGTCGCGGTTCGCATCAAGGGGTGGACCTCCGCTCAGCCCATCACTGGAAAGCCAAGCCTGAAGATTGACCTTGATCGGGTCGTCGACGGGCAGCGCTACCACGGCCTGGAGGCCTTCGACCTGCACGCTGAGCTGACGGACGCTGCGGCCCTCTCAGAGTGGGCAGCCTATCGATTGTTCCGCGATCAGGGGCTGCCAGCCTCTCGGACCGGCTGGGCGCACCTGACGATCAACGGCCTGGACTATGGCTTCTACACGGTGGTGGAGAAGAAGGATGATCAGCTCATCAAGGCCTGGTGGTCGGACCACACCGGCAGCCTCTATGAGTCCTCCTCGGAGAGCTGGCCCTGTGATCTCGACGATCCGACCTGTGGCTGCTTTGAGCTTGATGAGGAGGGGAGCAGCGATGATCGGACGGATCTGGAGACGCTGTGTCTGGCGGCGACCGAGTCCGACGACACCTTGTGGCTGGAGACGGTCTCGGCGCTGGTTCCATGGGAGGCGTTCACCGGCTTCGCCGCCACGGAGATTCTGATCGGTGCTCACGATCACTATGCAGGGTTCTCTGGTAATTTTTACCTGTACCACGAGCCCTCTGCTGGCGAGTGGAGCTTCATCCCGTCGTCGATGAACAACCAGTTTGGCTCCAGTCGAACGGCTGCGCCGACCTGCGTGGCCGAGGACTACACGCTCTCCGACTACCAGTATGGGCTGCTGGCCGACCGCTGCTGGGGCGATGAGGCGTGCAGCGTGCTGCTCCATGATGCACTCCGAGACGCGGCAGCACACCTCGAGGACAGCACATTGCACGAGGACATCGTGGCTGTCGAGGCGCTGATCGCGCCATACGTGGCTGCGGATCCGCGCAGTCCGTGGACCGAGGAGCAGTTTGAGGGTCAGGTGGACTGCATCCAGGCGTGGCTGCACGCGCGCCCTGTGGCCCTGCGCGCAGCGCTTCCGGAGGACTGCCTCGGGGAAGGCGAGGACCTCTTCCTCAGCGGCGTCGGTACCCTAAGCACCAACCAGCGCTGTGATCGGGAGACCCCAGAAGCCCCCGTCTACGGTGTGGCGTCCATCCGTGGCGACACCGTCACGCTCCGCGAGCCTCCGGTCGGGCTCTCGGCTGGCGATGAGGTCCTGATGGTGGTGATGCAGGCGCCCGGCGGTGAGGGCGTCGGTGGCTTCTCGCTGGGAACGATCGACAGCGTTGTGGCGGATGGCCTCGTGCTGACCGCCCCCCCTCAAGCCCTTCAGGAGGGGCAGCAGGTCACGGTGCAGCGGGTGCCGACTTTTGGCGACGTCGTGGTTGGCTCCGGCAGCATGCTGACCACTGGAGCCTGGGATGGTGAGACCGGCGGCGTCCTGGCCTTTCGCGCCGAGGGCACGGTGCGGGTGGAGGCGGGCGGTCAGATCGGAATGAGCGGGCGGGGATATCGGGGGGGCGCGACCGGGCCCAGCTTCAACACCGACGGCTACCAGGGAGAGAGCCTGGCGGGGCTGGGCGGCGGCGGCGACGTATGCTGCGGCTACAACATGGCCAGCGGCTGGTGGGAGGCCAACCTCGGCGGCGGCGGTGCGCTGATCAGCGGCGCCGGCGGCGCGCATGCTGGAGGCGCCACAGCGGGTGATAGCTGGGATGGCACCGCGCCAGCCCCAGAGCCCGGGGGTGTTCAGGGCACGCCCAGCCTGACGCCGCCCCTGATGGGCTCAGGGGGCGGCGGCGTCGCCCAGATCTACGACAGCTACGGCCCCGGTGGGGCTGGCGGTGGGGTGGTCCTCATCTGGGCCGAGGCGATTGTGCTGGAGGGCAGCGAGGGCATCGTGGCGCAGGGAGAGACGGCGACCGCCTGGACCCGTGGGAGCTGGACCTACGGCGCGGGCGGGGGGGCTGGTGGAAGCATCTGGCTGTCCGCCGACACCCTCTCGCTGTCGGCGGACGCCCTCAGTGCCACCGGGGGAGCTGGGCAGGCGGCCGTCGAGCGGGCGGGCGGGGACGGGGGTGATGGCCGCATTCGTGTGGACTGCGACACCCTCGACGGAGAGAGCTGTGCGTCTGCGGAGTGGGCGGGTCTGTCGCATCCAGCGGTCGGCTGGATCGGCCCCTGAGCGGGCTGCGTCCGCACAGTCCTTGCGGGTCGCCAGTGTTGTCTGTGGGGTCTCTGGGGCGCGCCCGGTTATCCAGGCGAACCGGGGGACACCATGCCGCAGACCTTCACCGAGCTCGACGGGCTCACCATCACCGAGACCATCTCCGCTGCGATGTCCGCCGAGGGCATCACCGCGCCGACGCCGGTCCAGCAGGAATCCATCGGCGCCATCCTCGCCGGAAAGCACGTCCTGATGCACTCCGGCACCGGCACCGGCAAGACCCTCGCCTACGTCCTGCCGCTCCTCCAGCGCCTCCGAGAGCAGCCGGGGCGGGCGGTGATCTTTGCGCCGGGGGCAGAGCTGGTGATGCAGACCATGCGGGTCATCGAGGCGTACCGGGATCCAGACCTGACGGTCGCCGCGGCGATCGCCACCACCAGCCACCGCCGGCAGAAGCAGCGGATCGTCCGCAGCACCCGGCTCATTGTGGGCACTCCTGATCGACTCCTTGAGCTGTTCGCCGCTGGCAAGCTGAAGAAGGTGACCATCGTCGTCCTCGATGAGCTGGAGCCGATTCTCTCTTCTCGGGGTGCCGACTACCTCGCGGAGGTGCTCTCTCGTCCCGATCCGAAGCGGCAGTTCATCGTCGCCTCTGCGACCCTCGGCCGACGGACGCAGCAATTCCTCGACCGGTTCATGGCCGACCGGGTCACCGCGCAGCCGGCCAGCGGGCCGCTCAAGAGCGCGATTCGTCACATCGTGGTTCCCCTCCCACCGAGCCGGGGCAAGGAGATCGCGCTGGCTTCGTTTGTCGAGAACAACCGATGTCGGCAGGCCATTGTGTTTGCTGTGGATCCCCGACACCACCGGCACCTCTACCGCTACCTCTCCGAGCGCGGTGTCTCCATCGATACGGTCAGCCGAGAGCGGACCAAGGCTCAGCGTCGTCGGGCGCTGGATGCATTTCGCGACGGGAAGCTCCGGGTGCTGCTGACCACAGACGGAGCGGCCCGTGGGCTCGACATCCCCGATGTGCCGTGGGTGATTCACTACGACCTGCCGCGCACGCCGCAGGAATATATTCACCGCGCAGGCCGGACTGGTCGGGCAGGCAAAGAGGGTTCCTCAGTGGTTCTTGCCGATCGGTCGATGCAGAGCACCCTCCGTCGTCTGGAGCGGTCTCTTGACCTTCGCTTTGACGTCGCAAAGAAGACGTGAGCCCCTCACGCTTCATGGAGTCGGAGACATGACACGATCGGTATTCCAAGGACGCAGCACCGACGGCGCCGCGCGCGCCCTCGCCGCCAACCACCCCGAGGTGGTCTCTGCGATCGCTGAGGCCGTGGAACGCGATGCCGTCGTGGTGGTCGGCATGGCCCAGAATCCCTTCGTCAAGAAGGCCCGCGCGGCGCTGACCGAGGCGGGCGTGGCGTTCTCGTACCTGGAGTACGGCTCGTATTTCTCACAGTGGAAGGAGCGGCTGGCGATCAAGATGTGGAGCGGCTGGCCGACCTTCCCCCAGGTCTTCGTGCACGGCACCCTCGTCGGCGGATTCACGGACCTCCAGGCGGCCATCGCGGACGACAGCCTCAAGGCCCTGCTCGAGGCGGAGCAGGGCTGAGCAGGAGCGGCGCGCCACCTGCGCTGTCAGCGGGGGGGGCGCGACAGGAAGGACTCAGAAAGCTGCTGGTTGATTCCTGCGTACAGCATCGGTGCTCTGGGGGTGAGCTGGGTGAGCATGAAGCGCCATCCGGTCTCATCCAGCGGCATCATCGCAGCGGTGACGCTCCCGGACTGTAGCCTCCAGAAGCCGGCCTCGTCGTGGATAAGCGTGGTGAGGTTGCCGGTTCCGGGGGCGAGGTAGTCCCTCAGGCGTGTCCAGGCAGATGGCGACGGGAGTGCAGCCTCGAGGAGCGCCCGGGCGGTGTCGAGGTCGAGCTGAGCCTCTGGTGGAACCCGTCGCCAGCGGTGGATGTGCAGGGCGAGCAGCGCCATGGAGCAGGGCGGGAGGAGATCGACCACCCGGGGACCGGGGAACTGCAGGCTGACCAGCCAGCGGTCGTGTGCAGCCTCGACGCGGATCTGGCAGCCCTCCAGGCTCAGCGCCTCGGCGAGGGCCTGGGCCGCTGTGAGTGTTGCGGCATCGGTGCGGGGCGGCAGGGGGTGCTGTGCGGCGCACCACCGCAGCCAGGGCTCGCCATCGACGGCCTGCTTGCGCTGCCTCGCGGCGTCTGGAGGAACCTGGAAGCCGCGCGCGGCCATGGTGTCGATGAAGCTGTCGGGCAGGCGGACGCTGTGCTGCTCGACGTAGTGGGCCAGCCCCGCTGGCCAGACCCAGATCCCGTCGGTGCGGTCGGTGCTGCCGAGGTCATCGGCATCGCAGCCATCGAACCGGCAGGTGCCCTTGCCCCTGTACCCGGCCCACTGTGCGCCAGCGCGAAGGTAGTGGAGGATCTGTGTCCTCTGCCCGGTCCGCCAGCCGGGCTCCTGGAGGTGGCGGGGGTGGATCCAGCCGACGCAGGCGGTGGTGTCGAGGAGGGCATCTGCCGCCCACATCCCGACCCGCATCAGGCGGGTGTCGCTCACCGCAGCTGGACCGATGCAGTCTTCACGAGCACCTTGCCGACAGCATCCTCGGGGATCGGAATCGTCACTCGGCCCGTCTCACCGGCCTTGACCGCCCCGATGAGGGCGGAGAGCGGGCGCTTGCCGTCTGCTAGCTCGAAGGTGACGGTGAGGGTCGCACCGACGATGTCTCGGTCGCCGTCGTTCTTCGCAGCGATGGTGATCTCTGCGCTGTCGACGCGCTCCACCCAGCCGTCGATCTTTCGTCGGTACAGCCACGCGTCCTCGGTGGCCTCAGCCTCCGCGATGTCCACCGCGATGATGGGATCGCCGTAGGTGCGCAGGATGGCCTTCCAGCTGGAGGCTGCTCGGGCATAGTCCTCCTGCTCGACAGCCTCGTCGATGGAGCCCCGCATGCTGCTGGCGATGCCCAGGCCAGTCTCTACCCGCGCGCCATCGTCGCTGACCACCTGCCACTCCAGCGTCTGCTCCTGGGGCTCGCCCAGGGTGCCGTCGGCCTCCACAGTGGGAAGGGTGCGGGAGAGAGTGATTGCCCAGCGACCCGAGCCGGCGCTGTTGTTGGCCGTGACGGCACAGGTTGTCTGCGCCCGGAGCTTCGCGAGCCCCTCGCTGCCGAGGACCACCTGTCCTCGGGTGGGTACGGCGGCCTTGAGCAGGTCGATCTCGGCAGCCACCAGAAGCGGCGAGAGCGCAGCGAGTCCGGCGTCGTCGGTGGAGAGTCCCGGCACAGCCTGACAGGCGGCGAGGGCAGGGGCTTCCGGATCGGTACAGGCGAGCAGGGTCAGGGCAATGATCATGCCCGCCAGTGTACTCCCGACCCCATGCGGTCGTGGGCTGGACCTGTGATGGCAGGGCCGATGGGGCAGCATCGGAGCGGCGGCTGGGGCGCTGCTGGAGACCTGCAGCGCGGCCCCTGAGGCGCTCGCTTGGATGACCGCCGTCGCCACGAAGCGGACACTGTTCGGGGTCTGGTGTCGCGGCGACGGCGGCAGCGCTGACTGGATCCGCGCAGTCGATGATAAGGCCGGTTCATGGAGGTGAGCGATGACGCTCTTGCTTGTTCTTCTCGGCTGCGACCCTGGCGAGCCTGTGACCATGGAGCCTTCAGACCATGGGCTCCATGGAGACGCTCAGCACAGCGGCCACAAGCTGCACGATGGCGTCGATGGTCGGCCTCACCATGGCGGCGACCATGCCACGGTCACCCATCGGTTCGATGATGCTGAGAAGTGGTCCGAGGTGTTCGACGATCCCGCGCGCGATGCCTGGCAGAAGCCTGCGGAGCTGATCGCGGCGCTGGGCATCCAGCCGGGCAGCACCGTGTCTGACATCGGCGCGGGTACTGGCTACTTCAGCGCCCACCTCTCCCGCGCGGTCGGTGAGCAGGGCAGCGTGATCGCAGTGGACATCGAGGAGACCCTGGTCGCCCACATGACGAGGCGCGCGGAGACCGAGGGCACCGCCAACGTCTCTCCCCGCCTGGGCAAGCCGGCCGATCCGGGACTGACGGCGGAGGAGGTCGACCTCATCCTGCTGGTGAACACCTACCACCACATCGAGGGTCGCACGATGTATTTTACCCGCCTGCTGGATGCGCTGAAGCCGGGCGGTCGGCTTGTGGTGGTGGACTTCAAGCCCGGCGATCTCCCGGTCGGTCCCCCTGAGGATCATCGCATCCCGCAGGATAAGGTTCTCTCAGAGTTGGCTGCGGCCGGCTGGCTGCCTGGAGCGAGCCTCGATGTGCTGCCCCATCAGTTCGTACAGGTGGTGGTGAAGCCCGGCGCGTGAGGTCGGCTGGTGGCCGGCGGACTGGGGGGCGCGTCTCAGACGACTCGCAGGAGTGCTGCATGCAGCCGACGAATCTCGGCAGCGATGCGGTTGTACTCTGAGATGTCGTCTGCGCAGTCGAGGCCGCGCCGGAGCCGAGAGAGCCGGCGACGGTGCGCGATGGAATCTGCGCGAGCGTGAGCGGAAGGCATGAGCGGAGGCTCCTCTAAAGGGGGCCCTCTCCATATGCCCTGATGATGTCTCGATTCTGCGACATCCGTGAGAACAGCTGGGTACGTTTTGGAGCCGGGTCTGCTTGAGGAGTCCGTCCCGCCTCGGGCCGGTTGTCTTCTGGCGCTCCGCTGCCAGGCAGGGGCCGCAGGAGGCAGAGACTGTGTCTGAGTTCAGTCACCACCCCTTAGCGGACGCAACCCCTCGATTACACCCCCTCATGTTCCGCCGTCGTCGAACGCTCGTCCGCCTGCTCTCTGCCCTCGATGAGGCCACCAGCTATGCCCAGTGGTCTGCCATCGCCGCAGACATTGACGGGCTCAGCAAGCTGGATGCCTGGCGGACAGCGGACGGAGCACCGCACCTGGACGCGGTGAGCATCCGTGAGGACATCGTCCGGCTCGCCAGCTACCGGGAGCGCGGAGACTTCGCCGCGGTGCTCTCCCGGCTGACCGCCACGATCCACCGCCACCAGGGCGACGTCACCACCCCCGCCCTGTTCGACACCGCCCTCACCGGGCCGCCGACCCTGGTGGAGGAGTGGCTTGCGGCGGTCGAAGAGACCATCCGCTGGATGGCGGATGCTCCTGGCGTGCCCGAGGGAGACAAGCTGCGGCTCGTCGAGCACTCTGCGCGGGTCCATGGGCGGTCCGCGCTGCTGCTGTCAGGCGGAGCGACCCTCGGCTTCTACCACCTCGGGGTGGTCAAGGCGCTGTGGCAGGCGGGGCTGCTGCCGGACGTGCTCTGCGGGGCGAGCATGGGCGCGATGGTCGCCGCAGGCATCGCCACCCGGACCGACGACGAGCTGGCGGAGATGTTCGATGACCCCTCCGATGTCCAGCGGGTCGGGCTGCGGATGGTCAGGCTCTCCGCGATGAAGGCGCAGGGTGCGCTGCTGGATCCGGCGGTGATGCTCCAGACGGTGCGCCACAACGTTGGCTTCTATACTTTTCGTCAGGCATTTGAGCGGACAGGTCGGGTGCTCAACGTCTCGATCTCCCCCACCCGAGATCGGCAGAAGCCACGGATCCTCAACCACCTCACTGCCCCCGATGCCTTGATCTGTGTGGCGGCGCTCGCCTCGGGGGCGGTCCCGGTGGCGTTCCCGCCGGTCATGCTCAAGGCGCTCGATGCCGACGGTCGCGAGGTGCCTTACCTGCCCAGCGAGCGCTGGATCGACGGCTCGATGCAGGGCGACTTGCCGAAGATGC
Source organism: Myxococcota bacterium (assembly GCA_029251165.1). Classification (GTDB taxonomy): domain Bacteria; phylum Myxococcota_A; class UBA796; order UBA796; family UBA796; genus JAQXDW01. Next base: position 45,857 of record JAQXDW010000143.1, read on the forward strand.
GGCTGTCTCGTCTGCACAACGTCAACCACTTTATCGTCAGCCAGACCAACCCCCACGTCCTGCCGTTTCTCCACCTCAGACAGCAGGGTGGAATTCTTCCGATGGCAGCCTCAATCGCTGGGAAATCACTGCATGTTCAAGGCCGGCAGCTCCTCCAGGTTGCTGCGAAGCTCGCCGAGCCGACGCCGCTGTCTGGCTGGGTCGGGATCGCGCAGGGGCTGGCTGACCAGGACTATCGGGGAGACATCAACCTTCACCCCCGCCTCGACCTGCGGCTGTTCCGCCGGGTGTTCTCCAACCCCACCCGCGCAGAGCTGGATCGGTTCATCTTGGAGGGGGAGCGGGCGACCTGGCCGCGGCTGGAGACGATTCGCCAGCACACCCGGATTAGCCGGGTGTTTGCGGAGATCATTGAACAACTTCAGGGCCGGAAGCCTGCCTTGAGCCGAAACGCTGGATAGTCTGAGGGCGGAGGGAAGATGCGCGCACTCCCGGTCATGATGCTCCTTGGCTGCAGCCCCGCTGAGGAGAGCCCGTTCGTCGACGACGACGGCGACGGCTTCACCACCCAGTACGACTGCGACGACGCCAGTGCTGCGGTCTTCCCCACTGCCGATGAGGTGTGCGACGGCGTGGACAACAACTGCGACGGGAGCGTGGATGAGTCTGCTGCGCTGGACGCGGTGACGGTCTACGCGGACGGCGACTTTGACGGCTACGGCAACGCGGCCTCCTCCTCCACGGCCTGCGAGCCGCCGCCGGGCTTCATCGGCGTCGCTGGAGACTGTGATGATGCTGACGCGACCAGCAATCCGGGCGCAGCGGAGGTGTGCGACGGGGCGGACAACGACTGCAACGGCGCCGTCGATGACGACCCCACCGATGCTGCCGACTGGCTGCTCGATGCCGACGGAGACGGCTACGGTGCCGGAGAGGCGCTGTTCGGGTGCGCGCCGGGCAGCGGGTATGTCGTGTCCGAGGTGCTCGACTGCGACGACTCCGACGCCAGCATCCGCCCTGCTGGCAGCGAGAGCTGTCGCGACGGCAAGATCAACGTCTGCGACATGACCGAGGCGGAGGCCCTGGCGGTGTGCGCCTGGGGCGAGACGCTGAGCGAGTCGAGCGCGCAGGAGCTGATCTCGACGTCTGGCAACGCCGGGTGGGCAGCGGTCTCGACAGACCTGACCGGTGACGGCATCGACGACCTGATCGTCGGTGTTCCCGGCGCAGACACTGCGCGGCTGATCCCTGGCCCCCGGGACGTCGGCGGCGATCTGACGGTCATCGGAGCGGCGCTGAGTGGCACCAGCGGCTCCGCAGTCGGCGCGGCCCTGGCCGCCGGTGACCTCGACGGCGACGGCTACGCTGACCTCATCCTCGGGGGACCGGGCGCGGGCACTGCGTGGCTGCTGGCCGGACCGATCACCGGGGCGATGAGCCTGGGGGCCTCGACGATCGACAGCGCGGGCTGGCTGGGGACTGCAGCGGTGTCGGCAGATGTCGACGACGACGGACTGGACGAGGCGATCCTCGGCGATCCATCCAGCGGGCAGGTTGTGATCGTGGACAGCGCCGGCTCGGTGGATGCCGTGCTGTCTGGCAGCGGGGCCGGCGCGACGCTGGCGCTGGCGGGGGATGTTGATGGTGATGGCATCATCGATGTGCTGGTCGGTGCACCGGATCGGCAGCGTGCCTGGCTGGTCTACGGGCCGCTGTCTGGCACGGTGGATGTCTCCGACGGGGTCACCTTCACCGGCAGCAACTACACCCGAGCTGGCTCTGCACTGGCCGGAGCAGACCTCGACGAAGACGGCTACTCCGATCCGATCATCGGTGCCCCCATCCACAGCCTGTACTCTGGGGTGACCGGGGTGTTCACCGGAGGCTCGGCAGCGGATGGCGGCGCGCTCACAGATGCCCCGCTGACCATCGAGGGGTCGCTGGGCTACCTGGTCGGTGGCGACGTCGACGTGCTGGACGACATCACCGGGGACGGCCTCCCTGAGCTGCTCATCGGCACCGGCTATGCCGTGACTGAGGGCGCCTCGCTGGAGGTCAACGATGGCCCGGCGGAGGCCTACATGCTCACCTCTCCCGGTGCCCGGACCGGGGTCATCGACGCCAGCAGCCTCGACGTCACCTTCGAGGGGCCGCAGCGGGCGTTTGGCCTCCAGGTCACCGGGCTGTCGGATGTCACCGGGGATGGCTGGGCGGATGTCTTCATCTCATCGGGCGAGGAAGACGAGAGCTGCTACCTGTTCGCTGGTCCGGGCTACTGACGCCGGCGGACGAGCCCGAGCAGCCCAAGCAGCCCGCCGAGCAGGCCCGGAATGGCACCGCCGGTGCTGCTGCAGCCGATGTTGTTGGTGGAGTCGACGAAGCCCTCGCCGTGGATGGTGACCTCAGCGCCGAGGCCGTCGATGCTCGCGGAGACGAGGCGCTCGCTCTCGGGGGTGTAGGTGTAGCGGTACAGATCCCCCTCGCCCCACTCCTCGCTGCCGTCGAGCAGCCAGTCGAACGTCACGCCATAGATCGCGGTGTCTGAGGCGCTGTAGGCCTGGGCGAGCACGACGAGGTTGTCGTCAGGGCTGGCGGTGGCCTCGTCCATGCCGTGCAGCTCGACCCGATCGATCTGCTCCGCGCCGACTGCTGTGAACACGACGTCGTTGATGTACACGCCGTCGACCATCAGCGAGACGGGGTGCTCGCCTTGGGTGTTGGCGATGCCCTGGAGCCAGTCGCGATCCTCGAACAGGAAGGAGTCCTCGGTCCAGGCGGAGAAGGCGTCGCCGCTGTCGGCGCTCAGGGTGCCATTTCCGTGGAGCTGTCGGTCACCGAGGTAGTAGCGAGCCAGCCAGGTCGACGTCCCGCCCTCCAGCACCTGGAAGGCATCGTCGATGAGCGCTGGCTGGTTGATGATCAGCGGTCCGTGGGGCAGCAACTCGACCCGGTCGGGCAGGGCGACCTCGATCTCGGCCTGTCCGACTTCCTCACCGTGCTCGTCGAGCACGATGACCTCTGAGAAGCCCTCACCGAGCGTGGCCGCTTCGCAGTCGAAGACAAGGTCCTCGGCATCATAGGAGCAGCTGAGGTCGAACAGTGCGGGGTCTGAAGAGCGAATCTCCCAGCCCGATATGTCGCGGTCCTTGCGGTGACGGACCGTGAGGATGAAGTCGGTTCCTTGGACGTATGGGGTGTGGAGACCAGCGGCTTCGTCCTGGAAGAAGCCAAAGTCGAAGGTCAGGTCGATGGTGTCGCTGAACGCCACCGGGCTCTGAGCGCAGGCTGCCAGGGGGAGGGTGGCGAGAAGCAGGGTTCGTCTCATGGTCTGATCTCCTTCGGCTTCTCTCTTAGCCTGCTTCGGATTGTACTTCGATGCCGTCTGGCCCGTTGATTCTCTTGGGGGAACCGCACGGACTGCAGGACTCGGTCCAGGAGCACGGTGTCGTGGTGCTCAGCTTGTTGTGAGGCGTCGGTAGCAGTCGGCGATCCGGCTCGGTGGATGCTCGACCGCATCAAGGGCCTCACGGAGGGCCTGCGTGGCCGCTGCGATCTCACCGGACGCGGCACGGGCGAGCCCGAGGTTAAACAAGGCCATCATCCGGGTACTCGGAGTGACGCCCTTGGTCTCGGCAGCTTCCTGGGCACTCTGTGCGGCCCGCTGGTGCAAGCCGAGGGTGTAGAGGGCCGCAGCGAGGTTGTTCATGGCGCTGGCGTGCTCGGCGGGGGCATCGGCAGCGTCGAGCAAGCTGACGGCCTCTTCAGCGGCGTTCATGGCGCCCTCGGTGTCTCCGGCCATCCCCCGCAGCGCGGAGAGGTTGTCCAGGATGACAGCGAGCTCGATGTCTGCGCTGTGCAGGTGCTCCAAGACCGCAACGGCTCCGGCGGTGGACTGGATGGCCGCAGCGAACTTGCCCGCACTCCCCAGCGCACCGCCGAGGTTCTGCAGGGCGGTCCCCAGGTGTGGCTGGAGCAGCTCTGGAGGTGTCCGGTGGTGCTCCCAGATGTGGCTGGAGAGTCCGATAAAGACCGAGTCTTCCTCCGGCTCCTCGATGCGCTCGGTCTGCGCGCGGAGCAGCCAGAGTCGATAGGGACGGCTGATGGTGTGCACCGTGTGCTGGCGCGCGCGGAGCAGCAGGCCATCTGGTGGGGTGTCGGAGACCGCTGAGGTGGTCAGCAGGTTGCGGAGCTCAGGCGTCGACGAGAGGGCCTCAGACGGCACACCTCCCCAGCAGATGCTGATGCCTTTCTGGGTGAAGGCCAGCGCCTCGTCGTGACGCTGGCTGTGGTCGAGCATCGCGCCCACGTTGCTGAGGGTAGCGGCGAGGTCAGGGAGGAAGGCCTCACCGCTTCGCGGGACGAGCTTCCGCCATTCCTCAGCAGCGCTGAGGGTGGCGTTCAGGCCAGCGTCTGGATCCAGCGGGTAGAGGTGAGCGCCGAGGTTGTGCAGAGAGAGGGCAATAAAGGGTGCAAAGCGTGCTTCCCGAAGGGATCTGAGCTGCGTGAGTCCGTCGATGGTCTTGCTCAAGCAGGAGCGTGCGGTGTCGGGGCTGCCGTGCTCAAGGTGCCAGCGGGCGATGCTGTCGAGAAGAGCAACCCGTACGGGCAGGCTCAGCCCGGAGAGCGCGCCGAGGTCGATGCTGAGCTGCTGAAGAACACTGTCGGGATCGGAACCGGTGGCGAGCTGCGCGGTGTACAGCAGGAGCCGCAGCGATGGAGGGTGCTCGTCGCGGATCGCCGGGAGGGTGTGCGGATGCCCCTGAAGACAGTGAAGAACCGCGAGGTCTGCTCTCAGGGTGTCGGGGTGGGGCCAGGCGCAGCGATGGCCCTCTGAGAAGGCTTCCAGGGGCGCGATCATCGCAGCATAGCCGGCAAGACTGCCGGCTTGATGGAGGGACTCCAAGAGGGCGGGGAGTGCTGGGTCGAGGTGTGCGCCCAGGCTTGCGAGCGCCTCGGTCACGTCGAGCAGAATGGGCGGCGGAGTGCCCTGGTGTCCGCAGGCGAGCGCGAGGCGGCTGGCGGCCTTCCGTGCGGTGAGGCGATTCTGCTCTGAGGGGCTCATCTGCTGCGCAGGAGAGGAGTGCTTTGTCAGGGGCATGCTGAGCCGACTGAGCGAGATCTCCAGACAGATCCACTGCGCTGGCGGCAGCTGGATGAGGGCGGCCATGCGGTCCGCCTCCTGTGAGAATTGGAGCGTCTTGAGCGCCTCGGCGTGGTGGGGAAGCAGCACGCCGAGGCGCTCGCGAAGTCGATCCCAGATCTCGTCAGCAAGATCGGGGGGAGGCATGCGGTGCCGTCGGCCGGAGGAGACTCGGAGTTTGGCGTGTGCGCTTGGGGCCATCGCGAGCGCTGCAGGATGCCCTGTGGAGCTGTGCTGCTCATCCCGAAGGCTGAGCATGGCCTGGCGCGTGTAGGAGACGGTCAGGCCGCGCAGCGGTTCAGCCAGTGCGCTGATGCCGCCGGTGCCGGTCGCCATTAGGATTGGGCCGAGCGGGGTAGAGGCCGGCTCTGGAGAGAGCATTCGAGCGACGTGGAGGGCGATCGGGAGACGGGTCTCCGGAGCGACATCGATCAGCGTCGAGATCCATCCTCGGGCCTCGGGGTAGTTCCCGGCGATGCGGCACAGCGCGAGCAGCGCAGCCTGGCAGTCCAGCGGCGCCTGGAGGAGGTCTGGATGTGCCCGAAGCTGCTCGACGAGGAGCTGATCGAGCAACGCGCTGGGTTCTACATCGGCTCGCGCCCGGGTGTGTTCAGTTTCCGCGCCGAGGAGGCGTGCCGTGAGGCGCGCGCGGAGGTCCACAGGGTCCAGCCCGAGGTTCCTCCAGCCTCGCTCCTCCAAGGAGAGAACGCGCCGGGAGAGATCATCGAGCGGGAGGCGATGGATGGTCAGGATCGCGGCGAGCTGGACACCAATTGGCCACCGGAGGAGTGCAGTGTCTGGGACGGAGACCATCCGGGGGGGCTGGTCTCCTGTGGCCTCTGCGTAGCTCGCGGCGGCGAGCTTGAGGTGTGCGATTCGATCGGCTTGTGGGATCGGCTGGAGGGCAAGCCGCTCTCCGAGCCACCAGCCACTGATCGCGGAGAGCGCCACCACCCGAAGCCGACCCGAGCCATGGGAGTGCGACCTGAGCGTGCGCAGGGTGTCCTGGCGATGCTCGGCATCGTCCACCACCACCAGCCGATCTCCGGCTGCGGTCAGCAGACGGGTGAGCTGTGCTGCTGATGTGGTGTCTGACAGGAAGCCAGCGGTCCAGCCCTGTGCGCGAAGTATCTGACATACTTCGAACATTGTTCGGCTCTTTCCTGACCCTGGTGGTCCATAAACAAGACGGCTTGAAGCCGAGAGCTCATCAGCAGACCACAGCAAGAGTGACGAGATGACCCCGTGCTGTCCGATGAACGGTGTTCGTGAATTGCGGAGATGCTGAGACGGTAGCCGTGGTCGGCCTGGTCGGTTCCAGGGAGCGCTCAGGATGTCTTCGACAGGAGCGGGCTGACCGCTGAGCGCCGCCTGACGCTCTGGCAGCAGCTGGACCCGCAGCGCTCTTCGCCAATTCGTGCGCCACTCTGCCCATCGGTGGAGATCGTGTCGGCTCTGCTCCAGGATCGACTCCAGCATCGCTGCATCCAGCAGCTGCTCGACGTTCTCCTGGGAGGCCAGGAGGATGGCCTCGAGGAGCCGGTCGAACAGCAGGTTCGTGGAGAGCCCCCCCGTGCGAGGGTCGTCCCGAAGCTGATCTCGAAGCTGCGCTGGCGTGGGTGGTGCTGTGAGCCGAACGCCGGAGAGGAGCTCGCTCCAGCTGTCGGTGGTGTTCATCCACTGAGTGACCTCCCGGGCACCCGCCACGGTGCTCAGCTGTGCCGCGATGTCCTCAGGCCGGTCGAGCCGCGTGTCGAGCGGAGCGGTCTCCGGCAGGACCAGGGCAACGAGCGGTCGAGTCTCTCCCTGGGTCCGCAGGTGCTTGAGGGTTCGACACAGCGCGATCAGGCTCGGCTCCACCTCCTGATGCGCGCTGCGAATTACCAGCAGCGCGTCTGCGTCCAGCGTCAGCCACAGCTGAAGGGTACCCAGCGTGGGGGAGAGCGTCATCAGGTGATCCGAATCGATGGGTGGGCTCCTCAATCGGATAGACATGGGGGTGGTCTGAAGCATTTTCTGTGCTGGTCAGCACAGCGACAACATGGCAGGAGAGCCTATGGGATTTGTCGAACGTGCGCAGAACCTGCCTGAGCTGGGCCTCGGGGTGTCCACTGAGTATGGGGCAGCAGATGCTCCCGATGCCCTCAACCTTCGCGCGCTCCGGCGAGCGGCTCCTCGACTCGGGGCGTTCCTGGAGGTTGGGGTTGAGGTTGCAAAGGGGCTCGATGGTCAGGCGACCCGCTGGGCCAATGCCGGCCTCCCGACCACCTACCACTTCCTCGACATCAACCTCGATGAGCCCGAGGACATGGACCCCATCTGGCTCGCGAAGGTCCGCCAGCTGGCTGGTGTCCTCAAGCCAGCGTGGATGTGCGGAGATGCCGGGCTGTGGCACTTTGGCCCACGGGATCGCAGCCACATGCTCCTCCTCCCTCCGATCCTCTCAGATGCCTCTGCCACCGCGCAGGCGGAGGGGCTCGTCACCCTGCGCGGCGCCGTTGGCCTGGAGGTCCTGCCAGAGAACCCCCCCGGTGCCATCTTCCTCGGCGAGCTGTCGCTGCTCGACTTCTTCGAGCGGGTGCTGGAGCGTGCGGACACCGGCATGCTCCTGGACTGCGCACACCTCGCGATGTACCAGCGCCTCATGGGGCGCCCCCCCACCGACGGGCTCGCAGACTTTCCCCTCGAGCGCATCATCGAGCTGCATGTCGCTGGTGGCTCGGTCCGCGCTTCTGGAGGCTTCTCCTGGATCGAGGACGATCACGCTGCGACGATTCTCCCTGAGACCTGGGAGATCTTCCGCTACGTTGCGCAGCGGGCAGAGAACCTCAAGGCGGTGGTCGTGGAGTGTGAGCGAAACCCCCTGCCGGTCTGCCTGCCGATGATGCGACAGACTGCCGCAGTGCTGCGGGACAGCGCCTTGTCGGGGACCCTGTGAGCCAGCACATTCAGCGCCTCGCCGTCCGCATGCTCTACGATCCCTCGCTGGTCATCCAGGTCTACACAGGTGTGTCGGTCGACGGGCTCAGCGATGCTGAACGGGCGATCCTCACGGCCTCTCCCCAGGCCGCCTGGGGTACTGATCCGCTCCGCCCAACCCGCACCCTCCAGGCGCTCCTCGAGGAGTTTCCGGTGTCTGCTGCGGTCACTGGACTCTCTCCGCTGCACGGCTTCTTCACCTCTGAAGACTTCCACCGCTGCATCCAGAAGCGCGGGCGGCTGGTTGCGTCCTTCGGGGGCTGGATGGTGGCGCATGCGGGGCGGATTGCAGAGCTGGAGTTGGCGATTGCCCGATCTCGACGCGACCCGATCAGGGCCAGCGGCAGCCTGTCTCTGGTGCCTGGACTCGTCCCGGTGAGCTTGCCTGAGGACACCCTGTCCTGCTACCAGAAGATCCGCGCCTCTCTGGGACCGGATCCGCTCAAGCACTTGATCTCCAACACTTTTCGACCCTACGTCTTGCCGGAACCGCCAGAGAACAGCGCGCACTTTCTCATCGAGCGTGGTGCCGACGGCGGGGTTCAGATCGGAGGCGGCTCAGCGGCGCTCAATGGGCTGCTCGCGGCGGCTCCGGCACCGCGTTCTGTGCTGGAGCAGGCGGCAATTCGCCAGGGTGCGACCGCTGCTGAGGCCCCGGACATCATCGATGACCTTCTCCGTGAAGGTCTCCTGGAGTGCACATGAATTGGATCCGCTCGGAATTTAATGCCCCCATCAAGGCCATCCAGGCTCGCATCGAGGCCGATCTTGCAGGCCTTGAGCGTGCCGGTCCCCCAGGCGCGCTCTGGTCCACTGCGATGGGGGCGGTGCGAGACATCGCGACCGGTCCCAGTCGGATGGTCCGCCCACAGCTCGCCCTGCTCGGCCACCTCGGCGCCGGCGGAGACCTCTCCAGCCCCGGGCTCGCGACGTTCTGTGCTGGCATCGAGCTGATGCACTTGTTCGCCCTCGTGCACGACGACGTGATGGACCACGGGACCGTCCGGCGTGGCGTCTCGACGGTGCACCGCGCGATCCGCAGCAAGCTCCCCCTCAGCGAGGTCTCTCGGTCCGAGCACCTCGCGGTCCTCATCGGCGATCTGCTGCACTCCCGCTCGATCAGCCTGCTGCTGGAGGGAGGAGGCCTCCATCCCGGCGGCGGTGCTGCGATGGAGGTCATCCTCCAGGCATCGTGTCGGGCTGGCTTTGGGCAGTTCCTCGACCTCCAGGGCTGGGATGGTCCGGCAGAGGACCTCTCCTCTTCGGCCTTTCGCGGTGTGCTGCTCGACAAGGGTGGCCACCACTCGATCACGGCTCCCCTCGTGGCTGGCTGGCGGCTGTGTGCTCCGGTTCCCGAGGAGCTCGTCACCTGGGGAGACCACGTCGGACTGGCCTTCCAGGGGCTCGACGACATCCAGGACATCCTGGAGTCCCCAGCGACGCTGGGCAAGGACAACCTTCAGGATCTCCGCGAGGGGCGTCTGTCTCTGGTGGGGCGCCTGCTCCGCGAGCAGCTCGACGACGACGAGTGGGCCGATCTGATTCCCTCGCTGGGGCGTGGGGTGATGCCGACGGAGGTCCGCATGCGGCTGTTCCACCTCTTCCGCCGCCACAGCCTGGTGGAGCGTGCCCTGGAGGTGGTCCGTCAGGAGCTGGCGGACGCCCGACGCATTGCGGGTGCGCTGCCCGCTGGGCCGCTGCCAGAGGGACTGCAGGAGATCGGGAGCCGCCTCAGCGGCTTCGCCGACCGTCTCGAGACCATGCCGCGCTTTTGATGGTTTTCGAACGGTGTTCGCATATTTCGTTCAGTCAACAAAGTAGGCCGGGACCGCCTCGAATTCGATGGTCAGCGAGATGTCTTCGCACTGCTCTCCGAGGTCTGCCGTGGTCGTGAGCAGCGACTCCAGGAGGGCGGCGAGGGTCTCGTCGACGTTCTCTTTCTGGGCGATCTGGATGATGTAGTCGATCGGGGTTCCGCCACTGAGGAAGCCGGTGAACGTGCCGTCTTCCTGTGGCTCAATCCGGACCCGGGCCTCGCGGATGTCGAACAGGACATCCACCCCGAGCACGGTCGCAGGGAGCAGGACATCCATCGGCCCAGCGTCCATGCGTCCACCAGACAGCGCCACGTCGCTGACCGAGGCGCTGAAGCTCGCGGTGTCTCTCGAGAAGGTCTGGTCCGGTAGGATCGCACCGTCGGTGCCCAGCAGCGGGTCACCTGCGCCCTCCTGGAGGGTGATGCCGACGCAGCCATCGTCGGCGCGGTCATCGAGATCGTGCAGCTCGAACATCAGCAGCAGCTCGCCGCTGTCGATGGCGTCCTGGATGAGTCCCTCTACCGCGACGGCTTCGGTGGCCTCCATCGCTGGGATGAGTCGAGCGAAGGCATTGTCGATGCCCGCGTTGCCCTCTGCGTCGGTGTAGTCACCGATGCCACAGCCCCAGCTGTCGCCCTCGTCGGTGACTTCACCGTCGAGGTTGTAGCCCGCCGAGATGTTGCCCTCCGCGCGCACAAACCGCATCGCGGTCATCACCCCGACGACCGACGGCGCGCTGCCGTCGCAGGTTGCGGTGTATAGGCCGGAGTCGTCCGCTGGAGGTGTGCAGGCAAGGAGGAAGAGCAGCAGCATGGCGTACCTGGGAGGTTGGTAGAATATCCCACATTGCTCCTCCTTCGGGATGGGCCTGCAGGTCTGCGCTGTGGGGTGGACCTGCACGCGGCATGCCTCCTGCTCCGTCCGCTGCGATCAGGCCGACTCGACAGCCCCTGTCGCTGCAGCGTGCGTGCGCCACAGCTCCACCCCGGCCACGAACAGCATCGCCGCTGCGGCCCAGAGCACCTGCGGTCCGGTCACGGATGCCAGGGCGAAGGCAATGATCAGCAGCCCTGAGATGACAAGTCTTATCCGCTCGCCCAGTCGGTGATCTGGGTGGATGAGCGGCTGCCCGGCGGTCTGTCGCAGCCGGCTGACCTGACCGGTACACAGCGGGATCACCAGCAGCCCGAGCACCTGTGGTGACAGCGGCGAGAAGATCGTCAGCGCCATCACCGCCCCAAGCGACAGCACCACCCCGCTGCACACCCAGGTCAGGCGGCCACGCCGCGGGGCGCGCCACACGGTCAGGAGCGCCGCGCTCAGCAGCAGCGGACCGAGCAGTGCGCGGGTGGCACCCTGGAGCGTGGCCGCCTGCCGAGCTTCAGTGGTGGCCTTCAGTACGCTGAGGTTGACCGCGCCGTCGGTCAGCGCGGCCTGGAGCTGTCGCATCAGCCGGGTGGCGTTGCCTGGCGGCAGGGACATGCTCTGGTTGTTGAGGACGACGAGGGTCGTGTCGGTTGCTTCCAGCCACATCAGCCCGGTGCTGTAGCCGTGCGGCTCCAGGGTGCCGCTGTGCCAGATGACCTGATCGCCCGGCTCGCCCTCGACGACCAGGCCCATCGCGTGGTCGTCGTGTGCTGCGGTCGTCAGCGCGGCGTAGCTCTCCGCCGACAGCATCACGCCGTGGTGCAGTGCCCGGGTCCAGCGGATCAGGTCTGAGGCGGTGCTGAAGACGTTGCTGGCCGCGCTGAGTCGGGTGGGACTCCGTGGTCCGAGGCGCATCCACCGTCCAGCCCATCGCCAGCCGCCCAGGTACAGCTGTCCCCAGGCCACCCGGTCATCGAAGCCATCGACTGCGCTCGGATCAGTGCCGGTGTCGGACAGGCCAGCCTTCGCAAGGAGCGGAGCGAGGACCGCATCGAGGGAGGCTCCAGCGGCGCGCGACACCATCAGCCCGGCGAGGGTGTAGCCGTCGTTGGAGTCGTGATGACCGCTTCCTGGGGCGAACAGCAGCGGCTTCTGGGCGATGTCTGCGAGGAAGTCCCGCTGGACACCCCGATCGGTGGTGATGCCGGCGTAGGCTTGCGGGCTGCCGTGGAGCCTCGACAGTCCACAGGTCGACCTCAGCAGTCGCTCCACCGTGCACACCGCTCCCCCCAGCGTCAGTGCGTCGTCATCGAGCTCTGAGAAGAGCGAGGCCACCGACTGATCGCGCCGAAGCGTTCCGTCATCGACCAGCGACATCGCTGCGACAGCGGTGAATTGCTTCGAGATCGCGCCAGTCCAGAACACCGCCTCGGCATCCGGTGGGGCAGAGTCCCCTGGCGCGCGCTGGCCGTGCGAGGTGGTGCGGAGGATGGTGTCCCCCTGCGCGATGACGGTGATGCCGCTGTGGTCTGCTGCGACGGCGTCCAGCACTGGGGTGACGTCTGCCAGCGCGGTCAGCGAGAGGAGCGGGATCATGGCTTGGGAATTCTCACCCGGCTGATCATCAGCGACCCGCTGATCGCGAAGAGCACCACCATCGGGTGAAAGCCGCCGCCCAGCAGGCGCAGCTCACCCAGCCACAGCGCATCGCCGACCGCGCCGAGTCGCCAGGCGATGAACAGGACGAGCACAAAGAACAGGCTGGTGGGGATCGGGGTGCCCTCGAAGTGGCTGACCTTGCCGCGCGCGTCGGCGAGGTCATCGGCGGTGGCGTTGAACCGGGCGAGCCGGGCGATGCCGCAGGCCACGAAGTACACCAGCAGTGCCGCATCCCACACCCCACGGATTCCGAGGGTGAACGCAATGACCGCCGGGGCGACACCGAACGAGATGGTGTCTGCCAGGCTGTCGAGGTCGCCACCATAGGGGCTCTTGCGGCGACCCTTCCGGGCGACGAAGCCGTCCAGGGCATCGGCGATGAACGCCATCGGCAGCAGGGCAAACGCCATCCACAGCCAGGTGCTGTCCACACACTGCGCGAGCAGGGAGGTGGCGTCCGCGCAGGCACGACCGGCGACGTCCATGTGGTTCAGGCAGCAGAAGATCGCTGCGGTGCCACAGGCGGCGTTGGTGAGGGTGATGAAGTCTGCCAGCACGAGGCTGCGCAGCATGGAAGGAGAGCGGGTGTCTGACACGGGCCTACTCTACCGGACCGGAGGAGCCTGCCGAGGCCGCTGCTCCGCTGATGACACGATGCGCGCCTCCTGGCGGGGAGCATGCGGGCCTGGGGGCGGTCACGACCGGCAGCGGTCTCGACAGGACTGCGCGCGTGCACGACCCACCTCTGTAGAGCGTGCTTGGCCGTAAACACAACGTGTGCAGTGCCTTATGCTGGTGATTCGATCGCGTGGTGACCGGCGTGAATGCCCACGGCTCGGGCAAGAGATGTCCGCGCGCATCGGAAGAACGCACACCAGAGCGTGCCGCGAGGATACCTGGGAGCGATGCAGCCTCTCTACCGACCCCGGCCTGTCCTCAAGTCCCCCCGCCGCACCATCGATCGCCGCACCCCGCCAGAGCATGCCGTCCGGCGTCTCCTCAGCGGAGAGGTGATTCGGCTCACAGACACCTACAGCACCGGGGCGGACATCCTCGAGGAGCTGCACGCCCACCTCCGCCCCCCGCGTGCCGCTGCCGGCTATCCCGCCCGTCGAGCCTTCCAGCGGGCCTATCGCGATGCCGCGCTCCGCCTGCTCGCGCCGATCTCTGGTCACCAGCTCGCCCTGACCGGTGCCGAGTCGCTGGGCTTTCTCGCGGAGCTGTATCCAGAGCACACCGGCGAGTTCTGGCTGCCGCTTGTGGAGATCCAGGAGCTGTATGGTGCCTGGAGGCGCTACCAGGACGGCACACACCTCGCGGTCATCGGGCAGCGGATTCATCCGTTCTACGGAACCTACGCTCCCACCCGGACCTCTCACTTAGAGCTGCTCGCCACCTGGCTGCACCGCTACCAGGGCGCACGGGATCGGGCCGTTGATGTCGGCTGCGGCAGCGGCGTGATCGCCTTGATGCTTGCCCGAGCCGGGTTCTCTGATGTGCTCGCAACCGACATCAACCCCAACGCCGTCGAGAGCCTGCGCCGGGAGATCGCCCGCCGCCCTGAGCCCCCGCCGATCACCACCCGCTGCTGCGATCTGCTGACCGGCGTCGACCCGGCGGATCTCATCGTGTTCAACCCGCCCTGGATGCGTGGCGCCATCGAGAGCCCCCTGGACCGCGCCCTGTACTTCGAGGATGGTCTCTTCAGGCGCTTCTTCGATCAGGTCATTCCCACGCTCTCCCCCGGCGGGCGTATCGTGATGGTGTTCTCCAGCGTGCTCAGTCTGGTTCAGCCCGACGTGCCCCATCCCATCGAGTCTGAGCTGTCTCGGGAGCGCCTGAAGCTCGTCGAGAAGCTCACCCGCCGGGTCAAGCCGCCGCCAGATGAGCACGGCCGCCGACGCCGGACCCGAGAGCGGGTGGAGATCTGGGAGCTGGTCCGGGCATAGCGGGCCGGGATAGGGCGACGCCATGCTCGCGCTCCTGCTCACCATTGCCTGCACCCAGCTCTCCACGGCACCGCCGCCACCGGTACCACAGACCGAGATCGGCCTCTCTGCGCTGGAGATCCACACCGGTCCCTCGAAGGCGGATGCTGAGGTTGTTGTCGTCGCCATGCACGGCCTGGGAGACCGCCCAGAGGGGTTCGCCCGGCTGTTCGAGACCTTCTCGACCCCCGCCCGCATCCTGCTGCCTGCCGGTCCCCACGCCCACAGCAGCGGCTACTCCTGGTTCTCCGTCCGTCGCACCGACGAGGCGGCCTTCGCTGCTGACCTCGCAGAGCAGGCGGACACCATCGCGGCCCGCCTCATCGGCCGGCCAGTGGTCACGGGGTTCTCGCAGGGGGGCATGCTCGCCTTCGCCATCGCGGTGCGGCACCCCGAGCGCATCTCTGCCGCCTACCCCATCGGCGGTGCGCTGCCCGCCGCGCTGATTCCCGACCGGCCTCGGATCGGCGGCAGCCCGAAGATCGTCGCCCTGCATGGCGAGGACGACACCCGAGTCGACTACACCGCGACCGCTGCGATGGTGCCTGCGCTGGCGGCCGCCGGCTTCGACGCCACCCTGCGCAGCTACCCTGGGGTCGGGCACACCGTCAGCCCTCAGATGAGAAGCGACCTCGATGACCTGCTGGCGGGCAGGTAGGCGCCGTCACTTGTTGATGACCTTGCCTTCCCAGCCCTTGCCAGGGACGCCGAGGCCGAGCTCCATGACCTTGTTGCCGTTGTAGGGCAGGGGCAGGTAGAGGGCCATCTCCTTCCAGCCGCCGATGCCGTTGCCCCACACCATGCCGTGCCCGTGGTCGCTGTTGAGCCCGCTGAGCAGGGTGGTGACCGAGCCGTCGGTGGCGATCCGGTAGATCCCGCGGGTGTAGTAGTCCGTGACGTAGACATTTCCGCAGACATCCACCGCCATGCCATCGTGGTAGCCGGTGCCGACCCCTGATGCATAGAGGCTGGGCATCCCCACCACCTCATGGTCCTTGTCCAGCGTCAGCGTGAAGACCGTCCCGTTGTTCGAGAGGGTGCCGATGTAGAGGATGGTCTCGTCCTCGTTGAATGCGAGGACCCGCGGGTAGGCGTAGCCGGGCAGGGTGCTGAGGATGACTTCCTTGCTGCCGGTGTCCGGGTCGACTCGCGAGATGCGCTGGTTGTCGGCGATGTAGATCATCTCGTCGCTGCCGACAATGACCCCGTAGGCATAGGTCGAGGCGGCGAGGGTGGAGGTGCCGCCGGTCTTGGGATCGAGGCGGGCGAGGGAGTTGTTGCTGGACTTGGAGAAGACGATGTCGCCGTCCGGCAGCCACGCCAGCTGCTCGATGTAGCCCTGGGAGGGCGCGAGGACGCTGCTGGAGCCCTTGTAGTCGGCCTTGATGATCGAGTTGGTGTCGCTGCCCATGATGTAGCCGTCGTCATCGAGCAGCAGGCCGTGGTAGCCGCGTGGACCGCTGAGGACGTTGTAGCCGGGGGTGGTCGGCAGCGCAGAGCAGTCGATCACGATTTCCGGCTCCTCCTCTCCAGTGTCCGTGGTGCCGGTGTCCGTGGTGCCGGTGTCTGTCGGGGGGGCGGTGTCTGTTGGGGGGGCGGTGTCTGTCGGAGTGGTCGTGTCCGGAGTCTCTCCGGTGTCCTCTGGATCGGCTGGGGTGGGTGCTGGAGTGTTGTCTCCACGACAGGCAAGCAAGGACATCAGAACAAGCATATTATTCCCCAACGAGGCGGTCTTTCGGTAAAAGTAAGCTGAGCTTTCAGCAAATCTGAATTAACGGTACCGTGCCGCTGCTGTGTTCGCATAAAAATCTTAATTGATACTGTTCTAACTTGTGAATAAGTCTGATTGTGATGCCTGACGACCTGCGGCTTTAGTGTGTCGGGCCGACGAGGAGGCCACGAATCTCTGGACGCGTTGCCTCTGGCAGCAGCCGGCCGGTGTTGCTCAGCAGGCGACCCCTTCGGTCGGTGCGCAGCCGTGCGTACTGGTCGGTGTCCTCATCGGGGGCCGGCAGGGCACGGGTGGGGTGCGCGGAGAGGGCATGCAGTCGCTTGCGCTGTCGGTCTCGGTGTGGGCTGGTGGTCTTTGCGGTGTGAGCGCGCTGCCGAACATAAGCGACCGTCGGGCAGAACTGAGCGGTGCCGTAGAAGTCCGACGCCTGAGCGCCGACCTTGTGGGTATACAGGCTGTATACTCGGATGTCTTCGCCCTGAGCCAGCTCGATGATCGGCTCCGGCGCGCCGTCTCCGCGGGTGTACCACCGCAGCAGTACCTGGACGGGGCTGCTGGCGGGGATGTTGGCCCGGAGGATGAGCCAGAGGGTGACCTGCGCGAGGATCGGATCCACCTCACCGGTCGCGGCCAGTCGCTCCTCGATGGGCAGGGCGCTGGTGTCGGGCGCAGCCGGGGTGTGGGTCGGCTTGAGGGTGCGCTTGAGGTGGCTGACGAGCTTACTGGCGTCGGAGAAGGGCCTCGAGAAGGAGAGCCTGTGGGCCAGGGCGCGTCCGAACAGGGTCTCGCCGAACCGGCTGAAGTAGCGCGCTTGTCCGGGCGCGGGGGTGCCGCGCTTGCGGCGCGGTGTGGCCAGCCAGGTCTGGAGCAGCAGCGCCTGCTGTGGGCTGACCGTGATGCCCAGCGGATGCTCGGCGTCGGGGCGGGCGAGGATGCTGAGGCCGATCAGCTCGGCCTGAGTCTCCTCGGGCTGAAAGCGGTACCTGCGGTAGATGGCGTCGGTGTCTCGGCGGGTGATCCCACGGACCAGCGCGTCCTTCGGGGGGGCGAGCTGTGCTGGGCTGTCGAGGACCACTGCGGCCATGTCCTCACCGCATGCCAGCCGGGTGTGCAGCATGTGCATCCACTCTGCTGCGCGCTGGGGGTCGGCGCGGGTCAGTACCATTTGGGCCATCGGCAGGTCGACGTGCCCGCTGTGGACCAGCGACAGCACGTCGACGAGCTGGTTGAAGCCGCCGCTGCCCAGCAGCAGCCGCTCGTCCGGCGCAAGGTGGACCGTGTTGAGGTCCATGAAGCTCTCCGACAGTCGCTTCCACGGCGCGTCGCTGAGGCCTTCAGGGTATCGCTCGCTGCGCTCCTGCTCGAACAGCGCCGCGAGCCGTCGGGCCATCTTCCAGGTCTTGCTGTAGTCCTCTCGGTTGCCGCCCATTCCCGCGATGGCGATGTGGTGCAGCTGGCTGGCACCCGCGCGGCTGGAGTCGGGGGAGAGGGCGTCGGTGTTGCGCTTCGCGAAGCGGTCCCAGAAGTCCGTGACCTTCATGTCGGTGACCGTGGTGAAGTCCTCGACGGTGAGCTTGCGGGCGATGAGCTGGTAGACGAACCGCCGGGCGTCGGCATCGGTCAGGCCAAGATCGACCGCCAGGCGGTGCAGCCCAGAGATGGTCTGGGAGTAGACCAGCGGCTCCAGGGTGCCCTGCTTCGGGGAGAACCGGATCGCTGAGATGTTCCCCAGCGAGACCACGACTGCGCGCCCGGTGGTCGGCTCTCGCAGGACCAGGCTGACCGCGCACAGCCGGCTCTCGATGAACTGACAGGTGGTGGCGGTGAGGTGGTCGAGGTCCGCGCGCAGCAGCCCCTGGAGGTCTGACCAGCTCACGGCAGCAGCGGCGGCTGCGGAGACGGTGGACTTCAGCTCATCGCGGATGTAGCCGGTCATGTCTCGACGGAAGGACGCGGCGTCGCTGCCGTTGGTCAGGATCACCAGCTCCAGGTCTCCGAAGTCTCGCCGACCGGCGGGAATCGGCAGCCGGGGGAGGTACAGCAGCCGGTCCCGGGCCATCTTCTGTGGGTCCTTCGACAGCCGGCCAGTGGACAGCGCTGCGCCGAAGTGATCGGGCAGCGCTGCGGGGAGCTTGATCCAGTCGGTTCGTGCGCTGAGGTTGCTCCGCAGCGACGCTTCCAGCGCTGGCGCGCGTGCGACGACCAGTCTGGTCTCGGGGGTTGCGGTCTCCGTGGTGTTGCGGTCGAGCGCTCGGGCGAGCCGTGTGACCTGGGACTGCACCTGGATGAGCACCCGCTCTGTCCGGCTGTAAGCATCTCCACGGTCATCGAGGATGCCGGAGCTGGTCTGATAGCGCAGCAGCTCTGCGGAGAGCTTGGGGAACCACGCGGAGAGCTCCACCGCAGTGAGCTCCAGGGACTTCGGCAGCGTGCTGGGGGCGGAGAACAGCCGGGAGCGCCGCTGGGCATGGGGCTTGAGCTGGAAGAACCCATCTGCGGAGACCGCGACGAGCGACCAGGTGTTGCTGCTGCGTGCCCACTCTGGTCCCGTGAGGTCGTGCTGGTTGCGGCCCACGCAGTGCTCCAGCAGTCCAGGGAGACCACGGACCTGCTGTGCGCGGTGGACCTCAAGCGCCTCATTGAGCAGCGAGATGGCGACAGCATCATGGGTGAACAGCAGGGACATTGCCTGCCTACTCTATCGCCATTTCACCCCACAATCCCGCGGGAAACACGCGATATCACGGCGACGTCCGTTCATCCGGGCGCCGCAGCCTTGGGCCTGCGGTGGTACCCTCACAGGCCAAGCGAGGGAGTGAGCTGTGCCTGACTTTGATGTCTGCGTGATCGGTGCCGGTCCAGCCGGCTATGCCGCCGCGATGCGTGCCTGGGACTATGGCAAGCGGGTCTGCATCATCGACCGCGGCGCGGTCGGGGGTACCGGCGTACACAACGGGGCGCTCTCCAGCAAGACGCTCTGGGAGCTGTCTCACGACTACCGGCGGGTGCTGAAGCGGTCCCGTGGCTACACCGCCAACAACGTCCAGATCGACTACGCCAAGGTCTGCCATGCCGTCGCCGATGCGGTGGCCGAGAAGACCAGCCAGCTCCGCCACCAGCTCGATGTGCTCGCCAGCCCGGTCGCCGGTCAGGACGGTCGGGTGACCTTCATCCAGGGCAGCGCGGAGTTCATCGACGCCAACCACGTCTATGTCGAGGGACCAGAGCTGACGGTCAAGGCAGACAACATCGTGCTCGCCACAGGCTCACGGCCCCGCTCGCTGCCCGACATCATCGTGGACGGTCGCTACATCTGCACGTCCGATCACATCATGCACCTCGACCACTTTCCCCGCTCGCTCGTCATCCTCGGCGCTGGGGTCATCGGGTGTGAGTTTGCAACGATCTTTGCCAACTTCGGTCAGACCAAGGTCTACCTCATCGACCGCGCAGATCGCGTCCTGCCGTTCGAGGACATCGACATCGCCCAGGTCTGCGCCAAGAACCTGGAGGCGCGGGGGGTGACCATTCACCACCGGTCGACCCTGCTGGACATGAAGGTCGTCGACGGCGAGGTCCACTACACCATCCAGCACGCCAGCGGCGGGGTCGAGACCATCTCGGTCGATCAGGCGCTCATCTCCATCGGGCGCATCCCCAACACCAACGGGCTCGCCCTGGAGCGTGCCGGGCTGTCCGTCAACAGCCGCGGCTACCTCGAAGACAACGACACCCGCACCACGGTGCCCAACATCTACGCCGTCGGCGATGTCACCCAGGACATCGCGCTGGTCTCGATCGCCGAGATCGAGGGCCGCCATGCCGTCGAGCACATGTACGGCACCGTCACCGAGCCGCTGTCGTATGAGAACGTCTCCTCGATCATGTTCCTCGATCCCGAGGTCGCCGGGGTCGGCCTCAACGAGACACAGGCGCAGAAGAAGAAGATCCCCTACCAGGTTGCGGTCTATGACTACTCGCTGGTCAACCGGGCGATCGCGATGCGGTCGACCACTGGCTTCCTCAAGCTGCTGGCGACCGATGACGACGAGATGCGCATCCTCGGCATCCGAGTGCTCGGCGCGCACGCCTCCACCAGCATCGAGACGGTCTCGCTGATGATCCGCCAGGGCCGCAGCGTCCGCGATCTCGCGGAGCTGCTCCACCCCCACCCTGCGATCACCGAGGGCCTCCAGGACTGCGTCCGCATGCTCCTGGGATCCTCGATCATGAAGCCCCAGGTCTTCCGCTCCCAGCTCCGGGTCTCTCGGGTCGGCTATCCCCCGCCAGAGCCAGAGGTGCCCCCGGCGAAGGGGTAGATCACCGCGCGCGTCGCCGGAAGAGCCCGCCGCCGAGGAGCATCAGCGGCAGCAGCACGGCCTTGCTTCCGCAGCCGCCGGGCTCCGCAGGCTCGTCCGTGATGGTCTCGCAGGCATCGCCGAGGCCGTTGCTGTTGTTGTCTTCCTGCCCGGCGTTGGCGATGTCCGGACAGGAGTCACAGGCATCCCCCACGCCGTCGCCGTCGGTGTCCTCCTGGTCCGGGTCACTCTCCTCGGCGCACACATCACAGGCATCTCCCACGCCGTCGTCGTCGCCATCGTCCTGTGCGGTGTCGTATGTCGCCGGGCAGACGTCGCAGCCATCGCCGATGCCGTCGTCGTCGCTGTCGGACTGATCGGGATCGATGACGTCGGGGCAGACATCGCAGACGTCGCCGATGCCGTCGCCGTCGGCATCGGCCTGATCCGCGTCGGCGTCTGAGGGGCAGATGTCGCAGTCGTTTCCGAGCCCGTCGTCGTCGGCATCGGCCTGGCCAGGGTTGCTGGTGTCGAGGCAGTTGTCGCAGACATCGCCGATGCCGTCGTCGTCGCTGTCGGTGTTGACGGCATCGCCGATGTCTGGACAGGTGTCGCAGGCATCTCCCACGCCGTCGCCGTCGTCGTCGGACTGATCGGGATCGATGAAGTCGGGGCAGACATCGCAGACATCGCCGATGCCGTCGTCGTCGCTGTCGTCCTGATCGGGATCGTAGCTCTCCGGGCAGAGATCGCAGGCATCGCCCACCCGGTCGCCGTCGCTGTCGTCCTGGCTGGTCTCCGCGATGCCCTCGCAGACATCACAGGTCAGCACCAGGGTGATCTCGGTGCCGGGGAGGGTGATCGTTGCGCCGACGTAGCCGTCGTTGTCCAGGTCGTAGTCCAGCGCCGGATACAGGCACCCGAAGGTCGCATAGCTGAGGTAGTAGTCGGCGCTGGTGTACTGGCAGTTGGGGTCGGTGAAGCTGACCAGCGGCTCCTCGCTGGCGGTCACCCCGTTGCAGTTGACGTCGTCGCTTGCTGCATGGGCGGTCAGCGCGGTGAGCAGTGCGATCATCGTCGCCTCCAGGTCGCGAGCAGGGGCAGGAACAAGAGGAGCGCGGCCTCTCCGCCGCTCCCGCAGCCGCCCGGGTCCGAGGACTCCCCGGTGTCCTGGGCGATGAGGTCCGGATCGCAGTCATCGCCGAGGCCGTCGCCGTCGCTGTCGACCTGGCCGTAGCTGGCGACCTCCGGGCAGTTGTCGCAGGCATCACCCGCCAGGTCCCCGTCGCTGTCGCGCTGCTCGGGGTCTGCGGTCTTGGGGCAGACATCGCAGTCGTCGCCGACTCCGTCGCCGTCCTCGTCAAACTGGGTGGTCACGGCATCGCTGGGGCAGACATCACAGGCGTCGCCGTAATTGTCATAGTCTGTGTTGAGCTGGTCGGGATCCTCGATCTCCGGGCAGACATCGCAGTCGTCACCGATCCCGTCGCTGTCGCGGTCTTCTTGGTTGTAATTGGACTGCTCGATGCAGTTGTCGCAGGCATCGCCGAGGTAGTCGTTGTCGCTGTCGAGCTGCTCGGGGTTGGACTGCTCGATGCAGTTGTCGCAGGCATCGCCGACGCCGTCGCCGTCGGTGTCGATGTTCTCGCTGTCGTCGATCGGGCAGAGGTCGCAGTCGTCGCCGAAGCCGTCGTAGTCCTGATCGGTCTGGTAGGCGTTCTCGACGTCGATGCAGTTGTCGCAGGCATCGCCGACGCCGTCGCCGTCGGTGTCGTCCTGATCAGCATCGTCGACGTCGGGGCAGACATCGCAGACATCGCCGAAGCCGTCTCGGTCGGCGTCGTCTTGATCGACGTTGGCGATGCCCTCGCAGTTGTCACAGGTCAGGGTGACGAAGCGGACCGGCGCATCCGTCGGGATGCCGAACGTGACCCCGACCCGTCCGTCGCCGTCCAGGTCGTATGCAGCCACCGGGTAGTCGCAGCCGTAGGTCTCGTAGTCATGGTAGTCATCCGCGCTGTCATGGTCGCAGCCCACGACCGCAGGCTCCTCGTCAGCAGGGACACCGTTGCAGTTGAGGTCGGTTTCAGCTCGGACCATCGACGAGATCAGCAGCAGCAGAGACATGGGCAGGAGGATACCCGGCAATGCAGCAAGCTGCATGGAGGCGCACATGGCGAAGCTCTACTTCTACTACTCGGCGATGAACGCGGGAAAGAGCACAACGCTGCTCCAGTCGGAGTACAATTACCGCGAGCAGGGGATGCGTGCCCTCTGCTTCACCCCGCGGATCGACGATCGTGCTGGGGTCGGTCGGATCTCCTCGCGGATCGGCCTGGAGCGCGAGGCGACCCCGTTCACGGGGAGCCACGACCTGTTCGTCGACATCCGGCAGGCCCACGCGGACAGCCCGGTTCACTGCGTGCTCATCGACGAGGCCCAGTTCCTCACTGCCCGCCAGGTCCTCCAGCTCACCCTCGTCGTCGATCGGCTGCGCATCCCGGTGCTCTGCTACGGCCTGCGGACCGACTTCCGGGGGGAGCCGTTCGAGGGCAGCAAGTACCTGCTGGCCTGGGCGGAGGAGATCATCGAGATCAAGACGGTCTGTCGCACGGGAAGAAAAGCAACCATGAATGCTCGTATTGGGGAGGATGGTTCACAGGTTGTTCAGGGCAATCAGATCGACATCGGGCACCACTATGAGGCCGTGAGCCGGGCGAGCTTTGGCCTCGACCGCATCTCTCCGGTCGGCTACGCGCCGCCGCTGGCCGAGCCGTCCAAAGCAACAGACACGTGAACCTCTGGGCTGTGGCCTTGTAGATCCCGCATGCAGGTGGCTAACAGTAGGCTGTACCCATGCTGCGCCTCCTGCTTGAGCTGCGCGGCTGTCGTCGCTGGAGACCGAGCCCGTGCTCTGGGAAGAAGCCATTGATCTGCTGATGTCTGGACGGACCCTGCGCGTGAAGGGCGCTGAGGCGCTGGTTCGTCTGGTCGTCCTGCCGCCAGAAGCTGAGCCGGATCGCTACCAGCTCGAGATCCACAACCAGCAGCCCCGTCGGTTCCAGCGGGTCTACCAGGCGCTCCGGGCCTTCGAGCGGCTGGTCGGTCGCAACGGCCTCGCTCGGGCAATCTCCGAGCACCGCTACGCCCACCTGTTCCCCCAGGGCTCCTCGCTGAGCTGGGACAGCGTCCCGCTGAGCGGCTGGGTCGCGCGTGCCCGTCAGTCTGCAGACACTGCTGCGCACCAGATTCGCCCCAGCCGTCGCTGGCCGCTGAGCCTGTGGCGTGATCGCGATCAAGAAGCCTCCTGATCCCGTCGGTCCAGAATAGCGGGCCAGCGAGGGAGCGAGATAGAGGGGGGCGGTCGCCACCTGTCATGCCGCTCACTCCAGGGGTCCCCAGGCCATGAAACTGATCTTTATGGGAACGCCGGACTTCGCCGTCCCGACGCTCGATGCCATCGTGTCCGCTGGTCATGAGGTGCTCGCGGTGGTCGCGCAGCCTGATCGTCCCTCCGGGCGGGGGCGCAAGCTCAGCAGCCCGCCGACCATCGTCCGGGCGCGCGCGCTGGGCCTGGTGACGAAGCAGCCCCGCGCGGTCCGCCGAGGGCCATTCCCGGAGTGGATGGTCTCTGCTGGTGCTGACCTCGCGGTCGTGGTGGCCTACGGTCGCATCCTCCCTGAGAAGCTTCTGAACGCACCGGCTCGGGGCTGCATCAACGTCCACGCCAGCCTGCTGCCGAAGTACCGGGGGGCGGCACCGATCCATCGCTCCATCATCGCCGGAGAGCCCGAGACCGGCGTCACCACCATGCAGATGGATGTCGGCCTGGACACCGGCGACATGCTGCTGACCGCCAAGACGCCGATCGGCCCCGACGAGAACACCGGCGCGGTCTGGGATCGCCTGTCGCACATCGGCGCGGCGCTGCTGATCGAGACCTTAGAGACGCTCGACGGGATCACCCCCACGCCCCAGGACCACGCCGCCGCCACCCACGCCCCGCCGCTGGTCAAGGCCGAGGGGAAGGTCGACTGGCGCGCGTCTGCTCAGACCTGCCATGATCTGATTCGTGGGATGAACCCCTGGCCGGGTGCGTTCACGACGCTCAACGGCGAGCGCATCAAGATCCAGGCCTCCAGCGTGGTGTCCTGGCCCGGCGCGCCTGCCGTACCCGGGACCATCTCCGTCACCAAGAAGGCCCTCATCGTCTCGACCGGCGACGGGGCCGTCCAGCTCATCACCGCCCAGCGACCCGGCAAGCGCGCCCAGCCCGGCGTCCAGGTTGCCCAGGGTCTCCGCCTCTCCACCGGAGCGACTTTCCAGTGACCTCTTCCAGCGCACCCACTCCTGCAGGGATGATCGTCAGTCCCTCCATCCTCTCCGCAGACTTCTCCAGGCTCGGCGCGGAGATCGACAGCGTCTCCTCTGCTGACTGGCTGCACGTCGACGTCATGGATGGCCGGTTCGTGCCCAACATCACGATCGGTCCGCTCATCGTCAAGGCTGCCCGCAGGTCCACCACGATGCCGATCGATGTTCACCTGATGATCGTGGAGCCGGAGAAGTACATCCAGGACTTCCGGGATGCCGGCGCGGACATGATCACCGTGCACGCGGAGGCCTGCGATCACCTCGACCGCCAGCTCCAGGCGATCCGGGCGACCGGTGCGAAGGCCGGCGTCGCGCTCAACCCACACACGCCAGAGACCGTGCTCGACTACGTCCTGGAGATCACCGATCTCGTGCTGGTGATGTCGGTCAACCCCGGCTTCGGCGGACAGAGCCTCATCGAGCGTGTCTTCCCCAAGATCGAGCGCATCCGCAGCCGCATTGATCAGCTCGGCCTCGACACCCTCATCGAGGTCGACGGCGGCGTGAAGACCACCAACGCCTGGCGCTTCCAGGAGGCCGGTGCCCATGCCCTGGTCAGCGGCTCGGGTGTGTTCAAGTCCGATGACCGTGAGGCCGCCATCGCCGCAATCCGGGCCGCCGACAAGCCACAATAAAAATCGCTACAGCCCGGGACTCGAACCCGCTAAAATCGCCTCTCTAAAAGGGGCTGGCTGTGCGTAGCATGATGGTAGTGGTTTCAGTCGGGATGTTGGTTCTTGGCTGCGACACAGGCGACAAGGTCGGTGAAGAGTCCGTCGACGAGGATGACGTGTCCGATGCGCTCGCGGTCGATGCCGACGGGGATGGCTACGACGACACAGAAGACTGCGACGACAACAACTCCGTCGTGAATCCCAGCGCAGCAGAGATCTGTGACGGGGTGGACAACAACTGCGACGGTCAGATTGATGAGGGGGTCTCCACGACCTACTACGCCGATGCCGACGGCGACGGCTTCGGCGACGAGGGCAGCCCCACCGAGGCCTGCGAGCAGCCCAGCGGCTACGTCCCCATCGGCAACGACTGCAACGACACCACCGCAGAAGCGTTTCCAGGGGCCGAGGAGAAGTGCGACGGGGTGGACAACAACTGCGACGGCGAGATCGACGAGGGGCTGACCGAGGCGTACTACGCCGACGGTGACGGCGATGGCTTCGGCGACGAGACGACCGGGGTCTTCGCCTGCGAGAAGCCCTCTGGGATGGTCTCCGATGGCGACGACTGCGACGACACCAGCGCCGATGTCTTTCCCGGCAACCCTGAGGTCTGCGACGAAGCAGACAACGACTGCGACGGCGACACCGACGAGGGCGTCACCACCACCTACTACGAAGACGTCGACGGCGATGCCTACGGGATCTCCGACAGCACCACCGAGTCCTGCGACCTGCCCACCGGCTACTCCGCCAGTCCGGGCGACTGCGACGACGCGGCGAGCGCCATCAACCCCGACGCCGTCGAGGTCTGTGACGACATCGACAACGACTGCGATGGGGACTCTGACGAGGGACTCACGACCGCCACCTACTACGAGGATGGCGACGGCGATGGCTACGGAGACGCCTCCGCAAGCACCGAGGACTGCGAGGCACCCTCAGGCTATGTCTCCGATGACACCGACTGCGACGACGCAGACAGCACTGTCAATCCAGGAGAATCGGAGGTCTGCAACGAGATCGACGACGACTGCAACGGCAGCGTCGATGATGGTGTAACGAGCACCTGGTACGCAGATGACGACGGCGACGGCTACGGCGACGACGACACCGCCACGGAGGGCTGCGATCCTGGCGGCGGCTACATCGAGACCGACGGCGACTGCGACGATGCCGACGCCGACATCAACCCCGACGCCGCCGAGGTCTGTGACGAAGCAGACAACGACTGCGACGGAAGCGTCGACGAGGGTGTCAC
>JAQXDW010000008.1 GCA_029251165.1 Myxococcota bacterium
CTCTCGTCCTGCTCTCGTCCTGCTCTCGTCCTGCTCTCGTCCTGCTCTCGTCCTGCTCTCGTCCTGCTCTCGTCCTGCTCTCGTCCTGCTCTCATTGAGGAGTGACCGCGTTTCGGCGTGCTCCATCGTCTGCAAATTTGCAGACGACCGTCACCCTTGTCCCAACGTCTGCAGTCGCTCCTCCCACGCATCCCCCGGATTGACCCAAAAAGTTCGATAATCGTCCACCCACCCCGATTCCCAATACATAAGAGCCCATCAGCCTTTTCGCTGATGGGCTCTTTCGGTGTGCCAGGGAGTGTGCCTGAATCAGTGTGCCTATGTGTGCCTGAATCTGCCTGCTGGTGAGCGCTGTGGCGTGCAGGCTGGAGCCCAGCCTGGGTGAGTGCGCTGACCACAGCCTTGGAGGCGGAGACGGTGCGGACCTGGGTGGCGGAGAGATATCGCTGGGTGGTCCGAAGGTCGGCGTGTCCCAGAGCAGCCTGTGTTGCGCGTGCATCCCCAGTGCCCTGGGCGGAGAGGGTGCCAAAGCAATGCCGCAGGTCGCGGGGGGTGATGGTCTTGGTGTAGCCAATACGGCGTGCGGCGTTTCGGAAGGCGCGGCGATGGTTGCCAGCGAGCAAGGGGGCCTCGTAGGGCATGCCCGGCTTCCACAGCGCCACGATGTCCCGGGCGACGAACTCGGGCACCCCGACAAGGCGCTCGTCATGGGTCTTGGTGCCGTCTTCGGGGAGCCGGATCATCCAGTTGTAGCCGGTCTGCTCGCGGACCTCTGGGGCGGCCTGCTCCAGCCATTCCACGGTCAAGCGCTCCATCTCCTCCGAGCGCAGTCCGCTGAACAGCGCGACCTCTGCCTGGGCGAGCGCGCCCCGTCGCAGGCTGCTGTGGTGGCATTCCTCGGCCTCCAGCGTGCGCAGCTCGTCCAACCACTTCGCCAGGACTTCTGGTGGGTGGAGCTTGCCCTTCTGTGCCCTGTCGGCGGGATCGTCCTTGATCTCTGGGGCCTCGGGCAGCTCGAATTGAATGCCCTGATGCTTGAGGCGTCGACGAACCGCAGCGAGCCCACGAAACAAGGCCTGCCGCTCCCGCCGAATGGACTGTCCACGTGCTCTTTTCCCTCCATGACCCGCATCCTGACGACGGGTCGCGATGTAGTTGACCAGGTCGTCGTAGGTGAGGGTGAGGGCGTTGGTGTCCGGTCCGAGGATGCGGAGGAGGTGGTTGTCCCACTGATCCGTGAGGGCTCTGATCTGCTTGTCGGAGACCCCCTTGGCTCGAGCCCGGATGAGATCCAGCTTTTTCAGCTCTGAGAGCGGTACAGGTGCTGGATGGCCGGCGGGACGATCTGAGGCTGCTCTGAGGGGCTGCTCCGCCGCTCTTGCAAGGTCTGCGGCATCGACTTGGGTGCGGATTTCCGCGGCACGGGCTTTGGCTTCTCGCTTGGAAGCGGAGTGACCGGGACGTCCTTCAGGGACGAGGATGATCCCGGTGGATTTGCGGACCATCTTGCCCCTGCTGGGACCGTGTTGGCGGTAGAACTTACACCACCAGTAGGGACTTCTGTTTCGCTCGTAGATGTGCATGACGGCTCACACAGGGAGGACATGACCGGTCCTGAATCGGACCAGCCTGGAGGAAGTTGGCGCTGGAGGAAACGCCATCGATCAAGGTCATCTCGATAGTACCGAAGTCGGTTTCCCCACTTGCATCGCGGCGGTCCCCCCTTGCTCGGAGGGTTTCGGTAGAGCCAATCGGTGGAAACATCAAGGTAGAAGGATCAATGATCCGGTCAGTTTTGAGTCCGGTGTCCTCGTGAATTGAGAAGGACGCCGAGGATAGGTGGGAGTTCCTACACAACCTTCCACCCCCGGCGCCCAGGTGACTTTCGTCGCAGAGATTCTCGCTCGTCTTCCCGGTCTTGCCAAGCCCCAGCTCAAGTTCATGCTGGCGATGTTCGCGGCATTCTTCTCGTTTACGGGCCGGGCCAACCGAACCAACCTCGCCAGACACGGTGCTCCGAGTCCCAGCAGCCAGTACCGATGGGCACAGCGAGACTTCGACTTCACCACCTTCAATCGACAGGCCCTCATCGCCGCGGGCATTGAGCAGCACGAGCTCGTCGCCGTCATGGATGAGTCCTTCATCCGAAAGGCGGGCAAGAAGACCCACGGGCTCGGATTCTTCTACGATGCCTGCAACCGAAAAGCCCGACGCGGACTCGAAATCTCTCTGGTCGGACTCATCGACCGAACCGACAACCTCGCCTACACACTTCAGGTTCAACAGGTTCAGCCAAAGCCGGTGGAAGGAAGTCGTCTGGATGCCGCAGCCGCCCAGTACAACGCCCAGCGCGCTCACATCTCTTCGTGGACGGACACCTGGGTCTTTGATGGCGCCTATGCCAAGAAGTCCTTTGTCGATGCGGTCGTAAAGACCGGCGACACAATGGTCAGCCGGCTGAGGAAGGACGCGGCGATGAGACACCTGTACACCGGTGCCTACAGCGGCCGAGGTCGCCCGAAGAAGTACTCTGGGAAGGTGGTCTTTGATGATCTGAGCCGTTGGTCGTGGATGGGTGAGGTCGAGGCGGGGGTGGGGCTGTACAGTCTGGTGTGCTGGCATGACAGCCTGCAACGCCAGATTCTGGTGAGTCTGCTTCGTCTGGAGAGGACGGGGAAGTATGTGCTGCTGTTCAGCACGAATGTTGAGGAGGACGCCTTTGAGGTGGTGAGCATCTACCGGAGCCGATTCCAGGTGGAATTTCTGTTCCGAGAAGGGAAGCAGGAGCTGGGGCTGAACGACTGCCAGGCACGGGACGAGAAGGGGTTGGACTTCCACTTCAACCTCTCGCTGTCCGCCCTGAATCTCCTCCGTATTGAGGAGCTGGCGCGGGGAGAAGGCGTCCTCTCCATCGCCTCAGCCCGGAGGCGAAAGCAGAATGAAAACCTCATGCATCGACTTTTCGACAGGTTGGGCCTCGACCCGACATCGCCGATAATCCAACCCATCTTCCAAGACCTCAGGAACTACGGTGCCATCGCTGCGTAGAACTGACCGGACCATTGATATGTTCACTTCACGAAAACGAGAAGGGCGACCGCTCAACCGCGGGGTGCGAAAAGGCAGCGCCACGACGACCACGAGCACCCGGCTTGGAGCACGGCAACCAGCACATCACAACAGGCCAACAGCCCTCAGTGTGGTGGTCGCTGCTCACCCAAAGGCATCGACCAGAAGAAACATCCCGTAGTCGTCCTCTGGTCTGGATGCGGTGTCCGTTACCGCCACGAGCGGCGCGTTGCGGTCCATACAAAGGGCCACCGCTCCGATGAGTTCCATCGGCAGGAGGTGGTCGACAGCAATCTCACGGGCTCCGCTCTCAGCAAAACGGCGCAGCCCGGCGTGACGCGCCACCATCGCCCAACTGAGGCCGAGGTCTGTCGCTCGTCCCGCGGGAACGTCAAAGACGCCATCTTCCACCATCTTCGCACCTGAAATGATGGTCCCGTGGAGGAGAAACACGGGACGGTCGGTGTCTGCAATGACCCGCTGTGCACGCGACTTCAGGTACGTCGGGTATCCAGTCATCGAGACCACGAGGCAGCGATGCTCAGCGTGGAAGCCACTCCTCACGAAGAAGTCGACCAAGTCATCTCTGTCCACGATGAGCACGCGCTCCACGCCGTGGTCAAACTGTGGATCATCTACTTCTGAGGGCTTCACGCCCAGTGATGGCTCCAGAATGAGTCCGGGCTCGCGCTCCGAACGCACCCACTGCCGCAGCCACTCTCGAACGAGTGGCTCGGCTTCTGCCGCCGGCGGGAAGCGCCTTCGAATCATGACAATTGCTCCAAGCCCCAAGAAGTAGACGCATGCCGCAACGCACGGATTGACCACTCCTGAGGCACACGCGATGAACATCACAAACGTTGCCATCGCGGTGCAGACCAGAAACGGACCCGAGACTACGCCGCTGGAGCGCTGGCGTCGGAACCACAGAGACTCCAGTTGCCGTGGGGTAAAGGCATAGGTTCCTCCTCGGGTCAACTTGTCGATGCGTTGACGCATCTTTCCATCCGTCGGTCCGCCTGGTACCGGTGGATAGAAAACGAACTTTCGACTGCACTGTCGGCAGTAGGATCCGTATTTCTTGGGGTGATTGAACGCGCACTTGGGACACTTCACGGCTCACCCCCCAACGCCCGACCACTGAGCCCCTTCATTGGAGAACCAGCTCCACCAGATCCAAGTTGCCCGTCGTTCCCGGGTTGTTGATCCCCTTGCCGAGCTTGAGTTGGAACAACTCCACATCCACCATGGCCCGCGAACCCGCTGACTTCCATGGCGCCCCCTTCTTCGCTCTCTCCTTGTATCGGAAGCTCGACAGTGGAACCTCGACCTCATTCGGCCCGGCGGAGAGCTCTACCGGGGGCACACTCCACTGGGCATGCTTGTCCCTGCGAAACGTGGGCTGCAGGTTCCCGATACCATCACTCCACACCTTCAACTTCAGCGTTGTGAGCGCGCTCAAGTCGCCGTGAATTTCGGTGGTTCGGTAGTTCGCGATGCTCGCGTCCGTGATGGGGCCGAGTGTCAGCCGAACGGCAGACTGACCGTCCACCTCAGAAGTTCCCTTGCGGAGGGTCGCTGACTCACTCCACACCGACCACTTGCCAGCGGCATCCGCCAGCTGCATCGAGACCGGCTCCAGAGCGGGGGCAGATGTGACGCCAAAGCGGTCGGCGGAGTACTCGACGCCCCCGACAGATGGTCCACCCAGACCAGCCAGGTGTGCGACGACCAGCGTCAAGATCGCACCGAAGACCACAAGCGTCGTCCAGAGCATCCGCTTGCTGTTCCGCGCTTCCGCAGCACCCACGATCTCTTGCTGGCTCTGCGGTCCTTCGAAGCGGGGTTTTTCACGCTCGAGCGACCGATGTGCAGCAATCAGCACGTCGCGCTCAATGCCCAACTCTGCGGCCGCAGTCACCCATGCCTCGGTGTCCTTGATGCTGGCACGCTCCGAGAGTTCGATGGCCTTCTCCATCACGGCAGACCGATGAGCATCGGTCAAATCGCGCAGTGGATCATTCCCGGACATGGCTGAGCTCCCTGATCCCGAGGCAGTCTTCAGCCCGGATGCCCCCAGCGTAGCACGTGGTTGCCGGAGCACTCAGGGACGCTCTCCTTCAATGACTTGCCTCCGCCAGATCTCAAACGTCAACAGCATCCACAGGCGCATCCCGTACCGTCCCGGCCCTTCTTCGATGCGGTAGTCCAGCAGTTGCTTGACCCGCTCCGGCTGGAAAACACCGGCGCGGCGAACACTGCGTGGAGACAGGACCTTCTTGGCATATCGCCGTAGCTCCTTCTGGAACCAGTAGTGCACGGGCACACGCATGCCGCTCTTGGGCCGATGGATGACCGGGGCCGGCAATGCGTCTTGATACGCCTCTTTCAAGACAACCTTCTCCACTCCCCTGTCCAACTTACTTCTGGGCGGCATCGCGAACGCGAGCTTGACAATCTGGTCTTGAAAGAGCGGAGACAGTGGCGTCACACCATGCGCACCCAGCATTCGCTCCACTTTGGGCAAGATGAGATTGCCCCCCTTCAGCCGGATGTTGATGGAGAGGAGCTTGTGCAGAAAGGACCGGGGGCGCTCGGCCGTAAAGTACGGGGTCAGCATGCCCTCCAGATCCTGCGACTCCGCCGCGGCGCGTATCGGCGGCGAGAGCAGACGGTCCAGTTCAGTGTAGGCGCGACGATACGACTTGAGGTAGGCCCGCTCCAGAAACCCTTCAGGTCGCTCGATTCCTCCGTACCAGTGATGAAGCATCATGGTGAGGTTCTTAGGGCCCCCGAAGCAGGGATCGCCGCCCTCACCATTGAACACATGCTGGAATCCATCAGATGCGGCCAAGCGCGCAAGCTCGAAGTTGGGCACGGTGATGGGATCTCCGATTGGGTCATCCATGTGCCACACCGCAGACCACAGTCGCGGGAGGAAACCTTTGGGCTCTACAAGGACTTCTTGATGATCTGTGCCCAACTGCCCAGCGACCATGCGCGCGTACTCTAGCTCGTTTTGGTAGGCCGGCCCAAAGTGGAGAGCATAGGTCCTCACCGGATGAGGCAGCAGCGAAGACAGCTCGGCCACCACAACACTCGAGTCCAGCCCTCCCGAGAGAAACACGGCAGGAGCAGCGGCCGGCAGGAGTTCCTCGGTCGCGCCATGAACGGCCGAGCGAAGTCGCGTGGGCCACTGGCGTGTCGATGCCTCAAGGTCGGCATCCTCTGACATCTCAAACTCGAACCACCGCACCGGCGCAGGCTCCCTCGACACATCCGCCGAACACCAGTGCCCACCGGGAACCTCGAACACATCTTCAAGCATCGTTCGATGTCCTGGGACAAAGCTGAAGCTGAGGTATTGCGCGACAGCTGTCTCGCGGAGTCGACACGGAAATCCCGGAAGTCGATGGAGCGCCTTGGGCTCGCTGGCAAAACAGAACCGATTCCCAAACCGCGCGACATAGAGTGCCCGCGTCCCGGCCCCGTCACGCGCCACCCAGCTCCCAGCCGGATGCCACACCGCGAGCACAAACTGACCGCGAATCAACGACAAGACCTTCTCGCCGTGCTCGACAACCAAGGCATGTAGAGCTCTCGCGGTCAGCGTGCCCTTCCCTTCCAGGGGTCTCACGGTACCCGCAGCCACCACCAAGACGTCGTCGGTGCGGTGGAACAGCGTCTGCCCGCTGTCTCCTGCGTCACGAACGGCGACCGACAACTCGGGACACGCGTGTTGCGCAGAGACCACGCATCCGCGGTGCGATAGTTCCCTCGACATTCGGTCCAGCCACGTAGACTCGCGAGGACCAAAGAATCCGTACAGCGCCGCCATCAGGCCCCAGCCCCTCCACGACGCGGGATCTCAATGAGACCATCAGTCGCTGAGTTCATGTCTGGATATCCGGCAGGTCGCGTGCCGATACATCTCCGACATAGGTACGATTGACCATTGGATGATCTTGGTGATCCGGGCCGGTGTCCGAGTCTGGGTGGTACGCGATGACGCCCATCGCGGAGCCATTCGTATGAAAGCAGTGAGCGCCGCCCGCCTCAATCACAAAACAATCTCCCGGTCGAAGTCTCTGCTCACCGGCAGGCGTCAGACACCGTCCGGAACCAAACGCGATGAGTCCCACTCTACTCGTGGGATGGGAGTGCATGGTCTGTCGCGTACCGGGTGGAATGTGGAGATAGTTCAGACACGGATCCCCGCGAAGCGGCGGCCCAATCAGCAAGGTGTCTGTGCAGCCATCGATGTACCGAAGGCGGCCACCCGACGCGTCGATGGGCCCCCCAATCGAGAAGAGGCCCGCATAGTCGACGCGACCAATCAGCAGCCCCTGTCCTCCATGAAACCGTGTCTGCTCATCGACATCGGGCAGCCCAAAGTACATCCCAGCGGCGAGATCGGCACGACGCCCCCGATGTTCCAGCGTGCATGGTCCCGCGCTAATGAAGCCAAACCAGGTGCACGCAGGAGGCAGTTGTTCAGCGCCCAGAGGCATGACCCACGTGTCCCCAACCGTGTCGTGAATGCGTCTGGCGCCCAGTTGGGAGAGAGGTTGGATCGTGACCACGCTGAGGACTCCTCCGCGATGAGATAGCGGCACTGGAGTATGGCACGCGCGCGCTCATGCAAGCGCGGATAGGTCACATAAGCGGGCTACGAACCGTCGGTAGTGTGCCTGTTTCCGTATTGATGGGGAGCGTTGAGCTTTCTTTTGGGCGTTGTCGACTCCGGGCGCGCTCGACAGCAGCCACACTGGAGGGGGTCGCACCTGGCATCAAGCGGCGCTGAGCCTCAGTCAGAGTCAGCGATAGCTCTGTTTTCAGGCTGGTATAAGGACAGTATTAGACCGGCTTGAAAAGCGCGAGCAGAGCCCTTGGAGAGCGGGGCGCCATTTTGCTGCTCGGAAAGCTCCACCACCACGCCTTTGGACGGGGCGCAGTGGCCAGAAACACTGCTTATTCTGCCTACCCGCACAGCGTGGGCCTGCGTTCTTGGACCTCAAGCGTGCAGCCGACCGCGGCAACGATCTGCTGCAGGGCGTTCTGGAGGTGCTGGATGATCGCTGGGTCGAGGACATCGTGTTCTCGCAAGGTGATGAGCGAGACCGGCTCTCCGTGCTGGGGCCGAAGCGAGACGACGACCTCGCTGCTGATGATCGGCCCCCAGCCGGACTCGATCAAAGCCATGTGCAGTCGGCTCGATGGGGTGAGTCGTGTGCTGGACTGATCAACGAGCAGGGTGTACGAGCCCGCTGGGCTTCGCTCCAGGCAGACGCTGGGCAGCCCGGCCCGGGCAGGAACATCAACCAAGACCGTGGCGTCGCTGGGCATGGTCACGATCTGTACCGCATGGCTGTATTTTTCACCAGCCAGGAGGCGAGCCGTGGCTTCCGCTCGGGGGCGCGTCCTCGTCGCTGCCAGGGGCTC
>JAQXDW010000011.1 GCA_029251165.1 Myxococcota bacterium
GCCGTTAAGTTTCGCCGGAATCAACCGCCCGAGGTCGTCTTCGAGCAACCGGTCCATGTGTCTCGATGCAATTGTGCGGGATAGGCAGGGGACTGCTGTACACGGCGAAGAGCGCTTCAGAACCACTCGGACTCCCGACGCGGCTGCTGGCTCTGTTCTACTTTACTTGGAGAGGGCAGATACTTGGAGAGGGCAGAGTCTCCGATTGTCAATCGCCGCTCCGCGCGCGGTGCGTACGCAGAGCGGCGCCGGACTCAGACGGGCGGCCCCTTGGCATGAGGGCGTGTGAGGACCCTTGAGCCACGCGACTCAGCTCTTCTGCACCGACAACTCCTGGTGGTGTTCATGCTGGTCTACGCCGAAGCACGTGTCAGCACTGAGGCGCCGAGCCGGCCGCTACTTGGTCTGGTAGAGCTGGACGTAGCGATCGGAGAGCACTGTGGCGACGGAGGCCCAGTCCAGGAAGTTGTCGTTGCCGCCGCCGGCTTGGTCGCCGACGCTGTCTCGCTTGGTCTCGTTCTTCTTGGCGTAGCCGATGCCCTTCTCGCCCACACCGACCAGGTGCCCCCAGGGATCGTCCACCCGCAGGCCCTTGTCCTCAATCCACTGCAGGCGGATGATGTGGCGGAAGCTGCCTTGCTGGATGCCGACCGTGGCTTGTGCGCCAGCGTGCATGTGAGGGGTGATGTGGGTCTCGAACCACTTCTTGGCCGCCGCGGCATTGGCGAAGGCGGGGGTGTCGATGGTCTGGGACTTCAGACCGCGCTGCTTGGCGTAGCGCTCGCGCTGGTCCCCGTCGATGCGGCTGCTGTTGCCCCGACGGTAGAAGTCTTTGTAGATCGCTTCCTCGCCCTGGACCGTCGCGCTGTCTCCCACGTCCATGCCCAGTCCCTCAAAGGCCATGGCCATGGCGGTGAAGTTGCAGGTGCTGTCCGGGCTCTTGCTGTTGTCGCGCTGGTTGCGGTAGCGGGGGGCGCCGCTGAGCTTCTCCAGCAGCGTGATGCGCTCGGAGTTGGACAGCCCCTCGTCGAGCACCGCCTCACGGGCCGCTCCGATCGCGCCGGGGTCTTTGTTGGCAGCGTCGACCTTCTCTTCTGCGTGCCTCGCGGCCTTGCTCTTGCGGCTGAACCAGCCCATCAAACGCTCCTGTCCGAGACAACGTAGCCGCCCATCGGCGGAGCATCACTGAGAAAGTAGCGGCGGAGCCGTGACCGAGATGAGCAACCGCAGCCTCCTCCTGGTGAGAACAGCGTCCCAGGGCTTGGGTGAGCACCGCTGGATGAGCGCGCCCGATGGGGCGCTCCTCTTGAGGCCTCCGAGACCTCAGGCATCATGAGCACGTAGAGAGACTGCCAGAGACGCGATGCGGGAGCCGTCCCGCGTCCTCTGGTGCACCACGGGGCTTCTCGGGGAGCAGTCCGTGCAGGAGGATGTCGACCAGCACGAGGGCCAGCCGCTCGCGCGCATCGTCGTCGTACAGATCGATATCCAGCAACTTGTGGAGTGCATTCTTGGACGCGGACAGCGCCGGAAGCGCGATCCCCAGGACCGCCATCAGCGCGCTGGGGTTGACCCGACGAAGCTGCAGTGCTGCCTCCAAGCGGAGCCGGCTCTTCTCGCGTCCCTCGCGGGTCGCCTCGACGAGGTCGTCGAGCACCACTTCCCCATCTGCCGAGCCATCGGTGAGCAGGCGACCGGCGAGACCGGGGCGATGGACGGCGCTCGCCAGGCGATGTCGAACGAGCTCCAGCATCAGGGCGTCGGCAGTCGATACCTCATGGAAATTCAGCTCAGCAGGTGCGATCAGCTGGTTGATGACCGCCTTCCTGGGCACCTCCTTGGTCGGGAAGTGGTTCTGAAGTGTTCCAAGGCTCACACCCGCCTCCCGTGCGAGCCCCCGCATCGAAGCTCTCGCCAGCCGATGGTCACGCAGGCCATCACCTCGCGCTTGCAGATACCGCGACTGTAGCGTCCAATCCGGACGCCGTACCGTCCGATTGCACGGAGCGAGGCCGTCTCTACAAGCGGCGCTTCCCGCTGCCGACACCTCCAGGACCGCATGCTCCCCGTTCCGGTCCGAGCAGCATCAGCCAGATCGCGACAGGTCGCGTCAGGTCTGCGACTTTTGGCGACCGCTGGACCCAGTACATTCTCAGGGCGGGTCGAGTAGACGCGTAAAAAGCACAGTAAAACTACAACAACGGATGTATCCGATGCGTACCAGCTTCATGACGATCTCGCTGCTCTTTGCGACAACTGCCAGCGCAGGCTCAGATGGCTACACCAATGACTTCATCGCTCTGGGAGACATCCACAACGCGTGCCTCCAGTCCTTTGGTGAGGCCTATGGCGGCTGGGAAAACCTGAACAGCTGGCCGGAGATCACCTTCGGTGAGGTCTACGCGAAGACCGTCGACTGTACTGTAGAGCAGCTCCAGGACGATGCCCTGAGGGCGGAGTTCGTGCACGAGTTCTTTCCCGAAGAGTACGTGTACTGCGGAATCAACACGGACGGGAGCCATGCTGATCCTGCTGTGAACGACGCCATGTACGCGCTTGAGGTCACCATCGAGGAGCACGTCATGCGGCTGATCACCCACCAGGAGCCCCGAGATCTCGTGCTGGAAGAGCTCACACACGCCCTGTATGCGATCGATGACGGGTACGACTTCTCACCGGAAAGCCAGCTCGCATACGAGGCCGCAGCAGCAATCGGGTTTCGCTCGTTTGAGTTCTGGACTGACCCCGCTCGCCTCGACGCACTGCTCATGGCGGCCGAGAGCCACAGCGATGACGACGGCGGTGACGACGGCGGTGACGACGGTGGCAGCGCCGGTGGTGTCGCGAAGGTCGCCAAGGTGGTCCTGGCAGACATCGAGGGAGGCTCTTGGGGGGTTGCTGCCGGCGCTGCCATTGGAGGTCTGGTAGGCACAGGAATTGGGGCAATCGGATTTATCGGCGGACCCCTCGGCGTGCCCACGGCGGCTGCCGGCGCTGAAAGCGGGGCGATCGTCGGAGGAGGCGTGGGAGCCCTTGTTGGCGGAACTGCCGCCTCGATCGTCGAAGGCATGGATGACGACATCGACGAGCCCGGTGAGGTCGAGGACGACGGGGGGGAGTGGACCCCTGACGATGGTGACTGTCCTCGTGACTCGTTCCCACAGGACTGAGCGGCCTCGAAGGACTGCGGCCGCTCGCGGTCTCCTGAAGGGGGGCTCGGGGCGGTACCCAGGAGCACTGGACTCTGCGTACGGCCTCAGCTCCTGCAGCCAGATGGCGTGATGGGTCGGCTTCTCGAGCGCTTCATGCGCCCTTGACCACCCACCACGCCCCCGTTCTCAGGGCTGGTAGGGCAGCGACGAGTGGTGCAGGTTGATGCGGAGCTCACCGCTGGGACCGCGCACATAGCCGAAGGAGTACTCCACCTTCGTCTCGGCACCCGAGAGGTCTGTGAAGAAGTAGTTGCCCATCGCCAGAGCAATGCCGTCCAACAGGATGATGCCGCTGTTCTCGAACCGAACCGTCGTCCATGGCTTGATTGCGAAGCCATGATCTTCAGCGTGATCGTTGTTTCCTCCTACGAAGTAAGACAGCGCGCCGTTCTCTTCATTGCGAAACTGTGCTGCTGCCGCCAAGGTGGGCTTGAAGACAACATCACCGAGATCGTAGGCATACAGAGAGTCCACATGCTCCTTGGCTCTTGCGGTGTAGTCGCCGCCATCCTGAAAGACCTGGCCGATGTCCACAACGCCCTGGCCCCAGATGGCCTGCGCCTTCTCAACGTCTTCTGTGGTGATTCTTGACACTGATTCACTTCCTTTTGTGGATTGAGGTGAGACTGCAAAGATTGCTGCTGTGATCTAAAGCAACCCAATTGCATTAGCAAGCTAATTGCTTTTGCGTTGCTGCCTATATTTAAAAGCATTTTTTCGAAAAAACGAAAGTTTTAGGCTGATAAATAAATCAGCCACATTGTGGACCACGAATCACATTGGGGTAGACGTAGGATTCTGGTGAATAGTCGCCAGAATATACATCGCAAGCATAGTTCCCGCTTTCTCCACCAAGAACTCGAAGTGAATAAGGTGACGCAATGACTCCCGAACAAATCGTTGATGTTTTGAAAAGTCGAGGATGGACTGCTGAGATCGTGAACAAGTCTCAGGTCGAAGATCTGGTGGATGTCAACGCTGAAGGACTGTTTAAGTGTGTTGACGGCCGGCTCTCAGACCACGATGGAATGCACGGTCCCAAGGTCTTGGGTGGTGTCTACGGTATCGCCGCAGCCCGCGGTGTGATGGACCTCGATGGGCTCGCCGCCATCGTCAACGAAGTTGCTGCCGCGGGCTATGTGCCGTCTGTTCACGGGGACGATCATGCCCATCCCGCTCCCATGGGGTGCGGGTTCTTTAAGCTGTGGTCGCTGGGAGAGCTTCCAGGTCTGGCGGTCCCCGACTACGACGCCGAGCAGGGCCAGGCAGCCGTGCTAGACGTCGGCGGTGTGTATGAGACCCTGGAGGGGGGCCACGCCGAGTCGAAGGTGATGATCAACCTCGTCCCCAAGACCACCCTGGTTCCCAAGCTGGACCAGCGCTTCGTGGTCGATGCCTGGGTCACGGGTGAGTTCAACCTTGATGTGCCCACCTACTTGACGCTGGCTGTGGAGACGGTCGAGCGTCTCAACGGACCGAGAGTGGCCCAGCTCATCGTGGGCTGAGCACCGCTTCTGCAGCGTCTGGTGCCCGTGAATGGGGTCTTACACCAGCACTGATGAGAGTCTTGGCGCCTCGCTCTGGGGCGCCTCTTTCGTTGGCTGTGGCGGCCTCTCGGCACCATGACAGCTCTCCCCGCCGGTCACTGCGCCTCAGTATGCGCGGCTCGGTGATGGTTGGGGCCTCACCGGGTGGAGCTTCCGCGTTGGTCTGAAGCGAGCGGCGCGACTGATGGGGGCTCAGTACGTTCGGAGGTCCATCGACGAAGATGGGCCGTGATGACGATCCAAGAGCCATGGCCTTCAGCGAGCGGTGGGTGGCTGACACTACTCATCGAGCCCTGGCTCTCTACAGACCATCTCTCTACGCAACTGGAGCTGCCCCAGCTCCGTCCTGCACACCTCCGCGCCGATTGCCCAGAGCAGCGCAGTGTGAGGCGCTCGACGTCACGAGGGTCACGGGCAGGGCCAGGTCCCCAGCGAGAGGGTGTTGTCGGACTCGTTACACTCTTCGAGCTGATCAGGAACATCAAGAATAAACATCAGCTCCCCGGTGCCCCAGTCTTCTCGGGTCATCACCACGGGACCCAGAATGGTTCCCTCTCCGCTGCGCAGCGGCGGAAGCTCTCCGGTCCATGCCTCTCCCCCATCGTCTCGCTGCAGGGACGCATCAAGCGACAGATCTGTGGCCAGCAGGCCTCCGTTTCCAGCGGACAGATAGAGCGTGACCTCGTCGTTGCCGCAGGTGGCAGAGCAGATCTCAGGAGCGTTGGGCACGATGTTGGGTTGCCAGTGGAGCGGACCTTGCTCGGTGCCTGCCGCTCGGAAGCTGTTCCAGGTCTCCCAGTTCGGCTCTTCTGAAGAAGGGATCGCGCCGTCGTTGGTGACGTTGGTGATGTGGTAGGCGTGCTGGTTCCAGACTGGCCGCGAGGGGGCCCACGAGTCTGTGGCGCTGCCCAGCACAGTGATCCCGTCCCAGTTGCTGTCAGCGGTTCCAGCCGACCCGACCACGATCTCGCTGTTGCCGTCTCGGTCTACGTCTGCGATCACGGGATACTCCCAGGCGGTCCCGTGGTTGTGATCGATGTCCTGGTAGAGCACCGCTCCGGTGGCCCCATCAAAAACATAGAAGGCGATCTCATCGGCAAAGACCACCTCGGCTGCGCCGTTGCCATCGAAGTCGAAGACGGCCGATCCGGTGGCAGAGCTGGAGGCGTCTGTGATTGCTGTGGACCAGAGCAGGGATCCGTCTGCCTCCAGCACCACATAGGCGCTCTTGCCCGCTACACCGATCTCGACCACACCGTCTCCATCAAAATCCGCGACAGTTGGAGGGCCTCCGCCTCCCGATCCGGTCGTTACATGCCAATTTACAGTCCCGTCAGCTTCCCAGAGGTAGACCTCGCCAGTTGCATGCAGCGACGTCACGATCTCTGGTGAGCCGTCAACGTCAATGTCTGCCACTGCAGTAAAGCCATCTCCCAGACCGCTGGAGGCAAGTGTGGTTCCATGGTCATCGTAGACGGTGTTGCCCGCGACAACCTCCATCTGGCCGTCTCCGTCGAGATCGACAGGGATCGAGATCTCTCCCCAGTCTCCAGCGTGCGCATCGGGCACCCCCCTCCCTGCGCTGCCCAGCGCGCGGAGGCTCCCGTCGTTCTCAATCAGCACGTTGCCGACCACCACCTCAGCCAGTCCATCTCCGTCGAGATCTGCCAGTGCGGGCTGGGCGTACAGCGAGACACTGAAGCCCTGTGTCACCCATCGGGGCGTCCCGTCGTGTGCAAAGACCACGACGTCCCCCCCGCTGGTGATCGTGACCACCTCTGGAGTCCCATCTCCATCGAGATCCCCGGCAGCGACTCCTCCCAGGCAGGACGGGTAGTAGGTCTGACCGTCGATCGTAAAGTCAGAGACGCTCCAGACCTCTCCAGCGCCATCACCCGAGATCACCCGGAGGTGACCGGGCTGGCTCTTCCAGTCATCGAAGGCGGTGTAGATGATGTCCGGCACGTCGCTCTCATCGATCCTCCCGTCGCCGTTGTTGTCGTCGATGTTGGCCACCGCTGGCATGGTGTAGGGGGTGGTGGCATCCGGAGCGTTGGCAAAGCTGACCGACGCGGTGCTGGTCCACTCGATGACTGGATCGAAGCTTCCGCTCTTGTCGATGTCTGCCAGGCAGTCCTCATCGACCTCGACGTCCTGCGCAGGAGGCTTCGCGAAGTCCGCGCAGTCAGGAGCCGCCGTGTCGGGCTCGGCGGTCTCTGCCCCGCGCTCTCCGGACTGCTGGTGAAGTTTATAGTCCGAGCAGGCAGCGCTCAGGGAGAGGGCGAGCAGCACAGCAAGCCTCTGCGGGCCCCCCTCCATGCTCCTGAAGCTCGCATTGGAGTGGGTGGCGTCGGTGCTACGTCTGGATGCGTCCAAGTTGACTCTCGCGTGGTGTTGGCTTCCACCGTGGGCCGGACCACTGTAGCACCAGCCAGCTCCGCTCGGACACCCCTCCGGCACGCATGGCGGCGTGCCCCAACACAGCGTCTATACCTCTCCGAGCCGCTGCTCGTGGGCTGCGAGCCGGGTGGTGCGTGCGACACCGCGTGGACCATGCCTGAGATCCTGGCGGTGACCCTGTCTGAGACGCGCCTGTTGCTCGGACTCTCCTGAGCGAGCGTGTATACATCGACTGATGCGGCAACCAAGAGGTGACTCAGCATGAAGGGAAATTGCTCAGAGAGCGATGAAGAGGTCTTCTCGCAGTTCTTGATGCGTCACCTCACGCTCTCGAAGCGTGAGATGCAGATCATGCTGGGGCTTGTCCGCTTCAAGACCCTCCCGAAGGGGGCAGTGCTGTTCAGCAAGGGAGAGCTCACGCGAGAGTACTACCTGGTGATTCGGGGTGGAGTACGAACGTACTTCTTGGTTGATGGCGCCGACATCACGACAGGGTTCTACACCGAGACCGACTCACTGATCCCCGAGAGCACCACCATCAATGAGCCCTCAGCGTACTATGCCGCGTGCTTCGAGGACTCCACGGTCGTCATCTCGACAGCAGACGTTGAGCAGCAGCTGTTTCAGCACATTCCAGAGTTCGAGCCACTCTGTCGAAAGTTCTCAGAGATGTTGTTGGCAAAGAAGACCCGCTCTCTTGGTGAATATCGGACTCTGAAGCCAGAGCAGCGATATCTCCAGCTCGTCCGAGAGAGGCCCGAATTGATTCAGCGTGTTCCTCAGTACCACCTCGCGAGCTACCTGGGTGTTCGCCCCGAATCGCTGAGCCGAATTCGAAAGCGCCTCAGCCAGAGGTCGAAGGCTGGCATTTCTTAACTGAGATCAATGCCCCCGCTGGGGGCGTCATCGTATTGAGAAGCGAAGAAACATTCTGCGTGGACATCAGCATGGACAAGCCTGCCTCGAAGAGACACTTTCTGGTTGTTGCAGCCGCCTCTCGGGGCGCACGCTTCTTCGTCCAAAAGGCGCTGAGGCAGGGCCACGACGTGACGGCACTCTGTCGGGCTGCGGATGCAGAGGCCGCGCTCGCCCGGATGCACGGACTCCTGGGAGAGACCGTGCTCGCAACGGGGGGCGTAGAGGCGGCTCAGCATCCCGGTGTGCTTCGTGCGAACACCATGAACATCCTGGAGGCCGAGACATACAGGGTGCTGCTCGAAGATGACCCCTCGATTGATCGCGTCTGCTGCTTTGTTGGCGTCACGACCGTCCGGCTGATGATGAGTCGCGACCTTCGGCTCTACACAAAGACGATCAGCGCAGTCGTTGACGGGATGCGACGCAGTCGATGGGTGGAATTTTTCTACCATGGCTCATCGGGAAGTGAGGGGATTCCGGGGAATTCTGAGCCGCTCCTTCCCGACAATTTCAGACCGCGATGGCTCATGAGCCTTGGCCTGAGGTTGCCGGCGGCCCAGGACTGCTTCGAGAGCGAGTCCATTCTTGCGGCGTCCTGCGCCGAGGGGATGAAGTTTGTGGTCTTTCGACCCGCATGGCTGACGACCGCCCCGGCGAAGAGGTCCTATGGGTACTGCTTCGACACCACCGGAATGGACAACGAAGACCTTCCGCTGCGCGCTGCAAAGATCACCATCAGCAGAGAGGATGTCGCTGAAGAGATCCTGCGTGTCGCGACCCTTCCGGATGATGAGCGGGCGGGCTGGCACGGTCACGGCATCTACCTCGTCGACATGAAGTCATCGGGCGGTGACCGGTCATGACGGGGCCGTCAGAGCACCCGTAACAAGG
The DNA here is from genome assembly GCA_029251165.1 of Myxococcota bacterium. GTDB lineage: Bacteria > Myxococcota_A > UBA796 > UBA796 > UBA796 > JAQXDW01. The sequence continues at coordinate 8,969 of JAQXDW010000011.1, forward strand.
ACTGTTTTGACGCCTCCTCCGCCGATGCTGAAGCCAGCAGCACAAGATCCTGAGAGTCCTGTGGTGAGGAGCACAGCCCGTGGTGGGCGGAGTGGCTTCTTCGCGGGAGTCGCTTTCTGCTGTGACGCACCGCTGCCGCTCCGCAGCATCCGGCCTTGTGCGCAGCCCTATAGTTAGTTAGCCTAACTAACATGAAGCAACGACCCGATCTGCAGCCCTCAGTCCGTCTCTGGTCCCTGCTCGTGGCCTTCGAGCGCCGTCTCGCCCACGAGCTGTCTGATCTTGGCATCAGCGTGAGCGGCTTCCGCCTCATCGGAGAGGTCAGCCGCAGCCCCGACGGCGTCCGCCAGGCTGAGCTGGCTCGGCGCTTGGGTGTTCGGCCCCCGACAGTGTCGGCCGCTGTGGCGCGGCTGGAGGCGCAGGGCCTGGTCCGCCGCGTGCCAGATCCGGACGATCCGCGTGCTCGTCGCGTGCTCCTGGCAGATGGCGTCGCGCTCCGACCCGGCTTCGACGTCCTGGGGCGCATGGATGAACTGCTCTGCGGTGGCATGCCGGAGTCGGAGCGCCAGCAGACCCTCGCGATCCTCGACACCCTCACGCAGCGCCTGGAGCACACCAAGTGAGCCCCTCCCGCACAGACTCCTGGAACGCTGCGATGGGGGTCTCACCGGGTGCCCTGGACCTCACGATCCCCGCGTCGGCCATCGGCGGGACCATCCCCGCAGCCTTGCGCGGCGGCCGCATGTTCTCCAACGGCCCCGGCTGGACCCGCATCGGGGACCGAACGGCTCACCCCTTCGACGGCCACGGCTACATGCGCAGCTTCACCCTGCTGCCTGACGGGAGCTGCCGGTTGCGTGCGGCCTTTGTTCAGACGCCGAGCTACCGCGTGGAGCGGGAAGCCGGGCGCCTCGTGCATCGCGGTCTCGCCACGAACGCATCCCCTTACTTCTGGAAGAACATCCCGCGTACACCAGCCCGTAACGTTGCAAACACGACCGTGATACGGCGCGGTGATCGGCTCCTGGCGGGGTGGGAGGCTGGTGCCCCCTACGCGCTGGATCCCGACACCCTGGAGACCCACGGTGAGGAGGACTTCGGGGGTGTCATTGCGGGGGCTGCGACCCTCGCCCACATGCGCCGAGACGCCACGCGCGGGCGCCTCACGCTGTGCAGTGTGGGCATGGGCCGCGACACCACCTTCACCTTCCGAGAGCTGGATGATGCTGATCGGGTCGTGACCTCCCGCGTCGTCGAGGTCGGCGGCATGGTCTTCACCCACGACTACGGCCTGGCACCGTCCTGGTATGTGCTCGGCGGCAACCCGCTGCGCCTCAAGCCCCTGGAGATGGCGCGCGCGCTTGCCGGTGCTGGCACGATGCTCCACGCCATCTCCCCCGACGGTGCCCGCCCCGGGACCCTGCACCTCGTTCCCCGAAGCGGCGATGGCCCGCTGCGAACCGTGACCCTTCCAGAGCCGGTGTTCATCGTCCACTTCGGCAATGCCTTCGAGCGAGAGGGGGATCTCATCGTCGACATCTGCGCCCTGGACGCCTTCGAGTTCGGCGAGGAGTTCGGCTACCAGGGGCCAGACCGACCCTTCGACCCGGCCCTGTCAGAAGCCCGGGGGCCCCAGCGTCTGCTGCGCGTGACCGTGCCTGCCGGATCGGACACCGCCACCTGGGAACGGCTGAGCCCGCATGGTGTGGACTTCCCGCGCTTCCACCCTGACCACGAGGGCGTGCCGACTCCCCGCCTGTTCGGTGCGACCCGGCGAGACACACGCTTCAGCGACCCCTTCGACAGCATCATCGGCGTGGACCTGCTGGACCCCGAGCATCCCGCTGCGCTCTGGACTGCGGGGCCTGATGCGTTCGTCGGAGAGCCGCTCTTCGCACCGGACCCGGCACACCCCGAGCAGGGGCACGTGCTCACGCTGGTCTCCGACGGGCTGGCCCACCAGACCACCCTGGTCGTCCTCGACGCGAGTGCCCTCGACGCTGGTCCGGTCGCGCGCGTGCCCATGCCCCTGCTGCCCATCGCCTTCCATGGGGAGTGGGAGGCACCCACCTGAGCCGCGCCAGGCGAGCCTGCCGGGCTCCCTACACCACCTCGATCCAGGCACGGGCAGTCCGATCCCTGGGCAGGATGCCCTTGGGGCCGCCCTCTGCGGACAGCTCCAGACGAAGCCTTGGTGCTCCGGGCTCCTCGACCACTCGATGGGACACCCCGGCGAGCTGCAGCCGTGGCTTCGCTCTCAAGACGACCGCGTGGATGCCCGTGACCCCGTTGGGGTGCGCTGGGCTGGTCTGGTGCGGCACGCGGAGGTCCGTGGGCGTGATGTCCTCGATGAGGAATGGCTCTCGCCGGTCGGTCGGCCCGGAGAGGAGCCAGCGCGCGACCAGCCCATCGGGGCGGGTGCGGTGGAACGGCATGGCCCCGTGCATCTCGATGCCCAGAGCCTCTGCCTGCCGGATCCGCGTGGCGATGTCTCTGGCCCGCACGCACCAGTCACGCAATCCCACGGGGCCGCCGAACCAGCAATAGAATCGCTGCATGAGGCTCGGCCTCAGAAGCTCGAGCAGCCGCAGCAGGCCGAGCCGAGAGAGCAGCCGGAAGAGCCTGCGGAGCCGACTCGAGACGGGCGTCGTGAGCTCGATGTAGGTGCCATCTCGGAAGTAGATGAGGGCGTTGTGCACCGGTCCGGTCCGGCCTCCACGCTCGACATGAAAGCCGATGGCCTCGAACCCTGAGATCGCGTCGTCGAGGTCATCGACGACGATGACCACGTGGTCCAGCGAGAGCGGGGCTTCATCAGGGGAACGGCTCGGCATCTCGGCAGCTCCGCTCCGGTGGGCTGTTGCCTGGTGGTTGCTGTGTGTCGAAGTATACAACCGGTCATGACCGCTCTGCATCTTGCCGGATGCGGCGCTGCAGCGCTCGACGGAGGCCGGCCATCTCTGCGAGCTGAGGACAGCCCGGACTGCTCGGCGAAGCCCTCGTTGATCCGCATGGGAGGCCTCAGTGTCCATTCTGTAACATTTTAGCGGGTAGTGATGTCCTGGCCATGCGATGCCACGGACACGTCCCGTGTCTCACTGGAGCCACTGTCTTCTGTTCAGAAATTTTCAGTCTTGATAGCAGATGACCATCGTGTGATAGGTCGAGCCTTCGAGCGCTGAGGTCGCAGGAAATCATATAAAATCGTGGATGGTAACGATGATTGTCTCATTACTTTGTGGTCTGGCGCATGCTGGAGACCTCGATGAGGCCGGTGTTCGGGCAGGGCTTGGTCTGGGTGTGTTTGTTGCCGACTCAAACGAGTACATCAACACCACCTGGACCGCAGTGCCCAGGCTGGGCTACCACTTCAACTCCCGATGGGCGCTGGAGCTGGATGTGGGCCTTGGGCAGGGGCTGTCGGATCTCAGCAGGACCTACTGGTTTCTCTCTCCTCGACTCAATGCCGTCGTGCATGGTCCGCAGTGGGGCGCCTTTCAGCCCTTTGTCGCGGCTGGCCCTGGGCTGCTGCGCCAGAAAGAGAACCGCTCAGAGGACATCTCGGAGCCCACCACCAACGGGGCTGGGTACGGCTTGTTTGAGAACCCGGACACGGACTTCTTGCTCAACATCGGGCCTGGACTGCTCCTTGGGCTTGGTGACAGTCCCTGGTCGCTTCGGACCGACCTCCGGTACCTCGCGAACATTGGCTCTGAGCCCCACGGAGCGAAGGCCAGCGACATCTTTCATGATCTGGAGTGGACCATCGGCGTGAGCTACAAGCCCATCCGAGAGCCGTCCGATCGCGATCTGGATGGGCTGATCGATGAGGTCGACGGCTGCCCCGATGAGCCTGAGGACGTGGACAGCTACCAGGACAGCGATGGCTGCCCGGACCCAGACAACGACGCTGACGGCATCCTCGATGGCTCCGATGAGTGTCCCAACGATCCAGAAGACATGGATGGGTTTGAGGATGCTGACGGCTGTCCGGATCCGGACAACGACGACGACGGCATCCTCGATGGCTCCGATGAGTGTCCGGATGAGCCGGAGACCGCCAACAACTACCAGGATGCTGATGGCTGTCCCGACGAGATTCCCGTGGAGGTCAAGAAGTTCACGGGCGTCATCCAGGGGATCACCTTTGAGCTGAACAGCGATGTGATCCGAGCGTCCTCTGAGGTCACGCTCCAGGCTGCCCTGGTCGTGCTTCAGGAGTTCGACGAGGTTCGCCTGGAGGTCCAGGGGCACACCGACGATCAGGGCGCCGATGACTACAACCAGGACCTCTCCCAGCGCCGCTCTGAGTCGGTCGTGGCGTGGTTCGTCGACAACGGCATTGATGCCGGTCGGCTGGTGGCCAGGGGCTATGGCGAGAGCCAGCCCATCGCTGACAACAGCAGCACGGAAGGCAAGGCTCAGAACCGCCGGGTGGAGTTCCAGCTCATCCAGTAGTGGACACGAAACAGCAGCGGTCTTCTCCGGCGTGGTTCTGTGTGAGATCCCGCTTTTGCTGATCCACAGCGGGGGCCTTGGCTGCTGCTGGCACCCCATCGGGGCGATGCTGGCGCAGTCCCTCAGTAGGTGATCACCGCGCCGCCGTAGGTCACTCCGGCAGCCGTTCCGATGAGGACAGCGGTCTGACCACGCTGGAGGGCACCGGTCTCGATGGCCTTGAAGAGCGTGAGCGGCAGCGAGGCCGCCACGCAATTGCCGCACTCTGCCAGGGTGCGGACCACTGAGGCCTCTGGGAAGCCGACCCTGGAGATGAGGTTGAGCCCCGCGCGGCTGGCCTGGTGGAGGACGAACACGGCATCCTCGGTGTCGGTGTGTACCTCAGGGTAGAGGGCGTCGACGAACGGCGGGATGTGCTTGAGCGCCCGCCGGAGCAGTCCACGGCCAGACATGCGAAACAGGCTGGCCTCACGCGGGGTGGTTGGGTTGTTGGCGGGGAGGTTGGTTCCGGAGCCGGGAACCCCGGTCAGGTGTGCGTCGTCGCCGTAGCTCTCGAAGCGCATCCGGTGGATCCCAGCCGTGGGGCTGACCGGATCCTGGGGCTGGCGGAGACGCACAACGGCTGCTGCTGCGCCGTCTCCAAACAGGGGGCCGCTCTCTGGATCCTGGAGATTGAGTCCGGCCGAGGCGAATTCGGCGGTCACGATGAGGATGCGCGTGTAGCGTCTTGTCTCGAGGTGACTCGCGGCGATGTCGAGCGCGGTCAGGAAGCTGAGGCAGCTGGTGTGGACGCTGAAGCAGGAGATGCCGCTCCCCCCAGCCCCCAGCGCGCTCTGGATGAACACCGACTGATCGGGGATGAACTGGTGGGAGGTACCCGAGGCGCTGATGATCAGATCGATATCGGAGAGGGTACAGCCTGCCGCAGCGAGCGCATTTTTTGCCGCGCGAGCACCCATCTCAGGTGCAGACTCTCCGGCCTCCCGGTCAGCAAAGTGACGTGTCTTGACCCCGCAGCGCTGGTCGATCTCGCTGTAGTCGATGCCCGCCAGCTGAGATAACATTTCGTTATCCAACAGATTTTTCGGTAAATATCGACCCATTCCTTCAATCAGTAGCGCGCGAAGCATCTGTGCCGTCCCGTTGTCATTTTCTAAATAGGATTTATGGTAAACTTTACTTAAAGCCATTGAAAAAAATCATCACATGATGATGTGCCCTCACAATTGCATTCGGTCGACATGAAGAATCTGGCACAGATGGTCCTTGAGACTCTGCACGCAGCTCCCGAGGCTCCGGCGCTGATTCGCTCGGGGCAGGTCACAACCCGCGGCGAGCTGCACAGCCGTGTTGTTGCGCTGGCTGCGGTGCTTCATCAGCGCGGACTGCGGAGCGGGGAGCGGGTGGTCATTCAGCTGCCCAATGGGATCGAGCTGGTTGCAGCGACCCTGGCGGTGATCTCTCTTGGGGGCGTGCCGGTGCTGCTGGAGGGAGGACTTGGCGATGCGGTGTATCTCAGCCGAATCGGCTCCTCCAGTGCCCGCTGGCTGGTGGTTCATCCCCTGCTTCGCCGGCTCGGCCAGGCCCCCCGCCTCCGACACCTCATCGCCCGGGCCGGGGTCAGCCTTCCGCCACACCCCGAGGTGGTCGAGGTGCTGGAGGTCTCCGCGCGCAGCCTCGATCGGCTCGTGCAGCACGCTGCTGCTGCACCCGGCATCTCGCCACAGGAGGCGAGCGACCCCTGCATGATCGTGTTCACTGGCGGAACCACGCGGGCTCCCCGGGGCGTGCTGCACACCCACGGCAGCATCCATGCGTTCTTAGAGAGCATCCGCAGCGTGCTCGACCTCGCCGCGTCCGATCGACTGGTCGTCGACACGCTTCCCCAGGCGCTGTACGCGATCTACCTGGGACTGACAGCGCACATCGCGAGCGGAGCCGGGCCGAAGCGGGCCGCACATGTCCTGTCGCTGATGCGGTCTGGTGCCGTCCAGGTCTACTTCGGCGCTCCCTATCTGTGGCAGGAGATGATGCGCCTGGCGGACGCCGAGCGGATGCCCTCGAGCCTGCGAATGGTGCTGCTGGGGAGTGCGCCGGTCACGCCCCGGTTCCTCCAGCAGCTCCGCAGCTTCCTCGCTCCCCAGACTGAGGTGGTGTCCCTCTATGGCATGACCGAGGCGGGGCCTGTCTGCATCTCAAGCGCCAAGGAGAAGCTGGCTTGGAGCCGAGAGGGCGATCTGGTGGGGCGACCGGTTCCGGGGATGCGGGTCGACATTGATGCTGCGCCGGGTGAGCTCGGTGAGGTGCTGCTGTGGGGAGCCTCGGTGTGCGCTGGCTACCTCAACGAGCCGCCACGGCCAGCCGGAGAGCCTCTGCGCACTGGCGATCTGGGGCGCCTCATCGAGACCGATGCCGGCCCGGTGCTGGTCTTGCTGGGGCGCATCAAGGAGATGATCATCCGCCGCGGCGTGAACCTGTACCCGACCACCCTGGAGGCGCCAATCCTTGCGCTGGCAGCAGCCCGCGGGGTCGCGCTATCAGACTGCGCGATGATCGGAGTGTGGGACGAGGCCTCCGGAGACGAGCGTGTCGTGCTGTGCGTGGTCACAGCACCCGATGTTGATCTGGAGCAGGTCCATCGAATTGCCGCTGAAGCGACTGGTGCTGACGGCGCGCCCGATCAGGTGGTTGCGGTCGCCTCCATCCCCGTAAAGGGCCGCCAGAACAAGCGAGATCTCTCCGCGCTTCGTGCTCAGATTCAGCCGCCGATCCGCCTGCCGTCTCTCGCAGAGCGGCTCTCTGGTGCGGTCATCCCGTTTGGCTTCTCCGCCTTTGCTGAGAAGTACCGCACCCGGCTGCGGACCGAGCGTGCTCCCGTGCGGGTGCTCGCAGAGGCGGGGCTGCGCCTTGGGCTGTGGGCTGTGTCGCAGGGTGCCTGGGCGCTTGATGAGATTGTGGCGCCGCGCTGGCGCTCGGGTCGCGGTCTGGGGCCGGTGTTCATTGTTGGCCACCAGCGCTCCGGTACCACCGTTCTTCATCGACTGCTGGCGAGTGACACCGACCACGTCGATGCGCTGACCCTCCAGGAGATGCTGCTCCCGGCGATCTCGCTTCAGAGTGGACTGTCCTGCCTGGATTGGCTTGATCGACGCCTCGCAAGACCACTTGGATCTCGACTCGACCAGCTCCAGGAGCGGCTGCTCGGCCCGATGGACGGCATCCATCGGATCCGACTCGGAGAAGTCGAAGAAGACGAGTTCGTGCTGTGGGCGATCTTCTCCTCGATCATGGTCGCCAACGACAGCCCAGCAGCAGTCGAGCACCGCCACCTCGACCGGCTTCGGTTCTTCGAGTCTTGGTCGCAGCGCCAGCGCGAGCGGGCGCTGGGCTACTACCGAGACGTGCTCGCCCGCAAGCGCTATCGCAGCCAGCGTGCAGGGGAAACAGAGCGGTGGAGCCTCTCTAAGAACCCCGCGTTCTCAAAGAAGATCCTGGATCTTCAGGATCTCTTCCCCCAGGCACGGTTCATCTACCTCGTGCGGGATCCCCTCCAGGCCATCCCCTCGCGGCTGAGCATGCTGCGGGCAATCTGGCACCGCCGGTTTCCAGCGTACACCGAGCTCACTGCGGCCCAGGCAGAGACGATCATCGAGGACAGCCTGCGCACCTACCAGCTCGCCGAGCGAGACCTGCTGCGGGTTGCTCAGCATCGTCGGATTGTGGTTCAACACACCGAACTTCAGCGCGATCCTGAGGGGGTCGTTCGCCGGATCTATGCGCACTTCAAGCTCCCAGGCCCAGGCCCCGTTCTGGCGGCCAGGCTGGCCGCGCTGGAGCCTCGCGCGACGCAGCGGAGCATCGATCTGGGAGACTACGCGTTTGATGAGGACCGGATACGCGCCGCGCTGCCTGAGGTCTTTGAGCGGTACGGCTTCTGAGGGCGGTCAGGGCGCCTTGTCGATCTGAGCAGCGCTCGTGCGGCGAGCATGCTCTAGCACCCGCTGCATGATGCCCTCGGAGATGCGGCTGGGGATGAGCCACCGCAGCACACCGCGCAGAGATGAGCTGGGCCCAAGAGGGTAGCGCAGCGGCGGACGGCGGTGCTCAAGGATGCGCACGATGGCGGTGCTCACCTCGATGGGATCGCGTGCGATCCGTGCGACGGTCCCATCGAAGAGCTGCAGGATGCCAGCGGACCACGGAGCGTAGATCCCTGATGCTTGAACGCCGCGGCTGATGCGCCGGTTGCGCGAGAAGATGTCGGTCGCATAGGCCCCTGGCTCGAGCAAGACAACGCGGATGCCGAACAAGGCCAGCTCATGCCGCCACGCCTCGCCCATGCCCTCCAGGGCAAACTTGCTGGCCGCGTAGGCTCCCAGTCCAGGCAGCGCGGTGATTCCAGAGGTCGAGGAGACCATCACCACTGTGCTCTTTGGGCGCTCACGAAGGAGCGGCAGGAGCGCCCGAGTCATGGCCCAGGTGCCGAACACGTTGACCTCGAAGAGGCTCCGCAGCTCGTCTTCCTCGACCAGCTCCAGGAAGCCACCCAGCGCCCGACCAGCGTTGTTGACCAGGCCATCGAGGCCGCCTTCTTCTTCGGCGATCTGCCGCACCGCCGCATCTCGATCGCTTGCGCTGGTGATGTCCAGCTGCAGCGGACGGACGTCGAGACCGGCGGTCACGCGGAGCAGCTCATCGGCGGTGGAGCGGTCTCGAAGGCCGGCGTAGACAATCCAGCCGGCTTCTGCCGCAGCCTTTGCGGTCAGCAGCCCGAAGCCAGACCGGCAGCCCGTGATCAAAACTGTACGAGCCATAAAGCCTCCAATCCTCAATTCATCTTGAGAAGATGTATTTGACGAAGCAGGCCGATGACAAGGTTCCCGTGATGCATGCGCCGCCGATGTGCATCAGCTTAACGTCAGCGCGGGTGGGAGCGGCAGCTCTGCAGGTGAGACCCTGCATCGCGCCCTCGGTGACCGTGCTCATCCCGAGCGGTGCGGCGAGCGTGTCAGCGTGCTGCGCCTGCGAGGACTCCGCTCAGGTGCTCCAGCGCGCCATGGCTCGGGCAGGCGGTGCCTTCATCTTCGTGACCAGCCCCATCTTCTCCCCCACCTTCAGGACCATCCAGGTGATGTCGAGCTGCCACCAGGTGTGGCCCTGACGGCACGAGGACTGGAACGCATGGTGGTTGTTGTGCCAGCCCTCGCCGAAGCTGAGCAGCGCCAGCAGCGCATTGTTTCGGCTGTCGTCGCTGGTCTCAAAGGGGCGGGTACCCCACACATGGTTGATGGAGTTGATGGTGAACGTGACATGCCAGTTCGCGACGGTGCTCCAGCAGAACGCCACAGCAGCCCCCTCTGCACCCCAGAGGACAGAGCACAGGGCCAGCAGCGCGAGCGGGCTCACCCATGCATAGGGATCAATGGTCTTCAGCTCTGGAAAGGCCTTGTCGAAGTCACGCAGCGCTGCGTCATTCCAGGGCGCTGCATCCTTGTGGTACTGCCAGCCCATGTGCGACCAGAAGCCCGTGTGGTGCGGTGAGTGCAGGTCCTGTGGTGTGTCGCTGGAGCGGTGGTGATGGCGGTGGTGCGAGGCCCACCAGCGCACATGGCGTTGTGCTGAGGAGGTCGCGAGGAACCACATGATGCATCGCAGGGCTCTCGAGGGAATGTGGTAGGCCCGGTGGCTGTAGAGCCGATGATACCCCGCTGTGATCCCGAACATTCGGAGCGCGAAGAGCACAACCGCAGCGAGGAACGTTTCGAGGTGCACGCCGGTCCAGATTGCCGCGAAGCATCCGAGATGGACGAGGGCGAATGGAATGATGAAATTCCAGGAGAGGTCCTGCAGCCGCACATTGCTGTAGCGGTGCGGAACCGTGGCGGGCTCAGTGGTCATGGTGGGTCCAGTTGAACGGGCATCTAAAACGTGTTCTCGCACATCTGGTTTGGGGAGGGTGAGCCAATACGTTCTCATTGTGACGAGACAACGGGTGTGTGTTGCGCTCTCCTGAAATGTCAACAGCGTGTGAACATGATGCTCAGCAACCACCTGAGCAGAGGGGGCGCGAGCTGACACCGGATGCTCCTGAGGCCGAACACCGTGGCGATCAAGCGCACAGCACAGGCTGTGGAGCGGCGTGAGAAGGTGGCTCCCTTTGAGGGGCGGGCCGCTGGACCAGAGATGAAGACGGCCACAGCAGCGCGGGTAGGAATCGGCCTCCTGAAAAGCTTGCCGGCCAGCGTGCTCGCTCGACCCGCGCTGGGCTGTGCTCTGTCGTCCTGGAGTACGGGCATTCGTGATCAGCCCTTGGATACCCAGGCTCGATCCAGCCACGCTGTGGTGCCGCAGCGCTTCTCGGTAACCATCAGCCTCGCGAGGCCTCCTGAAGCCGGGCGGTCGGGAGCCGCTCCTTGTGAGCCCTTAAGAGATCATCTTGCTCGTAGTACCCTTGATGCTGCGAAGCTTGTGTCGGCGAGGAGAGAGCATGGAGTGGAGGTGCGAGCGGTGCGATGCGGTACAAGAAGTCGAAGCGCCTCACTGTGCAGCGTGTGGGGCTGACCGGTCTTGGCGCCGGGGGCTGGCCCATCCCGACTACTGGCCTGGAGCTTCACCACCCAAGCCGGCGCTGCCCATCCCGCGGCCTCTGGCACGGGCTCGCGTGCGGATGGTGCTGGCTGTCGTCGTGCTGCTGGTGCTGGGCCTTCTGGTGGGGGTGTACGTCGCGGGCTCTTAGCCGACTCCAGCGGGTACGGTGTACGCTGCTCTGTGCAGTCTCGTATTGCGAGGGCTGTGGCGCCTGGGTTCTCGTCGGAGGGCGGTAATCTTCTCGGGCCTGTCTCCAGCAGAATTCATTCGCCAGCAGTTACATCTCAGCATCCCTACCGAGTCCCCCAACTCGGTACTCTTCCAGGAAGTCCGCCATGCCCAAGCAGCACCGCCCGAAGCATCCTCACCATCGCTGGATCACCAACAGCGAGGCGGTGGTTTCTGTCCGCGAGGCTGGCCGCCTGATGGGGCTC
>JAQXDW010000019.1 GCA_029251165.1 Myxococcota bacterium
CGAGATTTTCTGCTCGGTCAGCGTCTGTGGCCGCCGCTGTACGAGGTCTCTGCCGATGCGTGGAAGCGTAAGGCCGAGGCCCTCCGCAGACAGCGCAGCCGAGTCGGTCAGCGTGCAAAGTCCCCGGCGCGGGATCAGGTGCTCTCGCTCACTGCCGCTGCGATGCATCTCCCGGGCAACACCGACGATGTGATCGCGTGGCTCAAGACAGCAGTACCGCTCCGGCCTGGAACCGGGAAGCGACTCCAAAGACGGGTGATCTGGGGCGATGTCCTCGACGCCCTCCCCCACACTAGAAAGCCGTAGGAGGCGAAAAATGGCAATCAAGAAGCCGAAGAAGCCGAAGAATTCGAAGGATCCGAAGAAGCTCAGACTAGGACCATATCACGCGGAGCCACAGCGCCCGCCTACCGCAAATAATCCACATCATTACTTTCGAATATCCTACTTCGAGGGCGGGCAACGGCGTTCGGTAACGATGCCAGATGGCACCAAGGCGAACGGTCGCTACTCCACGGCAGAGGCCAAGCAGCGCCTCAGCATTCTCTTCCTACACAACCAAGACCCCACGATGGTGCAGCCGATCTGCAAGGCGCGGAACATCGGTGAGCTTTCTAATCGCTACCTCAAAAAGCGGAACGCAGACCATCATCTCAGCGAGAAGACCAAGAAGACCTACTGCGCAGCGATGCGCTGGCTGTCTGAGGCCGGTGTCTCGACCTGGCCTGTGGAGAAGGTGGAGAGCCTTGATGCCCTGATCCAACTACGCGATCGGCTTATCGAGCGAGGTCTGGCTGCTGCGACCATCCGCCATATCTTCCGGATTCTCCGGATGGCAGTGAAGCGGAGCGGTGAGGAGGGTTGGACGAGGCGGCTGACGATGCCCGCGGTCAAGCGACTGAACCTGACCCATCCCAAGGATGACAAGCGCCGCAACGATGAAACCCCCGAGCGAGCGACGGTGCTGAAAATGCTCGATCAGGTCGGTACAGACTCTGAGGTAGGGATTGCCATCCATCTCCAGGCAAACCTGGGTGCGCGTATCGGTGAGATCGTCAGCCTCAAGCAGGACAGAATCGACCTTCTGCGCAAACGGGTGATGCTCGACGGCAAGACGGGCAAGCGGACCGTGTCCTACCCTGACGCTTGTCATGCTCTCTTGTCGGCGCTGCATAATGCAGGCCCAGGTCCTGACGGGCGTGTCTTTCGCAGGAAAGAAAACACACTAAGAACCAATGTGAATCGGAGATTGGGCTCGGCTGCGGATGAGCTTGGTGTTCCTCGGTTTTCTTCCCATGGCTTCCGTCGACGGAAGGCGACTGATCTCATGGACGCTGGCCTGAGTCCGAAGGACTACGAGAGCTTTATGGGGCACTCGTACAAGCTGGGCCTCGCCATCTATGCGCAGGTCAACCCGGACAAGACACGCGAGGTCGTCAACGGTGCAGCCTTTGCTCGGACGCCCCCCAAGCCTCCCACTCCGAAGGCCCCCCCAGCAGCAACAACGACGCTCCCTTTGGCCCCCTCCCAGCACCGCACCCGACGACCGAAGACGCGTCCGCACTGTCACAAACCACTGTCACAGTTGCTTCCTACGATCAGCACTGGGAAGATGAAAGTAATACTTCCAATTTGGGTTATCCCCGGACTAAAGATCACCACCCCGCTCAGAACTGGAAGTAGATAAACGTCGCGACGCCAGGGGGGCCGAGCACCTCAATCGCCAGCAGCGCAGCCGCGAGCGCCACGCCCTGCCCGGCAGCCGGCAGCACCGAGAAGCGATCCTCCAGTCTGGTGAGGACGCGCCGGGGGATCCACTGGCTGGCGAGGCCGATCAGCAGTGCTGCGATCACTCCGGGGTGAACGGCAATTGGTGCTGTCCAGCCCGAGAACAGCCCGCCCAGGATGGTGCCCACATCGGCCATCGACTGCGCCCGGAAGAAGATCCAGCAGAAGCAGACATAGTGAAAGACCAGCAGCCGGCGCGCCCACATCGGCCAGCGACGACGCTGCGGGTAGCGGACATCGATGAGCCGCTCGATGCCGAGGTAGCCGCCGTGCAGTGCGCCCCACAGCACAAATCGCCAGCTCGCGCCGTGCCACAGCCCGCCGAGCAGCATGGTGAGGAACAGGTTTCGGTAGGTCCGCCAGGATCCGTCTCGGCTGCCGCCCAGCGGGATGTAGAGGTAGTCCCGCAGCCACCGCGACAGCGTCATGTGCCACCGCCGCCAGAAGTCCCGCAGCGAGGCGGCGGTGTAGGGCGCGTTGAAGTTGTCGGGAAAGGTGAGGCCCATGAGCAGGGCGAGTCCGATGGCGATGTCGGAGTAGGCGGAGAAGTCGCAGTAGATCTGGACCGCGTAGCCGTAGACCGCCAGGGCGAGCTGCGGGCCGGTGTGGGCGGCAGGCTCCGCGAACACGGGATCGACCAGGGTGGTCGCGAGGAGGTCGGCGATGACCGTCTTCTTGAACAGCCCGCCGACGATCAGGCGCCAGGCGCGTGCGGTGTCGATCTGCTCGGCATCCCGGGGTGCGGTCAGCTGGGGGAGCAGCTCGCTGGCCCGCACGATCGGACCGGCGACGAGCTGCGGGAAGAAGGCGAGGTAGACGGCGAAGGTGAGCAGCGAGGCGGGCTGGAGCTGCCGACGGTAGACATCAACGACGTAGGAGAGTGCCTGGAAGGTGAAGAACGAGATGCCGACCGGCAGGATGATGTCGAGGAGCGGCAGGTCCAGCGGCATGCCGAGCGCGGTGAAGGCCGCCTCGGTCGAGAGCACGAAGAAGCCGTAGTACTTGAAGAAGCCGAGGAGGACGAGGTCGGCGGTGACCGCAGCGACCAAGAGGTGCCGCCGGGCTGTGCCCCTGGCGCGGTGGATCCCCACGGCGGCGAGCTGGTTGACCAGGGTTGCGGCCAGGATCAGAACGACGAACCGGACATCCCACCAGCCATAGAACACCAGGCTCGCCGCCAGCATCGCGCCCGCCCACTGCCGGGGGCGGGAATTGAGCGCCCAGCACACCGGCAGGACGATGCAGAAGAAGACTGCGAATTCCAGCGTCGGAAACAGCATGGAGTACCCTTGCGCCGTGCTGCGGCTCTTCGCAATCCCTGGAGGTCAGGAAGATCCCTTCAGCGTCGGAGGGCGGGCGCCTCACGGGGGTTCAGGTCTCCAGCGTTCTCGCCGGAAGGGCCGCAGTTCGTCTTGAGAGGCGACCCGCTCTGCGCCGATCTCTCGGGGTCGATCACGGCCGACACCAGTCCCCAGGATCTCAGCACCTCAAGAAAGGAAAAAGCCACCTGTCGTGTGGCTTTAGAGGCTAATTCGGACCTGCTTTCCGCGATTGTTGTTCGATGGAGAGCAGCCGAGAAACAAAGAGGCAACCGAACGTTTAATCGGTGAGGTGCCTGTCGTTACGTTTTCGTTGCGGGCGGGCTACCGCTCGGCCTTGAGCCCGACCATCACCGTGCGCGGCGCCGTGGGCCGCGCGCCGAGGGGCCGCCAGGAGGTGATCGCGGTGGAGCCGGCGAGGTTGGTGCCGGTGGCGTAGGCGGAGACGCCCTCGCGGATGTTGGCGTGCAGCGCGGCGTCGAGCAGCAGCAGCGGCGGAATATTGCCGTCGACGGTGAGGTCATCGGGCCAGACCCCGGCCTCGTCCAGCATGCCGCCATGCCAGGAGACCCCGGCCCCCAGCGAACCCCGTGGGTGGTCGAGGGTGAGGTTACCGGAGGCCTGCAGCCGGGGAGCATAGGGGAGACTGTCACCGATCTCGACGGTGCCGAACTGATCGAAGCTGGAGGTGAAGCCGGTCTGGAAGGCCGACTCGGTCCAGGTGAAGGTGCCGGCGAGGGGAATGGACACGGTGCCCGGGAGGAGGATGGTGTACCCCGCCGCAGCCTCCAGGCCGTAGACCCACACCGCGCCGCCGTTGAACTGCTGGTCGATCTGGCTGTCGTCGCAGCCGCCGGAGAGGGTGCACTGGCCGGTGATGTTGGTGTAGTCGTTGAAGAAGCCGACCAGCTCGATGTGTCGGTCACCTTGTAGGGTCCGCATGCCGGCCTCGTAGTTCCAGCTCAGCTCTGGCTGGACCTCCTCAGGCTGTCCCGGTGCGACCGGCGAGAACCCTCGGTACGCTCCGGCGAAGGCGTCCAGCCAGTCCGTCATCCCATACAGCAGGCCGAATCCCGGCAGGATCGCGGCCCGGGTGACGGGATCGGTGGGAGCGTCGTCGTTGTCGAGGCGGTTGGTGCGAACCAGCTCCAGCCGCGCGCCGGGCAGGATGTGCAGCCGATCGATCCGGAGGTCCTCGTGGACAAATGCCGCCAGCGCACCGGCGGTGGCGTGGGAGTCGAGGTTGACCGTGGTGTCTCCCGTGGACTGGAGCGCACCAGAGATCATGTCGTAGGGAGACTCATCGTGGAGCCGGACCACGTCGTCGCCGTGGAGCCGGATCCCGCCCTCGAGAACGGACGAGGTGCGCTCGCCGTAGCTGGTCAGCCGGGCGGTGCTCTGGAGGCCGAAGCTGTGGAACACCCGCTGGTTGGTCCCGACGAGGATGGTCTGCTCCTCAGAAGCGGAGTCCTCCTCGCCGCGCAGGATCGCCTGGTAGACCGCGGCCTGTCCGGTGGTGGCGTCGTCGATGAGCAGGTTGTGGAGGTCGATGCCGCTGGAGAAGCCGTTGAACTTCGTCCAGGAGCGGTCCATGAAGTGGTGGTAGGCGACGGTGCGGATCTGGAGGCTGCTCCCGAGAGAAGAGAGCAGGGACAGCTCCGCCTGAGTGCGATCCCACGCCATGCGACCCTGCGAGGTAGCGGCGTAGCGGCGGTAGGGATCTGCGGCATAGTCGGAGGTAGACAGGCCGAGGTAGGTCTCGTTGGAGACCTCACGGGCGTAGCCGAGCTTCAGCTCCAGCCGCTGGCGGTTGCTGAGCACCCGGCGAGTCTTCAGCATCAGCTCGGAGCGGTCGAAGCCGGTGCCACGCGCGCTGTCGGCGGGGGTGCCGTCGATCTCCTTGAAGCCCCCAGAGTGCAGGTGGACCCCCTCCAGCAGGACCCCACCCGCGCGCCCGGTGGTCCCGGCGTGTCCGTGGACCTTCGCGGACTGCCACATGCCGACGGAGGCATCGATGGCTCCTGCGGCGGTGGTGGGGATCGGGCGGGTCAGCATGTTGACCGCGCCGCCCACGGTCTGGGGGCCATAGCGGGTGGCGGCGGGCCCCTTGAACACCTCGACCCCGACCATCCGGGTGGACATCGGGAAGTAGTAAGCAGCGGGCGCGGCGTAGGGGGCCGGTGCGAGGAGAATCCCGTCCTCCATCAGGGTCAGCTTGGCGCTGCGATCGCTGTTGGCCCCACGGATGCCGATGTTGGGACGGAGCCCGAACCCGTCCTCGCTGCGGGTGCTGATCCCGGGCACCGTCAGCAGCACCCGCTCGATGTTGTCGTACTCGAACTGCTCCAGAGCCGCCTCGTTGATCGCATGGGCGGAGCCGGCGACCCGAGGGGTGCCGTCCTCGCCGTAGACGATCATCTGCAGCCCAACATCACCGGACTCATCAGACTCATCGGCGTCTTCTGACTCCGGCGTCTCGTCGGTCGGGGTGTCCTCGGCGTGGGCGGGCAGGACGAGGAACAGGGCGACCAGCGTCAGCGCGGCTCGGATCGGAGCAAGCCATGCAGACAAGAGGTTGTGAGCATGGTTGGGATCGGTCACGCCGAAGCGGGTCGGGGGGGTGTCTTCGATGAGCAAGGTGCCTGCCAGACGGTCCCAGATGGCCAGCCAGGTGCCATAATTGGCATCATGGTGCGCTGAGTCGGCAGAGTGGTGTATCTGATGCATGGCCGGGCTGAGAAGCCATCGCTCGACGGCATCCGGGAAGCGCAGCCAGACGTGGCTGTGTCGGAGGTTGCCGGTCAGCATGTTCGCGACGAGTCCCAGCGCGGAGACGCCGATCAGGGTCAGGTCGACCGCGGCCGAGCGGAACAGCCAGAAGAAGACAGCCGTCACGGTGCCGGTCACCACGATGCTTCGGAGCTGGTAGAGCAGCGACTCCAGCGGGTGGAGGCGGTGGAAGGTCAGCGGGGTGAGGACCTCAGCGGAGTGGTGGACCTGGTGGAGCTGCCACAGCCGAGACGAGCGGTGCATCAGCCAGTGCAGGACCCATCGGCTGGCATCCCAGCAGACAAACAGGGTGAGGCTGAACAAGACCGAGACGGTGAGATCGGAGAGCGGGAGCGGGTCGGGGATGCCGAAGGCGGCGTCCATGCGCCGGACGGCGTGGGTCGCGAGCAGCCACGCCGCGCCGACTGCGGTGGTCGAGAACAGCAGCCCGATGAGCTGGCGACCCAGCAGGAGCTGGACGTCGAGGACCGAGGAGGGATGACGCAGTGCTGCAGTGACGGAGGACATCCGCCAGTGCGGCCGCTTCCAGACCCAGAACCCTCCAGAGACAAGCGCGGCAACGGCCAGACTCCCCCACCAGGTCCGGCTGGCCGGATCCAGGAAGGGGGAGCAGAGGGTGGCGATGAGCTCAGTCGTTGTCACCTGCAGCTTCCGAGGGAATGCTCAGGGCCAGGACTGTGGCCAGATCTCCCTTTAGGGTGTCAGTCACGGCCTTGATCGCATCGTAGAGTGACTCAATCTCTGCGGTCTGATCGACGACCGCATCATCGAGCGGGGCATCGATGGTGAGTGCGAGGGCGCGTGCTGCGTCGAGATCGGTGAGGATCTGGACGGAGAGGTCGCCGTGTCCGAGGTCGGTCAGCAGGTCATCGAAGCCGATGCCCTCACCACCGGTGAACAGCTCCTCGAAGCCGTCGAGGTTGGCGACGATGGCGTCGATACCGGTGCCCGATGTGAGCCCCTCGACGTCTTCAGGGCACAGATCCTCGCCGCAGTCCGAGATGCCAAGCGGCATGCCGAGCTTGCGGTCCTTGGTGACCGTCTCCAGGTAGAAGAGGGCATCGTAGACGGCGTTGAGGGCTTCCTGCTCAGAGGTGTAGGGCCCGTCGATGGTGCCGCCGAGCTGCCCGGAGAAGTCTGCGCCGTCTGGGGACCACGCCGCCGTCAGCTCTGCAGCCTGTGCCGCCAGCTGCTCCGAGAGCACGATGGAGAATGCCGCACGGTTGGCGACGAGCCCAGACTCCCCCATGGCATCCCAGGTGCCGTCTGCGTTGATGTCGACCTGGCCGGGGCAGGTGTTGTCCAGTCCGGAGAACAGGGTGTGCTCAAGGGCATCGAGGCCGTAGGAGTTGACGAGGTTGGTGGTGAAGTAGTCCGCGTCGTTCCAGACCTCGTAGGTGGTCTCCTGATCGATTCGGCAGGGGTTGATGGTCGGCCAGGAGTAGATCTCATCCCTGAGATCCGCGCCGCCAATCGCCGTCAGCGAGGAGCCGGCCGGGCCGACCTGCATGACCTCCAGGCGCTGCCACGCCGCCATGGTTGCCTGCCACTGTGTCTGCGCGCTCACCAGCTCGTCGGTGCCAGTGCCCGACTCCAGGACATTCTCCCATGCGATGAGGCGGGTAGTGAGATCGTCGACCTCAGTCTGGAAGTCCGCCAGTGCCGGCAGGATGGCCTGAGGGCCGACCTCGGCCAGCAGCGCGCTGACCGTGGCAGAGACCTCGGCGGTGGTGTCGGTGCCGCTGTCGTTGCAGGCGACCGGAGGCACGGCCACCAGACCGGCGAGGCCGATCAGGAAGCCCCAGGAATTCGAGCTACCAGCCATCTTCGCCATCCTCTCCTCCCAGGTTGTCTTTGCTATAGCCGTATGCATCCGCGAGGAGAACCCGTGCGGCACGAAGGTCGTCGGCGTAGTCATCGCGGGCGCTCTGGCCGAGGGTCTCCAGGGCCGGCGTGGTGTCGAGCAGCTCGTGGAGATCGAGGAAGTCATCGTCCGACAGCGGGGAGCGCGGATTGAACTGCATGGAGAGCGCAAAGCCCTTCATCTCGCTCCAGTGCTTGGCGTGGCTCGCGAAGCTGTAGTCCTCGGTGCCCATCTTCGACATGTCGCTGAGGACGTCGTTGATGTAGTGAATGACCGTGGTGACGATGGCGTCTTCCCAGGCGTTGATGGCCTGGTCCCGGTAGCCCTGGAGCGTGACCAGCTCCTCGTCGGTCAGCCCATCGCCGGCGGTCTCGCTCAGCAGCGCTCGTCCCTCGTAGAAGCCCTCCCAGGCCGCTGCGGTGAAGTCGGTCGCGACCACGCTGCCGTTGTCGCGCTTGGCGGCGTTGACCGAGTGTCCCCAGCACTTCTCGGTGAGCAGGTCGATGCTGCCGTCGCCGCTGGTGTCGATGACGCCAGAGTCAGCGATGTCATCGTCGCTCATCAGGTCGTAGGAGCGGGCGGCACCGAAGTAGCCGAAGCCCTCGTCCCAGGCATGCTCCAGGGCGGTGTAGGGATCGCCATCATCGGGACCGGTGTGGTCGCTGAGCAGCCCCTTGTCCTCGGTGTCGTCGTCGAGGTAGTCATCTGCGCCCTGCGAGAAGCTGATCGCACCGCGCAGGAACTTCTCGACGAGCTGCTGGAGATCACGACCCTCGGGAGTGACGTAGATCGCCGGCACCGGCTCTCCGTCGGGGCCCAGCGGGTAGTCACCGACTGACCAGGCCACTGCCTGATCGTCGATCTCGGCGAGCCAGTGCTCCACGAGGCTCTGCGGAGTGGTGATGCCGTCTTCGTCCCAGCCGGCGAATGCCGTCGACCAGTCTTTGTGGTCGGTCGCGGAGTCGTTGCCGGCGAGCTTGCCGACCAGGTTCTTGCCGGAGGAGATGTCGTCGTAGGTGGTCTGCAGCGGAGCGGGCGTCGTGGAGACGAGGTGGTCGAGCGTGCCTGCGGTGTCGCTGTCGAAGCTGAAGTAGAAGTCCAGCTCCCCGGTGACATCACCGGGCTCAGGGTACCAGCCGTTGTTGATGCGGTCGGTCATGTCGCCGAGGTGAGTCTTCATGTCGCCGATGAGGACCTGTCGGAAAGATTGTCCGCTGTAAGAGACGGAGCTGACGTCAGACTCAAACGCGCTGGTGAAGCGGTAAGAGTCGACGTCGGCATCGGCATCCGTGTCGGCGTCGGTGTCGGCGTCGGTGTCCGCATCGGTGTCCGCATCGGTATCCGCATCGGCCTCTTCCGGAGTGGTCTCGTCTTTGTTGCCGCAGGCAATGAGGAGCGAGAGGAGAAGGAGTGTGGAATGAGTCATAACGCGTCCCTTGAACGTCCTGAGGATGATTTTGATAATCATTATCATCTGATGATGGCCATGACTTATACATTCAGCCGATAAAGATCGATTTATTTATTCTGAGAACTAAAATTGAGTGCTTTTAAGTTCTCTTTTTGAGGACGTTTTTTTTGCTCAGTGCGGCGTCCGGCTGAACACGGCGCTCCTCATTTCTGTGGGGCTGCTGTGCCGCTCATCCGGGCGCCTCAACATTCGGCTGTGCCTGCGGGCGGCAGTGGTAAGCTGCCGTCTCCGAATCTTGAGGCACACGATGATCCTGGTTTCTCTCATCACTTCCGCTGCGCTCGCTCAGCCCCTGCCCCGTGCCTTCACAGACGCCGCGAGTGAATTCGGGGTCCCGGAGCCCGTCCTGCTCGCGCTTGCCTTTGAGGCGAGCGGCTGGCAGCCGGACGTCGCCTCACAGTGGGGGGGCTATGGCCTGTTTGACCTCCGCGAGCCGGGGGAGGGCGGCATGGACATCGAGCAGGCGGCGATGCTCCTCGACCGCTCGCCCGACGACCTCATCGATGATCCGCGCCACAACATTCGCGGCGCCGCAGCGCTGCTGGCTGAGGCTGCGGCGGTCGATGGGGAGCTGCCCCCGGTCGATGACCTGCTGGCGTGGTGGGATCCGGTGACGTCGTTCTCTGCAAGCCATGCAGAGAACCTCCAGCACATGTACGCCGCGTACGTCTTCGATCTGCTCAACGATGGCATCGAAGCGAGCGCGCACGGGCTGTTCCTCGCGCCGGTTCCGGTGGACTACCGACGCGCCCATCCCGTCCCTGCCCCGCCGCCCGCCAGCGCCTGTGACTATGGCGACTGCTACCAGTTCTCTGCGGCATCCTCGTCGAACTACTCCAACTACTCCCGCACGACCTCAGACATCTCCTACGTCGTCATCCACACCGTCCAGGGAAGCTACAGCGGCTGCATCTCCTGGTTCCAGAATTCCTCCGCCAGCGTCTCGGCCCACTACGTCGTGCGCTCCTCAGACGGGCAGGTCACCCAGATGGTCCGCGAGGAAGACGTCGGCTGGCACGCTGGGAACTGGGACTACAACGAGGCGAGCGTCGGGATCGAGCACGAGGGCTACATCGATGCACCAGAGACCTGGTACACGGAGGCGCTCTACAGCAGCTCTGCTGCGCTGACTGCAGACATCATCGCGCGCAACAACATCGCGCTGTCTCGCTCCTACATCATCGCCCACTACGAGGTCCCTGGCGCCACGCACACCGATCCGGGCAGCGGCTGGGACTGGGACTACTACATGGGGCTGATCGGTGAGGGCGGCGGGACCGTCACCGGTGAGATGACCGGGATCGTCGCTGCAGAGGACATCTACACCGGTGAGCTGCTGACGGACGCCACGGTCTGGATCGAGGAGACCGGCGAGACCATCACGACCGATGACGAGGGCTACTACACCTTCTACGACCTGCCCCTGGACACCTACACCATCCACGCCGATGCGCCGGGCTTCCTGGAGGGAACCTGCGAGAAGAGCATCGTGGTGGGCACCAACTGGTGCTCCATCGCGCTGCAGCCTGGCGAGGATGGAGACGGCGGCGGCAGCGATGACACCGTCGCAGATCCCGGCGCAGAGGGCGGCAACGGCGGCGCCACCGGCAGCAGCCTCGTCGGTCCTCCAGGGCAGGCGGTCGCGATCAGCGAGCTGGGCTGCGCCTCGGGTGGTCGCGGGACTGGCGCTGCGGCGCTGCTGGTGGCCCTGGGGCTGCTGCTGCCGGGTGGTCGTCGGCGACGCCAGTAGGGGCCGCGCTCTCGCCCTTGTCGCGTGCGGCTGGGCTGGAGTGACAAAATCGCCCACAGTCGCGCGATGTTGCGCCGAAGCCCTCAGCGTGCAGCGGCGGCGCGTTATTGACTCCACCATGCTGAAGACCCGGATCGCACAGGTCATCGTGGTGGAGGGGCGCGACGACATCTCAGCGGTGCGTCGGGCCGTGGATGCGGAGCTGATCGCGACCGGTGGCTTTGCCTTTGGTGCCAGCACCCTCGCCCACATCGCAGAGGCCCACCGACGCCGGGGGGTGATCGTGTTCACCGATCCAGACACCGCCGGAGAGCAGATCCGCAAGCGCATCGTCGATCGCATTGGTCCCTGTGGTCACGCTCGGCTTCCCCGGTCCGCCTGTACGCGCAACGGCGACATCGGCATCGAGAACGCCAGCCCCGAGGACATCCGTGCCGCGCTGCAGGCCGCCCGCTGCTCTCTTGCGGAGCCTCGCCAAGAGTTCACCCTCTCCGACCTCTCTCGAAGCGGACTGGTCGGCACTCCACAGGCGGCCCGTCGCCGTGCCGCGCTGGGGGCGGCGCTGTCGCTGGGCCGCGTCTCGGCGCGTCAGCTGCTCTCCCGGCTCAACCACTACGGCGTCAGCCGGGCAGAGTTCGACACCGCCGTGGCCGATCTTTCATGCGCTACCACCTGACCGGTGCTCAGACCGTCGCGGGGCTGTACATCGGCCTGTTTCTCGCGGCAGTCCTCTACCCCGTCGGCATCGCCGAGTCCCTCGCTGAGCGCGTCCCGGTGGCGCGGCGGCTGATCGGACCGGCGAAGGCGTGGGGCGAGGCTGTGGGCGTTGCCGGGCTCAAGGAGACCCTCAGCGGTGCCCTTGGTCGAGAGGTCCAGGCCAGCGTTGTCGTCACGACCGCTGCGGTCGCTGAGGTTGCAGCGCCTCCGGTGCTGAAGGAGCCTCCGGTGCTGAAGGAGCCGCTGGAGCCGCTGGAGCCGCAGCGTCGGGCGATCTCTGTGGAGGAGCCGCTGCGGCTGTGGGTGGTCGGCGACTCCCTGCTCAACCTCGCCGGCCGCGAGCTGCGCAAGGCCCTCAACGCCAGCGGTCGGGTCGACGTCGACGTGGACTACCGGCCCAGCACCGGGCTCGTGCGCCTGGACTACTACGACTGGCCGACGAAGCTGTCTCAGCGGCTCTCCCGCGAGCCCGCTCCAGACGCGGCGCTGATCATGATGGGTGCCAACGACAGCCAGCACATGATGGTCGACGGCGAGCGGCAGGAGCGATGGGGAGAAGGCTGGGTTGCGGCGTACACCGCACGGGTCCAGCGCATGATCGCCGCGCTGCGCGAGACGGGAAGCGAGGTCTACTGGGTGGGGCTGCCGGTGATGAAGCACCGTCGCCACAGCAAGACCGTCGCGGTGGTCAATGCCATCCTCGCTGCGGAAGCTGCGGCGGATCCGCAGGTCCACTTCCTGCCGACGGAGGCTCTGTTCTCCGGTGACAGCGGGGGCTACAGTCTGTTCCTGACCGACGCAGACGGTCGCCGGTTTGCCGCCCGAGAGACCGACGGAGTCCACTTCACGATGTCCGGCGCGCTGTGGATGGTGGCGTACTTCTCGACAATCATCGATCGAGACTGGGGCGTGTTCGGCCCCCGGCGGCATGCTGACGGCACCCTGGTCTCTGCCGCAGCACAGGTGGACATCCTCCGTCGCGACGGCGTGACCGCGTATGTGCCTGACCTGGATGATGACGCCGTTCGGCTCCCTGCGCTCTACCTGATGCCGGGCGGGTGGGGGGAGGACTGGCCGGTTCGTGCCGATGGAGTCCTGAAGGCGCTCGCTGCGGAGCACGGCGTGGTGCTCATCGCCACTGGAGATGAGCCGGACGTCACGGGCTGGATCGAGGCGGAGGCTGGCCTGCCGCTGATCCCAGAGGTTCGCGCGGTCGCGGGGCTCTCCACGGCCTCTGCAGTCGGTCTGGTGATGAGCCACCCCGAGCACTTCGCCTCTGCCAGCCGGATGAGCGGCATCCTCGACACCCTCTCTCCGCCCTGGATTCGACGCCCCCGCATGCCTGATCTTCCGGAGCCGGAGCTGCTGCTGTGGCGCTCGACCGGCACGGAGTGGACCAAGGAGGCTGCGGAGCCGGTGGAGACTGTGGACTGGGAGGCGCGTGTGAGTGTGCTGATCGGGCTGCACACCGAGCGGCTCTACCGCCAGGGGTTGTTTGGATCCCCGCCGTAGTCGCGCGGGATGCGTGCGGCGATGGTCCACATGATGCGCATCCAGATCACCAGCTCCGGGGTGATGAGCGGCTTGCCGGTGTTCATGAATGCCACCGAGATGTCCCGCTCTGGATCCGCCCAGGCGAGGACGTTGGTGAACCCGAGGTGACCAAACGCTCGGGGCGTGCCGGGACCGTAGAAGCTGACGGTGTCGCCGCCGAGCATGAAGCCGAGTCCGTAGCGCACCGGCAGCTTGATCACGCCGTCAAGGCGGAAAGCACGGTGCTCAGCGACTGCCCGAGTCACGGTGCGCGGCGCAAAGATCTGCACCCCATCCAGGGTGCCCTGTCGCAGCAGCAGCTCAAAGAAGCGCCCGACCTCGTTGGAGGAGGCGATGACGTTGCCGGAGGGAACCACGCCGGTCAGGAATCGCGGATCGTTGGCCAGCGGGATCGCCTCTTGAAGCTCGAGGCCGATCGAGCGGAGCATGGCGTTCTTGAACGGGCCACGGGGGGCGGGGCCGGTGAACACCTCACGCGCGACCTGATCGAGCTGATCAGGCGAGACGCCGTAGCGGAGGTTCTTGAAGCCCAGCGGGACGCACAGCTCGTTGATCAGCAGGTCGCGCACGCCCATGCCGCTGACCCTGCTGAGGATCTCTGCCATGATGAATCCGCCAGCGAGGGCGTGGTAGGCTTGCTTTCGTCCAGCCAGCGAGATCGGCTCGGTATCGCAGATCAGGGAGATGACCTTCGCGGGATCTTCGATGACGTCCAGCGAGGCATGGCCTGGCGGGGTCAGCGGAATGCCGGCGCGGTGGGTGAGCAGGTGTCGGATGGTGATGTGCTGCTTGCCGTTTCGCGCAAACTCCGGGATGTACTCTGCCACGGTGTCGTCGAGGTGAACGAGTCCTCGGTCGTCGTACATGTGGATGAGCATCGAGGTGACGCACTTGCTTGCCGAGAACATGTTGAACAGGGTGTCTGGCGTCGCGAGGACCGGCGCCTCTCGGCTTCCCGGTTCGTTGCCATGGGCGTGTCCGATGGCCCGATCCAGCACGACCTTTCCGCCGCGACGGATGGTCATCGACATCGCCGGCTGAAGCCCGGTTCGGTAGTACGAGCAGACCATCCGCCAGATCTCGTCGATGTCTGACGGCTTCAGCCCGACGTCCACAGGGTCGGCCTCTTCCGCGCGGGTCGTGACCTCTTCTGGAGCATAGGGACGCACTCGGTTTGGGAGCCGCTGGAGCGTTCGGTAGACGAGGTCTCGCATCTGCTGGCTATAACCCCTGGAAGCGACTGGGAGTCGTTGAACTCTGGGATATCAGCAGCTCATGATGTTGGTCCGTGAGCATTGGTATGTGGTGCTGTCCTCAGGCGAGGTTCCAGACGGAAAACCACTTGGTACGAGACGACTCGGTCTGGACCTGGTGGTGTGGCGAGATCGGGAGGGGCAGCCGAGAGCGGCAGTGGATCGCTGCCCGCACCGATGGGCAAAGCTGTCCCTCGGCCGGATCGTCGATGGCTGTGTGGAGTGTCCGTTTCATGGCTGGCGGTTTGAAGCCGACGGGAGCTGCACGTCGATCCCCGCGCACCCCGAGCGTCCGATCAGCGGTGCTGCGGCCCTCGACATCCTGCCGCTGACGGAGGCCCATGGCTTCATCTGGGCGTGGGTCGGACCGGGAGCGCCAGACGGTCCGCCGCCATTCTTCGACTTCAGCGGCTACACCTGTGCTGGGAGTGCCTTCACCGCGGAGTGGCCGGTGAGCCACACCCGGTCTGTCGAGAACCAGCTCGACTTCACCCACCTGCCGTTTGTCCATCGCGGCAGCATCGGACGCGGACTGCCCGTAGACAAAGAGGTGATCACGGAGACCGATGGGGATCTCATCCGCTTCGGCAGCGCCGACTCCGGCATCATGATCGACTTCCTCGGTCCCAGCATCTGGCGGCTCCCGACCGGACCAGTATGGCAGTTCCTTGCCTTTGTGCCCGTCGATGAGGAGCGGATGGTCTACTACTCCCGCTCGTACCAGCGCATGATCCGGGTGCCGGGGCTGTCGTGGATGCTCGGAAAGGTGGGCGCGGTGTTCAGCCAGCGGGTGCTGCGGGAGGACGAGGCGGTGGTCTGCAGCCAGCCACCCGGCGCAACCCGGCTGCGCATGGGCGAGCTGCTGGTTCCCAGCGACGGACCGATCATTGCGTACCGCCGCTGGCGAGAAGCGCAGCTGGTCGATCTGGATGAGGTGCTCGGCCTGAAGGGCACGGAGTCCTGAGCAGGGCGGGGTGCGCCGCAGGCACGACGGGCAGACACTGGCCCTCGGGGGGCTCCTCCGCTCGCCGTCATGCTGCGGCAGCGCACGTCCGTGCTCCCCGCTCGCTGGCATCTTCAGTGAGCGCCCCTCGGGGCGGACCCCCCGCTCCGAGCGCGGTCCTGGCGGAGGAAGACCGGGCTGGATCGCCCGCCAGTGACTGAAACGTGTTCTAGTGTTCGACATGAGTGCAGAAGCAGACGTGGTTGTGGTGGGCTTTGGCGGGGCGGGCGCCTGCGCGGCCCTGGAGGCGCGGGCCGAGGGCGCGGAGGTTGTGGTGCTCGACCGGTTCTCTGGCGGCGGCGCGACCGCGATCAGCGGCGGAGTGGTCTACGCTGGAGGCGGCACCTCGATCCAGCGGGAGGTCGGGATCGAGGACGATCCGTCCGCCATGTTGGCCTATCTTCGCGCCGAGGTTCAGGGCGTGGTCAGCGAAGAGACGCTGCGAGACTTCTGCGCGCGGAGCGTGGAGAACCTCGACTGGCTCGCGGGCCATGGGGTTCCGTTTGAGGCCTCGCTCTGTCCGGTCAAGACCTCTTACCCGACCGATGACTACTACCTCTACTACTCTGGAAACGAGGGCTTCTCGCCGTTCCGAGAGCTCGCAAGGCCCGCTCCGCGAGGGCACCGGGCGAAGGGAAAGGGACTGCCGGGTCAGAGCTTCTACGCCCCGCTCAAGGCCGCAGCGCTGTCTGCCGGGGTCACTGCTCGCTGTCACTGCCGGGCCACGCGCCTCATCGAGGAAGGCGGGCGCATCGTCGGGGTGGAGGTCCGCCAGCTCTCCGGGATCTGGGCGTCCCTGCACGGCCTCCTGGAGCGTCGGGCGATCGCGGTCGTCAACTACCTCCCCGGCCTCGGCAAGCGGCTGCGCCAGTGGGCGGTGGGCATCGAGGAGAGGCACGGGAGGACCGAACAGATTCGTGCTCGGAAGGGCGTCATCCTCGCTGCCGGGGGCTTCATCTACAATCGAAAGATGGTCCAGGAGCATGCACCGGACTACCGACGCGGCATGCCGCTGGGGACCGCTGGCTGCAGCGGAGATGGCATCCTGCTCGGCCAGTCCATCGGCGGTGCGGTCGAGCACATGGGGCGGGTCAGCGCGTGGCGGTTCCTCAACCCGCCCGAGGCGTTCGTGGAGGGCGTGCTGCTGAACCGCCAGGGGGAGCGGTATGTCAACGAGTCGCTGTACGGCGCGGCGGTCGGCGAGGAGATGGTGGATCGCAACGACGGCGTCGGCATGCTGGTGATCGACCGGGCGCTCAAGGACAAGGCCCGTGGTCAGATCGGTCGGGGCAAGACCCAGTGGTTTCAGACCGCTCCGACCTGGCTGAACCTGCGCTTCAATTGCCGACAGGCCGACTCCCTCGCGGACGTGGCTCGGATCTGTCGCGCCCCAGAAGCCGCCGTCACAGCCACCGTCACGGCCTACAACGACGCGATCGAGGCCGGGCAGCCCGATGCCTTCGGCAAGGAGAAGCGCACGAAGCTCTCGGCGCCGTACTTCGTCATCGACTGCGGCATCAAGAGCAAGACCTGGCCGCTGCCGACCCTGACGCTCGGCGGGCTGACGGTCTCGGAAGCCACGGGCGCGGTTCAGCGGGCCGACGGCAGTCTCGTCGAGGGTCTGTACGCAGCCGGCCGGACTGCGGTGGGCATCTGCTCTCGCCAGTATGTCAGCGGACTGTCGATTGCCGACTGCGTGTACTCCGGACGACGGGCTGGTCGGTCGGTCTCTCGCTGAATCACCAGCTTCGATGAAGATGTGTTACCGTTTGGTCTGCCCAGAATTCGGAGTCATCCATGCAGATCGAGCTGGAGTCCAGGCCATCCTTTGGGATGGCGGTGGTCACCCTTCAGTCCGGCGAAGAGATCACCGCAGAGAGCGGAGCGATGGTCGCCATGAGCCCTCAGGTGTCTGTCGACACCACCTTCAACGGCACCGGAAGCGGTGGCCTGATGGACTTCCTCCAGGCGGCATTTGTCGGCCTCGTGCGGAAGTTTCTCGCTGGCGAGACCATGTTCGTCAACACCTTCAAGGCCACCGGAGCCGACCAGCAGGTCATGCTCGCGCCGGCGATGTCGGGTGATGTGGTCTCGATCAGCCTCGACGGGCAGCGCGAGATCACGGTGCAGGCGGGCTCCTACCTTGCCTCGACAAAGGGCATCAAGGAGGACCTCATCTGGGGCGGCTTCTCGATGCTGTTTTCTGGAGAGGGTGCCTTCTTTCTGAAGTGCAGCGGCTCTGGCGAGCTGATCATCAACAGCTACGGTGCGATCGAGAAGGTCGAGGTCGACGGCTCATACCGCGTCGACACCGGTCACGTCGTTGCCTTCGAGGGGGACCTCCGCTACGCCATCAAGAAGGCCGGCGGCTGGACGGCCTCGGTGCTGTCAGGCGAGGGCCTGGTGCTGGAGTTCACCGGCAAGGGCACCGTCTGGCTCCAGACCCGCAACCTCTCAGCCCTCGTCGGCTGGATCTCCCCGCACCTGCCTTCTTAGGAGCACGCCATGAAATTTGAGATCCACCACCGGCCCTCCTACGCGCTGGCTGTCGTCGATCTGGAGGTCGGAGAGACCGTGGTCGCCGAGGGCGGTGCCCTGGTCAGCCGGGATGCCTCCATCTCCATGGAGACCCGAGCGGGTGCGGAGAAGGGCGGCGGCATGATGAAGGGCCTGATGAGCGGCCTGAAGCGCATGGTTGCTGGCGAGAGCTTCTTCCAGAACCGGTTCACCGCCTCTGCCCCCGGCCACGTCACCTTCGCGCCCACCCACGTCGGCGACATCGCGGTCTACGAGCTGGCCGCTGCCGACGACCTCTACCTCCAGTCCACCGCGTTCCTCTGCTCGGCAGACGGCATCAAGGTCGACACCAAGTGGGGCGGGGCGAAGACCTTCTTCGGCGGCGAGGGGCTGATCATGCTCAAGGCCACCGGCCAGGGTCCGATCGCGTTCAACGCCTTCGGCGGCATCAAGGTCGTCGATGTCGACGGCACGTTCACCGTCGATACCGGTCACATCGTCGCCTTCGAGTCTTCGCTGACCTTCTCCGTCAAGAGGTTCGGCGGCGGCTGGAAGCAGTTCATCTTTGGCGGCGAGGGACTCGTCTGCACCTTCTCGGGCACGGGGCGCCTCTGGCTCCAGACCCGCAACCCTCAGGAATTCGGCAAGACCATTGGTCCCAAACTGCCGATGCGGGACTGAGACCATGAAGCACGAGATCAAGAACAAGCCCGACTACGCCTCCCTCCATGTCGTCCTCGACACCGGCGAGCAGGTCATCACCGAGTCGGGCGCGATGATGGGCATGTCCACCGGGCTGGAGATGAAGTCCAACATGCAGGGCGGCCTGATGGCGGCAGCAAAGCGTGCCATCGGCGGCGAGAGCATCTTCCTCAACACCTACACCGCCACTGCCGACAGCCAGCGACTCGACGTCGCGCCGGCCGCTCCCGGCGACATGGTGCACATCCCGATGACCGGCAAGTCGGTCATGGTCCAGAAGGGCTCGTACTGCGCCTCGACTCCGGGGGTCAGCGTCAGCGCCAAGTGGGGCGGAGCGAAGACTTTCTTCGGCGGCGAGGGCCTGATCATGCTGCGATGCGACGGTCAGGGTGAGCTGTGGGTCTCCTCGTATGGCGCCATCCACGCCGTGCAGGTCGACGGCAGCTACACCGTCGACACCGGTCACATCGTGGCCTTTGAGGAAGGGCTGCAATTCAGCGTGCGTCCGGAGGGCTCGATGAAGAGCCTGTTCTTCTCCAGCGAGGGGCTGGTGTGCGAATTCTCCGGGAAGGGCACGCTGTGGTTCCAGACCCGCAACGCTGATGCGCTGGCGAGCTTCCTGCACCCGTTCCGTCGGGTGAAGCCGAAGAAGAGCAGCTGAGGCCTACAGCACGCTGGGCGAGCCGCTGAGTCGCGGTGGCTCGCCGCTGGATGTGCCGGCTACCGCCCCTCGTCGAGGAAGCCTGCCACCGCCTTGTTGAACAGCGCCGGGTGCTCCACCATCACCCAGTGTCCGCAGCGAGACAGCAGGGTCACCCGGGCATCCGGGCACTGACCAGCGACCTTCGGCGCACCGGAGGGCGGGCAGAACTGGTCGTCCATACCCCAGAAGCCGAGCACCGGGCAGGTGATCTTCGACAGCTCACCGGACTGGTCGGGGATGCGCATCGTCTTGAAGACCCCGATGGGCTGGGTCAGGGCGATCTGAAGCCGGGCATCGATCACGGCATCGGAGATGTCGGCGGGGTTGTACAGCTGAAGCTCGAACACCTTGGCCATGCCCGCCCGGGTGATGCCCTCGGGACCGTAGATGCAGCGCAGCATCCGGCGGATCCCGCGCATGTTCATGTAGACCTCGCGCTCTTCGAGGCCGCCGGGTGCCATCAGGATGAGGCGGCTCACCCGCTCCGGTGCGCGCAGCGCGGCCCGGATCGCCATCGCTCCGCCCATCGAATTGCCGACCAGGGCGCACGATGTGATGCCGAGTGCGTCGAGCATGCCGAGGAGGTGATCGACGAAGAAGTCGAGGGTGTACTGCGCATCAGCGGGCTTGTCGGAGCGCCCGTAGCCGATGGAGTCCGGCATGATCGCCCGATAGCCACGGTCTGCGAGGAACGCGGCGTTGGCGGAGAAGTTGCTGTACCCGCTGGCGCCGGGACCAGAGCCGTGGATGAAGACGACCGGGGGGCCATCTGCTGGTCCGACAGCGTGGTAGTGGATCCGGTGCTCGCCGACCTGGGCGAAGGAGCCTTCGGGAAGGGCGCTCATTTCTTTCTCCGGGGCGCGACGACGGCCGGCGGGTGATGCCCCCAGTCGCTGATGCGATCGTAGGTGGTGGTGGACCAGTCGGTGCCGTCGATCAGCCGCCCTCCCCAGCCAAACTCGAACTGAAACTGCGAGGGCGTGAGGGCATAGAAGGAGAGCATGCGATCGTTGGGGTGTCTACCCAGCGTCTGCATGATCGGCACCCGCGCTTGGATCGCCCGGTCGTATGCCTTGCCGACGTCTTCCAGCTCACCGACCTCCATCATGAAGTGGTGCAGCCGCTTTCGCTGAGGCCCGCCGAAGGCGAGGGTGTGGTGACGGCTGGGCGCGCTGCCATCGGAGGGGGCGTGGAAGAACGACAGGTTGACCGGGTGGCCGTAGAACTCACAGACGATGTGGTCGGAGAGCCGGAAGCCGAGCAGCTCGACGTAGAACCGCCAGGATGCATCCCGGTCGGTGCTGGAGAGCACGATGTGGCCCAGTCCGAGCGCATCGGCCACGAACCCGGAGGGGACCACGGGGGAGGTGAACGCCTCCTCCGACAGCGTCGGTCCGAAGAACAGCTCAGTGGGCACGCCGTCGGGGTCTGTGCAGCGAAGGAGGCGGGTGACCCGTCGTGCCTTCGCGAGCGCGGCGTCTTCGGTGACGGTGATGCCAGCGGCGGTGAGGCGGTCGACGACAGCAGACAGGCCGGCTGCGTTGCCGCAGTCCCAGCCCATGTGCACGAGATCATCGCCGCCCGGGACGATGTGAAAGCGCTCGGCGTGGCCGTCCATCCGAAGCGAGAAGCCACCATCCGGCAGCGTGCGGGCCCGTGACAGTCCGAGGACGCCAGTCGCGAAGCCCTCCCAGGCGGCCAGATCTGACACGCCGAAGCCGAGGTATCCGAGGGTGGGCATCGTTCTCCCTAGATGAAGTAGTCCGTGCTGCGCTGGCCGAACCGAACCCGCCCGAGGTTGTTGCCCGGAGACTCCAGGTTGTTGGCGTAGTGTGCGGCGGCGGCGTGGACGTCCTGGAAGTAGACCTGCAGCGGAGAGTTGAGGAAGATCGCGCTGCTTCCGGCATTGGTGAAGAGATCCCGGACCACTGCTGCGCACTCTCGGGCGGCTGCGGCGGAGTCGTAGCGGTACTGCACCCGGTCGGCGATGGAGATCTTCTCGCCCGCCCGCGCTGCGGCCATCATCTGCTCAAAGTTGTGCTCCAGGACGAGCCACGTGGTTCGGATCTTTGCGGCGGCTGCGGCAGCAGCCTGCTGTGCGCTGGGGCTCTCCTTGCTCTTCTTGCCGCTCGCCCGGCTGATCTTCTCCTTGCAGATCGTCTCGTAGGCGCTCAGTGCACCCCGAGCCATGCCGATGGCTGAGCTGGAGACGGAGCGCACGAAGATCTGTCCGAACGGCACGCGGAACAGGGGCGCGGTGTTGATGGCGTTGCCGGGGGAGCTGCACATGAAGCCATCGGCAAACCGGTGGGTGTGGGCCTCGGGGATGAAGGCATCCTTGACCACGACGTCCTTGCTGCCGGTGCCGCGAAGACCGGCGACGTGCCAGGTGTCGAGGAGCTCGTAGTCCGCGCGCGGAACCAGGAAGGTGCGCATGTCGGGCGGCTTGCCCGCTTCGGTGGGCGCGAAGGCGCCGAGGAAGACCCACTGGCAGTGGTCTGAGCCGCTGGAGAAGCCCCACCGTCCGCTCAGTCGATAGCCGCCCTCTGCTGCCGTGACCTTGCCGACCGGCATGTACGACGACGAGATGAGCACCGAGGTGTCTTCTCCCCAGACCGCTTCCTGAGCGGCCTCCGGGAACAGCGCGAGCTGCCAGGAGTGGACGGCGATGACCCCCAGGCACCATGCCGTCGACGGGCAGGCGGCGGCGATGATGGTCTGGACGGTGAAGAAGACCTGCGGGTCCATCTCAAAGCCGCCGTAGCGGGCCGGCTGGAGGATGCGGAAGAAGCCCGCTTCCTGGAAGTCGGCGATGGTCTCCTTGGAGAGGCAGCGTGCGGCGTTGGTGGCCGGAGCACGCGCCTTGAGGACGGGGGCGATGGCGTGGGCACGCTGGACGATCTCTTCAGGCGTGATCGTGGCGTGGGTGTGGTCCTCGTTCATGGGGGCTCCCGTGTGGACTCCGCTCAGTATGGCTCAGGTCAGCGCGAAGACGGCGCGCGCGTTGTCGCGGAGGAACAGCGGCCAGACCTGGTCGGAGAAAGGGACTGTGGGCAGCTCGGAGAAGATCCGCTCCAGTGACAATCCCATAGGAAAGTATCCGGCGTACATGATCTTTCGTCTACCGCGACTATTGGCGTAGTCAATGATCGCCTTGGGATAGTACTTTGGCGCAAATCCCGAGGTCATGTAGTAGAGGTTCTTGTACTTGAGCATCAGCTTGACCGCGAGCTCTTCCCATGGCTCAGCTCCGTGCCGGATGACGAACTTCAGCTCTGGAAAGAACCAGCAGACCTCATCGATCAGCTCGACCTTCTGAGGCGCCATGGGCAGCCGAGGTCCGGGCACGCCAGCACACATGCAGATGGGGATGTCCAGCTCTACGCACTTGGCGTAGATCGGGTACCACTTCTTGTCGTTGATCGGGACCTGCGGGCAGAGACCCGATGGGAAGCCCGTGACGGCCTTGAGGTTGTGGTCCCGGTGCAGGCGCGCGATCGTGCGGACCTCGTCCATCCCGTTGTTGGGGTTGGCCCCGTAGCTGGCGAAGAAGCGGTCGGGGTAGCGGCGGATGGCATCGGCGTTGGTGCCGGCGGGACCGTCGATGCCGAGCATCGCGCTGCCGATGTTGTGCTGATCCATCAGCTGCACGGTGTAGGCGATGTAGTCGTCCTGACGCCCGGCATCGGGGACGTTCCGGAACATGTACTCCACGGGTATCTTGGAGAAATTCCGGCTGTCCTCGTCGAGGAACATCGGCATCATGAACTCGTACCAGCTCCGGTTGTCCGAGCCGGGGATGTTCATCATCAGGTCGATGACGGGAACATCGGCGGGCATGCCCATGACGGAGCCTCTCCGTAGAAGTGAAACACGTTCTATTATAGAACACGTTCTAATCGTATGGGGTGTGTGTGGGCTTTGTTTTCCAGCCCGGTCACCTGAAGGTCTTGCCGATCTGCAGCGCGACGGTCCAGAAAAGGCACTGGGTGCTCAAGGCCTGGAAGACGCTCGGACCTCCGCTGCGCTAAAATAGAACGTGTTCTAATTGTATCGATACGGAGGATCCCATGGCGGAGATCAAGGGCTACGCTCGGGGCTGGTTCGTGGTGGCCTACGCGACGGAGATCGCGGTCGGTGTCGTCAAGCGCTTGCAGTACTTCGGACAGGAGCTGGTCGCCTGGCGCGGTGAGGATGGCGCTGTGCGGATCCTCGATGCCTTCTGTCCCCACCTCGGTGCCCACCTCGGCGTCGGCGGGTGCGTGGACGGTGACCACATCGTCTGTCCGTTCCATGCTTGGCAGTTCGACGGCGAGGGCGACTGTGTGGAGATTCCCTACGCTGCGAAGATCCCGAAGCAGGCGAAGCTGAGGTCATGGACCCACATGGAGCGCAACGGGCTGGTGTTTGTCTGGTTTGACTCCGAGGGCGGTGCTCCGGACTACGACATTCCACTGCTGGAGGGCTACGGGACGCCGAAGTGGTCTGCCTGGGAGCCCAACCTCCTCCGCATCGACACCCATCCACGAGAGATCATCGAGAACATTGCGGACAAGGCACACTTTCCGACCGTTCATGGTACCGAGGTCGAGGTGTTCGAGAACGAGTTCACCGACCACATCGCCATCCAGCGGACCTCTGGAGTGGCCTATCCCCGTGGCGGCGGCACCGATCGCTTCTCGCTGACCGCGACCTACTATGGTCCGGCGTACATGATCACCGAGATGGCCGGTGTGCTGCCCAGCAAGATGCTCGTCGCCCACACCCCCATCGACGAGACGAGCCTCCACCTCCGCTTCGGCGTGATCCTCCCTCGCGTCGCTGACGACGACAAGATGGCGAGGTTCATCGAGGCCTACGCCGACAACCTCTTGATCGGCTTTCGAGAAGACATCCAGCTCTGGGAGAACAAGGTCTACCGGGTCCGGCCTCGGCTGGTCGCTGAAGATGGCCCGCTGGGCCGGATGCGGGTCTGGTACTCGCAGTTCTATACCCCTCGGGCTGAGGCTTGAGCGCATGCGCTGTGGGCGCTCGGCGGCCTGCTCAGGGCAGCGGGGTCGGCGCGGCGTAGTAGCGGGCGGTGGCCGAAGCGAATTGCCCCCGGTCGGTGCCGATGCTGGTCTGACCCGGCGCGCCCTTGCCGAACACGATCCCGATCCCGCCGGCAGCGACGAATTTCTCAGGATGCTCGAAGACAAATTGCACTCGGTTGTCTCGGTAGCGCCCCTCTCTTCCGGCGCGCCAGTCGGGGCGGCCCAGGGGCATCTGCCACCACAGCAGGGGGCGTCCGGTCTGCTGAGAGAGCGCGCCAGCCCAGTCTAAGTGTGCCTTGAAGTCTGCATCGGACCAGTACCATGGCCCGTCGTCTCGCTTGCAGTGCGGGGAGCGCCTCGCCTCGAAGCAGCCGGCATCTCGATCCAGCGTCTCGGTGAACAGCAGATCGCCGGGGCCGATGGCCGCGAGGAAGGCGGCGGTCTGGTCTGCGGGGCCAGCCCAGGGCGAGGCGTGCAGACCGTAGCTCACCAGCGGGGCCTGCTGGCGCACCCGCCGTGCGATGCAGTGTCCCATCCCGGTGAGGTCTGCGCGCAGGTCGGTGCAGTCCTCGGGAAGCCTGACCGGCATTGCGGTGGGATCTCCGCCGGTGTGCTGCTGGGCGAATCCCCAGAAGTCGGGCTCGATGTGCAGCAGCACCGGCTCGTCAGCGGCCGCGATGCGAGACAGCGCCAGGGACAGTCCGGCCCACCACTCGTCCATGAAGTCGGCCTGCGCGAGCACCGCCATGTTGTTCTCGCCTCGCGAGGCCATCGCGTAGAGGGTGAACATCGGCACCTGACAGCGCGCTGAGGCGGCCTCGATGAAGCGATCGATGAAGGTGGCGCCGGGGTTCCAGTGGGTCCAGGAGCCGGGACCGGGCAGGCCGGTGAGGTAGGTGTAGTGGAGGTCAAGCGCTGCCGGCAGGGTGGCGATTCCGGCATCTTCCGGTGCGCCGCCCTCCAGGTCGTTGCCCAGGCCGATCAGCAGGCTCTCCGCCCGACCGAGTCGCCGGGCGAGCTGGGCGGCCGCGGCGGATCCACTGGACGGTCTCCGGCTGGCGCTCTGCGCACAGAACGCGCCCGAATTGTAGGCGCTCTGCGGGGGGGCGCGGCAGGACAGCAGCAGCGCGAGGATCACCCTCCGACTCGCCTCAGCCGCATGATGACCGCCCAGCCCCAGACCGCCAGCAGGACCCGAAGCACCTGAACCAGGGCGAACATCCCTGCAGTGCGGCTGTCGAATGCCCAGACATCTGCCAGCGCGAGCACGAACTGTCCGACGCAGGCTGCGAGGAGCAGCGGCGTGGCGCCGAGAAGGAGCATCCCAGGCCGCTCCGGCATGCCCCACAGCTTCCCGCCCTCCAGCCAGCGGACGGGATCGGTCAGGCCGAGCCCGAGGTAGGCGAGCACAAGACCAGGGATGCCGAGCAGCCCCATCAGCGGGTGGATGACGAGGGCGATGGGCAGGTAGAGCTTGAAGGCTGACCAGTACCGCTCACCCTCGGCGACCAGGAGGCCGATCGCAGGGGTGGGGGAGAAGAAGGTCCGCTCGTGGGCGATGTGCAGCCCGAGCAGGAGGGTGAGCGGGCCGACGAAGATGTCCAGCCCCAGCCGGATGAGCAGCCAGCCGCCGCCAGAGCTGCTCTCGACCAGCAGCGCACCGCCGCCGAAGCCCAAGACGCCGACCGGCAGCAGGAGGACTGCTGCGAGGGCCAGGAGGTGGTCGAAGGTGGAGGCGGTGGCATCGCGCCAGGCCGTGAGCAGGGTTGAAGCAGTGGACATGGTGGGCACCTCGCGGAGACTGGAACGGTCCCCGCGCTGAAGAGCTTACACGGCTCCCTGCTCGCTCCAGAAACTGAAACGTGTTCTACTTTGCGTCGAACATGATCAGGAGCGGGCATGAGCATCCACTGCACCATCGCCGACGGCATCGCCGAGGTGGTGATGGACCGACCGCCGGTCAACGCGCTGCACGTGCAGGGCTGGCTGGACCTCGCGCAGACCTTCCACCGCATCTCCGCCGACCCCGCCGCCCACGTCGCGGTGCTGCGGGCTGAGGGGCGGGGCTTCAACGCCGGGGTCGACATCAAGGAGATGCAGAACACCCCAGGATTCACCGCGCTGGTGGGGGCCAACCGGGGCTGCTTCGAGGCGTTCTCCGCAGTCTATGAGTGCGCAGTCCCGGTGATCGCGGCGGTGCATGGCTACTGCCTCGGTGGGGGCATCGGTCTGGTCGGAAATGCCGACATCATCCTCGCCAGTCACTGTGCGACCTTCGGGCTTCCGGAGGTCGATCGGGGTGCGCTCGGAGCAGCCACCCACCTCGCTCGGCTGGTGCCGCAGCAGAAGATGCGCGCGATGGTCTACACCTGCAAGCCGGCGACCGCCGCAGAGCTGCTGCACTACGGCAGCATCCACGAAGTCGTCGACAAGGCTGAGCTTCGAGACGCCGCGATGCGCCTCGCCGCGACCATCGCCGCCAAGCCTCCGGCGACCATCCGAGCGGCCAAGAGGTGCCTCAACGGAATCGATCCGGTCGATGTCCACCGCAGCTATCGCTACGAGCAGGGCTTCACGTTTGAGCTGAACCTGATGGGCGAGGGGGACCGCGCCCGAGACGAATTTGTGGGGGAGAAGTGAAGGACAAGACCTGCACCGCAGCGGATGTGGTCGCGCAGCTTCGCGATGGCATGACCATCGGGATCGGCGGCTGGGGCTCTCGCCGCAAGCCTATGGACCTGGTCCGTGCGATCCTGCGCTCGCCGCTGAGGGACCTCACCGTCGTCTCCTACGCCGGCCCGGACCTCGGCCTGCTGTGCGCAGCAGGCAAGGTAAAGCGGGCGATCTACGGCTTCGCGAGCCTCGACTCGATCCCGCTGGAGCCCTGGTTTCGCCGGGCGCGTCAGGCCGGGCAGATCGAGGCGGTCGAGCTGGACGAGGGCATGCTGTGGCTGGGCCTCCAGGCGGCGGCCCGGCGGCTGCCGTTCGCGGTGACCCGCGCGGGGCTCGGCAGCGACGTGATGGCCATCAACCCGTGGCTGAAGACGGTGCGCTCTCCATACGGTGACACTCCGCCGTGGGCGGGCGCGTCGGGTGAGGGCGAGGAGCTGGTCGCGATCCCGGCGATCAGGCTCGACGCCGCGCTCATCCACCTCCACCGCGCCGACTGCGGCGGCAACGCCGTCTACCTCAACGCCGACCCCTACTTCGACGACCTGTTCGCCGGTGCCGCCGACCGCTGCTTCCTCTCCTGTGAGCAGGTCGTGCCCACCGCGCAGCTCGCCGCGCTCGCGCCGCCTCAGGCGATGCTGGTGAGCCGGATGCAGGTGGCGGGGGTCGTCGAGGCCCCGGGTGGAGCGGGCTTCACCGAGTGTCTGCCGGACTACCCCCGCGACGAGGCGCTCCAGAAGCGCTACGCCGCGACGGCGAAGGACCCGGCGCTGTGGGATGCGTTTGTGACGGAGTGGATCGACGGGGGTGCAGCGTGATCAGTCGACTTGAATACTGCGTGCTGTCCTGCGCGGAGGCGTTTCGCGGGGACGGGGAGATCATGGTCAGCCCGATGGGCGCGGTGCCGAAGCGCGCGGCCCTGCTGGCTCGGGCCACCTTCGCCCCCGACATCCTGCTCACCGATGGCGTCGCCGGGCTGGTCTGCGAGGACGGGCTGGAGGGCTGGATGCCGTACCGAAGGGTCTTCGAGACCCTGTGGGCCGGTCGCCGCCACGTCATGATGGGCGCCAGCCAGATCGACGCCCACGGCAACACCAACATCTCCTGTGTCGGGGACTGGGCGCGGCCCAAAGTGCAGCTCCTCGGCGTGCGCGGCGGGCCGGGCAACACCATCAACCACACCACCAGCTACTTCATCCCCCGCCACAGCAAGAAGGCCTTTGTGGAGCGGGTGGACATGGTCAGCGGCATCGGCGCGGATCGTGCTGCTGCGCTCGGCGAGGGCGGTCGGTTCTTCGAGATCCGCCGGGTGGTCAGCGACCTCGGGGTGTTTGTGCTCCGCGAGGGGCGGCTGAGTGTGCGGTCTCTGCATCCGGGAGTGGAGGCGGCTGAGGTTGTCGAGAAGACTGGCTTTGCGGTCTCGTTTCCGGAGACGGTCCCGGTGACCCGTGATCCGACGGCGGCGGAGCTGGCGCTCTTGCGCGCGTGATCGGCCCCGCAGTCTTGAACCTCAGGGCTCTTCCTCATCAACCACCATGTCTGGAATGCGCGCCGTTCCGTTGGACATGAACCCATACGAGTGCCCCTCAAAGTCCAGCCGGCTCGTCTGGATCAGGATCGCGACATGGGAGTCATCTGGGGCGCAGAACACCATCGCCGGCAGGTAGTCGAAGATTCCGGCTCGCATGCGCGCTCCGCTCTCGATGAGCTTCGGCATTCCGGCGTGTCCGACCTCGAACATCTCCAGCTTGAACCCTGCATCGGCCTCATAGTCCCCGGGACTTCCGGTGCCGGTGAGGGTGGTCTGGAGTCGGAAGAGTGGTCCAGAAGCCGGCTCGACGAGCCAGTCCATGGACGCCTCGGTGTTGACCACCGGGGGGATGTAGTGGCGCGCGGAGATGTCGAACGTCTTGAGGATGTCCCCTCGGAGCATGCTGAGGGCCTCCTGCGGGCTCGGGCCGGCGCAGTCGTCGGTCTCAATGCTGGGGTAGCGGGTGGTGATCGGCGGGGTGAGGTACTGATCGGTCTCGGCGCTGACGACGTGAAGGGTGGCGGTGTCGTCACAGCTCAAGGCACCTGAGCCTGGGTAGTACGTCTCGAATGCGAAGACGGTGCTGTCGGCAGACCAGCCCCAGAAGGTGAGGCCATCGATCCGTGCCTGGTCCTGCACCGGCTGGTGAAAGGGAGCGTCGGCGTACGCTGCGATCTCTGCTTCGGGTGGCGTCTCTGGAGCTTCGGGAGACGCTGGAGACGCGGGCATCTCTGGAGGCGCGAGAGGCTCGGGCACGGTGGGACCCGCGACAGCAGGGGTGTCGCTGTCGCAGCCTGTGAGGACGAGGATGGAGAGAAGCATGGGTGCAGCCTATCGCGACGGGGCCTGTGATCTGGCACTTGTTCCCCAAACTGAAACGTGTTCTACTTCGCGGCAATGAGCGTCCTCCACACCCGCATCTGCGATCTTCTCGGCGTTCGCTATCCCATCGTCCAGACCGGCATGGGATGGGTCTCCGGCGCCCGGCTGACTGCCGCCACTTCGTCGGCGGGTGGCTTCGGCATCCTCGCCGCCGCGACCATGACCCTGCCGGAGCTGACCGCAGCCGTCGACAAGGTCCAGGAGCGCACCGATGCCCCGTTCGGGGTCAACCTCCGCGCCGACCAGCCTGACGTCGACGACGTGATCGCCCTGATCATTGATCGCGGCATCACGCTCGCGAGCTTCGCCGGGGCACCGCGTCGGGCGCTGATCGATCAGCTCAAGACCGCCGGCATCCTCACCATGCCCACCATCGGTGCGCCCCGGCATGCGGTGAAGATGCAGTCCTGGGGCGTCGACGCGGTCATTGCTCAGGGCGGAGAGGGCGGCGGACACACCGGCACCATCGCCACCTCGCAGCTTCTCCCTGCGGTCACCGCCAGCGTGGACATCCCGGTGCTCGGGGCTGGCGGCTTCTCCGATGGACGCGGACTGGCTGCTGCGCTGGCCTATGGCGCCGACGGCATCGCGATGGGCACCCGGTTCCTGCTGACCGCTGAGAGCCAGGTCCCCGACAACGTCAAGGCGGTCTACCTCAAGACCGGGCTGCGCGGAACGGTCGTGACGAAGGCCATCGACGGCTATCCCCAGCGGGTCATCGCCACCGAGCTGATTCAGGACCTGGAGAAGGCCGGGACGATCGCGGCGCTGTCTCGCTCGCTCCGGCATGCCCTGTCCTTCCGTCGAACGGTCGGGGTCTCGCTCGGGGCGTTTCTCCGAGAGGGGCTCGCGATGCGCAAGACCCAGAAGCTGAGCTGGCCGCAGCTTGCGATGGCCGCGAACGCACCGATGATGACCCGGGCGACCATGGTGGAGGGGCGGCCAGAGGTCGGCATCCTGCCCACCGGACAGGTCACCGGACGCATCGACAGCCTGCCCACCGTCGAGGCCCTGCTCGATGAGATCATGGCGCAGGCCGAGCAGACCCTTGCCCGGCTGGGAGGTCAGACGTGAGCGAAGAAGAAGGACCGCTGGTCCGCTATGAGGTGGCTGACGGGGTCGCGACGGTCACCATGCACCGCCCCCGCTACCGCAACGCTCAGAACGCAAAGCTGACCTATGCCCTTGACGATGCGTATCTGAAGGCCATCAACGACGATGCGGTGAAGGTCATCATCCTGGCGGGCGAGGGCAAGCACTTCTCTGCCGGCCACGACATCGGCACCCCCGGCCGCGACATCGAGGGGCCGTTCGAGCGGCGGGCGACCAATTGGTACGACCACGTCGACCGACCTGGCGCGGAGGGCATCTTTGTCCGCGAGCAGGAGCTGTTCCTCGGCATGTGTCGCCGGTGGCGTGAGATCCCCAAGCCCACCATCGCCCGGGTCCACGGGGCATGCGTGGCCGGTGCGCTGATGCTGGCGTGGTGCTGCGACCTCATCGTCGCCTCCGACGATGCCTTCTTCGCCGATCCGGTGGTCCGCATGGGCATCCCGGGTGTCGAGTACTTTGCCCACCCCTTCGAGATGAACCCCCGCATCGCCAAGGAATTCCTGTTCCTCGGCGAGCGCATGTCTGCCCAGCGGGCCCACGAGGTCGGCATGATCAACCGGGTGTTTCCCCGGCCGGAGCTGGAGGAGAAGACCGCCGACATGGCACAGCGTATCTCAAAGATGCCCCGGTTTGCCCTCGCCCTGACCAAGAAGGCGATCAACCAGGCCGAGGATCGCATGGGCCTGCGCGACACCATCGACGCCACCTACGGTCTCCACCACCTCGCCCACGCCCACTCGGCGCTGACCAAGACCGACCACATCGGCGGCATGGACGCAAAGAAGATGGCGAAGTCCCTGAAGGGAGAGTCCTGATGGACCTCCGGTTCTCCGAAGAGGATGCCGCCTTCCGCGCAGAGGCCCGCGCCTGGCTGGAGGCCAGCGTCCCGCAGAAGCCCCTGAGGTCCGGCGACACCGCCGAGGGCTTCGCGGAGCACGTCCTGTGGGAGAAGCAGCTGTTTGCCGGCGGCTGGTCCGCGGTGTCCTGGCCGAAGGCATACGGCGGACGGGAGGCCAGCCTCGTTCAGTGGCTGATCTTTGAGGAGGAGTACTACCGCGCCGGCGCGCCCGCTCGGGTCACCCAGAACGGCATCTTTCTCCTCGCGCCCACCATCTTCGAGTTCGGCACAGAAGAGCAGAAGGAGCGGATCCTCAAGCCAATGGCCGCCGCTGAGCACCTGTGGGGGCAGGCCTGGAGCGAGCCGGGCTCGGGCTCAGACCTCGCCAGCGTCCAGTGCACCGCAGTCC
This sequence comes from Myxococcota bacterium, assembly GCA_029251165.1. GTDB lineage: Bacteria > Myxococcota_A > UBA796 > UBA796 > UBA796 > JAQXDW01. Next base: position 31,908 of record JAQXDW010000019.1, read on the forward strand.
GCGTCGACGGCGGCTGGCGGCTGTCGGGGCAGAAGACGTGGTGCACTCGCGGGATGTTCTGCGATGCCATCTATGGCCTGTTCCGGACCGACCCGGATGCCGATCGCCCTCACCGTGGCCTGACCTACTTCATGCTCTCGCTGACGTCACCGGGCGTGCGCTGCCGTGGGGTGGAGCGCCTGGACGGCGACATGAGCTTCGCTGAGATCTTCCTCGAGGATGTGTTCGTCCCCGACACCAACGTCATCGGAGCGGTCAACAAGGGCTGGCGGGTGGCGATGTCCACGACCAGCTCCGAGCGCGGCCTCACCCTGCGCAGCCCCGGACGGTTCATCGCGACCGTCACCCGGCTCATCGCGCTGTACCGAAGCCGTCCCGGCGATCCCGGACTTCGCGACGAGATCGTTCAGTCCTGGATCAAGGCGCAGGCTTACCGCTGGCTGAGCTACAACACCGTCGCGCAGATGAACGACGGGAAGTCCATCGGTGCGCAGAGCAGCCTCTCCAAGGTGTTCTGGTCGGAGCTGGACATCGAGCTTCATCAGACCGCGATGGCGCTGCTGGGGCCGCATGCCGAGCTGGAAGATGGGCCGGACGGTCGGTGGATGACCGACTTTATGTTCTCCCTCGCTGGGACCATCTACGCCGGAACCAATGAGATCCAGCGCAACGTGATCGCCGAGCGGGTGCTCGGCCTGCCCCGGAAGTAACCATGCACTTTGCGCTGTCTGAAGAGCAGGCGATGTTTGCCGATGCGGTGAAGCAGCTCCTCGCCGGAGAGTGTCCGCCGGGCAAGGTGAGGGCGGCGTGGGAGGGAGAGGTCGACACCCACCTCTGGCGTGCCCTGGCTGACAACGGCATCGTCGGCCTCCTGGCGCCAGAGGATGCCGGTGGACTGGCGATGACCATGGTCGACCTCGTGCCGCTGCTTGAGGAGGCAGGGCGGGCAGCGCTTCCGCTGCCGCTGATCGAGACGGCAGCGGTGAGCATTCCGCTGCTGGCGGGCTGCGAGGGTGCGCTTGCGGCGGAGTGGCTGGCCTCTGCTGCCGCCGGAAACACGCTGATCACCGCCCGCTTCGGTGATGATCCGCTGGTTGCGTCCGCAGACATCGCCGATCTCATCCTGGTCACCGACGGCGACGCCGTCATCGGCCTGCCCCGCGACGCTGCCCAGCTCACCCCGCGCCGCTCGGTGGACCACACCCGGCGGATGTTCGCGGTCGCCTGGGAGCAGGGCGTGGTGCTCGCAGAGGGAGCGCAGGGTGCTGCCCTGGCCGCTGCGGCGTTTGATCGGGGTGCGCTCGCCAGCGCAGCGATGCTGGTCGGGCTCGGGAGCCACTGCCTGTCCATGGCGGTCGAATACGCTGGAGTTCGCGAGCAGTTCGGAAAAAAGATCGGAACCTTCCAGGCCATCAAGCACCGCTGCGCAGATGCCCTCATCGGCCTTCACTTTGCGCGCCCCCTGCTGTGGCGGGCGGCCTGGGCGATCAGCGAGGGAGAGCCCGACGCTGCGCTGCACGTCTCTGCGGCCCGATCCGCCGCCTGCGAGGCGGCCGATGCTGCGGCCCGTGCCGCCCTCCAGGTCCACGGTGCCATCGGCTACACCACAGAGTACGACCTCCACATGTGGATGAAGCGCATCTGGGCGCTCGCCGGGGTGTGGGGAGATGCCCGCTGGCACCGTGACCGCGCAGCCACCTTTATCTTCGGAGAGTCCCATGGCTGAGGCCTACATCGTCGATGCGATCCGCACCCCCATCTGCCGCCGCCGCGGCTCGCTGAGCGCCGAGCACCCTGCTGACCTTGACGCCCACGTCAACTCCGCGCTTGTTCAGCGCGCGGGCGTGGACCCCGAAGCGTACGACGACGTCATCTTCGGCTGTGTGGATGCCATCGGTCCCCAGGCGGGAGACATCGCCCGGACCTGCTGGCTCGCCGCCGGTCTCCCCGACGCGGTGCCTGGGGTGACCATCGACCGGCAGTGCGGCTCCAGCCAGCAGGCGGTTCACTTCGCCGCACAGGCGGTCATGAGCGGCACCCAGGACATCGTGGTGGCGGGCGGGGTCCAGAACATGACCCAGATCCCGATCGCGAGCGCGATGCTGGCGGCACGAGAGCTCGGCTTCTCGGATCCGTTCTCCGGCAGCGCAGGCTGGGTTGCCCGCTACGGCAAGACGCCAGTCTCTCAGTTCCGCTCAGCGGAGATGATTGCGGAGAAGTGGAGCATCAGCCGGAGGGACATGGAAGAGTTCGCGCTGACCAGCCACAACCGCGCCCTTGCTGCGGTGGACGGCGGCTACTTCGAGCGGGAGATCGTTCCCTACAAGCAGGTCACCGCAGACGAAGGCCCGCGCCGGGGCACGACGCTGGAGAAGATGGCGACCCTGCGCACCCTCACCGACGGCGGACGCCTCACCGCAGCCGTCTCCAGCCAGATCTCTGACGGTGCCTCCGCCCTGCTCATCGCCAGTGAGCAGGCGGTCAAGGACCACGGGCTCACTCCGCGCGCGCGGATTCACCACATCTCCGTGCGCGGCGCGGATCCGATCTGGATGCTCACCGCGCCGATTCCGGCCACCCGCTACGCGCTGAAGCGGGCCGGCATGAGCCTCTCGGAGATCGATCTCGTCGAGATCAACGAGGCCTTTGCCTCCGTGGTGCTTGCCTGGCAGCGGGATCTCGACGCGGATCTGTCGACGATCAACGTCAACGGCGGCGCCATCGCGCTGGGGCATCCGCTGGGGGCGACAGGCACCCGCCTGATGACCACGCTGCTCCACGAGCTGGAGCGCACCGGCAAGCGGTATGGCCTGCAGACGATGTGTGAGGGCGGCGGGCAGGCCAACGTCACCATCATCGAGCGTCTGTGATGCGGTTTGCGTTCGATGACGGGCAGCAGGCCCTCAAGGAGAGCGCCCGCCGGTTCCTCACCGAGCAGGCCGGCCTGTCCGCAGCTCGGGCCGCGATGGCGAACGGGAGCGATCCGGCGCTGTGGCAGCGGATCTCTGAGGAGCTGGGCTGGCCGGCGCTGATCCTGCCCGAGGCGCACGGCGGGTTTGGCATGGGCTATGTCGAGCTGGTTGCGCTGATCGAGGAGATGGGCGCGGTGCTCCTGTGCACGCCCTTCTTCTCCACGGTCTGCCTCGCCGCAAACGCGATCATGCTGTGCGGCAGCGCGGAGCAGCAGGCCCGGTGGCTTCCGGCAATCGCTGAGGGGGGCACCGCCGCGCTCGGACTCTCTGCTGGGGTCACCGCCACGCCGGCAGCCGGTGGCTGGCGGCTGGTCGGCCGCAGCGTGCGCATCGTCGATGGCCTGACCGCAGACCGTCTCCTGGTGGTCGCCGCAGAGCCGGACGGCACCCGCCGGGTGTTTGCGCTCTCCCAGCCACAGCGCACCGGGCGCAAGACCCTCGACGGCACCCGCCCGATGGCCGATCTCGACATCGACGAGGTCGTCTCCGCAGCCGACCGACTCCCCATCCCCGACCTCGACGCGGTGCTCGACCGGGCGCGCATCGCCCTGTCTGCCGAGCAGGTCGGCGGGGCAGAGGCATGCCTCTCGATGGCGGTGGAGTATGCCGGCATCCGTCAGCAATTTGGGCGGCCCATCGGCAGCTTCCAGGCCATCAAGCACATGTGCGCAGACATGCTGCTGAAGGTCGAGTCGGCGCGCTCGGCCTGCTACCACGCGGGCTGGGCGGTCGATCATGCTCCCGAAGAGGTCCACCTCGCGGCCGCCACCGCTGCGTCGTGCTGCGGCGATGCGTTCTTTTCCTGTGCCGGGGAGAACATCCAGATCCACGGCGGCATCGGGTTTACCTGGGAGCACGACGCGCACCTGTTCTTCAAGCGCGCGCGGGTCAGCCGCGATCTGCTCGGCTCGCCGTCCGACGCGCGCGAGCGCATCGCGGCAGTGCTCCTCGGCGCGCCGCAGTGCTCCTCGGCGCGCCGCAGTGACACGAGCCGCAGCCCCTGACAGTGCCCGCCGCCACTCATGGCGTGGGACGGTCTGCTGAGGGTCGGTCGCGGCGTCCACTGAGCCGGATGGCGCTACCGCAGGCCGCCGTTGATCGGCAGGATCGCGCCGTTGATGTAGTCCGAGCGCTCCGGATCTCCGAGAAACAGCACCGCCTGAACGACCTCAGACATCTGGCCGAGCCGTCCCGTCGGATTCCCCCGCGCGATCTTTGCCAGCAGGGCTTCGGGCTGGCTGCTCGCCATCGATCCCGCGAGGACTCCGGGGGCGACCGCATTGCAGCGGATGTTGTGACGCCCCCCGGCCTGGGCATACGTCTTGGTGAGCGCATGAACCCCAGCTTTTGAAGCTCCATACGCGGGATGCATTCCCGGCGCGCCGCCCACCTGGCCGGCGAGGGAGCCGACGTTGACGATCCGGCCACCTTCGCTGGCTCGCATCACGGAGAACGCAGCCTCGCAGCCGGCGTAGGTGCCGGTGAGGTTGATCGAGATGAGGCGCTGCCAGGTGTCGAGGTCCGCGACGCCTGGCTTGCCGCCGCCGAGCACCCCGGCGGCATTGACCCACAGCTTGAGATCGGCGCCGATCCCTGCGGCAATCTCCGCCAGCTTCGGTGCATCGCAGACATCGGCGATGATGTCTGCGGGGGGCCGGATGTCGACCCCGATGACCCGCCAGCCCTCTGCGGACAGGGCGGCGCAGAGCGCTCCGCCGAGGTCTCCTGCGGCTCCAGTGATGACGGCAGTGCGGCTCATGGGACTCCTGGTGGTGTCTGTGTTCTCCTCGCGGTGAGGCGCGGACATGTGAGTCGTATCTCGCCGCCGCAGGAGCGCGCTGAGAAGACCAACGCGCCGCTCTCTCGCCCGCTCACCACAGCTGCTTCACCATCCCCCCATCTTTTTCTTGGTAGCCGGCTCGGAGCAGCGCCTCTCTCAGCGCTGCGGGTGGATGGCAGTGCACCGCATCGAGCCCGCGCCGCAGCGCCTCAGACTCGACGGCGCGAAGCAGTGTCGCACCGACGCCTTGCCCACGGTGCTCTGGCAAGACCGCCAGCCACTGAACCTCGGCACGCTCGAGATCGTCTGGGCCCATCTCGATGTACAGCCGTGCGCTGGCGACTGCGCCCTCTTCCCGGCTGGCGAGCAGCAGCAGGCTCTCTGCGTCTCGGGAGTCGAATGCCGCGTCTGCGGTCTTCAGCTCCTCGACAAAAACCGAGCGCCGAAGCTGAAGGGCCGCGAGCCGACCCCGGGGGCCTGCTACTCGAATGGAGATCGGAAACACGCATGACTCCTGTGGAGGTCCGGAGACTCTATCGCTAAACTCTGCCTGACCCACTTGGAGCATGCTGAATGTCTGTCCTCATTACCCTTGCCAGTCTTGCGTCCGCCAGCGAAGTCCTCTGGCATCTTGACCACGGCATCCGAGGACGCATTGATGTCTCTCAGACACTCATGGAGCAGCGCCCGGTCACGAGCTACGCCGACGCGGGTGAAGACGACACGGGTGAAGACGACTGCGAGGTGGTGGTCTGGTACTTCGACGGAGACGAAGACGGCTACGGGAGCGATGTCGACATCCTCTACAGCTGCGAGCAGCCCTCGGGGTACACCGCTGAGAGCGGTGACTGTGATGATGAGAAGTTCAACATCAGCCCTGTCTCGCTGGAGTACTGCAACGCATTCGACGACAACTGCAACGGCCTCATCGATGAAGACGCTGTCGACAAGGGCGAGTGGTACCCTGACCTCGACGGCGACGGCTACGGTGACCCCAACGGGATGGTCCTCGCCTGCGATCAGCCCGCCAGCTTTGTCGGCAACGACACCGACTGTGACGACACCGACATCACCGAGTGGACCCTCGTCGAGGGCATGTCGTACACCTGCGGGAGCATCGAGGCTGTGGCCGTCGAGCCTGACGAGACCAAGGGGTGCTCCGCAGTCTCTGGCGTGACCGGCGGGCTGCTGCTCTCGCTGGTCGGGCTGATCGGGCGTCGCCGAGAAGAAGCCTGATCCCCGCCGGGCTCGTCTGGTTC
>JAQXDW010000049.1 GCA_029251165.1 Myxococcota bacterium
CAGGATACGCCCATCGGCCGGTGCCCCCGGCGGAGCTGGTGGCGGGGCCTCGACGCAGGCCCCCATGATCAACAGCAGAGTCAGAGTATGCTCCAGAGCAACGTCTGCGAATTCTACCCCATGCCATCCACTTCCTCCCGCTGGTTTCGCCTCGGGGCCGTTCTCTTCGGCCTCTCGCTGCTGCCTGTCTCCGAGGGAATCCTGAGGCTGACCGGCCTCGTTGAGGGAGACGCGCCGAGCGTTCCTGCGGGAGCCTGGTCGGTCTCAGAGCGTGCCGCGCCGATGCTGGTCGAGCGAGACGGAGTCGTGCGCCCCGAGCCTGGTCTCGTCCGAGATGGCTTCATGCATGACCTTCAATTTCCAGCCGAGCCGCGCCCAGGAGTGCCGCGCATCGTCTGCTTCGGAGGCTCCGCGACCCTCGGCGTGCCGGTCGAGTCCACGCCAGAGCGAACCTTTCCAGGGCGGCTCCAGGCTCGGCTCAGAGATGTCGGCTTCACCGCCGAGGTCATCAACCTCGGCGGGGCCTCGTTCGGCTCCGCTCAGGTCCGGATGCTGGCGGAGGCTGTGCTGCCCTATGCCCCGGATGCGCTGATCATCTACTCGGGAAACAACGAGTACTTCAATTTCAACCTCCAGCTGTACGAGGCCAACCGTCGCTGGCATGCGGAGCGCCGCGTCGGATTCCACCTGATGCGGCTGCTGCGATCGGTGCTGGAGAGAGCCCCAGATGCGGCGCAGAGTCGGGCGAGCCAAGAAGCCGTGGTCGCCGATGCCATCGCCGCCACCTTGTACGCCGAGGAGGCATGGCCAGTCCGGAGCAGCGGCACCATCCAGCGCACCGACACCATCCACGAGGAGGTCGTCCGTCAATACCGAGACAACCTCGACGCTGTAGCCGCCATGACTGAGGCCGCAGGGATCCCGGTCCTCATCGCTCGGGTTCCGGCCAACCTCGCAGAGGCCCCGTGGCTGGCGCTGGCAGCCCCCGGCGAAGACGCCGACGCCGCAGATGCAGCACTGGCTGGTGACTGCGCGGCGGCAGACGAGGGCATCGAGGACGCCCCCACCCACGCCGGCGGCTGGTACCGCCGAGGCATGTGCGCACTGCAGGAGGGCGCGCCCGTCGCGGCATGGGAGACCGATCTGACCACCGCCCTCACGCTGGATCTCAACCCAGGACGGCCGCCGCCGGCTCTCCAGGTCATCCCCGAGCAGCTCGCTGTGGAGTGGCCACACGTCCACGCGCTGAGGCTGGACAGCCTGTTCTCCGCCGACGCCAGCCCGCCGCTCGGCCTGGAGCTGTTTCATGACTCCTGCCATCTCACGCCAGCCGGATACGACCGGCTGGCCGGCCAGATCGCAGTCGACCTGATCGGTCGACTCTGAGCGGTGCTCAGGCCGTTCGCGCCTCCGGGATCTGGAGCATGCCGGTGATGGCGTCGGCCTCGCAGCCACGCCAGGTCAGCAGCAGCAGCGGCTCATCGACCAGCCGAGCGGCGAAGTCAAAGAACACCGCTGCGGCGTGCTTGCAGATGGCATCATGAACGGGACAGGAGCACTGGATCGAGACGTCGACGGGATCCAAGGGGATCAGCCGCGCCAGCTCGCCGGGCAGCGCGCCCCGCAGCAAGGCCGCGCGGGCTGCTGGACGCTCGAACACCACCGACAGCAGCTCCGTCCAGACCGTCGGGTCGAGGGGATGGACCTCCAGCAGGACCCGATAGGGGCTCGGCCGGGTGCCGGAGACCGCAGCGCTGATCCGTCCAGGAACAACCGCCAGCGAGACCACCCGCCCGTCAGCCGCATAGGCTTGACCACGAGATATCTCGCGTCCAAGCTCAGCTCCCTCCAACATTCGGAGGACTCGTTTTGACCACCACATCGCCAGACAGTACGGCTGGCCACCCACACTATCCGGTCACAATAAGTCCGAAATCAGGACAGACATAGCGGAAGCCATGGTGCGGCCATCGGTGACGCCAATGTAAAGGTTTTTCGTACACAACCAAAACTTCAGAGCAACGAACCACGCCCAAACACAGCCCGAGAGGGTCCAGCACGCAGCACACCGGGTGCTCGGGCTGTCCAGGCCGCGCTCAGCACGGAGGAACAGGATGGCGAGCGCCCCTCACAGCAGCATCCTCTGCGCACAGCGCCTCGTCTCTGACCACAGGCCGATGGGGAGGTCGCTCATCGGCTCACAGGTAAGGCGCAACAAATTGCGCGAGCTGCGCCCCCATTCGCGCTCCGGGCTCAGCGGTCTGGAGCGCTCCCCCCTTCCACACCGCGAGCGTGGGAATGCTGCGCACGTTGAGCCGGCCAGCAGTGCGCTGATGGGTATCGGTGTTGATCTTGACGACCAGCAGCCGCCCCGCGCTGCGCTGGGCGAGCGCAGTGAGATGAGGAGCGACCGCACGGCACGGACCACACCATGGAGCCCAGAAATCAACCAAGACGGGAACCGGACTGGTGGCGATGAGCCGGTCGAGCTCATCGTCGCTGAGGTCTGAGGGAGTCGCGGCGAGATCGAGGAGAGCCTTGCAGCGCCCGCAGGTTGGCTGGCTGGAGAGCCGCGAACGCGGGAGCCGGTTGACGCCACCACAGCGAGAGCATCGAAAGTGCAGAATGGACATTGTGGAGCTCATATCCAAGTCTCACCGCAGTGACCGAGCCTTCCGTCACCGCAGCAGCGCTTCAGGGCCACGCTTCAGAGAACATCGACTGCAGTCAGTGAAGACAGGCAGGCGTCACTCGCCAGCCGCTGGCACAGCAGCGCCGGAGAGAGCGGCAAGTGGGCTCAAGCCAGCGCAGCTCAGGAAGGAGACCGGGCTGGGGGCTGGGTGTCTTGAGCGCATGACTCGCGACGGCGAGCCCACCATGTGCATCAACGAGGGCCTGCATCTGGGGCCGTCAGCCTCGTGGGGGCGCTCATGCCCAGAACCCACGCACGAACTCAGAGAATCCGAGCGGAGACCGTACGATGGTGAGACTCGACTTGTGAACTAGAGAACATCTCTCGGTATTGCGAGCCTCCACCGAATCTGATTGGTGACGGTGTGCTGATACTTGTCGCCGGAGCCTCCCACCAGGACTCCGACGGTTACGCTCTGATCCAGGAGGGGGTCAGTGTGATTCAACTCAACAAAGCGACCACTGTGCTGAACTCAGCGTCACAGGACGGCAACACACCTGTGCCTCCCACCTCCAGTGCTGCACAGCTGGCGAGCTTCAGCAAGGGCCTCCATGGCGTGACCCTGTCGAGGGGTGAGCACATCCTGCTCCGGATCGGCCACCTGCTGGGTACCCGAATCCTCTTCACAATCACGATAGCAACGTTCCTATCCGTCCTCTTGAGCAGCCTCATCAGCTATGTCATTCGCGGCTACGTGACCCCACTGACTCCGATCTTGGCGACCGTCTGCTGCGTGTCCACGGCGCTGCCAATCCATCTCGTCCTGCGCGCCTTCACCCTGATGATTCTACGCCAGCAGAAGCACGTCATCGCTCAACAAGACACGCTCAGCCACCTCAACACCCAGCTCACGCAGACCAACTCCGACCTGGCAGCTTTCTCCCATCGCGTCGCACATGATCTGCGGAACCCCTTGACCATCGTCAAGATGGTCACGGAAGAGCTGATCACCACTGAGCTCGACCGCCAGACCAGCCTCGCGATGCTCGAAGAGGTCGATGAGGCTGCTGACCGCGCCGGCAACATTGTCTCCGCCATTCTCACGCTCTCCAAGGCGCGCCAGTCTCTCCCTGAGCTGGTGGTCTGCTCGCCAGCTCAGTCCCTTGCTGAGGCCCTGATGGGGCTGGAGCGGAAGCTGGCAGCCGCAGGACTGCAGGTGAAGCAGCTCGGCGACCCGTCGCTCCTCATCACGGGATACCCGCAGTGGCTGGAGCGCGCCTGGGTCAACCTCATCGACAACGCCATCAAGTATGGCAGCGACGGCGAAAACATCGTGGTGGGCGTGGAGCGCGCTGGGGAGCGGGTGCGCTGCTGGGTGACCGACGAGGGCCCCGGAATTCCATCGAGCGTCCGCGAGCGCCTCTCCGTAGACTTCAAGAGCTCCTCAAAGGGCTACGGGATCGGCCTCGCCATGGTGGCTGAGCTGGTCGATCATATGGGCGGACAGGTCGAGCTCAGCGACGGCCCCGGAGCCACGGTGTCCCTGTGGTTCGATGCCGCTCCGCCACCTGAGTACGCTGCCACCTGAGTACGCATCCTCGACCTCCATGTGCCACACGCAGTGCGCACCGTGAGGCGCCGGCCAGCGCATCCAGCCGAGAGGTCTCCGACATCAGGCTCCGCTCAGGGAGCCGCCGCTCAGCGATGTGTCCCAGGTGGGCAGACCACCAGGCCACCCAGGACAGACAAGCGGAACACAGCGGCGCCGGCGAACACCCTTTGCACACACTATGAACACCGTTACCTCGTGATCAGAGGTACCCATGTCCATCACACATTCCTTCGCCATCGCGCTCTTCACCCTCGTCGGTCTCGGTGTCGCCACCGCAGCCTGGGCGAGCCGCTATGAGGAGCCGGCATACACCGTCGTCTCGCAGCTCG
>JAQXDW010000052.1 GCA_029251165.1 Myxococcota bacterium
CACACCTCAAGCAAGAAGCGGACCACTGGCGGAACTTCATCGCGTGGGGAGGTCTGCCTCCGGTCTCGCTGACGGACCCTTCTGGCGCCTTCGCTCAACAGCGGCTTGCTCGAGAACCACCATGCCTTGCAGGAGAGGGCAGGGGATGGAGGTCAGGGCTGCTCAGGCGCGCCGCTGCTGTGGGCGGGAGAGGGAAAAAGGCCGCTTTGATTCACAGTCAGCAACTCCCAGCCGAGGCGCGTAAACGATCCACGATAAATGGTAAACGTTCAATGACATTTAAGGGGAACAGATTCCGAAATTGCGTCCTTGCTGCAGCGGAGGCAACTCCCTGAAGGAGCGGCCAGGGGATTGAGGTCAGGGCTGCTCAGGCGCGCCGCTGCTGGAGGAGGAATGCGAAGAGACTGAGAATTGAGCGGGTAAGTCGTTCAAGCGTCTTTTTTCGGCTCCAGGCCCGGTCCGAAGCCGTACTGGTGGGGGGGGCGGGTAGGAGAATGGCATCCCGCTCTGCAGGGGCTCTGCTCTCGCTTTTCAATGCGATCGAATATTGTCCACACCCTGTCCTGAAAACATAGCTATCGCTTACTCTGACTGAACTTCAGCGCCGCTCGATGCCAGGTGCGCCTCCAAATCCTTCCAGTCCGACGGATTCAAAGCGCGAAGAAGTCCGCTGGTGAGCCTGAAAGCGGCCCTGCCACGGGACGGAGCAAACACGATCACATTCGCCACCCGCCCCATTCGCATCAGATCTCGTTGAGCGGCCGTCCCACACGACAGGGCGATTCTGAAGTTCGATATGAAGACCATGAAGCCAGTACGCGGGGGACCCTCATCGTGACACCGCCCGCGGGCACAGGAATCCCGTCGATTACCGGTCATGATGTGTCCGACAGCGTTGGCGGTAATGAGCTGTGGTTCGGCAGAATGTCGAACTGGCAAGCCCTGAACTTCGATGAGTTGCTGAGGGGGCATCTGACTCCACACTCTGACAGGCTGGAGCGACAACGACATACTATTGGGAGTTTGCCTGGACGTACTGGTAAGTCGCGTCTTGCCTCCAACCAGAGCCTGAACGCGAACCCACTGTAGACCGGAGAGGCCCCTGGTGCTCTCAGGGGCTCTCCCCCCGATCCAAGCCCTTCAGGAACCCTACGATTGCCTCCACAGTTCGATTTGGCGGCCCCCTCGGAGCGCGGTCGTGCACGACCTGGCCGCGCCGAGCCCGTGAAGTGTCCGCCACAGAAGTGTGCTCCAGTGCTCCTGCCGTGCTCTGCGACTGTGCTCGGCTCCGGAAGAGTCCAGGCCGAAAGACGGGGTGGAAGAATCCCACCTGGGGAGAGAGCAACCTCCGTGGGGTCCATTGAGAATGGTGTGAAGCCCGACGGTGGCTACCTTGGCAATAGCAGGAGAGCTCCCCGTCTTGCCGGTGAGCCCGCGTCAGCTCCAGCGGCTGGGGGCTCCCAGGAACACCCGCAGCGCAGCAACGAATGGCTCTGGATGCTCCCGGTGCAGGAAGTGCCCGCCAGGGAGCATCTCGATCTCCACAGGACCCGAGAAGCGACTCCGGCTGGACTCAAAGTCTGCTGCGGTCACAACGCCATCGTCCCGGCCGCCGATGATCAGGGTTGGAACCGAGATCCGTTCGCGATGGCCGGGTGGCGGGCGCGGTGAGAGGGCGCGGTAGTAGCCCAGCGCTGCGTCGAGGCTCCCGGGCGCCGAGAAGCTGTTTCGTGCCTCCTCCAGCTCCATGTCCGGCCAGTCATACGTCGGGGACCACCGCTCATACAGGGTCCGGAGGCCGGCGAAGTCATCCTTGGCAAAGCGAGCTGCGGCCCCCGGCAGTCGCAGCGTCAGGAAGTGCCGGACTGCCCAGACGAAGCGGGGCCGGGGCCTGACCGTTGCGGGGTGTGGGATAGCGACTGCGACGAGGGCCCGGATCCGCTCGGGGTGGCGTGCTGCCGCAGAATAGGCTGCCCCGGCCCCCCAATCATGTCCCACCACGATCGCCGATGCTTCGCCCAGGGAATCGATCAGTGAGATGACGTCATCGCCGAGTGTGTCTGCGTCGTAGCGTCCGTCTGTCGGGACCGCGGTCGGCGCGTAGCCGCGGGTGTACGGCGCCACCACGCGGTATCCGTCTGCGGCCAGCGCTGGCCCCACACAATCCCAGGTTCGGGCGGTGTCGGGGAAGCCGTGTACAAGGAGGAGCAGCGGGCCTTCTGTTCCCCACTGGAGGTACGCGAAGTCCAGGCCACGCGCGTGGACAATTTGGGTGTCGGGTGGGGGGCTGTAGCTACGCATTATCGGCGTCTATCCTTCCAGCAGAGAGGCGGACCAGTTCGACGGACTTCGTGCCGACTCGGTGCATCACAACCGTGCCAACCGGGTCATGAAAATTTGATCCTGAAGAGTGGCGTCTCCATTCGGAGATGTCGCTCTTCAGATGGGGTGAGAGACAGGATGGGAACACGCAGATGAAGAAAGAGCGATGGGAAACAGCGGAGCCTGTCGGAGGCTGTTTCTGCATGTCGAAAACACCATTCCCGGTTCAAGACGCAGGGCATAGGCGGTCTGCGCCATGGTAAATGGCCTGTCGAGGTGTTCCCATCCTTCCACGCGGCCTCCTTCAGTCTGTCGAGCGTGGGGCAGCATCAGCGGTCGTGCTGCAGGCCGACCCGGCCATGGCCGTCCGCTGGGCTGGTCGGTTCGGCGGGATCGAGCTGCACGGTGAAGACGGTCGCGAAGCTGAACCCGGCGACCTGCCAGAACCACACGCTGCTTGCCAGGAAGCCCACACCGAGTCCTAGCAGCCCAAGGAGTGACAATGCCATTGCACATAGGGCGATGCTCCAGGCGTGCCAGTAGGCGCGTCCGCCCTCGAAGACTCGACGCAGCGCCCTCAGCGGGTTGAAGATCTCCGCCGGATCGAAGGCCTTGCAGTAGTGGGTCATGTACCCGGGAATCGCGATCACCGCGCCGAGCCACAGAAGGACTCCCGCCACCAGCAGGGCGTCGACGTCCAGCCACAGTCCGGCGAGCATGAGACTCAGCCCAGGGGCGCCGTAGAACGCCATGCCGGTGAAGGTCACCGCGCCGTGCCACATCAGCGCGCGGGGGTTCTCCCAGGCGGGCCAGGCCGGACGGCCGGCGTGCATGTTGTGCACCATCTGAATGCGATGTCCCATGTTCAGAAGCCAGCCAAGGACCGGCACCAGGAGCCACATGGCACCGATCAACACCTCTCGCCTGGCCTGCGCGTCCTGGAGTGGAAAGGAGAACGAACTCCGCAGCGAGAGCGGCGTCGCCAGAGTGATTCGCTGCTGGGACATTGGGAGGCCTGCCTCGTGGATGGACTGGGGAGCAGGGTGGTTCCGCCTGTGCACCACGCCCCGACTACTGGCTACCTTTGCATAAAGCATCGTGCTCACGCTCACGCGACCCGTTCGCGGTCACCAGATCACGCCAGATGCTTCGCATGAGACGTCGGGGTCTCGCACGACACCATCGATGCGGTTCAGCGGGCGACTGCGGCGATTGCCAACCAAGCGTAGGAACAGGAAACGTCAGGGCCTCGGGCGCCTCAATCGATGTCCGACACATCGCCCGGCATCCCGTAGGCCTCACGCGGGAAAGCTACTGAAAGCCAGCAATGGAACGCACGGCGCTATCACGGTGTCGTCAGATTGAACCCGAACGGCCGGAGCGGCCCATGAAACCGAGCCTTGGGGGATCTGAATGGCCCGATCGCAGCGCATGAGACTCGAGGGGTTACCCGCCGCGCTTCTGCTGGTGCTGTCTGGATGTGCCAAGGCCCCGGTCGCGACGGGGCCGAGCCTCGCGCCTGCGCACAACGTCTATCTCCGGACTTCGTTCGACACCGACCCTTCTGACTACCTGAGCCGGTTCCTTCCGCAGAATCTTTCTGAGCTCGACGAGTCCAGCGGCATGACACTTGCTTGCTCCAAACACATCACCTGGCGATTCATCGACGGGGATGGCGTCCAGACCGTGGAGGTGCTTCACGCGTCCTCAAGCAGTCGGACCCGCCTTGGTACATCGCTTGTGGAGGATGCCGCGGCTGGCTCGAGTCACGCTCGCGCCGTTCGTGTGGACTACACCCTCACCGGCAAGAGTGGGTAAGTCGAACAAGCAGCGTTTTTCCCAGCTGCATCCCGTCTGACGCCGTGCTGGTGGGCAGTCTCGGGCAGCAAAATGTCGCCCGCCCTCCAAGGGCTCTGCTCGCGCTTTTCAAGCCGATCCAATTCTGCCCGTATATCTTCTTCCAAATACAGCTATCGCTGACCCTGGATGAGCTTCAGTGCCGCTCGATGCCAGACGAGTACCCCTCCAATCCTTCTACGGCCTGATGGCCGGTGCCCTGGAGCTGGACGACGAAGACGGAGGGCTGCGGGTGCGCACCGGGGTGGACTTCGGCGGCGGTCCGGCCACGGTGGAGGCGCTGTCCTGGGCTATGGACCTCAACCTCGGCCTCCGAGATGCCGCGACGCCCCTGTTTGCCGGGCTGTGTGGCTGACCACGCCAGGCTCAGAAGGTCACGGTCTCCAGCGACCAGACCATCCCCTCACCCAGCACACTCACCGCCGCCTCATTGCCGCTCACAGCCGCAATGCGCTCGACCACGCCGCTGCTCAGCGCCACACAGCTCGTCTTGCTGTCTTGGAGTCTGCAGAGCTGCGCGACCGTCGTGCCGTACCGCGCCCAGAACAGCACGCCGTCCTCGCTCCACACCGGGCGGACATGAGGCAGCGGGGACTCATCGTCGATCACCACAAGCGACGACCATCCCCCAGCCTCTCGACGGGTCATCATCAGCGAGGTGCCTTCGTCTTCACTGAACCCGATCATCGCCAGCTTCCCGTCGTCTGCCGACAGCCACAGCGCGGCATGTTCCATGCGTCCGTATGTCTCAGTCAGGGCGTCGTTGGCGGAGGTCCATGCCAGCAGCCAGCTCCACGAGCCGTCCTCCTGAAGGCTGATCCGCTGAAGCTCAATGTGGCGGGTGTACCGGTTCTCCGGCGGGGTGTCGCCCCGGGCGTAGGCCAGCCACATCGATCCGCTGGTGGACTGCAGCGAGGGCTCGATGGCGTAGGCGTTCTCGGAGTGGGTCTCGAAGAGCTCCCAGTCCTGGCCGTTCCAGGACGCCAGGGTGATCTGGGTGTTGGTGCCGAGGTTGATGTTCTCGGTGACCAGCAGGTCAGACACCGCCACCACCAGCCGCCCGTCTTCAGCCTCGCTCAGCGCGGGCTGGGTGTCGGAGTGGAGGCGGGCGAGCGGGAAGCCGATGTCGGTCCAGTCCGATGACCCCGGAGCCTGATGCACGCAGCGCAGCTCCCATGGGTAGTACTCCGCACCCTCCGGCAGCTCCAGCTGTCGCCAGCAGGCGTAGGTGTCGTCGGTGCTGGTGACGAGGACAGCCGGCGCCTCCATGGCGAAGACCTCCGGAGAATCAAACACATGGTCGTCGATCACGATCTCGCTGCGACGGGTGGGGTCCGAGCGCCACTGCTGGTACGCCAGGCGGCCATCGCTGCTCGACGGCGCGGCGATGCCGCTGCGCTGGGCCGGACCCTCATCCTCCAGGCTCAGCAGCGACGACAGGATCAGTCCGTCGCTGTATGGGCTCTCCACCCCCATCAGCCAGGCGAGGGTCTGGTGGACATCCTCCAGGGTCGCGGGCTCCTCGGTGACGGCACCGGCCTCGACTCCCGGGCCGATGATCAGGAGCGGGATCTCACGGCAGCCGCTGCAGTCGTCTCCGTGGCCGGTCCAGACCGGGTCCACGAGGTCGTACCGGTGCCGACCATGATCGGCTGTGACGACCATCACCGTGTCGTCCTTCATGCCGCTCTCGTCGCTCTGGATCCACAGCCAGAGGCTCAGGATCCGCTCATCGACGTTGGCGACGGCGTCGGCGTAGTCCTCTGGATCGTTGTGCGCGGTCCGGTCGATGTTGTGGAGGTTTGCGACCACAAACCGTGCCCCGCCTTCCAGCGCGGTCCTCACATCGTCGACGACCTCGGAGTCGCTGTTGGAGGGGGTGACACCGTCAGCCTGGGTGAGGACGTTGTACACCGTGCCGTAGCTCTCGCCGTAGCCGGGGTGCATGCTGTAGTCGAGGCTGATGAGGTTGACGGTGTTGCCGATCAGCGCCACGGACGACGTGTCCAGTCCCTCCTGTTTGCGGATCAGCTCAAAGAACGTTGGAAGCTCCGGCCGATACAAGCTCGCGCCCTTGCCTTCCTGCACAGCGGGCGAGCCATAGTGGCGGCGGCGGCCCTGGAGGAGGGTGGCGTGCGCGGGCATCGTGATCGTGACCCCGGTGCTGAAGGCGGGCACGCTGCTGCCCCCGCGCGGAAGCAGCTCAGCCTGGATCGCGCTGAGGACCTCCTCGCTGCTGCCGTCATAAGCATCGGAGAAGCCGTCGGTTGTCTGCCCGTAGCCCAGCGACTCCTCCACCCGGGTCCCGTCCAGGACCAGCACGACCGCCCGAGAGGCGACGCCGGGCTCTGCGGACTGCTCTTCAGCATCAAAGGCCGAGCCATCATCCGGTGGCACTTCTTTGTCCCGGTTGCAGGCGGTGAGGAGAAGGGCTCCGAGAAGGAGGGGTGTATGCAAAGCATTTCTCTTCTGATAAAGAGCAGAGAAGGTCTGCTCTTGAGAATGAAGGATGGTTTGTGCTCGTCGAAACGTCAACGCCTGATTTCCAGGTCCCCTTCATAACTTACCCACATTAAGCGGGTGCGGGTAAGTCGTTCAAGCGGCTTTTTTCGGATCCAGGCTCGGTCCGAAGCCTTGCTCCACAACGGGTACTGGTGGGGGTTGTCGGGTAGGAAAATGGCGCCCAGCTCCCCAGGCACCCCGCTCTCGCTTTTCAAGCCGGTCCAATACTGCCCTCATATCAGCCTAAAAACAGAGCTATCGCTGACTCTGACTGAGGTTCAGCGTCACTCGATGCCAGGTGCTCCACACCGGGTGCGACCCCCTCCAAGCCCGTTGTGGAGCAATTCCAGTCCGATGGATTCAAGGCGCGAAGAAGTCTGCTGGTGAGCCTGAAAGCGGCCCTGCCTCGTGAGGGAGCAAACACGATCACGTTCGCCACCCGACCCATTCGCATCAGCTCCCGCTGAGCACTCACCGGATCGACACCCCGTTGTGGAGCAATGGTCAACCAGCCAGATTCGAGCGCCGCAGGCCGGACACGCACCCGTTGTGGAGCAACACATCTCGGCCAAATACCCGGTACAGCAGGTCCTTCCAGGGAACCAACCACGAAGTGAGCGCTCATCGTATCCAAGAGGCTTCTTGCTCTGCTTGCGCTCCCGGGCCTTTTTCTGACGCCGCACCCCATCCGGAACAATGAGAGCCCTCCATTTCGCAGCCGAAGCAAACACTCCATGGTAATGCACCATATTCTTCATCGGAGAAGGAACAATGGCTGTAGCAGAGCTTGTCGGCATCGACCTCGATGGCAACACTCAAGGCAGCGGCTGGCAGAGAATAAAAGAGGAACATCTGGGTGGCTCCAGCAAGCGGAGCTGCGCTCAGCGAATCCACGTGGTGGCAAGCTCGTTGAGGCCCGTTCCGCCGTTGTTTGTGCGCTGGTGGAAGTAGAAACCAGCGGACTGACGGATCCAGTGCACCCCGGTGGTGCTGCCACAAGCCATGTACATCTCGGGCCAGCCCGTCACCACTTCGCTGACGGGACAGGTGGGCTCCGCCCAGTCCCAGTCACTCCACTTCGCGCCGTTGTGCCACGTGCCCGTGGTGGAGCGCAGGGCCTCGACAGCGGACGAGTCTACAGACAAGGTGTACTGCGTGAGCTCATAGAAGGTATAGCCCGTCCGAAGCATGACCTCGTCCCCCGCCGAGGCAATGCGGGTGACCCGCTCCGGAGACAAGTAGGAGCAGGCTGTGCCGTCCGTCACCGTGTCCTGGATGGTGCCCTGACTGCAGGTTCCGAGCAGGGAGATGAGCGCCCAGCCGCCCCCCTCGTAGCTCATGCTGCAGTACAGCTCGAATGCTTCCCCTCCGTCGGGATTGACCCAGTACTCGCCGTCTGAATCGAAGACGCCCTCGTCGCGAATCTCCAGACAGCTGGTCGCCGGGTTGGCGGCCGTTCCGAGCGGATCACAGTCAGGCGAGCCGTCGCAGTCGCTGTCGTCGCAGTCGGTCGCGCCGTCGTCGTCGTTGTCGATTCCATCGGAGCAATTTTCTTCTGCTTCGTCTTCTTCGCAGCCTTCGAAGCCTTCACAGCCCTCGTCGTCGCAGTCGATCGCGCCGTCGTCGTCGTTGTCGAGGCCGTCGTCACACTCGCCGGGGTCATCGCCTTCGTAGTCGACGCCCGCGCACGCCTCGTCACTGGCACAGTCGGGGTCGTCACAGTCAAACAGACCATCCCGGTCGTTGTCGGCGCCGTCGCTGCACCCGCCTGGCGTGTTGGCTTCCGAGCAGTCGGGCGAGCCAGCGCAGTCGCTGTCGTTGCAGTCGAAGTCGCCGTCGCCGTCGTTGTCAGCGCCATCCGTACACTCACCAGGGTTGAGCCCCTCGCTTGGGAGCGGCTCATCGGTCGGGTCATCCTGACCACTGCTGTCTGACTTCTCCTCACCGCAACCTGCCAGCACTCCGAGGGAGAGGCCAAGGAAAATCGCGAGGGAGCGTGCGCAAAGATTCATGGGCTGGTCCGAGAGAGTCAGAGGCGAAGGGAAGACTTGGGATCCGATTTGGACCATGGTTTTCAGCGAAGTTTTTATCATGCAAGCAGACCCAATGACAGGAAATTCAGGCGAGCATGAAGACGCTCAGCGCGGCAAGAGACCATTGCGGAGGAACGCTTGATACAGGCGTCGATCAGGCGTGTGAGCCGGTCTGACAGGAATTTCTGAAGCCGCTTTACCCCGATCCTCCCACCCCACTTTCTCCCAGCGTTCTTGTCAGGCGTGTGCTCACTTGGCCGGAAGCTCATTGTCTATTTTCAACGTTAAGGACGTCTGTTCAACACACAGACGCGCGGTCCGAACGCGGGTAAGTCGTTCAAGCGGCTTTTTTCGTCTCCAGGCCCGGTCCGAGGCCGTGCTGGTGGGGTTTCCAGAAGCCGTTATTCAAGGTGGAAAACACCGCTTCATGGTGGTTGTGAGAGTGGAGCCAGTTCCGTTGAGTGCCGTGTAGATTCGTCACAGCTGGAGCAGTCGCGTCACACTTCGCGTCACACGGGTCGGCTCTATGAACGCTGGGGACCTGCTCACCGTGTCACAGACCGCCGCTGAGATCGTAGTGAGCGAGAATACCCTTCGACGTACGGAGCAGAAGGGCTGGGTCACGCTCGAGCGACGCCCTTGGGGCAACCGACAGCCGATGCGGCTCTCGCGCAAGAATGTCACGGGCTGCGGCCTGATCGCCCGCAAGTATCTATTCTTGAACGATGATTATCACGCCTTCGATGATATCCATTATCCCTGCAGGATCTTTTCCCCCGAAGATCCGCGACAGACCTCTAAAGATACTCGCCAAGCCCTTAAGCCAGTCGACAGGGTTGTGGACCGCTCCGAGGCCACCAAAGGCTGCCGCGGCGAGAAGGGGGTCCTTGCCATCTACGAACCTTGCCCGCAGTACACCGCGCAGTTCGTCATTAGTAATGTTGGGTCGCTCTGCCTTGCACCTCTGTGCGTAGGCAAGAACTTCGGGTTGCGAGACAGACATTAAATCACCAGCAGCACGAGATTGGCGTCGATTAGAGCATACTGAACGATATCGAAGCAACATCCACGCCCCGTGACACGGACTGCTGGATGACCTGCAAAGCCTACTAAGGCAGAAGGTTATTTCCAAGAAGAAGAAGTAGGGTAATCACGCCAAGTCAAAAGTCATTCGGGCCACTTACCCAAGGCACACTCGTCCCAACATTGTAGTGGAGTGTGACGCCGTTGTTGCCATGCTTCTTGTTCACTCGTTTCATCTGCCAGAACCAGACCTTGACCGCAACCGACAGAATCACACCAAGTCCCGGAATACTGAGATTGCCGAGGTTTGAGAGGATTGCCAGTAAATCCTCCGTAGACTTTGACGACTCAACCTCCTGATTGGACAAACGCACAACGAAGCCTGTTGGGACTCCAAGCAATTTCTTGGTCTTAGCCTTAGCCAACGCAGATTCCTCCGTCCCCCTATAGAGCCTGCTGGGGAGTAGGACACCCCTGTCGAGCGGTTCGCACCCTGACAAGGGATGCGGGAAGACCATGCTGGCTGCCCGCCAGCCGATCACAACCCAGCCTGATCAGCCCCCCCGCAGCCCCACCAGACCGATGATACTAAATGGAGAACCTTCGCTTTGACCCGGCCATGAAGAACGCCAGCCGCCGCCGCTCCATGTTGATGGCGAAGAGCAGGAAGCCGCCGATGAGCAGGAGATTGAGCGACGTCGTGCCGATGCCGATCGCCAGGAAGCCCCAGGCGAACCACTTCGAGATGTTCAGCGCCTGCTTGGTCGCCTGGAAGCGTCCCTTGCGACGAGAAAGCCACGCCCGCAGCACCCGCCCGCCGTCCATGGGGAAGGCCGGGATGAGGTTGAAGATGCCCAGCGCCAGGTTCATCGCCGCGAACAGGCCCGCTCCAGGAACCCCCAGCAGCGCCAGGGGCAGCGCAATGAGAGCCAGCGCGCCGTTGACCGCCGGACCCGCCAGGGCGATCCACAGCTCCTCGCTGGAGCGCGTCGGCTCTCGGGCCAGCGCGGCCACACCGCCGAACGGGTAGAGGGTGATGGAGCGGGTGAGGATGCCAAACCGCCGGGCAGTCAGGGCATGTCCGAGCTCATGCAGCAGCACCGAGCCGAACAGCGCGAGCCCGAAGACCAGCGTCATCGCGGCGCTGGTCAGCCCCGAGCGGACCAGCTCGACGCTGACGAACACCGCCGCGAGGACCAGGAAGGAGGAGTGCAGGCGAATGGGGATGCCGCGAACGGAGAACAGCGTCATGTGACCAGACCTCGATGCGAAGGAAGCGTCTTGCATCTACCTCTCCACCTGCCGAGCGATGTCAATGCCCTCGATGTCGCGAGATGTCATGGTTAAAAGCCTACCCTGACAAAAACGTCTCGCGACAATTTTTACAGTACGGCCCACCACCCCGACATATTGCCGTCGCCGCGACCTGGACCGGGAAGACCCCCTGCGTGTTCAGTGCACATTACATTGATTCGGACATTAATAGACCGGATCTACCCCACTGTTCCCACTACATTGATGAAGAACAGGAGGCAGTCATGGATCAGGAACGCGGTCAGATTCGACTTCGCTGGATCATCACCTGCGGCACCTGTGCCGATGCACAGGAATTCTACGGTCTCAACGACAGCGGCTCAAAGCTCGCGCGTCAGGCCGGCTGGCAGTACACCCTCGCGCGGGGCTACTGCTGCCCGGACTGCTCTGCGGAGGCTGCTGGAGCCCTGGCGGCGTCTGGAGTCACCGCCCAGGCCGCCTGAGGCCAGGATGCAGGACAGCCAGGCTCAGGACCGCTAGGCTCAGTACATCCAGGGAAACTTCTTGAAGTCCATGTCCCGCTTCTCCAGGAAGGCGTCTCGGCCTTCCTGCGCTTCATCAGTGGCGTATGCCAGCCGGGTGGCCTCTCCAGCGAACACCTGCTGGCCAACCAGCCCGTCGTCGATGAGGTTGAAGGCAAACTTCAGCATGCGCTGAGCGGTCGGAGACTTGGCGTTGACCTCGGCGGCCCACTCCAGGGCGACCTCTTCGAGCTGGTCGTGCTCGACCACCGCATTGGCCATGCCCATGTCAAAGGCCTCCTGGGCGGAGTAGTTGCGGCCCAGGAAGAAGATCTCTCTCGCGCGCTTCTGGCCGACCTGGCGGGCGAGGTAGGCCGATCCAAAGCCTCCATCAAAGCTGGCGACGTTGGCGTCGGTCTGCTTGAAGATCGCGTGCTCTCGGCTGGCCAGCGTCAGGTCGCAGACCACGTGCAGGCTGTGGCCACCCCCGACCGCCCAGCCCGGCACCACGGCGATGACGACCTTGGGCATGAAGCGAATGAGGCGCTGGACCTCGAGGATGTGCAGTCGGCCGAGGCGCGCGGGATCGATGACGGTCTTCTCGTCGTCGGAGTACTTGTAGCCATCCCGGCCACGGATCCGCTGATCGCCGCCGCTGCAGAAGGCCCAGCCGCCGTCCTTGGGGGAGGGTCCGTTGCCAGTGAGCAGCACGCAGCCGACGTCGGAGGTCTGCCGTGCATGATCGAGCGCGACGAACAGCTCATCGACCGTGCGCGGGCGGAAGGCGTTGCGAACCTCGGGGCGATTGAACGCGATGCGAACGGTGCCCTGATCGACGGCCCGGTGGTAGGTGATGTCGGTGAAGGCGAAGCCCTCGACGGGCTCCCAGCGGGCGGGATTGAAGATGTCGGAGACCACGGCTCCCTCCTGTGATGGCAGGGAGAGTCATATCCGCTTCCGCGCTGCTGGGTCAGTCGTCGCGGCCGCCGAGCAGCCCAGCCCGCATCGCCCAGTAGAGGAGCTGGAGGATCGCAGAGACCGCAGCCGCGAGGTAGGTCGCAGCAGCGGCTGTCAGCACCGCAGAGACGCCCCTTGCCTCCTGCTCGGTGACGATGCCGGTCTCCAGGAGCGCCTTGCGGGCTCGGAAGGAGGCATCAAACTCAACGGGCAGGGTCACGAGGGTAAACAACACGAAGCCTGCGAACAGCCCGACTCCGATCTTCGCCAGCCCTGTGATGCCTGTGAACACCCCCGCGATGACAATCCAGACGCCGAGGTTGGTGCCGATGTTGGCGACCGGGACCATCTTCTGCCGGAGGGCCATCGGGGCGTAGCCCTCCGCATGCTGGACGGCATGGCCGACCTCATGGGCCGCGATGCCGGCAGCGGTGATCGAGCGTCCAGAGTAGTTGGCGGGAGACAGCCGCAGCGTGCGAGACGACGGATCGTAGTGATCGGAGAGCACACCGCCGACCTGCTCGATGGTGACGTCGTGGATGCCACGAACCCGGAGGATCGCTGCGGCGACATCTGCACCAGTCAGCCCTCGTCCGATGGGCACGCGGTCCCACTTGGCGGTGGACGCCTTGACCCAGGCCTGGGCCCCCAAGCTCAGCACAAGGCCGAGCCCCATCACGAGCATGTAGAGCGGATCGAACATCATGAAGGGATCGTAATCACGGGACCTGACCGCGACGAGCGCTCAGTCCTGGATGCGGGCGATCGCCTGCTCCAGCTGCTGGCGGTTGAACGGCTTGATGACGATTCGATCGGCATGCTTTGCGATAAAGCGCTGCGACTCCGCAGCCCAGGCACCGCCCGTGGTGAACAAGATGCGTGCGGCCTGCTCCGGGTGCTCGATCTCGAGCCGCTCGAACAGCGCCATGCCCGTCATACCTGGCATCTTCAAATCGCAGATAATGAGGTCAAAGGTTTGCTCCGCGAGGATCTCCAGGGCCTCCGCACCAGAGCCGGTGGTCGTGACGTCGTGGCTGCGAAGGAGCCGAACAAGTGAGCGGGAGACCCGAGGCTCGTCATCGACGATCAGCACTCGCATCAGCGCCTTGTCCGTCGTTGGTGTCGCGTGCTGGGGATTTACAGACTGGAGGAGGATGGTCGCCACTGCGCCGCGGCCTCGATGCCGGTTGGCGACCGTCAGTGAGCCACCGAGGCCACGGACGATCCGCTCCGCAGCGGGCAGACCCAGACCCAGACCCAGACCATTGCTCAGCGGGCGGACACAGAACAGCGGCTCCAGCACCCGAGGCAGGTCCGCCTCCGCGATGCTGCTCCCCTCATCCATGATCCAGAGCTGCGTCATCTCTTGGGCAGGGCGAGCCCGGATCTTGATCACCGCCCCTGCCGGACAGGTCAATCCGGCATCGCGGAGGATGTAGGCGAGGGCCTCCACGAGCCCAGGAGTGGCGAATACCTGGAGGTCCTCAGAGGATGGCTCTCGATGGATCTGGATGTGCTTGAGGGCTTCCTGCTCGAGCACAATCGCGCGGTCCAGCAGCACGGACATCGACATCGACACCCGCCGCTCATCGTCTCGCTGCGAGAGCTTCAAGAGCTCTCCGACCGTGCCGCGAATGACCTCCCGCCCCTCGGCCAGCTCCTTTATGCGGGAGTCAGTGGGCGCGCTGGGAAGCCCGCGCGCATGCTCCAGCATCCAGACCAGCGGGTTGCTGATCTCGTGCGCGCTGTCAGCGACGGCGGGGTCGATGGCCTCCCCCAGAGAGGCTGAGCGCCGGGAGAGCGCGCGTCGGTGGACAAGCATCCACTGCATCTCTCCGTCAGCGTCCTTCAGCGGCATGACCGTGACGGCGTGCTCGACGCACGAGCCATCCTTTCGGCGGCTGGTAATAGAGGTACAGACCACTTCTCCCCGGCTCAGGCGGGCATCCAGCTCCTCGAAGACCGCCGGGGGCTGACTGTCACTCCAGAGGAGTGCGGAAGATGCCTGGCCAAGCAGCTCTGAGAGGGTGTAGCCAAACGCCGCCACGAAGGCTGGGTTGGCAAAGAGGAGAACCCCGTCACAGCGGACGAGCTCTACTGCATCCGGATACTCCAAGGCCGCGCGAGCCAGAAGCCGCAGGGGCCATGGAAGCACATCGATCACTGCGGTGGGGGTATGCTCACCCAAAGGAACTCTCACAACTGGAAGGCTCTGCAGCTTTTTATGGGAGGACTACCCAATGCGCTTGCTCATCTCTCTTGCTTTTATACTCACGCTGGCCTGTAGCGGTCTGGACACCCCTGACGCTCCGCCTCGTGAGATCCCCGGTCAGGCGCCCACCCCTGCCCTCGAGCAGGACGGCACCTCAGCGCCGCTGCCGTCCGTGCCGCTCACGAGCCTCCCGGAGTGGATCAGCAGCGGTGCCTGCAGCATGCCGCAGATCCTCGATGCCGATGCTGCCCTGCAGGAGAGCGACGCCTCAGGCCCGCTCCACAACGGACTGCTGCTGTGCGAGGTCGCATTCTCTGGGACACCGCCCAAAGGTCGGCGCTGGGATGCTTTCGGCGGTAACCCTGATCCGAGCATCCACATCAACGACCTCCCCTCGGCCTGTGCGTACGATACCCACGACGTCACCCTCTCCTGGCAGGGGGTGACCCTGGCCACTGGAGACCCGATCGAGGTGAGTGCATACGATCGCGATCTCCGTCACGACGACGACGCAGGCACGGACAGCACGCCGCTCGAAGACTGGCCCGTGCGCCTGAAGGGGAGTCACTTCGCGATGACCTGTGGGGCACTCACAGAGGCCGCAGTCCAGGCTCGGCTGCCCGGCCGGATCGCGGACGCCCGCGCGGCGCTCTCGGTCCTCCAGCAGGCCATGCAACCAGAGCCGCTGGCTGAGAACTGGGGCTGGCCTGATGATGCTGAGCGCATCGCCCGTCGCCACCTCGAAGACGTCGCTGGCCACATCAGCTGGACCGCCGCACCCGCCCGCGCGCTGCTGGCCAATGAGGCCGGCATCCAGGCCCGCTGGGAAGACACCGTGGCCGCCTCAATAGAGCAGACCCGTGCCGGACTCTCTTCGACTGCGGACCTCGGCCAGGGCCTGTCCGTCACGGTCTCCGAGATCAGCTGTGGCTACAGCTGCACCGTGACCCTCACGCTGCACAACCAAGGGGCTCTGGTCACCCTCACACCAGGAACCGACTGGGGCGCATGGCTCATCACCCCGCACGGACGAGACGTGGAGCTGATGATGCAAGAGAGCCTGCCGGGCGACGCGCTCACCCTGACGAACGGCCAGCAGACCACGCTGCGCCTCCAGCAGACCTCCAACGAGGCAACCGATCGATCAATGATAAGGATTAAGGCACTTAATCGTCACCACATTCTTGCAATTCCGAGCCCCTGAAACCTGGAAGAGGCAAGGAGTCCTGGACTGCTCACCTGTTCTCCTCGACGTGATACAATCCACTGCATCCCGGAGGCTCTACATGCTCGGAACGCGGCAGCAGGAAAAGCTCGATCGTCTCTTTCAGCTCATCGACATCGACGGCAGCGGATTCATCGAATTCAGTGACATGAAGGGGGTAATGAACCGCACCCTCTCCCAGGATGGTCACGACATCGGCTCTCCAGTCTACGATGCTGCGGAGGTCATGCTGCGCTGGCTCTGGGAAGCCTTCAAGGGCGAAGCCGACACAGACGGCGATCAGAAGATCTCCACCAACGAGTGGAGCACCGTGTGGAGCGCGCAGCTCTCTGCGGACGAAGATGGTGCTGGCGATGTCCTGTTTGAGGACCTCCCGGCGCTCGTTCGACGCACCCACCTCATCCTCGCTCAGGCGATGGGCATCAACGCCAACCGTGGCGCAGATCTCGCCACCTACGCGCGCTTTCTCACGCCGTACGGCGTGCCTGTTGCCGCGCAGGCGGAGGCCGCATTCCAGCGCCTCGACCTCGACGGAAACGGCCTCATCTCCATCGACGAGCTCCAGCAGCTCACCGCAGAGTTCTTCCTGAGTAACGACGATGCCCCGGGCAATTCCCTCTTCGGGTAGTGCTCAGGGTGCGGATCTGTAGTGCTGGAGGACCGAGCGGGAGGACCGCACCGCAGCCTCCAGCCGGTTGACCAGCACCCCCTCGTACGACGACACGAGCTCGGGACAGCCTCCGACATCACCGAAGTCGATGCCGCCGTAGGTTCCAAATGTCTCGGACGCTGGCGCGCGCCAGATCTCTGAGAGCGGGAGGACCACTCCGCACCCGCTCACCTTGTCGGACTGCACCCTCTCCCAAGTCTCCCAGGCCAGCGCGCTGTGCGCCGCTACGGGATCGAGGGGCACAGCGGGGACCAGGTCGAGCCCAGCCACCAGCGCATCGACCGGCCAGGACTCAAACCCATCCCGCAGGTCATGGGCGACGGGCACGACGTGCGGTGGAGAGGCCATGTCCTGAACGTGGTGGAGGATCCCGCCGACGGCCTGCCACAGCGCGGCGGTGTCTCCAGCATCCTGTGCAGCTTGTGCCTCCGCCACAAGGACCACGACCCGCTCATCCGAGGTACCCCGCCTCGGAAGAACCAGCGCCGCGTCGGGGCGGAAGTAGTGGCTGAAGTGTCGCCACTTGACGTTGAGGTGGGTGTCCTCAGCGCGGTTGCCCTGCCACAGCCAGCGCTCAAGCTCCTCCATTCCCTCCGCCGCGATGGCCCTGTCGGTGATGGCGCGGTGTGCAGAGAGCCGAAAGGCGGAGGCAGCGGGCAGGACGGCGAGGAGGAGCAGCATGGCAGATCTGAGAACACTCAGGGCGGCATCACGATTCCACACCAGGATAGACTGCCGCGATGAGCACGTCCTCTCGAATGCTGGCCCTGGACGCCCTGCGGGGCCTCGCTGTCTTCCTGATGATGGAGCAGCACATCGGTGTCTGGCTCTGGGAGAGTCACGTCTCTCCAAGCCAGTTCCTCAAGTATCCTGTGTTCGTCGGCTTCAACGCCCTGGGCGGTGGAGCGGCACCCCTGTTCATCACCCTCGCCGGCGTCGGCGGGGTCCTGTTCGCTGCCAGCCGGTCGCGCAAGGGATGGAGCGAAGGAACGATCGACGTCACCCTCATCAAGCGCGGGCTGGCGGTGATGGGCTTTGGCTACCTGCTCAACGTCCTGACGCCCAGCTGGTTCAGCTCGATGTCGTGGTTCGTGCTGCACCTGATGGGCGCAGCGATGCTGCTCGGCCCGATCTGGCGCCGGCTCCCGACGACGGTGCTGCTGACCATCGCTGCGGCGATCCTGGTGGCGACGACCGGAATCCAGGACTGGCTGGACACTCCCGCGCGGCTGGGCAACAACCGAATGCGCGACACCACCATGGCGGGCGGCGCCCTGCGGCTGGCGTTCGCAGAGGGGCAGTTCCCGGTCTTTCCCTGGCTGGCGCTGTTCCTCGGCGGCACCGCGACCGGACGGTGGCTGCGAGAGAAGAATCTGCGCGCGATCCGACAGCTGGGCGGCTTCGGAGTCGTGGTCGGTGGTGCGCTGGCAGCCGCTTGGGGGCTCGGCCTGACGGGAGATGGGCTGCTGATGCGCGCCGGACGGTTCAACGGAACGTTCTACCCCTGCAGCCCGTCGTACATCCTGCTGGTCGGCGGGCTGGTTCAGCTCGGGATCGCCGGACTGGTCGGCTACGAGCAGCGCAAGGGAATGCGGCCGGGGCTGTGGGTCAGCCTGGGACGGGCGAGCCTGACGCTGCTGCTGGTACACGTCGTGGTGTTTCGGGAGATCAGCCGGGACTATGGGTTCTGGTCGGCGCTTGAGGCCGGGCCAGCATTTGCTGGAACGCTCGGCGCGATCGGTGCTGCCGCAATCCTCGCATGGCTCTGGGGCAAGGTCGGGTACCGGTTCGGAGCGGAGTGGGTGCTGCGGAAGGTTGCCGGAGGCTGAGCCCGCTGCCGACCGAGCCGCCCCCAAGACAACGCTCACCGCCTCGCACGTACCGAACCTGACACCGCCTACACCACCCCTGTCCCCAGAGTGTTCAATGCCCTCATTCACCGACTCTGAGCGCTCCATCCTGCCTCTCCTCCCGATGATCTACGTCGCATGGGCCGATGGAGAGCTGACCGATGCAGAGCTGTCCGCGCTTCGGGCTGCCCTCCCCGGGGACAATGAAGCCCTCCGGCAGTGGCTGGATCCTGCCCAGCCGCCCAGCGCCGTGCAGCTCCAAGACCTGCTCCGACGCCTGGAGGATGCCGCAGCTGGGATCGCCGCTCCCGAGCAGCACGGGCTCATCGATCTCGGACTCGCCATCGCCGGGCTGTCGAGCGAGGCGGGAGCCTGGGCGGCAGCACGGGATGCACTGCGGACGCTGGAGAAGACGCTGGGGCTGTATGGCACCGCGGCCAGCCGGCGGTTCTTTCCCGCAGAGGCCACGGCACCCACGGCGACCACGCTGAGCTGGTCGCCAGAGGCCATGGCTGTGCTGCTGGATGGCCCTCGCGCGTCAGCAAAGGCGAAGGTTCGGGCGCTCTTGGCCGACCCGTTCTTCCGTCACCCCGGTGAGATCAACTCCGCAGAGTACCGGGCGCTGGTGCTGCGGTGGTGTCAGGTGCTGGCAGACCGGGGCTTCCTCGACACCCTCCTGCCAGCAGCAGCCGGTGGACGGCCAGATGTCGGCGGGTTCGTCGCCACCTTCGCGACCCTCGCGACCTTCGACCTCAGCCTGCTGGTGAAGTTCGGGGTGCAGTTCGGGCTGTTCGGCTGCAGCATCCTGTTCCTCGGCAGCGCCGAGCAGAGACGTCGCTACCTCCCCGACATCTTCGCGCTCCGGCTGCCCGGCTGCTTCGCGATGACCGAGCGCGCCCACGGCTCCAACGTCCGCGAGCTGGAGACCACCGCGACCTACGATGCCCGCCGAGATGAGTTCGTCATCGACACCCCCCACCCCCTCGCCGGGAAGGAGTGGATCGGCAACGCAGCGGAGCACGGACGCATGGCGACGGTGTTTGCACAGCTCTCCGTCGGGGGCATGCAGCACGGGGTCCATGCTTTCCTGGTTCCCATTCGGCGCGCGGACGGCTCGCCGGCCCCCCGGGTGCGCATCACCGACTGCGGCCACAAGATGGGGCTCAACGGGGTCGACAATGGCCGCCTGTGGTTCGACAGCGTCCGCGTTCCCCGAGACAGCCTGCTGTCTCGGTTCGCCACCATCGACGATGACGGCCAGTACCACAGCCCGATCGCCTCGCCGGGTCGGCGGTTCTTCACCATGCTCGGTGCCCTGGTCGGCGGGCGGGTGAGCGTCGCGGCCGCCAGCGTGAGCGTCGCCGCGTCCGCCCTGACCATCGCGATCCGCTACAGCGCACGGCGGCGACAGTTCGGCCCCGAGGGCGGGCCGGAGGTGGAGATCCTCCGCTACCCCACCCACCGCAAGCGCCTCCTCCCCCGGCTCGCCGCGACCTATGCCCTCCACTTCGCTGCTGAAGACCTCACCACCCGATACGCCCGTGCCATCGAAGAAGACGCCGACATGCAGGAGGTCGAGGCGCTCGCAGCAGGCATCAAGGCGCTCGCCTCCTGGCATGCCACAGACACCGTGCAGACCAGCCGGGAGTGCTGCGGCGGACAAGGCTACGCAGCGGTCAACCGGTTCGCCGCCCTCAAGGCGGACTCCGATGTATTCTCGACCTTCGAGGGCGACAACATCGTGCTGATGCAGCTGGTCGCGAAGTCTGTCCTCGGGCAGTTCAAGGGTCGGTTCTCCGACACCAATCCGGTCAGCATCATCCGAAACATCGCCGAGATCGCGAGCGGGCGAGTGAGCGAGAAGAACCCGTTCATCACGCGCTACACCCCACCGCACCACCTCAGAGACGGGGGGTTCCACAGCGACATCCTCGCCGGTCGGACCCTCGATCTCACCCTCGCCATTGCCCGGGGCCTCCGCCGCGATCTCGACGATGCCGAGGATCCATTCGCCGCGTTCACCGCCTGGCAGCCCGCGATGGTCGCGCTGGCCCGCGCCCACATCGAGCACACCGTGCACGGTCAGTTCCGTGCGGTCGTGGAGGCCTGCACCGACCCCGATCTCGCCGCAGTCCTCAACGACCTCTGCGACCTCTACGCGCTCTCTCGGATCGAGGCGGGGTGTGGGTGGTTCCTGGAGAACGGCTACCTGACGCCAGCAAAGTCCCGGGCGATACGGGCAGAGGTCACCACCCTGTGCGACAGCCTCGCGGCAGACGCGGTGGCCCTCGTCGACGCCTTCGCGATCCCCGACGAGGCCATCGGGGCGCCAATCGCGATGCGGTGAGGCCCTGCGGCGGGCTGTGCCGACGCCCGACCAACCGCCCGTCTCACCCAGGAGAAGACGAGCCGCCCGCACCCCGGTCGCGCATGGTCCCGGGCGCGACCGGGGGCATCCAGCGGCCCCTACGGCAGCGCAGGGCGATTCCTGCGACTACTTCG
Organism: Myxococcota bacterium; assembly: GCA_029251165.1. GTDB lineage: Bacteria > Myxococcota_A > UBA796 > UBA796 > UBA796 > JAQXDW01. The sequence continues at coordinate 20,929 of JAQXDW010000052.1, forward strand.
CGACCAGACCGCTGATCAGGTCCATCAGCACCGCCAGCCCCCACCGCACGCCATCCACCGGCACCCGCTCGTTGTGGCCATGGAACATCGCGGCGAAGTTGGAGCCCGGCGGCAGCTTCAGCGGCGAGAAGCCCCAGCACTTCATCCCCAGCTCCGTGTACGCCTTTGCATCCGTGAACCCGGGCAGGAGGTTGCGGATCGGGACCGCCTTCGTGTCGTGGCGGGTCAGCACGGTGTCGATCATCCCGGCGATCGGATCGGCGACCTCGGTGACGCTCGCCGGCATCTCCTTGTCGATTGTGTAGGTGTAGCCCGGCCCGATGAGCCGCTTGATCTCCTCGATGAGATCCGCGCCGGTCTGCCCTGGCAGCAGCCGACCGTCCACCTGCACGCTGGCCTCTCCCGGCACCTGGTTGATCTTCACCCCCGAGCGCAGGATCGTCGGGTTGGCGGTGTTGTGGAGGACGGCATCAAACGTGCTGGCGAGCGAGGGGTCGGGGAAGACATTGTCGAGGATGTGTCCACACAGCGGCTTGGAGAGCAGTCCCTTGAGCACCAGAGAGTTCGGCACCTTCTGGTGCTGCGACAGCGTGCGAACGAACCGCTCAACGACCGGAGTGACGTGGTGGGGCAGCCGCTTCGTGGCGAGCAGCTCGGCAGCCCGAGCGATGGCGGCGATGGGGTTGTCGCGGTTGGGCAGCGAGCCGTGTCCGGGGGTACCGCGCGCGGTGATGGTCAGCCAGCAGATCCCCTTCTCTGCGACCTGGACAGGGTAGAAGTGCTTTCCAGCCATGTGAAGGGTGAAGCCTCCGATCTCGGAGATGACGTACTCCCCACGGATCTTCTCGGGGTGGTTGCGGGCGAGCCACAGGCTGCCCTGCTCGCAGCCCGCTTCCTCGTCCGCCACGCCAGCAAAGATGAGGTCACGCTTCAGCGGTACCCCCAGCCGGTGCAGCAGGATCATGGTCATCACCTCCATGGCAACCATGTGCTTCATGTCGACCGCGCCCCGACCCCACATCCAGCCGTCGTGAACCTCTCCTGCGAACGGATCGCGCTTCCACTGATCCAGCTCGACCGGCACCACGTCGAGGTGTCCCGACAGCAAGATCGGCTCACCACCGGAGCCATCACCCGGGAGCCGACACAGCACGTTGCCGCGACCCGGCGCGCTCTCCAGCACCTCCGGCTCCATCCCCTCTGCCCGGAACAGGTCTGCGATCATCGAGGCTGCAGCGGTCTCGTTGGGGTTGCCGTCCGGGGCGTTGATGGTGCGCTGCTTGAGCAGCCGAGAGAGCAGAGCGAGGGTCTCATCGCCGGCCTTCTGCCAGTCGATGCGGTCCATGAGCGGGTGGGTGGAGGCTGTCATGCCACTGTCCGTATCGCACATCCAGCCGGTACGGGGCATCAGGGGTTCAGAAGGGGGGTGCCGTGCGCCACCGTGGCCTGTCCGAGCCTGCTGTGGAGGTGGGAGCAGGGGTGGTCATTCCGCTCTCCCCGGTCAACAGTCATGGCCTGATCACCGTGTGATCTGGTATACATGGCCGTCTTCCAGCCAACCGGGTGAACTTCATGGGTCAGTACAAGACCGCCCCTGCCGCATCGACCGAGATGCCAAAGGGCATTCCCTACATCGTCACCAACGAGGCCGCGGAGCGGTTCAGCTTCTACGGAATGAAGGGGATCCTGGTCGTCTTCATGACGAAGTTCATGCTGGACTCTTCGGGCAACCCCGACCTCCTCGGCGAGGAAGAGGCGCGGCAGTGGTACCACACCTTCACCTCCGCGGTGTACTTCTTCCCCCTGATCGGCGCGCTCATCGCAGACGCCTTCCTCGGCAAGTACCGCACCATCCTGCTCCTCTCGATCGTCTACTGCCTCGGTCACTTTGCCCTGGCGCTCGACGAGACGAAGATGGGCCTGAGCATCGGACTCACCCTCATCGCGATCGGCTCTGGCGGCATCAAGCCGTGCGTCTCTGCCCATGTCGGTGACCAGTTCGGCAGGTCCAACCACCACCTCCTCGAGAAGGTGTTTGGTTGGTTCTACTTCTCGATCAACTTCGGCGCGTTCCTCTCCACGCTGCTGACCCCCTGGCTGCTCAACCACCCCGACTTCGGTCCCCACTGGGCGTTCGGCGTGCCCGGCGTGCTGATGTTCCTGGCGACCATCTTCTTCTGGATGGGCCGCAACGTCTTCATCCACATCCCTCCCGGCGGCGTGGCGTTCCTCAAGGAGACCTTCTCCAAGAACGGCCTCGGCAGCATCGCCAAGCTGTTCATCATCTACGCCTTCGTGGCGATGTTCTGGGCACTGTTCGATCAGACTGGGAGCGCCTGGGTCCAGCAGGCCGAGCGCATGGACCGGAACTTCCTGGGATTTGAGTGGCTCTCCTCGCAGATCCAGTCGATCAACCCGATCATGATCATGCTGTTCATCCCCCTCTTCAACGGCATCAAGTCGCTCAAGTGGCCGGGACTCTACGACCTGATCAACCGCGTCTGGACCCTCACCCCGCTGCGCAAGATCGGCATCGGCTTCTTCCTGACCGTGCCCGCCTTCCTCGTGCCCGCCTGGATCGACACCCAGCTCGACGCTGGCATCGAGATCAACATCGCCTGGCAGCTCGGAGCCTACGTGCTCATGACCGCCGCTGAGGTCTTCGTCTCGATCACCTGCCTGGAGTTCTCCTACACCCAGGCTCCCAAGAAGATGAAGTCGCTGGTCATGGCCTGCTTCCTGCTGAGCGTGTCGCTGGGCAACGTGTTCGTCTCCGCGGTCAACTTCTTCATCCAGAACGACGACGGCACCTCCAAGCTCTCTGGCCCGGAGTACTACATGTTCTTCGCCGGCTGCATGCTGGTCACCGCCGTGCTCTACATCCCGGTGGCGCTCTGGTACAAGGAAAAGACCTACATCCAGGACGAGAACGACGCCGTGACGGCATAGCCTAAAGGGTTCCAATGCTTCTGCTGACGACGCTGCTCGCGCGCGCCGACATCTCTCCACCGGAGGGCTACGTCGAGACCTGCACGGTCGCGCTTCAGTGCGGTGAGACCGAAGGAACGAGCTGCTCGGCATACTTCGGCGGTCGCACCGAGTGTGAGGCGCTGGAGGCGAAGGGCTGGCAGCGGATGTGCCAGACCAGAGGCGCCTCGACCTGGAGCGAGGTGTTCTGCGCCCAGGCTCCTGATGACGATGCCCGACGGACCCGCATCGAGCAGACGACCGGGTTCGCTCCCACCATCCAGCCCCTCCCCGCTCGGCGCTGCGGCTGCTCAGCCGCAGGGATGGGCGCAGGCTGGCTGCTGGTGCCGCTGCTGCTCCTCGCCCGCCGACGGATGCAGTAGCGCCTCTTTGTGGGCCTTCACGGTTCGCTCCCCGCCAGGACCTGTGCCCGTCGGGGTGACTCCGGACGAAGACGGCCTCGCTGCTGTGGCTGAAGTCGTGCCCGGCTCGCTGACGCTCAAGCCTCCGTCGGTGCCAGCCCGCTGACACCCGGTCCGTCGACCCGCCTCGCCAGCGGACGCCGGTTCAGCGCGTCCGCCGTCACTCCAGCCAGCGCAGTCACCACCACCGCGCCGTCCACCTCCCCGACCAGCCCGCTCTCCCCATCCAGCACCCGCGCCACCGCGACACGCGCCAGCCGTGATGCCAGCACCCGGTCTCCGGGCGATGGCCGGCCGCCCTGCTGGAGGTGTCCGAGCACACAGACCCGGGTGTCGAACCGCCCGCCGGACTCCTCGCCGTAGATCCGGGCGAGGGTGTGCGTGTCGTAGGCATCCGATGCCCCGTCCGCGACCAGCACAATGCCGACCGACTTGCCCCGGGTGAACGACTCCTGGAGAGCGGCGATGTCGGCGATGAGGTCCGAGAGGAAGATGCCCTGCTCGTGCGTGTAGACCACCTCTGCGCCCGAGCCAATGCCGGCGGTCCAGGCGAGGTAGCCGCAGCGGCGGCCCATGACCTCAACCATAAACACCCGGTCCCGGCTGCCGACCGCCGACTGCTTGAGCCGGTCAACCGCCTCACAGATCACATTGCAGGCGGTGTCGGACCCAATCGACCGGTCGGTAGCAGGCACATTGTTGGAGATGGTCGCCGGGACGATCACGACCGGCAGGGTCTCGCGGAGACGCTGCGCTGCGGTGAGGCAGGCGAAGCCGCCAATCAGGATGAGCCCGTCGGCCTCCGCCAGCGCCGCCTCCAGACGCACGTCATCGGCCTCGGGCAGCCAGCGGTTGGTGCCGAGGATGGTCGCCCCCTGTGAGGGCAGCCCGTCGACGTCGTGCCAGGACAGGCGGCGCAGCTTGCCCTCAGCCAGCCCGCGCAGCCCCTCCTGAGCGGCGAGGACACCGACCCCCTCGGACGCCGCGAGGCGCACCACGGTCTGAAGCGCGGCGTTCATGCCCGGAGCCGGGGCCCCGAGGTTGGCGACGACGATCGTGCGCCGGGGCTTTCCCGAGGCGGTCGGGGCGCTGCGCCGGTAGATGTCGAGCAGCTCGGTCATCTCCGGCCCCCGATCGGCCAGGGCCTCGTCGAACCGGCACGCGGCGATGGCCGCTCCAGTGCGGTGGGTCTGGGCCACACAGTGCATCAGCGGACGCGGGGAGACCGAAGCCCCGGCGGTCGTCATCAGCAGCGGCTCGGCGCCGTCGGTCATCGCCATCAGGGCATCCACTGCCGCGACCCCGAGCCGGGTGGACAGCACCCGATCCTGCGCAGAGGGGGCCCCGCCGCGCTGGACATGCCCCAGCACGGTCACCCGGGTGTCCCAGCCCGGATCCGCCTCCAGGGCGGCCTTGACCATCGCTGCGGTGATCGGCTCTCCGGTCACGCTGATGGCCCCCTCTGCCAGCAAGACGATCGACTTCCGGCGGCCCTGCTGCCGACCGGCGAGCACAGCCTGTCGCAGCTCGGCCCGCCAGTCGGGGACCGGGGCCTCGGGAATGAGCAGGAAGTCCGCGCCAGTCGCCACCGCCGCAGCCGCAGCGAGGAAGCCGCAGCGCCGCCCCATGACCTCGACGACGAACGAGCGCTGGTGGCTGGAGGCGGTGGAGGTGAGGGTGTCGACGGCATCGACGATGCGGTTGAGGGCGGAGTCGCTGCCGATGGTGGAGGAGGTGCCCCACATGTCGTTGTCGATCGAGCCGGTCATGCCGACAATGTAGAGGCTCGGGGTGGCCTGTTCGGGGGTGATTCGGCCGCTGGAGAGCAGGTCTTGGACATGGCGCGACCACTCTCGTCGCAGGGTGTCTGCGCCGGTCAGTGAGCCATCTCCACCGATGACCGCCAGCCGATTGATTCCAGCCCGCATCAGGTTCTCCGCAGCCCTTCGGCGACCCTCCAGGGTCCGAAATTCGGCACATCGGGCAGTGCCGATGTCGGTGCCGCCCTTGTGGAGGATGTAGGAGACGTCCAGCCAGCCAATCGGCGTGATCTCTCCGGAGACCAGCCCGGCATAGCCCTCGCGGATCGCACTACACGACGCTCCCCGCTGAATCGCCCGCCTCACCACCGCCCGCAGTGCCGGGTTCATGCCCTGGGCATCTCCGCCGCTGGTCAGCACCCCGATTCGCATGTCTCAGCCTCCGTGCCAGGAGTCTACTACCTTGCTCAGCGGTCGCTGCCGCCGGTCGCGGGGCACACACTCGTCGGCCCGGTGTCCAGCGATGTGACCGGTGTGGCCGAGGTGCTTGCCGCTGCTTGGAGGCCGCACAGTCTCCAGCGGAGGCCCATAGCATCGCGCCCTCTCCTCACCCTTCCCCGCAGCCCTGGGCCAGACCGAGCCCCAACCAGCAGATGCCCATCGAGAGGCAAGAGGCGTCAACCACACCTGAAATCGCCGCCGTGGGTGTCCATTTTGGCATAGAGACCCCTCTATGAAGATCTGGATCGACGCCGACGCCGCCCCGAAGATGATCAAGGAGATCATCTACCGAGCCTCCCTGCGCCTGAAGCTGGAGGTTGTCCTGGTGGCGAACTCCTGGATCCAGACCCCAAAGTCCCGGCTGATCACGTCCATTCAGGTCGGCGCCGGCTTCGACGTGGCGGACGACTACATCGTCGAGCACTGCGCGCCTGGTGACCTGATCATCACCGCAGACATCCCGCTGGCGTCAGAGGTCATCGAGAAGGGTGGCCTCGTGCTGCGGCCCCGTGGGGGTCCGCTGACCGGTGCCAACATCCAGCAGCGTCTGACCATGCGCAACTTCATGGACGACCTGCGGGCGACCGGCGTGAAGACCGGAGGACCGCCTCCGATGGATGCCAAGGATCGCCAGAAGTTCGCCAGCCACCTCGACAAGATCCTCACCCGAGAGCTTCGCAAGCTGTCGCGCTGAGCAACCAGCGGACACTGTCACACGCTCGTCACAGTGCTCATGACTGGCATCTGATATTTGCCAGAGCCGCCCGGGGTGTGACGCCGAACCGCACCCCCGGGACCGAAGCCGCAGCGCTGTTTTCCATACAGCGTCCCGGCCAGGCGCGGTCGATGCCGCCCGGTGACTCCCCTACGGCCACACCGAAAACATCAAAGAACCCGGAGAATCCAGTCATGCGCTGGCTCACCCTCGCGCTGCTTGCAGCCTGCGACGCCGACACCCGTCTCACCCCTGATGCCCCGAGCCCGCTCACCGAGCGGACCTGCTCCGAGGAGAGCACCCTCGCCCTCCTCAACGATCCAGCCACCACCGCCCAGACCCTCCGCGAGCTCGGGCTGCGCTCCTCAGCGGCCTACCACCTCATGCAGATCCGAAGCGGCACAGACGGTGTCCACGGCACCAGCGACGACGTCGTGTTCAGCAGCATCGATGCCGTCGATGCGGTTCCCTACGTCGGTCCCGCGACGCTGGAGGTCTTAGAAGACTGGGCCGAGGCCGACTGTGAGGCCACTCCTGAGCGGCGCTCCCCGTCCGCACACGACCTCCCCGCGCGGATGGGACGGATGGCGTAGCCCCCTTCAGGCTTGAGCCCTCCAGGCCGCTCCGGGAGCAAGGGGCACGAGCAGCAAGACCGAACCACAGCGGCTCATCTACCGCCGTCGCGATCCAACACGCTGGTCAGTGTCGGTCTTTGCATGACGTGAAGGCCTGAGGAGCAGCACACCTGCCGGGACTGTGGCGGGGTCGCAGCGCTCCAGAATGAGCCGCAGTCCTGGCGTCAACAGCCGCCATCGCGCGGGCTTCTCGCCGCGCCCAGCGACACCTCCGATGCGGACACTCAGATGACCGATGCTGCTGCTGTCGTCGGAGTCCCTGCTGTGTCGAGGCCCATGCTTCTGCACGCTGCTGAGGGGGGAGCAATGCGGCGCGCAGGTGTATGCGCCATTGCCAACGCCCTGCGGAGAGTGGACGATCAGGGCCTCGGGGGCAGGCTGCACCAGCGGCTACCGCAGCCCTGAGCCGTGGAGGAGACATGCAGGACCCAAACACGCTCGACATCTTCGACATCTTCGACATCGTGGTCGCCGTCCTGGGTGCGCTGTTCGGGATGGGTGTCACGATCATGCTCGACATGGACCCCACCTCGGACTGGGTTGACTACGTCATCATGGCCTGCGTGGTGGTGCTGCTGATGCTCAAGCGTGCGGTGCTGCCGGCCCCAAAGCGTCCGCCGCACCCCAGCGCCGCGGCACGCCTCGCCTACATGTTCACCGGAATCCTCGGCACACTCGGGCTCGTCGCCGCTGTGGCGATCATGTGGTCCGGGCTTGAGGACGGCAGCAGCCTGAGCGTGACACTGCGCGAGGTCTCCCTGCCCGGGCTCCTCAGCGGCGGGCTGCTCTCAGTCGCGATCGTCCTCGACAGGGTCCGCCCCGCTCCCGAGGCCGGATGACCGCCCCTCGAAGGCCTCCCAGTGCGCCAGCACCCGGCGGTCAACCTCTGCCGGCGCGAGCGAACTGATCTCAGACTCAAAGTCGGCAAAGCCTTCCCGAAACGTCTTGATGAACGCGCCGAGCTGTGGACCGGAGAGGCCCGGAATGAGCTGCATCACCCGCTTGCCGCCGAACCGCTCCTTGACCGCAGCGACCTGGCGCTCCCGGACGGCTTCCGCAGCAAGGATCTCCGGCAGTCCAGCCTCCGGGAAGGCCGCGATGATGTGGGGAAGGCACGCCTCACGGGGAGGATAGTCGACACGCGTGTCGATGCCCTCCTCGTCCAGCCACTCCAGGAACCGTCGGATGGTCGGCCGCTGCCGTGCACGCGTGCGGGTGGTGCGGCTGGGATCCCGGTAGGGTGCAACAGAGAACCACGGCGAGGCGACGAGCCAGGCATACATCTCCTCCAGCGTCTCGAAGCCAGTCTCCCAGTGGGCAACGTCGAGGGAGAGGTGCGAACAGATGCGCTGGATGTCGCGGGAGACGTCGATGTCGCGGGTGTAGTTGCCGTCGGCACGGCGGAAGACATACTGGAGCCCCCGCTCGCCGTACTTCAGGTTCATCCGTCGGAAGATCTTGCCGAGCAGGTTGCCGAGATCGTTGAAGTCCAGGAAGGCACAGGTGCTCTCGAAGTAGCGGGCCGGACGCACAATGTAGTCAACCTGAAAGCCCTGATAGACCGTCGAGAACACCGCGCCAGTGCGCTGGAAGCGGGTGAGACCAAGACCGGCAACGAGCGCGTCGCGCAGGTCGCTCCAGGTGGTGGTGATGGCCGCCTCAGAGACGACGACATCGACATCACCGAAGTCCTCCTTGCTCCTATAGTAGCGCGGAATTTGATAGTGCTGTCCGAGCATGCGGTCGAGGTCGGAGCGCAGCCGTGCTTCCAGGGCGAGGTACTCCGCTCTGGGAAGCCGGCCGAGGCCATAGAGGCTGCCGCCCACCGCTCAGCGCGCGGCGCTGTAGAAGCTGTTGATGTTCTCCGGCAGGCTCTTCTCGCTGGCCCAGGAGGAGGCACCGCCGGGGATGCTTCCGCCGGGATCGGAGACCGCTGCATAGGTGACGGTGCAGCCGTTGGTCGTGGTCGGGACGAGGTCCCACATTCCGTAGTTGATCGGCGTGAACACCGCACCGTACTTGTCCTCGACAGCATCGCGGACGGTCGGGTAGCTGTCCTTGTTCATGCCCGTCCAGGTCTGCCGGTGGTGACCAGGGACGCCGCCGAGGTTGCGCTCGTTGACCGCCTTGTTGATCCAGTAGCGGTCGGAGATGAGCGGCAGGTCGACGACCTGGTAGAAGACCACCGTGTCGCCGCTGGAGGAGACCACGCTGGACTCTCGCAGCATGCTGTTGACCGCCTGGTGCCGGGAGGGGTCAGAGACCGCCGCAAAGTAGGCATCACAGGAGACATCGACCGTGCGCTGCCCTCGGAAGGCGGGGACCGACAGCCCGGCGACGCTCTTCTGGGTGACGGTCACCCCGTCGTTGGTTGTCGACCCGCTCCAGCCGGACTCGCTCTTGAGCGCAGCGAGGATCTGGTTGGGGGTGGAAGCATCAGCGGAGAGGGAGAGGAGCGCGATGACGATCATGGGGACCTCGAAGACCAGGGAAAGGAGTCGACAGAAAAGAGTGACGAATAAGGGTGCGTTGTTCTTCAGTCGGGTCTCAGAACCGCTACCTTATCGCCCTCTTCCCCCTCACCCCAGATCCGTCATGGAAGCCCACACCAACAGACCCGCGCTGCTCCCGACCACCGGCTACCTCAAGGGGCCGCTGTTCGACGGGCTGCTCATCATCTTCTCGCCGCTCCTCGGACTGCTCCTCGCGAAGGCCATCGCCAACACCTGGATCACCGACGAGGTCCTGCACGGAACCGACAGCCTCGCGACCATCGTCCTCGGCACCCTGCTGTCGGGACACCTCGTCATCACGTTCCTGCGCAGCCACGCCAACACCACCATCTTCAAGGCCTGGCCGCTGCGGTTCACCTTGGTGCCGCTGCTGCTGCTGGTCGGGATGCTGACGAGCACCTGGTTTCTGGTGGTCGTTGGCATCATCACCACATTCTGGGACGAGTGGCACTCCGGGGCGCAGACCTTCGGGCTGTGTCGACTGTACGAGGTCCGCGCAGGCAACGACCCGACCACCGGACGTCGGCTGGACCTGTGGATGAACATGGTGATCTGGTTCGGTCCGCTGCTGGGCGGGGTGACACTGATGGACCATGCCTACGGGCTGGGAGAAGACTTCGCCGGCATCGCGCCGACCCTGCTGTACGCCATCCCGGTCTATGCAGGGCTCTGGCAGCAGGTCATCACCGGGCTGATGCTCGGCATCGGGCTGCTCAGCGTGGTGGTGTATGTGGCGCTCACATGGCGCATGATCCAGCGCGGGCACCGGGTCAGCCTCCAGAAGGTCGCCCTGCTGGTGACCACCGGCCTCGTCAGCCTGTATGCCTGGGGCTTCAACAGCTTCGGAGAGGCGTTCTTCATCATGAACGTCTTCCACTATGCCCAGTACTTCGGGATCGTCTGGCTCACCGAGCGAAAGACCCTCATGGGCCGCCTCCACCTCCCACAGACCCCCATCGGTACCGCAGCCGCGCTCGCGGCATTTCTCGTCGGTGCGCTCATCATCGGGTTCGCCCTGGATCGCATCCCGGTGACCGGCTCGACCTCGATGGCGTTCTTCCTGCTGCTGTCGCTGGTTCACTTCTGGTACGACGGCTTCATCTGGTCGGTGCGAAAGAAGATGGTCTGAGTGCGCTGGAGCAGTCTCAGCGGAGAGACAAGCCAGACTTCCGACCGAGACTCCTACGGAAGCCATGGCCCTACTCGATCAAAAATGACCATTAAACGGTTACAATTTATCTCGAATCGAGGCTTATCAATCACCTGACACGAGCACACGCATTGATGCGAATGTTGTGACTTGGCGCTCGGATTTGAGCTGAAATTGTGGGATGGTAGCGGAACGTGACAGATCAGCACACCAGACTCCTCGGGCTCCTCAGGCACCCTGAGCACTACATGCAAGGGGTCGAGCTGGCGGGGTCGCTGGGGAGCCATGACGCACTGGCTGTGGCCATCGAGGAGGTCTGCCTGCCGCATTGGCTGGCGCTGCTGCGGCTGACGGTCGCGCATGCCCCGGAGGCTGCAGCGATGGGCCTGGGGCGGAGCCGAGACTGGTCACTGGACCCGACCGCTGACCTGCTGTCTCTGTTCACCACCCTGCCCACCGAGGCCGCGCTGTTCGAGCTGGCGATGCGCATGGCCGCTGGAGAGTGGGGGGAGGTCGAGAAGCGCCTGCTGGACAACCTCGACCCAGTCTGGCTGCCCGGCGCACTGCCGGTCGACCAACAGACCAGCCGCATTGATCGGCTGCTGGCCGCCCTGTCCACCGCGGACGTCCACAGCTGGGTGCCGTTCTACGAGGTGCTGCACTTCGCCGGTCACGAAGACGACGCAATGCGCACCCTCCTGAACAGCCCCCTGATTGCCCATCCTGGTATTCGACGGTTCATCGTCGAGGATCGCCACATGGCACTCGCGCTTCGGCGGGTGCTCAGCGCGATGCTGCCCCGCGCACCGATGTCGCTGTGGGAGCTGCTCAGCGAGTGGCCGGAGGCGGGGCGAGTCCTGGATCGCCGTCGGCGGATCCAGCAGCTCCGCGAGGCACTGAAGGCCGCACGGCCCACCGAGCCAGCCCTGCCGGCACTGCTGCGGGTGGTGCAGGAGTGGACCGAGCCCGGAGATGGCCGACTGGTCAACGGACCGGTCCTTCGCTTCCTGGAGGTCTCTCCGGATCCGACCGTCAAGCTGGCCGCCGCCACCGCAATCTGCGCACCGATCCCGGTCGGGCGCTGCGCACGCCTCCTCCGCTCCAGCGACCCCGACACCGCGCGTGCAATGCTGCGGGGGCTGGGTCAGTCTGAGGACGATGCCGCCGCTGACCTGCTGGTCTCCTACGCCGACGGTCCCCTCACCGACGAGGTGACTGCCGAGGCCGCTGAGGCGCTGGGGCACCTGCTCGTCACCCTCCGGGTCCAGCTGGAGCGCATGGGACGCACCCTCACCATGACCGGCAGCAGCACAGGGATCCTCCTGGCCGGGGCGCTGTCGGGCAACCCGGTCAAGCAGGCCGCGCTGTGCGAGGCCGCCGCCACCAGCCCCGACGCCGCCCTGGCCGTGGTCCGGCTGACCACCCTCCAGTGGCGCACCACCCGCCAGCGCCTCACCCCGACGATCATCCGCCAGGCCCGGGCCTCCAGCAACCCCATCGCAGCCGGGTGGCTGCGGGCGTGCTGCGTGAAGCTCATCCGCCGTCCGATCCGGAGGGGCACGGTGACCATCGCCGAGCGAGAGGCGATCAAGACCATGGGGCGAGCGGGCTGGTGGGCGATCCATCAGGAGCTTCGCGCCGGCAGCGAGGGTCGAATGCGGCGGGGAATCGCCCTGGCTGGCGCCTGCGATGGTCCGGGCTGGGTGCTCGATCTGGCCCGTGTGCTGCTGGGCGGCTGGCAGGCACCGTGGCACCAGGCCGCGCGCATCTTCCTCCAGGGTCAGCCCGACCGGGCCATCGCCAAGGCGATCCACCACCACCCCGAGCGCCTCAAGGCCGCCTCGGTGCTGCCCGAGCGGCTCGGCCCCCAGACCACCGCAGTGCTCCACCAGCTGCTGCGACATCCCCGGCTCACCGGGACCGCAGAGGCGGAGCTGTCCCGACGGGGGCTGCTGTAGGCGGAGCGCCGGCCTGGAGCACGCGCCCGCCACCGCGCCGCTGCGGTCTGTAGCAGCGATGCCGTCAATTCAAGCTCGCAAAGGACTGACGCCGACGACCCCCCGCCATTTCCTGGCGTGATCCCTGCTGTACCTTGGGACAGAGCACAGGAGCCGAGCATGATCTTCGTCCTCGCTCCCCTCGCCAGCGCCGCGCCCATCCTCAGCACGCTGACCGTGCACCAGCCCGACGCAGAGAAGCCCTGCACCCACGACCTGAGCATGCCCGACCTGTGGCTTGGCGAGTCGCTCCCCAGCGCGGAGATCACGGTGGACTGCGACACCGATCGGTCCGACGCGGTCTTCGTCGAGATGCAGTTCGAGACATCGCTCGCAGTGTCACGGGATGGACCGCACTGGCAGCTGGACGACTTCGCCCGCCACGCCTCTCCCTGGCGGCCAGCCTGGACCACCGACGGGCTGACCCTGCCCCCTTACCGAGAGCGACCACCGAAAGTTCCCCACCGGCATCGTCTCTCCGCGATGCCATCGCAGCACACCGGGAGAGACTCTCCGACAGCGGCCGCGCGCCCACCGTCTACGCGCCCACCTGCGACACGCCGTGGCCTCCCCCCTGCTTCGTCGGCATCTCGACGGTGTGGCTGCGGGTGAGTGCTTACCGAGACGGCGCGCTGGTCGAGAGCCGGATGATCGAGGCCGCCGTGCCGATGGGCTGCTGAGCCGCACGCTCACGGCGCGTTGAGCGAGTCCACCACCGCCTGCGCAGCGCCGATGTCGTAGAAGTCGACGAGGACCTGGTTGGGGAAGCGCCCGGAGGCCTCCTGGCAGTCGGCCACATGGCCCTCAATGACCGGCAGCGCGTTCGCTTCTGTGGCGAGCTCGAGAGAGGCGAGCGGGCTGGTGAGGAAGTGGTTGATGTTGTAGAGGGTGGCAGTGGCCGGATCGCCGCGATCATCGGTGCAGGCAAAGTCCTCGATCGACTCCGCCGAGTAAGGCACGTCGATCCAGTGCTCCCACTGGCTGTGGTGCCAGTCCACCCCGCCGCCGCTCGCCGAGAAGATCACCACACGCTGATCCTGCGCGATCAGCTCACCGAGCGTGGGCCAGGGCTGCCCGGTGGTGTGGGTGTAGGCACGCTCGGCGAGCCCCGCCTCGGTCAGCGCCGCGCGGGTCTCTTCGCCGGAGATGCCGTCCTGGAGCGTGAGGATGACCACCTCATCGGGGCGGTCGGTGAGGAAGGCTGTGATCTCCGCGAAGCCCTCGACGAGCGGCTGGCTGCCGAGCTCGCAGTAGCCATGGCACAGCCACAGCTCGTCCTCCCAGGCGTGGGTGTCGAGGTTCAGCGCCCGTACCCCATTGGCGAGCTGGGCGGGCACGGCGTCGTTCTGGTTGGGAAACAACCACTCCCGCTCCGCGCTGGACATGCTGTTGTGGGTGCCGACAAACGCCACCGCGCTCAGGGGGCGGTCGCACAGGGCGGAGGAGCCGTTGCAGGTGGCGTCAGGGTCGGCGGTCTCAGCGGAGGGTGCGCCCTCCGGAGAGGACGCAGTGCAGGACAAGAGGAGCAGCATCCTCCCAGGATAGCAGGGTGACTACGCCGTGGCAGCCGGGAGGTCCTGTCGGCGGACGAGCTTGCCGGGCAGCTTGCCGGTGGGCGCGCCGTCTCGGAAAACGACCTCGCCGCTGACGATGGTCGCCCGGTAGCCGTCTGCGCGCTGCACGAACCGCCGACCGCCCGCGGGGAGATCGTAGATGATCTCCGGGGCGTGCAGGGTGAGCTGGTCGAGGTCGATGACGTTGATGTCGGCCTTCATGCCCGTCGCGATGACGCCACGGTCGGTCAAGCCGTACAGCCGCGCGCTGTCGCGGGTCTGCATCGCGATGACCGTCTCCAGGGGGAGCTTCTCGCCGCGCACCCGGTCCCGGACCCAGTGGGTGAGCAGGAAGGTCGGGGTCGAGACATCGCAGATGGTGCCGCAGTGCGCCCCACCGTCCGCCAGCCCGACCACCGTTCCCGGGTGGCTGAGCAGCTGGCGGCTGACCTCCATGTCGCCGTCGGTGTAGCAGAAGATCGGGAAGTAGATGACCCCGCGACCGTCGCCCTCCAGCAGCCACTCGATGACCACCTGACGGGGATGGCAGCCGCGCGCCGCTGCGATCGCGGCGGCAGAGGTGGAGGGCTCAGGCTCGTAGTTCGGAGACTCTCCCAGGCGGTACATGCGGCCGAAGCTGCTGAGGATGAAGTCCTCGAACGGACCAATCGAGAGGAGCTCATCGGCGATGATCGCAGCCTGGACCTTAGGATCCCGCAGCTTCGCCACCTTCTCGTCGTGGGGGAGGAAGTGGATGCCGAGGTAGGTCACCGAGTTCAGCAGCGGAACGGCGGTACCCTCCAGGCACATCAGGATTCCCGGCGGACGACCAGCGACCTGTGCATAGACCGGCAGGCCCTCCGCCTGGGTCTCCTCCAGCAGGGTCAGCATGCGCTTCCACAGCTGCGGCGCGACGTCGGTCTGGTGGAGGTTGAAGCTGACGGTGCAGCCGGTGCTCCGGGCCACATCGCGCATCCAGACGAGCTCGTCGGCCATGTCCTCGTGGTTCGAGGTCATCTGGAAGACTCCGCCGCCGCCGGCGGCAAGACCATCTGCGAGTCCAAGCAGCTCGTCCTGACCAGCGAAGGTTCCAGGGACGTGGACGCCGTCAGAGCCCTTGTGGATGAGGGTGCGAGAGGTCGAGAAGCCGAGCGCACCCGCAGCGATGCCGTCGCGGACGATGGCGGCCATTGCCACGATGTCTCCTGGGGTGGCCGGCTCGTTGCGGGCCCCCCGGTCGCCCATGACGTAGGCCCGGACTGCGGCGTGAGGCACCTGGGCGGCGATGTCGATGGCGCGGGGGTAGCTGGCGAGGGCGTCGAGGTACTCCGGGAAGTGCTCCCAGGCCCACTGGATGCCCTCGTGCATCGCCGCACCGGGGATGTCCTCGACCCCCTCCATCAGCTGGATGAGCCAGTCACGCCCCTCGGGGCGGGCCGGCGCGAAGCCGACCCCGCAGTTGCCCATGACGACCGTGGTCACGCCGTGCCAGCCGGACGGGGTGAGGTAGGGATCCCAGGTGGCCTGGGCATCGTAGTGGGTGTGAACATCGACCCAGCCCGGCGCGACGATGCAGCCGGTGGCGTCGACCTCTTCATCGCCGGGGGGCAGGTCGGCACCGACCGCGATGATGCGGCCGCCTTCGATGGCGACGTCCGCAACGCGGCGGGGGGCGCCGGTACCATCGACGAGGGTTCCGTTTCGGATGACGAGGGTAGACATTCAGGACTCTCCAGTCGGGATGAGGCTGCGCACCAAGCCGCCGATGATGGTCGCACGCACGAGGTCGTCGGGGATGCCATCGGGCCGGGGATCCCAGGCACGGTGGACGGCGAACCAGAGGGTGGACTCGATGAGCATCCGGGCCGCAGCGGCGGTGGAGGGCGGGGGCGACAGGACACCCGCAGCCACCTGGGCATCGAGGTAGTCGGTGAGCTGGCGGTGCAGCCCTGCCCGAGCACCGTCGAACCACAGCGCCGCGAGCGCCGGCAGGTCACGAGCGGCAGCGTTGATGAGCCGGATGGTCACCCGGTTGGCGGCGACCGTGTCGTAGAGCTCCTCCACGATCCCGGTCAGTTCTGTGAGGACATCGCCGCTGGGGTCCACGAGGGCTGCCTGGAGACGGACGAACTGCCCCTCGGTGGTCATGCGCTGCCGAAGGTACGCCACGGTCTGGCCGGGCTGCGGGGTGGGCACCGGGAGGACGTCCGGGATCGGTGGCGGGACAGGGTCGTCGGCATGGCGAACCGCGATGTCGAACAGCGCAGCCTTGCTCTTCGCGTACAGGTAGACGGTGCCCTTGGCCACGCCCATCGCCGTCGCGACGTCCTCGACCTGAGCGCGCCGATACCCGTTGGCCGCGATGAAGGATTGGATCGCAGCTTGAACAAGCGAAGCGTAGCGATCGGGTGAGCGGGTTCGTGCCATGATGGCTGCATAACTGACCCATTCAGTCAGTTAAAAGACTTCCCGCATTTTCTGCTCGAGAAGACCGCCGGGCTCCCCTGCGCGCGAGCCTCCACGACGACGCGGTCATGCGCGGGTTCATCGCGGTGCTCTGGGAGTCCGTCGAGAGCGGTCCGCACCGGAGCGGCTCATCGACGTCCTGCGGGGCGGAGTGGTCGAGCAGCACTGTGCAGGAGGGCTTTGCGCGGAGAGCTGGGCCTCAGTCATCCGGTAGACCATCGCCAGCACGTGCCCCGCTGCCATCGGCGTGACGGGCGGATCGACGCTGAAGACATCCCCCGGGAGCCGCAGGGCAACCCAAGGCCGCTCCATCACTGCAGGAGTGAGCGGGTAGAGCATGATCATCAGGGTCTTGAGCAGCTGCACAGCCCGCCGCCGGCCTCCATGTCCGGCATGTTGGTGAACAGCCGGGAGCGGTTGCCGTCCCGGGCGCTCTTCCCTTCTTCCACTTCGGCATCGTGCACTTCAGCAGCGACTGCTTGAGCAGCATCTCATTACCGTGGCGGCGGCGGATGTCATCGTCGAGGGCGACCTGCCGGGGGGCAGGGTCTCGGGGCGGGAGGTGCCGGTTTAGGCGTCGAGGCCGACATACCAACGGGCTCTGTCTACAGGCATTGCCCAGCCGCAGCCATTGGGCGACTTCAGCCGAGGATCTGACCCAGGACGGCCCGGGTGATCGCATACAGCGGCGGCACGCCCTCGGTCGGAGAGAGGGCCTCAGAGAGGGTGCTGTCGGGATCGAGGGGGACGTCGGAGGTGTAGTAGGCAAACCGGGTGGCGACGTCGTCTCGCACGATGCCGGCGTTCATCGCGGCGGTGAGGGTGCGGGCGAAGAAGCTGCCCTCCATCTCCAGGCCCACGCAGCGCCAGAACCGCCGGTAGAAGTGCAGCAGCTGGCGGTTCTGCAGCAGGGTGCCGGCCACGGTCAGCACCGGGCCCTCGTGGACCGTGCGGCCGGGCGCGAGGGCGGCGAGCCGCGCAGCATCGAGGTCGGCATTGGGGAGGGGATGCAGCGCATCGCCGGACTGCATCAGGGTCGCGCGGGGCACCATCAGGTCGCCGCGTCTGCCGGTCAGCCCGCCGGCCTTGCCGATGACCGACACCGAGCGGACGGCGTGGCCGAACACGAACAGGAGGTTGGAGAGGATCTCCTCGGCCTGCTGCCCGAAGGCGTAGTCGACGTTGACGATGAGGGTCGGAGACTGCGGCGGAGAGACCGTCAGGGCCGGGTCACACAGGCTCGGCTCGATGCGTCGGGCGTCGATGATGTCCACCGCGATTCCGGTGAACGCAGTGGTCCGCAGCCGGTAGTGACCCGCCGCCCGCTCCTCGTTGATGCACGCCTCTCGCGCGCCGGGGGTGGCGGCGATGTAGTGCCGGGCGAGCACGTAGAGGAGGTCAGACTCGTCCGCCCAGTCCTCCGCGACGTCCTCGGGCCGGTGCTGTCGGCCCCAGGCGAGGATCGCATCGCGGCGACGGGCGGTGTAGGCGGAGAGGCAGTTGCCGACGGAGTGGGTGTTGGAGGAGACGATGTGGACGCAGAGCTCGGGGTTCTCCAGGTCGACCAGCTCCTCGGCGACGTCGCGGATCTGCCGGGCCCACCGCTCCGCTGCGCTGGCGTTGTAGTTGTCGATCTGGAAGTCGCAGTCCAGCGCGATGTCCTCGTGGTGCAGCAGGATGTCGCGGATGCGCTCCCACAGGTCGTCCGGCCAGATGCGGTGCAGCGCAGCCAGCTCGGAGTCGGTCAGACCAGACAGCTCAGCGAGCACGGCGTCAGAGCCATCTCGGGGCTCCTTCAGGGCGACCAGCAGCTCCGGGGAGCGGCAGCGCATTCGGATCTTCGCCGCCTCCACGGCGTAGGCGCACAGGCAGGTCAGCAGGTCGGTGATGTCAGAGATGCCGTCTCGGAGCAGGACGAGCGTCTTGCCGGGCATCTGCCGCCACGCGCTGCGACGGCGGGCGTGGGTGCGCAGGGGATCGAACTTGGTGTCCGGGTCAGCGTAGAGCGAGGAGAGGTGGGCGGTGAGGAACCAGGTGTGGGTGCGGGTGACGTCCTCGGGGAGCCGGGCAACAGCATAGGAGAGGGCGTCAGTGTCGATGTGCTCGCTGTGGAGGCGCGGGTGGAGGGCGGGATGGAGGGTGCGGTAGTCGGCCACCAGATCGCTGAGCAGGAAGCCCTCGGAATCCACCAGCCGGAGGATCTCTGCCCACAGAGATCGATAGCCCAGGAAGATGCCTTGCTTGATGGTCAGGCTTCGGGCCAGCGAGAGGCGGAAGGTGGGGTGGTGATCGATGAGGCGGAGGAAATCGACGGCGGGGAGGGCGTAGAGGTGGACGGTGCCGATGGCCTGAACATTTTGCTGGCGAGGGGCGTCAAACAGGGCGGCGCGCTCGCCGAAGAAGTGGCCAGACTGGAGGGTGGTGTGGCCCGTCTCGTGTCGAAAGGCGACCTCTCCAGCAGCGAGCAAAAAGACCGCGCGCGAGCGCTCGCCCGCCTGAATGATCCAGTCGCCAGGGTCATAGCGGCGCAGCTCCATGCGGTCGGCCAGGGCCGTTCGGGCGACGGAGGAGAGGTAGAGGAAGGGGATGACATGGGCCAGGAGGTGGCTGGCAGTAGGAATGGTGGTCACGGGGAGAGGGTACACGATGCCAGCACGGCTCCGGATGGCCGCCCCCCTGAGCGAGCCCCGCCGCCGGGCGGGTCGAGCCACGACGATCCCGTCGCCAACCGGGAGTAGACTGACGATGTGCTGATCTTCCTCACCCTGTCCGCCGACGCCGCCACGACCGTGGTGCTGCCGTCGGGCGAGGATCCAGCCGACTGGCAGGCGGCGGTGTCGATGGCCGGGATGACGTTAGGGCCGGCCACCAGTACCCCCCATGTCACCCTCAGCATCGACCAGCTCTGCGCGGTCCGCTCCCCGACCCAGCAGCGGTGCGTGCCCCTGGCGCTGCCGCAGACCGACGACGCGAGAGAAGACGCAATCTGGCTGGCCCGGTCGCTGCTGCGTGAGTTCGAGGCCGCGCCGCTCCCAGTACCCGCCCCTGTGCCCGCGCCCGCCCCGGTCGCCGCGCGTCCGACGCCGAGCGCGCTCCCCCCAGCCCGAGAGCCCGTCGTGGTCGCCCCAGCTTCGGTGCTCGTCCCGCCGCCGGAGGAGTCAGTGGTGCCCGTCGCCGTCAGCCCGCAGCTTCGGTACCGCAGCGACAGCGGGCTCGCGATCGGCGGCGTGCTGTCGGTGATGCTGCCGACGACTCAGGCCCTCCAGCCGCTCGCTCGCCTCTCCGGGATCGCGCCCGACCGCCTCTCCCTCGACGGCCCCGAGCGGCAGACCACACAGCTCGGGGGACACCTCGGGGTCCGCTGGCAGCACGACGGCCCCACAGCGGCGCTGGATGTCGGCGTCGTCTGGCAGCGCTGGCGTCAGGAGGGCACCCCGATCGCTGCGGCCCTGGTTCCCCAGGCCACCGCCCGGCTCGGCTGGCGAATTGCCCCGGACGGCCCCCTCGCCTGGCAACCCTGGCTGGGCACTGCGACCGCGCTCCGCAGGGTCTCGATGTCCATCGACGGCGATCCGATCGCCGCTCCGGCCCGACTCAGCGGACTCATCGGGCTGTCCGTCGAGCGATCTGGTGGGTGACATGATCCTTTTCAGCCTGCAGCGGCACCTCTGACAAGGATGCTCCGCCCCCTTCCCAGCACAGAGATCGTCACCGCTGCAATCCGCGGCGTCCCCGGCGCGCTGGATCGGGTGATGGACGACAGCCTCCCGGTGGTGCTGGGCTGGTGCAAGCGGCTGCTCGGTCCCCGGGGCGATCCAGAGGATGCCACCCACGATGTCCTGGTGGTCCTCCTCGACCACCTCGGAGGGCTGGAGGATCCAGTGGCGTTCCCCAGCTGGCTGTTCCAGGTCACCCGACGCGTCCTCGCCACACACCGTCGACGAGCCTGGCTCCGCCGCTGGCATCCCGAAGCCTCCACCGAGACCACCGATCCCAGCCCCTCTCCCGAGCGCCGCTACCTGCGCGACGAGACCGCCCGATCCGTCCAGGAGCTGCTCGATCAGCTCCCCGAGTCCCAGCGCATCACCCTCATCCTCCACGACCTCGAAGATCGCTCTGATGCGGAGGTCGCGGACATCCTCGGCGTCCCCAAGGGAACGATCAAGAGCCGCCTTCGGCTCGGTCGTGCACGCCTCAAGACACTCGCCGAGGAGGCTGGGCTGGTCCCGACCTCCACCAAACGGAGCCTCCTGTGAACCCCCTCCTCCAGCACCTCGATCGCATCGAC
This sequence comes from Myxococcota bacterium, assembly GCA_029251165.1. Lineage (GTDB taxonomy): Bacteria > Myxococcota_A > UBA796 > UBA796 > UBA796 > JAQXDW01. The sequence goes on from JAQXDW010000052.1 coordinate 41,896, forward strand.
GGCCCCACCTCCGAGGAGGCTGAGCGCATCCGGCGTCGGCTCTCGATGCGACGCCCACACGTCTCCTCGATCCTCATTCCCACCGGGCTCGCGGTGGCGGCTGCCGCTGCACTGCTGCTGGGTGCCCTCCCCTCAGCGACGCCGCCCGCTGCCCAGCCAGCTCCCGTCTCTGCCGCGCTTGCCCAGCCCGGCACCGTCGACCTCACGCCGGCGGTTCAGCTGGAGATCGACGGCCAGGGAAGCGCCAGCGGAGACGCTTCAGACCTCGACATCGCCTGGAAGGTGGGCACCCTGTCCGTCTCCGTGGCCCCCCAGCACGGCGTCGCGCTCACCGTGAACACAGAGGAAGCGAACGTCTCCGTAGTCGGCACAGTGTTCACCGTCGCGCGCGGTCCGCTGGGAACCGACATCTCGGTCACAGAGGGTGTGGTCTCCGTGGAGTGCGTCGACATGACCCGACACCGCCTGGGCGTCGGCGACACCCTGCGCTGCCTCCCGCGCTCCGCGATGAGACGGGTGCTGACCCTGCGCGATCAGGGCGCTCCGACGGATGTCGTGCTGGCAGAGCTCAGCCGGGGCCTGCTCCTGGACTCGGTCAAGTCGATCAGAGGGGAGCTGTTGAGCCTGAAGATTGAGGTACTGTTAGAGCAGGGAAGCCGGCCTGCTGCCGCAGCAGTCGCCTGGCAATACCTCCACGAAGGCCACACCGCGCGCGCTGATCACCTCTCCTCTCTCGCTCAGGAAGCCCATCCATGAGACACCACCTCTCCCTCCTGCTGGTCACCGGCTGCGGAGAGATTGCTGTGGACTGGCCAGGCACAGCACGCGAAGACACGGTGCAGCCCGAGCAGAGCAGCGACTCCGACGACGACGGTCTCTCGGATGCCGAAGAGTCTGAGCTCGGTACTGATCCGCAGGATGCAGACACCGACAACGACGGCTGGGAAGACGGCGAAGAGGTCAAGCTCGGCACCAACCCCAACTACGCCTACAGTCACCCCTACTACGGCGGCTACAACGTCGGCTGGTGCCAGGACAAGCCCTCAGCAGCCGGACCATCCAGCGGCAACCGCTACGAGCGCGGGGACGTCGTCGAGAACTTCACCCTCACCGATCAGCACGGTGAGCCCGTGGATCTCTACTCCTTCTGCGGCCAGCACATGATGCTCATCTTCGGCGAGACCGGCTCCAGCGCGTTCCGAGAGCTCGCCGCAGAAGCCCAGAAGCTCCAAGAATATCACGTCGACGACGGCCTCCAGATCATCGAGCTCCTCATCGGTGATGAGACCGGCGGATCAATCTCGGGACTGGAGCAGGTCGAGTGGGCCTCCCAGTACACGTTCTCCGCCATTCCCGTCCTCGATGAAGACAACCGCACCAATTGGCGCAACTTTGAGCACGACAACCACACGCCGACCATTGTTCACATTGATGCCAATATGGAAGTTCTATCCATAGATGACGGGATCATGAGTCCAGCAGAGTGGCTCGAATAGTCAAAAAAGATCATCTCATAGTGATCCTTTCAGCACAATGTGCCACCTTTCACACCGACCCAACGATGAACCCACCGGGAGAACCCTGATGAAGCTTCACACCCTCGCCCTGCTCGCTCCGATGTTTCTCGCAGCCTGCAGCTTCGACTCTGACGAAGACGGCCTGACCAACGCTGAAGAGGAAGAGCTCGGCACGAACCCGGACAAGGCAGACTCCGACGGCGACGGCATCGACGATGCAGACGAGGTCGATGGCGGCACCGATCCGACCGAGGCAGACACCGACGGTGACGGCCTTGAGGACGGCGACGAGCTCGACCTGGGCACCGACCCCATCCTCGCAGACTCCGACACCGACGGCATCTCTGACGGCGACGAGGCAAGCAACGGCTCGGACCCGCTCAACGTGTACTCGTGGCCCGGCGACGGCATCTGGCCGGACAACTCCGCCAAGGCCACCGAGTCCGACACCTACGCATACGATGAGATCTTCCCCAACTTCACCGCCAGTGACCGCTACGAGAACGAGGTCTCCCTCCACCAGTTCTGGGGTCAGGCCATCCTCCTCGACTTCTCCGCCGGCTGGTGTGGCCCCTGCAAGACGGTCGCCGAGGATGCCCAGGAGATGTGGAGCGAGCAGCGCGAGGATGGCTTCGTCATCATCCACGCCATGACCGACGGCTACAACACCGACGCCGACAGCGACTTCCTCAACGACTGGGCCGATTCATATGATCTCACCTTCCCCGTCCTGGGCGAAGGCGAGATCGAGGATGTCTACTACGGCCTCTACGACGCCGGCCTCAACGAGGGATACGTCCCCTACATGCTCGTCCTCGACAAGGATATGACTCTTCGGAGCATCTATGTCGGCGGCGGCTCCGAGAGCGCGATCGCGTCCGAGATCGAAGACATCATCGCGGAGTAGGGATGCTGCGGCGTGTTCACGCCGCGCCTCCAAGCGCAGCGGCTCCCCTGACGGGGAGCCGCTGTCTGCTTCTGGCATCCACACCGACCCGCGCGCACCGGCTGGGACGGGGGCCACGGCTCAATGCCTGGGGATCGGCACCCCGTCTCCGCCGATGAGCGGCGCGTGATCGATGGTGTAATGAGTCGGCATCTGGCGAGCGCTCTCCAGCACCCGCTCCACCAGCCGGTCGAGCCCCCAGAACACATAGCGGGTGACCAGAGCATCGGGAATCTCGCCGCCCAGCGAGGACGCGCAGTGGTATCCGAACACCGTTCGTCCGTCGGGAAGGTCGAGGAAGATCCAGGCGCCGAGGTTCACCGGCACCGAGATCGCGGCATCGAAGGCCTCAAGGCTCAGCCCCGCGATCTCTCCAGCGGCCACCACCGGGCGCATGGTCTCGACAAGCCCCGCCTCTAGTCCCCAGCTTCGCTCCCACATTCCCGCACGCTGCTGAGGCAGTGTGGGGTTGATGGTGGTCTGGATGAGGAAGTGGCGATCGGTGACGGGTGCCGGCAGCGCGACGTAGCCATACCAGCGGAACAACTCCTCGCCGCGGAGGGGGAGGTGGTGGCTGATGAGACTGCTGTCCGTGCCGAAGTGTTCGGAGTCGATCGAGCCAAGCCAGAGATCGACGCGCGAGTGATCAGTGATGACCATCGCCATCGCCCCGTCCGGTGCCCTGCCCTCGCTGGGGGTGCGCAGCTTGACCACCCGCCCCTCCAGAAGCCGATCGAGCTGGGCATCACTCAGCACCGGGATCGGGTGGCTGGCGTGGGGAGCGTAGTCCAAGAGGACGGACCGCACGGCAGCGGAATCCAGCGGCTCCGCAAGGGCAGACAGTGTCATCAGCCAGGTAAACACAGCCCATTGTTACCCACGACGCTGCCGTCGTACAGCCCCTCGCGCCAGCCACTTCCATCGGTCACCCCCAAAACTCCGCGACAGGTGACGCATCGCAGCGGGCGTCGACCGCATCCTGAACCGACACGCTCACCGCCGAGGTGCCGGGCGGACCGCAGGGACCGACTCCGCGCCATAGACCAGCCCCACCGCGACCATCACCACCGCCGCGCTCACCTCGCGCGCTGCGCCCGACTGATCGACCAACACAGTCAGCCCTGAGCGGGTCTCACGCCAGCCCACCGCCTGCGCACCGAGGAGCAGGCGGACCCCAGCCGCATCCAGCCGTCTCCGGACGGCAGCGACCGCAGCAGCCGGGAAGCCAACGAGCAGGGCCGGCTGGTTGTTCAGCACTGTGACCTGACAGCCCGCCTGTGCCCACAGCAGCGCCACCTCACAGCCGACGTAGCCGCCGCCAATGATCACGGCATCGTCGGGTGTCTGGAGGCGCACAGCAGCGGTGAAGTCGACGATCCGACCTCCGAACGGAAAGCCGGGCAGCGGGCGTGCAGTGCCGTGCAGGAACAGGCCGTCCTTGCCGAGGATGCGAGCCACGACAGGCGAGAATCCGGCATCAGGGCCGAACGGATGCGCAAGTCGAACCGGACCAGAGACCTCGGCGGGGGCCGTGTCGGTCAGCACCTGGAGCCGCTCCGCCAGCCACACGCCGAGCTCTGGAGCGCGGAGCAGGCGCCGCAGCGCTCGCTGACGACGGCGTCCAAAGCCGTGGATGGTCCGAAGCGTTCGAAGCGAGCGCACCGGGCCGCGCCTCACAATCGCGGCAGCCACAGGCTGCGGGAGGGGACGCAGTCCGGCAGACTCGTGGAGCGCGCCGAGCAGCCACACCCGCTGCTCCACCGTCAGCGGGAGTCCGACGATGGTGCGCCAGGCGTGCAGGGCGATCGATGAGGCGTAGTCCGGAATGTCCGCAGCTCCTGGCACGAATTTACCGTAGCGGTTCGATCTCGTGCTTACGCTCTGCACAGGAGGTGTTCTTGGACTTCTTCATCGTCGCCATCACCGGAATGATTGTGCTCGCCGCCCTGCGACGCGCTCTGCGCCCCAGCATCGCTCCCGCGGATCCGATCCAGGCAGCGCTGCCAGAGACCCTGGCCCGGAGCGCCGACGGCAGCGTGATCGATCCAGAGGCCGACGCTCGGATGCGCCAGGCGTTCAACGGACTCAACAGCAACCTGTCCTTCCTCGGTGGTCAGGAGAGCTGGGATCTCGGCCCGCCTCCGCCGGTCGCGGAGCTGGAGGCGGACATGGGAGCCCACCAGCAGATCCTAAGCGCTGCGGAGCTGGCTGCGCTTCAGCCGATGGCCACCCGCTCAACGAAGTGATCCCGACCGACAGCTCCTGCCAGCGTTACGCTGACGGTGAACCCTGGAGATCCCAGATGCGCATGCTCCTGTTGACCACCGCGCTGCTCGCCGCCTGCGACAGCAAGACCGAAGACGGTCCCGACACCAGCGACACCAGCGACACCAGCGACACCGACTCATTCGTCGAGGGCTTTGGTGTCGGCGAGGTCCCGCCGGACTTCACCCTCGCTGACGCAGCGGGCAACCTCGTCTCGCTCTCCGACTTTCCAGAGCAGCGGGTCATGATCGTCGGCACAGCCTCTTGGTGAGGCAGCTGTGTGTCCCTGGTTCAGGGACTTCACGACGAGTACTACACCAGCGCCCCTGACGACGTCGAGGTCCTCACGGTCCTCACCCAGGATGCCCAGGCCAACGACGCCGATGCCGCCGATGCTGCGGACTTCGTTGGCTTCACCGGGGTCACCTTCCCCGTCCTCGGCGATGCCGATGGCGAGTGGCTGGCGACGTGGGGAGGAGCCGACGGGACCAGCCAGCACAGCTACACCATCCTCAACACCAACGGCACCATCGCCTGGCGACAGGACGACGGCACCAGCAGCTCTGTTGCGATGCTCTCGGCGATGATGGAGTCCGCTCAGTAGAGACGCCAGGGCGGCGGTGGTCGTCCTCGGGCGCGGCGATGCTCGAGGGCTCCGGAGCCGTGTCGTCAGCAGGGGCTGCTCAGCGGCGGCTACTCTGAGGGCGTGTCCGCCGGCTGCTCGCGGTCCCACGGCGTCGCGCACGTGCCCATCTCGCTGATGGTCGCGACGTCCAGCCCCGCGTCATGCCACGACTCCGCCGAGCGCTCCGAGAGGAGCGCGCAGGCCGCAGCGGCACGAAGCACAACCTCCTCAGCCGTCGTCATGAGTCCAGAGAGCACCTGACGTCCAGGCTCGTCGTGCGCGAGGCTGACGGCCATCGGCCGCCACAGCGGCATCGGTGCCGCAGCGATGTCCACAGCAGCAGACGAGATCTCGACACGCACCGCATCGGGCACGTCTGCCGCCGAGAGCGCCCACCACAGGATCTCGCGGCTCTCCACCGGCTTCTCGCTTGAGCGCGCGCTGCTCAGGAGACGGTCGCAGGAGACCTCACAGCGCCGCTGCATCGCCTCGATTCGCACCAGCTGACCGCCTGGCGAGCGCGGCGGGGGACGCAGTGCCTCCGACGCACTCGGCGGAGTCGGCACGCTGGGCACCACCGACGGAGCCGGCGCAGCAGGCGCGCCGACGACAGGGGGTGGGGTGACGGACTCAGCGGAACAGGCGAAGAAGAGGAGAGGCAGCATCACGGAATCATATCGCCTGGTGGATCTGGCTGGGCAGCATCCCGCTCAGTCGCAGTCCCAGACCGACGCGCAGGCCGCAGGGAGCGCAGCATCCGACGAGCCTGCCGGGCAGTCGATCGCGGCATAGTCCTGAACACACTCCTGCGCGGCGTCCGGATCGTAGGTGCAGGAGTCCGAGATCCCGGTGCGGCTGTCGGCGGCCACACGAAGGCACTCTGCGTGCTCCTGATAGGAGAAGCAGTCGGTCTGCCAGTCACAGCTCGCCGCGTCGAAGTCATCGAGGAAGGTCTCCTCGGGGTAAGAGCAGCCCGTCGCCAGCAGCAGGAAGGTCAGCATGCTCATCATCCCTCCTCCCGCCGACGGATCGCACCGACTCCCAGCAGCGCCAGCGAGAGGATCACCACCGAGCGCCCAGCCCCCTCACAGGCCATCGCGCCCGGATCGACCGCGGCGATGGTCGGCTCCAGCTCCCCGCTCGCCGCCCGCAGCCAGTACTCCGACGAGTAGCAGCTCCCTGGCTCTTCTGGGAGCTCATCGCAGACCGGCAGGAGGCCCTCCAGCTCCCAGCGGCGGATGATGTAGCGGACCTGCGCCTGGTCCTGGACCCGGGTGGGGTAGAGCATGAGGTCTTGGGGAACGGACTGCGGGGTGTACCGCAGCCGCAGCCGGGTGACATGCCAGCCGTCCCAGGCGCTTCGCAGGCCGAGCTGCCACAGCTCATCCTCGGTGATCGGATCGCTGGAGGCATCGCGGGGATCCGGCTCTGGGCAGGGATCGCACTTCACCGCCGAGTCCACGCCGTTCAGCGACACCCCCCAGCTGTACTCCGTCGACCACGACAGCCCCGGCGTCTCAGAGGAGACCCCCGCAGCATCTGACCACAGCGCCTCGTAGGCATCGCTGAAGTCGGTGACCGGCTGGTCTGCATCCACATCGAGCATGCACTCGTCGCCGGGAGGATCGATCTCCGGGTAGTTGCTGATGCCGACCCGTCCATCAGCATGCGGAGTGAGCGTGTAGACGATGAGGTCCTGCATCCCCGCAGAGGAGACGGTGCCGAGCCGAATCGGCAGGCTCCAGGCGGGCGTGTCGTAGGTCAGCTGGAGGGGAGAGAGCCAGTCCTGACCGGCGGGGACAAGCTCGGTGTTGATGCGCAGTGCCAGGAAGCGGCCCTCGGTGCTGATGTACTCATCGAGGAGCTCCGTGGCACCGCCGGGCATGACGAAGTCGTTGTCGCTCAGCCAGCGAGTCAGACCCTCCGCTTCATCTGCACGCAGCACCCACAGCTCATACTCACCGAGGCTGAATTCATCCTCGATGACCACACCGGTTGCAGTGTCGAGACGATCATCGGTGGTGTCCGTCTCAGAGAGGTAGGCCGTGCTGGGACCGCCACCGCAGCCGGAGGACGACGCGGATCTGCTGAAGCTGTCGCCGATGTCGGCCGTGTCGAAGACGCCCTCGCTGTCTGGGACCGCGACGCTTCGGCTCGACGAGGCCGAGCCTCCCGTGCCCGGCGCGACCACCATGGGATCGATGGTGATGCCGTCGTCGTTGAAGAAGTCCTCGCAGGTGTACTGAACGAGACGGGGGGCAGAGTAGCGGTCGAGCCGGTCGATCAGCTCAGGCACGACGAGCCGGATGTTGTCGGAGTCGATGGTCGCAGAGACGGGGATGACCATGCCAAACGTTGAGGCATCCCCCTCAAAGTCATTGAACATCGTCAGGGTGGTGATCGAGCCTTCGCGGGCGAGGACGATCCGGCTCGCATTGTTGTGAATCTCGTCCCCCTCTGCGCCCACATAGGCCCCACAGAAGGCATCAGAGAGGTCTGGGCAGAGCAGCCCAGCGGCCAGCATCAGTGGCATCCAGCGTCGCATGGTTGTTTCCTCCATCAGGTCTCTTCAGTATTGCTGATTAAAGCACCCACTGACCACCCAACAATGCACAAACCATCCCCCAATAATGGGCCTGACCGTGCATTTCTGGCACAAGATGTCCAGACGATCAAAAAACAGAAAAGCATGGTATCTAAACCACTCTCAAGGATGAGAGAAGCACAGACCATGCCAGAGAGGACGCTAATTCTGTATACTATCTGTTACGCTATTCAATCACACGTCGGAGGGGTGAGGATGTAGTCCGTCCGAATCTCTGCACCGGCAGCGGGTGTGCTGGAGAGGGTGATGTGACTGTCTTCAGCAGAGAAGCTCCACTCCCCCTCCGACAGCGGTATCCCGTCGAGCTGCACCGCGAGCGTTCCAGAGACAGCCTCGGCGCTGAGCACGAAGCGATCGGAGGCACCATCGGCGATGAAGGTGTCGTCGCTGCGGTCATACACCAGCCCGCTGCCCTCTCCGCTCCAGGTCAGCGCAGGCTCCGCCTCGTCGAGGATGTAGAGGCTCAGCGTGACGACATCAAGCCCTTCATCCAGGGGGGCGTAGCGGACCAGGAGGTCGAAGCTGGTGCTGGGCTCAAGAGAGAGCGGGAAGGCGCCGTCGAGCTGGAGGCTGAACTCCTCGGGTGCCGCTGAGAGCCCGGCAACCGTGACCGCCGTGGCGGCGCTGTTGGTGACGGTGATGGATGCCTCGGTGACGCAGCCGACGGTCGTCTGAAGACCGAAGCTGAGGCTCCCCTCGGAGCTGGACAGGGCGACCGCGGTCGTCGTGGTGGCGGTGTCGTCACCAGCAAGCTCTTCACCCTCCTGGCCGCCATCACCGCTCCCAGTGTCCGCAGTGTCGAATCCAGAGTCGCTGCTGCCGGTGCCGGTGTCGCAGCCGAGCAGCAGAGAGAAGAGCAGAGAGGTTGTGGTTCGGTGCATGTGGATCTTCAGGGGTTGTGCCTACAATCTGCCCCTGAGGTGCACAACCCGCAAGTCCAGTGCTGCACAAACCATCCCCCAATAGAGGGCATCACCGTGCATTTCTGGCACAACACGGTCGCACAATGCCGACCGACACGCTGCCGCCGAACACCGAGGAGCGGCTCACAGCGCTCCGAGGATACCGTTTGTAGACCGCCGGGTTCCCGCAGCAGCGTCGCCACACGGGTGGGAGTCCAGCGGCGCTTCTCCGACCGCTCCGAGAGCACCGCTCACTGCGGGTGACGACACTGCGGGTGACGACACTGCAGGACGCCGGCGATCCAGCGGATCTCCTCCGACGCACGCTGCGGCCTCTCTTCCTGTGGCCTGACAGCCGCCTTCCCTTCCAGTCGCTTCAGCTGACCGGCTCCGGCGGCGCGACCACTGCCGAGATGGCGTGGAATGGAATCAGGCGGCGGTAGCGGCGGCCAGCATCGTCGGTGACGAAGTGGAGGACCTCGACCCAGTCCTCACCGACCTCGCCGATCTCGACCCGCGCCATGCGGTCGGTGTCGATCTCGGAGACCGGCAGCGGATCGACGAAGCCAAACGGACCGCCGCCGTTGAGCGGGCCGGCGCGCCAGGAAATCCCGGCGTCCTGTCCGGCGAGGAGGGTCGCGGCGATCTTGCTGCTGGCGGTCATGGCAGGCTCCTGTGTGGGTCAGGCCCCCTATCCTGCCGGACGGCACAGGCTGCTGCCGGACGGAACAAGCTCCTGCCGGACGGAACAAGCTGCTGCCGGATGGAACAAGCTGCTGCCGGACGAAACAATCTGCTGGGTGGGGGGGTGCGGTGGAGAGCCCCAGACACAGGCTTCCGCATCACTGAGACTCCTCATCCCGGATCGACTCGGATACAGCACCAGTACGTGGACGACCCCTACTACAGCCCCAGCCCGCTGCTCATCCTCGACCGCCCGCTGGCGCTGGTCGGCTTCCTCGGCGCGCGCGTCCCCCAGACCGCCGCGATGTTCTCGGCGCTGACCGGCGTCCCGCTGCTGGATCTGGAGCGCATGGTGGAGCACCGGGTCGGCAGCAGCCTCGTCCGCTTTGTGCTCACCGAAGGACTCGACGCACTGCACACCACCGAGGAGGCCCTGCTTCGACAGCAGCTCCGGCTCTCTCCGCCGCCGGTCCTCGCGCTCGGCCCAGCCACTCTCCAGCACCCCGCCAGCGCCCGGCTCATCCGTCGCCATGCCACCCTCGTCTACATCCAGCGCGACATGCTGGAGATGTACGGCAACCTGCTCGATGAGCTGGACGATGCCTCAAGTCGCTGCTGGCTGATGGCCGGTCGGCGCCCGGGCTCTGTCGGTGACCTTCAGCCGGTCTTCGCCGGCTGGCGCGCCAGCTACGAGCGCGCTCAACACACCCTCCACGGAAGCGGCCGCTCCCCGACTGCCATCGCCAACGAGCTGATCGCACAGCTCCAGGCATAGGAGGCTCGGCCGAGCCGGGCTGGCAGGAGACTCAGTAGAGGATGTTGTCGATCGGCGTCTCACCGGGCGGCAGAGACTCCTCAGGCTCGTCGAGCATCTGCCGCAGGTCGCGCTCGATGGTCCGGCACAAGGCATTCATCGGCACGTCGCCCATGCTGCGCTCGAACGGATCCTCGCTGGCGTCTCCGATGGCCTCCATCGTCATGAACACCCAGGAGATCAGCGCCGCCGCAGCGATGAACGGCACGATGTAGATGACCTCATCGGCGGTCGACACCGCCGCGCCGATGTGGTCTGCAAAGACATCCAGCAGGCCAAACGGGACCAGCACAACGAAGACCCGGGTGAAGATGCGACTGTACTCCGCATACTGCCGAGGGAAAGGTGTGTTCTTGATGCGCTCTGCCTTGCCCTGGAGCGTGTACATCTCGGTGAGCAGATCCATCAGCGCGATCTGATGGAACAGGTTGACGTGCTCGGCCTCTTTCGCCGCAGCCAGTCGCGTTCCCTGGCGGGTGACCAGGTGCGTCGCCGAGTTCAGCTTCTGCTTCATCTCGGCATGCTCCTCAGCGGAGAGGAAGGGAGAGATCTCGGTGTCCCAGTCGTTGCGCATGTGCTCGGCATGCCGCTCCAGCCGCCGCTTCGTACTCCGAGCAGGCTTGTTGAAGAAGCGGGACTTCTTCCGCAGCTGGAGACGGACGGCGTTGATCCAGGCCAAGTGTCGGTAGATCAGCTCCTGGCGCAGCGCGTGGGCCTCGGGGGAGTCATCACCGGGCCGGACATAGCTCATCACTGCAGTCCCCCAGCTGCGGCTGGTGTTGACCACCCCACCCCAGATCTTCCGTCCTTCCCAGAACCGGTCGTAGGAAGCGTTGTTCTTGAAGCCCACATAGAACGCCACCGCGATGCCGATCGTTGAGAGGGGCTGGAACGGAATGCGGAGGAACTCCAGCTGAACGAACGTATGCAGAGAGAAGACAATGCTGGCCCAGATCGCTGCAATGGTGACGGCAGGGATCGCAAAGCCAAGCGCAATAGAGGGTCGAATTCGACGTTTAGAGAGCATGCTTGGGGGTCTATCGTCATGCGCAGACCAGACCAGAAGACCGCATGCCAGCGATGAGCGCGAGCAGGACGATATCCCCCATGAAGCGTAGGGCCCTAAGAGCACGGATCCACGGTTGCAGCATCAAGACGAGCAGGCCGAACGGAACCCATCGAAGGAGAGACTGCGCGGCGCCATTTAGCTCTCCCCCATGCACAGGCTGCAGCACACAACACGCTGCCGAGCGTCAGGCTCGCCCCTGCCTGAGTCTCCGTTACGGTACCGGGCAGAACAAGCCTGGAGCCGACATGTCAGACTACACGCCCCCGAAAATATGGACCTGGGACAAGGAGAGCGGAGGAAAGTTCGCAAGCATCAACCGCCCCATCGCTGGACCGACCCATGAAGCCGACCTGCCGAAGGGGGAGCACCCGCTGCAGCTGTACTCCCTGGCGACCCCCAACGGCGTGAAGGTCACGATCATGCTGGAGGAGCTGCTGGCACTGGGCCACTCCGGCGCGGAGTACGACGCCTGGCTCATCCAGATCAACAAAGGCGATCAGTTCAGCAGCGGCTACGTCGACGCCAACCCCAACTCCAAGATCCCGGTGATGGTCGATCACAGCCAGGATCCACCACAGCGGGTGTTCGAGTCTGGCGCGATCCTGCTGTACCTCGCGGAGAAGTTCGGAGCGTTTCTTCCGCAGTCTCCCCGTGAGCGGACCGAGGCGCTCAGCTGGCTGTTCTGGCAGATGGGCAGCGCGCCCTACCTCGGCGGCGGCTTCGGTCACTTCTATGCCTACGCCCCCGAGCCGATGGAGTACCCGATCAACCGGTTCGCCATGGAGACCAAGCGTCAGCTCTCCGTGCTCGACCGGCACCTCGCCGACAACGCCTACATGGCCGGCGAGTCCTACTCGATCGCGGACATGGCGATCTGGCCATGGTACGGCGCGCTGGCCAAGGGACTGCTCTACAGCGCCAGCGAATTCCTCTCGGTCCACGAGTACACCCACGTCATCCGCTGGACCGATGCCGTCGCACAGCGCCCGGCGGTCAAGCGCGGTCGGATGGTCAACCGGGCCTGGGGCGATCCAGCCAGCCAGCTCCACGAGCGGCACAACGCCAGCGACTTCGAGACAAAGACCCAGGATCGCCTGAAGAAGTGATCGAGAGGCTGGGGTACAGCATGTCTACATTCCACCAGAACAATCCAGGAATGCGGTCATGACACCTCGCCCCATCTGCTCCCCTCCGCGAGCTCAGAGAGACAGCCTCTGAGCTCGCGGAGGGCGGAAGCAGTGCTCGACTGAGGACGGGATTGGAGGGTGCTGTGAGAGGGAAACCAAGTCTTTGAGCAATCCGCCAGTTCGGACAGCTTGTGTCCGACATGATCCCCCCTCACCCGATACATCCTCTGCATCACCCCACAACAACGGGATCGTACGATGGACATCAGCTGGGAACTTCGCGACGCTCGCCTCCAGAACCGGATCGCAGACTTCGCAGACCATGGCGTCTCGTTTGTCGTCGGCATCACCGCCAGCCCGGAAGATCGCGTCGATACCCTGGAGCAGGGCGGAGAAGACTACGACAAGATGATCGTCCTCTACCAGACCCGGAACAAGTCTGAGGTCCGACGCCTCAAGCAGGACCTCAGCGAGTACTACGATGGCTACTCCGACCCGACCGGTCGCGGCACCACGCAGGGGCCTCCGTTCTACGTCTACCTCTGCCGATACAGCGAGGCTTAGGCATCCCCAGGGATACGCAGCAGCAGCCGGGTGTGCTGCGTAGAATGACCCATGCCTTCCCCACCTGCCCGACGCTGCATCTGCGGACGCTCTCAGACACCTCCCCTGTGCGATGGCTCTCACAGCACTGATGGCTGGCGCTGCGTCGCAGCGACCGCTCCGGTTCATGCGCGGCTGTTCGTCGCTGCACCGCACAACGACAACATCGCCGAGCGGCTGGCCCATGCCCGCCAGGGGGTCGCGCTGCACCGCCTCGCAGGCCCCGTGGTGGCGGCATCGGTGGTCGTCATCACCGACGGCGCAGAGCTCGACCTGCTGACCACCTCCCTGGGGCGGGTCTCCGGCCCTCGCGGCAGCCCGCCCAGGCAGCGGGTGGTGCTCCTCGGAGGCGATCCCGCGCTGCTGCGGGGCGCGTTCCCCGGCAGCGCTGTCGAGTCGGTCCCGGACGAAGGCCACCCGGTCCTGCTGTGGCGACGGCTCACACAGCTCCTCGACGCCTCACCACCAGAGCCATCCACGGAGCCACCTCCGAGGCTGTTTCTCTCTCACGCCACCGCCGATGAGCCCCTCCTTCAGCCGGCCATCGCGCTGCTGCGGCGGCTGGGGGTCTCTGTGTTTGTCTGCGGAGACTCGATCCCCGGCGGCGCGCGCTGGTGGGACACGATCCTCTCGTCTCTGCACCAGTGTGACCGGCTCGTCCTCGTGCTCTCCGAGGCCGCACGGAGGTCGACGTGGTGTGCCTTTGAGGTCGGGGCCGCTGCTGCTGTGGGCAAGCCCATCCGAGTCATCTCCCTGGATGGTCAGCCACCACCATCGTTTGTCAGCCACCTCCAGATGTTCGATGTTCCCCGCATGCTTCGCCAGCGTCCCTGGCTCACGCAAGAAGACTCCGTCCTCGAGGCCATCCTCTCTTCAAGCGTGTCCGAGTCATGAGGGGATGCTTGGATGCCACCGAACGCCTGCCGGCAGGCACGGGAGCAGGGCACAGGACTCCAGCGGAGCCCCCGCCAGCGGGCACCACCTTCGCGACCGCTGCTGCGTGGCACCGGAGGAGGCTGACGCCATGCTCGGCGGTCGGCCCATCACGCTGTCCGGGACGACCGTCTGATAGACGTCACCAACCGGAGCACTCCCGAAGCGTGTCCTCATGATCATCATCGCATTCGTCCTCATCGCACTCTTCGCACTCTTCACCTACCGGAAGCAGGCTGCGGAGCTGGAGCGGCTGTGGAAGTCGCTGGCCGCAGAGCGCGGCCTCCAGTGGCAGCCTGGCGGCCTGCTTTCGTACCCACAGCTCGTCGGTGAGCATCGCAGCTACGCCGTCACCATCACCATCACGTCTCGCTCACAAGGAAAGAGCAAGATTCCATACACCACCGTCACCGTCAGCCCTCAGCGCCCGCTCCCTCCCCAGCTCCGCATCACCCAGGAGGACTTCATGGATGCGATGAGCAAGATGCTCGGCGGACAGGACATCACGATTGGGGACGACCTCCTCGATCCACAGCTTCGGTTTCGCAGCTCCGATCCCGGGGCTACACGAGCCCTGTTTGCCGATCCCGAGCTGCGCCAGGCCATCGGGAGCCTGTCCAACGGCTGCCCCTACAGTCGCCTGGAGAGCGAGCAGCTCGTCCTGGAGACGAGAGGACGGCTCAACGCCGACCTCGGTGAGATGCTCGACGACACCATCATGATGGCCGCTGCCCTGGATGATGCACGGATCAGGCCCTGGCAAGACATCGCCAGCCGGCTGGCGCTGGTGCTGAGCGACAGCCGACGCCGGGTGACCCTCACCGGCAGCCACCGAGGTCGGCAGGTCTTCCTCAGCGTGAACTTCGCAGCCAACCGCACGATCATCGACGTACCCGTCACGGGACTGCCCGCTCAGCTCACGATCACGAAGGGCGACAAGCCCGACGCCATCCGGCTGGGGGATCCCATCCTCGACGGCATGCTCTCCGTCACCGGGAGCGACCCAGAAGCCATCCGAGCGCTGCTCCGAGATGACACCCTGCGCGGTGAGCTGCTCGCCGTCCTCCACGCCTGGCCCGGCTCTCAGCTCACGCCCAAGGGAGTCCAGCTCGTCATGCCCGGCGCGGCGGCGGTGGACCTGGAGGCACGGCTGGAGGAGACGACGGCCCTGGCGAGCACCCTGGCGCGTCGGCTGGCGCAGCGGCACGCGCGCGGAGGCGAGCGCCAGCCAGTGTCGTCGTGAGCCCTGACCGGAGCCGGTGATGCCGTCGCCCCCAGCGGGAGCACCTGGGGCCCCTTCGCGCCGAGCGGCCACGTGAGGTCACCGTCAGGCTGCCCGACGGCCTGCACACCCCACGCATCCTCGACCAGGGTTATCTGCGAGGCATGAACCAGCACATCCAGGTTGAGACGCGCGATCGTGTTCAGCGCATCGTCATCGACCGCCGCCACAAGAAGAACGCCCTGACGCCGGCGATGTACACCGCCATCGCCGATGCCCTGGAGGCTGCCGAGGCCAGCGACGACGTCCGGGTCCACTACATCACCGGAGCCGGCACCGTCTTCACCGCCGGCAACGACATGGCGACCTTCCTCAACCCCGGGGAATTCATGGCGCCGGTCGTGCGGTTCCTCACCGCCATCCGGGACGCAAAGAAGCCACTCGTCATCGCCGTCAACGGCGCAGCCATCGGGGTCGGAGTGACGATGCTGCTGCACGCTGACCTCGTCTATGCTGCAGCCAGTGCCCGACTGCGAACACCGTTCGTTGACCTCGGCCTGGTCCCGGAGGCGGGCAGCTCGCTGCTGATGCCGCTGACCATGGGCCACACCCGGGCTGCGGAGCTGCTGCTGCTCGGCGAGACGCTGTCTGCACAGCGCGCCTGCGAGAGCCTCCTGGTCAATGCAGTCCTCGACGACGACGACCTCCAGGATCACGCCATGGCAAGGGCCGTCGCGCTCGCCCGCCGGGCTCCGGCTGCCGTGCGCGCCAGCAAGGCGCTGATGCGTCGGGCCAACCACACCGGGCTCACGGAGACAATGGACGAAGAGTACCGGGTGTTCGCCGAGCGCCTGGCCTCCCCGGAGCTTGCCGAGGCGGTCGCGGCGTTTCTCGAGAAGCGCGCCCCGGAGTTCTCCTGACCCTCCACCTCACCCGCTCCTGACCGCTTCATCCACCGCTCAGAATCGTCCTGCAAGAAGCGGTCAGCGGCACTGCACGCTCGCCTCCTCCGAGGCTTGGGTACTGGCGGGCGGCAGCCATGGCGGGAGCGATGTCGTGGAGGGGGACTGGACAGCCATGGACGCTACTGGACCGCGACCGATCCCGACCACAGCCCCACGCCCCCGCGCCCGTCGATGATCACCACCCAGATGGGCACGTCAACGCCACCATCATCGGGAGCGAACCACTTGTACTCCTGGGTGGTCTCCTCGGCGGTCAGCGGGGTGAAGTCCAGGCCCCAGCCCCCAGCGGTGGTGTAGCCCCACAGCCCGCCCTCCAGCTCAAAGTCGCCCGTGACGTCACAGTCAAACACCAGCGGCTCTCCAGCGGCCACAGACATCTCTCCAGTCTGCGGGGTGCAGGCGACGGTCGGATTGACCAGACGCTCCGCCTCGCTGCGGTTGGACAGCGAGATGGTGCGCAGCGACAGGCTGACGCCCTCAAATGGCAGCTCAGCCAGCCACGTCGTCGGATCCGTGAGATCATCCCGCAGCGCGTCGGTGTCGTCGTCTCGGGCCGTGTCGAAGATCGGGCAGGTGCCTGGGATGCAGGCCAGCGTCCAGTGGCTGACCAGGGGGAGCGGCTCCTCGGAGAGCGCCGACGACAGCGCCTTGGAGACGGTGTAGTCCGTGGAGATGGTGTCAGACTCCGGCGCATCCTCCAGGATTAGCCCCGACCAGGACTCCTCGGAGAGCGCCTCCAGGCAGTCCTCTCCAGTGAACGTGCAGGTCCAGGAGAGGAACTCGAAGCCCTCATCGAGGGGGTCGACCACCACCGCCTCCAGCGCGACGGTCTCTCCGGCGGTGGCCTCGGGCGGGTCAGCGAGAACAGCGACCGTGCGCAGCTCGTCGATGAGGGTCTCCGGAGCAGGGCCGCTCGCGCAGGCAAAGAACAGGATCACCACTCCCCCTTGAGGCCAAAGGCTGGCAGCGGCGGGTTGGAGGTCAGGGGCTGCAGCTCGCTGAAGTCATAGGACCATCCGATGACCTCCGCGCTCTGGATCAGGACGATGTTCTGGATGTCGAGGTAGGCCATCATCTTCCACTTTCGGTAGGTGATCGTGCGGTCAATGCGCAGATCGAGGCTGAACAGCGGCGGCAGACGGGCGCTGCTGCGCTCGCCATAGACCGGGATAAACCCCCGGCTGGCCTGATCGTAGATGCTGTTGACGATCGGGGTGTAGGGGTTGCCGGACGTGTACCGCAGCCGAGCACCCAGGCGCCAGTTCTTCGGCAAGGTCTGAGACCACAGACCGTTGACGATGATCGGCTGGTCGTAGGTGAACAGCTCGACGGGATCATCGGGACGGTCCTGGCGCTCGGAGCGCGAGAAGGTCGCGGTGAGCAGGCCGACCGCTGCCGGACCATCGTAGCGCAGCAGGGTCTCGATGCCGTAGACCCGACCGGTCCCGTCGTTGGCGTAGTCACCAGTGTCAAACGGGCCGACCGGGGGCGGACCAGAGAAGAACTGGAAGCGATCCTCCCGACCGACGATGAGGTTGTTCAGATCGTTGTAGAACCCAGTGACCTCGCCGCGAAGGTTTCCAGTGATCTGCTGCTTGAGGCCGAGGCTGCTCTGAAGCGCATAGCCCTCGTCGAGGTCTGGATTGCCGCCTCCAGGAGCGACCTGCCGCAGCGAGGGCGGTGCAGAGAACCGACCAACGCTGCCCTCGAGTCGGGTGTTGTCGGTCAGCAGGAAGCGTGCTGCGAAGCGGGGATCAAGCGTGTAGGTAGAGTGCTCTACGCTGTAGAGACTGGCGTCACCACGGAGGCCGGGGATGAGGGTGAGCTTGCCGAGCCGGGCAGAGGCTTCAGCGTAGACCGCCGGCTGAAAGACCACAGCCTCCTCTGCCTCGGGGTCACCGAATCCGGCGATATCGTAGGAGTAGGACTCGGTGCCTGTGAGGATGTCCACACCCGCCCGCATGCCGAGGTTGGTGTCTGGAGAGAGCATACGACCGAACTCGCTGCGCAGGGCAACGCTCAGTCGCTCCTCATAGGCCTCGGAGTCACCCGTGAACTCAAACTCTCGACGCTCCGGTCCCACGCTCAGCGTCGTCTCCTGCTGCCAGCCTCCGCCCCAGGCTTGCTGACGACGGATCCGACCGCGCTGAAAGCTGTCGGCCAGCGAGACCGTGATGTCCTCTTCCGCACCGATAAACCGGAAGCTGTCATCAGAGAGGTAGAACAAGGCATCCCAGTCTGCGCCGCGCTTGTCTTCGTGCAGCAGCCGGACCTGGGCATCGTAGTAGCGGGGGGCCTGGACGGTGGCGGTGCCGTTGCTGAGGATCGGGGTGAGCACCGCGTCGATGTAAGACCGCCGACCAGAGACCGACAGCGCGGTCTTCTCGCCGATCTTGCGCTCAATGAATGCGGTGGACTGGTAGAGGTCGACGGAGATGTAGCCGCGAGAGCGCTCCGGAAGCTCTGAGGAGGTGCGGAGGTCGACCAGGCCGCCCAGGGCCCGGCCATAGCGGACCGAGTAGTTGCCCGGCAGGTAGGCGACCTCAGAGATCGAGTCCGAGTTGATGACCGCAGTGAGCCCCGAGAAGTGAAAGACCAGCGGAATCGGCGAGCCGTCGATGAAGAATCGGGAGTCCTCTGGGGCGGTGCCGCGGATGATGAGCTGGCCGATGCCCAGCGGCGCGCGGGCAACACCGGGGAGGTTCTGGACGACCTTGACCACGTCGCCATTGGTTCCGGGCAGGTACTGGACCTCCTCTGCGGTCAGGCGACGCTCAGTGATCTCCGAGGTGATCCGCTCTGCCTCGATGACCAGCTCCTCAGACGAGGCGAACGCATCGGCGCGCGCATCGCGGGTGAGGTAGAGCTTGAGCTGCGCGACCTGTCCATCGCTGACCGTGACCGTCTCAGTGATGCGCTGAAAGGACCCCCCGTAGGCTGCGATGACCCAGGGCCCTGGAGTGAGTCCAGCGAAGGAGAAGCCGCCAGAGGCATCCGAGATCGCCAGGGCGGTGATGTTGTCCGGTCCAAGAGCCCGCAGCTCGATGCCGGACAGCGCCGTGCGGATTCCAGCCTCGACCACGCTGCCCTCCAGCGACAGCGGCGGTGCGGTGTCTGCAGAGAACACAAGGCTGTACTGAATGATCGCCGGGACCGGAACCCCCTCAGCAGACAGCGCGGGAGTGAACCGGAAGCTCCGAGCCGCGAGCAGAGCGGCTGTGTCGAAGCCCTCACCGACCGGCTCGACCACCCGAGCGTCAATGACCTCGCCGAGCTCTGAGACCGTCAGCTCCAGCAGGACCGACGCACCCGTCCCTTCGGCGAGGGCCTCCGGTGGGTAGGTCGCTGGTGCCTCATAGGTGAGCACCGGCAGCTGAGGCTCAGCGGCGACGGCGCTGAGGAGTGAGAGGAGAAGAAGCAGCATGGATCCATTCGGCGTGAGGTGACGGACTCTGATCGCGATCTCGCTGACACCAACCGCTTACCCTCTCCGGATATACTTTGCGCACTTTTCGCATACAGTACAAAAATTTAACTCACTAAAAACAACTACGAAATATACTTTATTTTAAATTTAGCTTCGCATACAGTACGATGACTCTGCGCCGTTCTGGGCGTGTGACGCCATTCGCTGAAGACGGCCACCCTGCCGGTCTACTCGTACTGACAGCCGCTCCGCTCATCGATCCACCGCGCCCGGGTCTTCACGATCCCCAGCGCCTTCGCGGTCACCGTCTTCTCCTCGATGTCGATCTTCAGCTTCACGATGTCCGGACTCGCCCGCACCCAGTCCGTGCAGTACGCCTCGTCCTGCTCCATGACAAACAGGCACGAGCAGGCCAGCCTCGCTCCATAGTTCGACGCGATCCGCAGCAGTCCGGTGTCGAACTCCAGCGGCACGCTCTCAGCGAGCGTCCCGGTCGGCTCTGCCATCGGCTCGGGAACCGGCGGCAGGTCATGCACGGTCGACTCGCCCACCGCCATGGACAGCGCGAACAGGTCGTTGTTGTCGAACATGCCGTCCCGATCATCGCCGACCCGAACGATCACCATGTCGTGCGACGGGATCATGACGATGCGCTGCTTCCAGTGCCCCTGTGCGGCATAGGCGGTGACCGGAGCGGCCGTCCACGGCGGCGTGGTGTCTCCCAGGGCGACCACCGGCTGGTTCAGCCAGACCTGCCAGCCCTGAGAGCCGGTGGTGCGGTCGAGGGCAGTCTGCTGGATCGCAGCGGAGACGCTGGTCGCGGACATCACCCAGCCCTCCGGCAGCACCCGATCCCCCATCCAGCAGCCGTCATCCAGCCACAGGTGTCCGAAGCGGGCCAGGGAGCGCGGCGGGGCGTAGAGGTAGGAGCTTCCGACGAGGGTGCCGGCGCCGTCCTCCTCCCAGACCACGCCCTCCATTCCCAGCGGCTCGAACAGGGCACTCCAGGCGTAGTCCTCGCCGTACTTCGGCACCATCGCTGCTTGGAGAACCGCAGCCAGCAGGGTGGTGTCGCCGGAGCTGTACTGCCAGGTCGAGCCCGGCTCGGAGGCCCGCGCAGCGCTGGAGATGAACGCAGACATGTCGTCGATGCCGTCGCCATAGAGCATCGAGACCACTGAGGAAGTGGTCGGCGGATCGCCCTCGTAGGTCTCCCGCCACTGCAAGCCGCTGGAGAACGTCAGCAGATCCTCGACCGTGATCACGCAGTTGTCAGGGTTGGTCGGCGTGATGTGATCGCAGATGGAGGCGTCGAGGCTCAGCAGACCGTCGCGAACAGCGATGGCGGTCAGGGCACTGGTGAAGGTCTTGGAGGCCGACCAGGTCAGGTGCGGGCTCTCTGCGGTGTAGCCGCGATCGTAGCGCTCATACAGCAGCGCGCCGCCCTGGTAGACCAGCAGCCCCTCGGTGCGAATCCCCAGACGCTCAGCCTCGTCTTCTTCCGACAGCTCTGGAAAGGCCCAGGCCTCCAGGGCCGCGATCGCCTCAGGCCTCGCCGCCGCAGTCTCCGCAGTGGCGTCGGTGAATTCACCGGACCACTCGCGGGGCCGACAGGTCGGCAGCGGCTCCTCTGGCGGTGCTGCAAGGGCCTCTACAAGCGGCTCTGCAGGCGGCTCTGCGACCTCTTGAGCAGCTGCAGTCAGAGACAGGATGGGGATCAAGGGGAGCACGGCGCCTCCAGGGCTACCGGGCAGTGTACCCCGTCTCCCCCATCGACAGCACCATTCCCCATCCCGACAGGCCGACCAGAAAGACGCCGATGAGCGTGCTGGACACCATGACTCCTGGAACAGGGTGCTCCCACCACCACCAGATCATCCCGACACCGCTGCTGCCGAGCACCAACAGAAAGAGCTGGAGGAGGCTCGATGCAGAAATGCTCTGGTCTGAAGACATGTCCATATCGAACACGTCGGATACAGCCGGGAGGACTTGAGGGGTGGCCGATTAAACTCCGCAACCTCGCCCATCATGAGTCGGCCTCAGGGCATCTGCGGCAGCACGTGTGGAGTCGGCGCAGCAGCGCCTCACCTCACCGAGGCCCCTGCCTGTCCACCCGACACGCACGCCTCACGACGCACAGCGATCGCCACAGCATGCCAGCCCAGCCCGATGACATCTGCACGCCCAGCAGTCGCCTCGATCGCCGCCATCACCTCTGCAAACACCGGCTTCCCCTCCAGCGCCCGCAGCTGTGCCCCGTACCCTGCCCCCAGTCCTCGCAGTGAGACCACGGCACGCACCTCGAACGCTGGCGTGAGGGCCTCGACCAGCGCCTCGGGATGGGGGAAGTAGCTGCCGGCGAGGTGCCCGGTGCGCAGCGCCTCTGACAGCACACCAGGGACCAGCCGCGCCGGCTCCACCGCCGCCCGGGCGATGAAGTCAGAGAGCCCGGAGATCCTCGGAATGAAGGCCGCGAGCAGCACACCGCCTGGCCGAAGGACAGCGGCGATCTGCGCAAGGAACCCAGCCAGCTCATCGGCGTCTGCGGCATGGTAGAGCGGCCCGAGGGCGAGCACGGCATCGAACGGCGCGCCGGGGAGCGCTGAGAGGTCTGCGGCATCGGCGACCAGGGTGGTCGCAGAGAGCCCTGCGTCCAGGAGGCGCGTCCGGGCCTCCGCGACCAGCTCCGGAGAGAGATCGGCCAGGGTCACGACGTCGCCGCGCTGTGCGAGGTGGAGGGCATAGCGGCCCGGACCGCCCCCGAGATCCAGCACCCGACTGCCGACGGGGATGTGTCGCGCGATGAGGCCGAGGGTCCGACGGTGCTCCAGCCAGCCCTCGTCACCCGCCAGCCGCGACCACTCCGCGCCGTCGGCGTACCACGCCCTCAGCCGATCGCGATCCGCCGGCACTCAGGGCGCCGTCGGTACCGGCTCGGTCTCGTCCAGCGCGCTGTCGCGGACCCGCTCGGCGGGGGTGTGCTTGACCAGGAAGTCGCCGATGGTCTCGATGACCTGGTCGGTGTTGTCTGGAGAGGCAATGTCTCCAGCGAGCACATGATCCGAGTCCATGCCGCCGTGGAGGATCTGCACCGACTCCACGGGCTGACCGCCCATCTCTTCCATGCGCTCTTCGACCAAGTCAGGCCGAATGACCTGATCGTTGGGGGAGTAGATGACCAGGGTGGGCTGGCGGTTGCCGCTGAGATCGATCTTCTCGACCAGCCGGACCAGCTCCATCATCGGGAACAGCGCCGTGGTCGGGTAGCGGGTCGTCCAGTACTTCCCTTGCTGGGCGTTGCCCGGCTCCCACTCCCGATACTCCCCGACGAGCAGCCGGGTGAGGATTCCGCGACCGGGCATCAGCAGCATCCGACTGCCAGCAGCCTGGGGGCCAAAGTTGGGAGAGAGGAAGACGCTGGCGGCGATCTCCTCGTGCCGGGAGGCCAGCCAAGCGCCCAGGGTCGCGCCGGTCGAGGTTCCGATAATGATCACCTCGTCGCCCAGCGCGCGGCCAATCGCGAGGGCCTCCTCCGCCTCCACCAGCCAGTCTCGCAGCTGCGCCTCCGCCATCGCATCGTCGGAGCGACCATGGCCAGAGAGTCTGGCGAAGTAGGTGTTTGCGCCCAGCGATGCCCCGAGATTCTCACACACCGGGGCGATCTCCTGGCGGGTGGCAGAGAAGCCATGGAAGTAGACCAGAGAGACCGCCGTCTTCTCGGGATTCTCTGGATCGTTCCAGCGGATCGAGCGCTCGGCGCCCGGGACGATGTCGTTGAACCGACCCTCCGCGTCGGCAAGCCAGGCATCGTACTCCCCCAGGCGGGCGGGCAGCGGGTAGGCGTCCGGGAGATCGCTGGGCGTGCGAATGCAGGCGAGCAGGCTGAGGAACATCATGTCAGGAGACTACCGCTTGAGGACGCCCCACGCTGCCCTCGCGCGGATGCTGGACAGCCGCTGACCGGTGAACCCACCCCCGCACAGCATATATAGCCACCATGATGAGCCAACTGGACGACATTGACTGGAGCGCCCTGAGCCACGCCTACGGCTCCGCCGACGACATCCCCGCCCACCTCCGCGCCCTCTCCAGCCCCGAGCAGGCCGACGCCGCGCTGGACGCGCTCTACGGCAGCCTCTGCCACCAGGGCACCCGCAGTCCCGCCTCCGCAGCGGCGACACCGTTCGTGATCGCACAGGTGGAGGCCGGTGTGCAGGTCGCTGCGCTGACGGCCCTGCTCGCCCACCTCGTCGCCGGTGCACCGGAGGTGGGCCGCAGCGGGCAGTGGTGCGATGGCGTCCGCATCCACCACTGGGACGGCACCGAGACGCCCGTCGCTGACGCCGATCAGGATCTCGGCCGCAGCACCACGCCGCGTCTGCTGGCCCGAATCTGGCGGGCTGCTGTGGCGATGATGCCGCTGTGGCGGGTGCAGCTGTCCCACGACGACGCCGCCATCCGGAGCGCGACGGCGCTGCTGCTCAGCGTGCTGACCACCGCCGAGGGAGTGGAGGCGCTGCTGCGGGACCGGCTCTCGGTCGAGCCTGACGGTGCGGTTCGCGCCGACCTGTGCAACGCCCTGCGC
>JAQXDW010000071.1 GCA_029251165.1 Myxococcota bacterium
GCCAGTAGTAACCACGCCAAACGCGAATGTGATCTCCTCGGGCCACCCGAACCTCCATATTATTAAAGTACCAAATCGCCCCAAACACAACAAGGCCTTTACTCCGGAAGCGTGGGCATCGAGAGCCCGGGGGAATCATAAAAAGCTGGAAGCAGCGAGGCTGGCTTCGCTGTGAAGCAGCGTTGGTGCATGAATGCTCCAGCTGGCGTTGTCTTGTCTGGTTGACGGCTCCGGGTCGCCCTGCCACGCTGGCATTTCCTCATCTTGCGAGCCCGATGCCATGGCCGAACCTCACAAACGCGCACGCCGACATCCGAAGTACAAGACGGCCTACCAGGTGCGCAACTGGCCGGCGTGTGACCGGGCGCTGCGGAATCGTGGTGATGTCACCCTCCTGAGGCGTCCCCTCATCTGATGTGAAGGATTCAACCCTTCGAAGGGTGGCTTGTCCTGGTGTGTCAAGTGAGAAGGTCGGGGATGAAGTCTTCCACCAAGCGTCCCGGGTTCCCCGAAGTCCATGATCTGTTGCTGAGCATCCTCGGCGATGACCTGCACGCCAAGCGTGTCCTCTCCCTCAGCAACGGCACCGTTGGTGTTCTTGAAGGGGCATCCCTCGGTGTCCGAGCCATCAGACAGGGACTCGCACTGGCTCGTGGGCTTGACCCAAAGCATTCGGTCAAACAGGTCGATCGCCTTCTCAGTAATGAGGGGATCCGAATCGAAGCCATCTTCCCAGCTTGGATTGACCACCACCTCCAGGGCCGAGAACGTGCCGATGTCCTGCTGGACTGGACTGACTTCGACAAGGATGATCACACCACGTTGATGCTCTCTCTGAGGACTGACCGAGGCCGCAGCGAGCCTCTGATGTGGCGCACCCATCGAAAGTCCCACCTGAAGGGCAACCGCAACCGATTCGAGGACGAGCTGCTCGCCGACTTCGCCGACAACCTCTCCACCACCTGCCACGTCACCATCCTCGCAGACCGTGGATTCGCAGACCAGGCCTTCTTCGCATTCCTTGTCCAGCGCGGCTTCGACTACATCATTCGACTTCGAAAGTCGATCCTGGTGGAGAGCGTGAGCGGTGAGGTGAAAGCGGGGAAGGACTGGGTTCACAAGTGAGGTTGGGCGCAGACGATCCCGGATGCCCAGATCACGGAGGCGAAGCAGTTGGTGGGCAGCGTGGTGACGGTACATGCCAAGGCGATGAAGGAGCCGTGGATTCTGGCGTGCTCGGACCGGGAGGTGGACTCATAGGCTGCGATCAAGCGATATGGCCGACGGTTTACCTGCGAGGAGCTTTTTCGTGATGTGAAGGATCCGCGTTTTGGTCTTGGTATGCGGTGGGGGAAGGTGAAGCGGACGGACCGACGGGATCGGATGTGGCTGCTGAGCGCGTTGGCAGTTCACCTGCTGACGCTGCTGGGTGAAGCAGGTGAAGATGCCGGTCTTTCCAAGAGCTTCCGGTCCTCTGGGAAACGGACGCGGCGGGAGTATTCGCTGTTCCGGCAGGGCTCCTTCTGGTATCTCCAGATTCCCACCATGCCTCAGGCCAGGCTCACCGCTCTCATGGCTGCGTTTCAAAAGCGACTCAGCAGGTACAAAGCCTTCCATCAAGCCATCGGATGGAGTCCGAAATCTGAATGAGGGGTCGCCTCAGGACGATGACGGAGGCTTTTCGCATCGCCTTGAAGCTGGTTGCCCATGATAGCTATCGCCGTTTACTTTTCTCTCTGTAGCCTTCGAGCGATGCGTTGTGGGGTGAGGTCCGATTTGAAGATGGCCTACTGGTGTTGGACGAAAGCACAATCGACAATTCGGATGTGCGTAAGCTCGAGCTGGTGATGGAGCATTGTAGTTGGTTGGTTGGTGCAATCGATCCGGACTTCCACTCACGCAGTTCGGGGACTAAGGAGTCTCCGCTAATTAAACCGGCTGATTCTTCGGAGAGATGGTGTAGTTCCATTCGCCATGGAATTCATGCCGTCGGATGTTGATCTCCGCCATTTCTTGGTCCGAGACCTTGAGCCCCTTCTCGTAGAGCGTCCTGTCCAACTCCGCCTGGATGGAGAGTCCTGTCGAAGTGGTGGTGTTTGCGATGCACTGGACCACGACCTCGAAGCTGGTCAACGGCCGACCTCGCCAGTTCATCGTGATGTGGTTGAACATCCGATGCTCGATCCGGTTCCATTTGCTGGTTCCAGGAGGGTAATGCAGGACGGTGATGTCTCGCTGAAGCTCATCAGCGAGCTGTTGCAGTTGCCGCTTCCACAGCCGTGTCCGGTAGCTGTTGCTCCCTCCACAATCCGCGGTAATTACGATGGTGTCGGCATCTTCGTAGCGAGCCTGGCCCATCTTCTGCCACCACTGTCCGATGCTGTTCACTGCGAATTCGGCGGTATCGGCACTGATGCCAACGCTCACCCAGCCCTCGTTATTGAGCACGTCGTACACCCCATACGGCGCCGCTTTTCCGATCGCCATGCTGGGAAAGTCGTAGGCTTCTACATCAACGGGCTCCCCCTTTGGCTGCCACTCGGCTCCCTTCTGCTTGAAGTTGCCGACCAGTTCTTTGCTCTTGGTGTCCACGCTGATGACGGGATTGCCCTGGTCAAGCTGTATCTGCGCGTGCTGGGCGAGGTAGTGGAATTGGGCATCGCGATCAGGGTGCTTGCTGCCCTCATGTCGTTTTCGGGTGGACTGAAGGCTGTATCCCTGCTCGTTGAGGATTCGTCCGACGGCATCGGCACTGACGGGGTGTCCCTGTGCGGTCAACTCAGCGGCCAGCTTCTCGGTTCCCTTGGAGGTCCAGCGGAGAGGGGAAGTGGGGTCACCTCTGGTGACGGGGTCGACGAGGAGGTCCAGGGCATCCAGCAAGCCCGGATCCTTGTCTTCGACACGCTTTCGGCCCGCACCGGGTTGGCGGATCTGATGGGTCGCCGGCTCCTCAAAGCTGGGCGCACCATCCGTCAGCTCTGCCTTCCCTTTTGAGATGGTTCCCGTGGCCATCTTGAGGACGTTTGCGACCGCTCCAATGCCTCCCCAGCCCAGAGAGAGCGCCTCATTACCAGCCCAAAGCCGGCGCTGACGCTCATTGAGGTGAGGACGGACGCGCTCATAACGAACGGCAATGTCAGCGAGAACGGCTGGATCGATCGGCATGGGCACCTCAGAACCCTCTCTAATTCTGAGCGCAACGAACCGGGGAGAAACGCTCGGCATTGGCGAATCTATTTAGCGGAGCCTCCTAAGGTCGCGATCCGATCATCTTTGGCGCTCAGCGGCCCTTCCTGGCGCTCGATGTTCTGAAGTAGAGCAGTGATCAGTTGTTCCGAGGATATGCGTCATATTACCGGAAGGACTCGACTAAACAGTTGAAGTG
>JAQXDW010000106.1 GCA_029251165.1 Myxococcota bacterium
CCGACGCGCTGAAGGATGATTCCCGTCCCCGAAGACCCCGAACAGGGGCGATGCTCAGTCTGCTGGGCTTCGAGCCATCCACAGCACATGGGTCCCGTCGTTGTCTTTTGTCGGACGACCGTCCTCAGTGTACCGAAGAATCTCTGCCTCAAAGCCACACTTCCGAAGACGACGAGTGAAGCTCTTGTCTCCAGCAGCGGACCAGATCCCGAGGATGCCGCCTGGGATGAGGGCCGCCCGTGCAGCGTGGAGCCCCGAGGCGGTGTAGAGCCAGCCGTTGGTCGGACGGGTCAGCGCCCGGGGACCGTTGTCCACATCCAGGAGAATGGCGCTCCAGCGACTCTCTGGTTCCTCGACCAGATCGCCGACATCACCGATATAAACCGCAACCCTTGGGTCTCTAAGGGGATACCGGGCAGCCTTGCCGGTGTACTTGGCATTCCAGCGCACGACAGCGGGCATCAGCTCAGACACCGTGACGTGTGCGGATGGACCGATGCGCCGCAGCACTGCTGAGAGCGTAAAGCCCATGCCGAGTCCGCCGACCAGAACCCGGGCATTCTCCAGATCCTCCAGCCGGTCACAGGCGAGGTCAGAGAGCGCATCCTCCGAGCCGTGCATCCGGTTGGTCATCAGCTCTCGTCCGTTGACGTGGATGGCGTACTCCGTGCCCCTCGCCATCAGATAGAGCGTTCCGTCGTCGTCTGGCACCGACTCATGGTCAACGTATTCCCAGGGTCGCATGAGTCGTCCTGCAAGAGCGGGTGAGAGCCTCTGACACCACACAGAGCAGAGTTCGGACTCCGCCGTCAATACCTCGCATAAAAAACAGAGAATCAGCCACAGCAATGCAGCGGGAGTCTCCCCGCATGGCGGACACGACAGGAGTTCGGTATGGCGCAGCGAGAGGCGTCCTGGCGCGATCGCTGGCTCACGACCGGCACCGGAGCTGAGCCGCTCGCACCAAGCGCTGTGGGTCCCTCCGCTGGCCGCAAGGGTGGAGAGTTGAGAGGGCGAGCACGGTGCTGGCCGGCGGCAGAGACGTCCCAGCTGGGGAGGGTGTCGCGTGAGCAGCAGCGGACACAGTGCCCCGGGCTTCAGACGATCCATCTTCAAACTGGGCTGCGCGCAGCCCGATGATGGGGTCCACACGTCTGCGTCTCGCCGCCCCGACACCCGATGTCTTTTCCACGACAGCGCGGTGTTGATCCACTATTCTTGCTGTACCCTGCGTGGATCCGGCCTCAAATGAGCGTGCCTACGTGCTCCTCATACACTCCGGTATTTCATGTGTGCGCTACGCATTCGTTATCAGACCGTTGAATTCGGCAATGTCGACATTCACATTCGCTCTCTTCGAGATCGCCAGGAGTACCGTGAAGACAAGGTCGCGGCCCAGCACGGCATCTCCCAGGCGCAGTGGTCGCTGTTTGGAATCGTCTGGGACTCCGGCATCCAGCTCGCCCGGCTGATGTTCGGCTTCGACCTCCGTGGTCGTCGGATCCTGGAGGTGGGCTGCGGCATCGGAATCACCAGCCTCGTCCTCAACCACCGGGGCGCGAACATCACCGCCACGGATCGACACCCAGAGTCCGCCAACTTCCTAAAGAAGAACGTGCTCCTCAACGGCGGCGAGCCGATCCCGTTTGTGCGCACCGGGTGGGCAGAGCCGCTCCAGGAAGCGCTCGGCACCTTCGATCTGATCGTCGGCAGCGACCTGCTCTATGAGCGGGGTCAGGCCGCAATGCTCTCCAGCTTCATTGATCGCCACGCCCGGAAGAACTGCGAGGCGATCATCGTCGACCCCAAGCGGGGCTATGGCAGCCGCTTCCGCAGGGCCATGCTCGAGCAGGGCTACACCTATCAGGTCCACGAGACGGCAATGGCCGTCCCCGGAGAAAAGGAGTATCGAGGGCTCATCATGGTCTTTACCCGAGCGGATGAGCCGACCGCTGAGGGTGCTCGTTAGCGACTGAGGCGCTCTCACCGCAGAGAAGCGCGCATGGCGAGTGTGACCCGACCGCGCCAGGGGTGACGCCTACAGCACGCAGGACTCCACCAGGAAGTCGTCGACGATGTGCGCATCGTTCAGACCACCGGTGGCTGCGGTGAAGCCAAACATCGGCGACGTGAGCGCGTAGCCGGGGATCGTGGTGGAGATGTACAGCGTGCCGTCGAGGTAGACCGCGATGTCGCCGGCATCAAAGAAGACCTCGACTGCGATCTCACCGCCGTTGTGCAGGGTGGGGATCGAGGAGTCCTCGGCGATGGCGGTGAAGTCGTCGGTGCTCGTCACCGCGATGTGGTTGCTGCTGAGATCGCCCATAGAGGAGCTGAAGTAGGTGTCGAATTCGACGCCATAGCCGGACAGTCCGAAGCTACCGAGGTTGCTCCCGTTGCCGGAGAGCACCGTCGGGTCGGTCTCGTCGAGGAAGACAAACACCATGCCGTCCGCGCCGCTGCCGCCGCCGATCTCGACGGTGAAGGTCGCGGTGAAGGTCGCGGTGGTCAGCGGCAGGCTCCAGAACATGGAGCCGCTCTGGTTCGCCGTCGCCTCGGTGAGCACGATGTAGCCATCCTTGCCGTCCCACTCCTGGGTCGCAGAGCCGTTCAGGGAGAAGTCCGAGGAGACGGCGTCGTCAAAGTCACTGCCGATGGAGAGGTAGGACTCGGCGCTGCCGTCGCAGTCGTTGTCGAGACCGTCGCACACCTCCTGCGCACCGGGCCAGACGACGTCGCTGCCGTCGTCGCAGTCGCTGCCGAACACGACCCCATCGCCGGGCGTGCTGTCGCCGTATCCATCGGCGTCGGCGTCGGTCATGCAGTCCAGCGTGGAGTCCAGCACCGCGACACCAGGCCAGGTGGCGGCATCGCTGTCGTCGCAGTCGCC
>JAQXDW010000107.1 GCA_029251165.1 Myxococcota bacterium
GGAGCCTCTGCAGCCTCGGCGGGAGCCTCTGCAGCCTCGGCGGGAGCCTCTGCAGCCTCGGCGGGAGCCTCTGCAGCCTCGGCGGGAGCCTCTGCGACAACAACGTCGACGATCTCGCCGTCTGCGGTGCGACGCACGGCGGTCCGACCCGGCTCACGACGGGTTCCCCCTTCTGGGGTCGACACCGCTGCCTGTTCCTCGCCACCCTTCATGATTGCCACTGCCTGACCAGACTCGATCAGCTCACCGATGCGGGCAAGCGCGGCGTCATAGAGGGTGCGCTCGGGCGCAGTGCGAGGGCTTCGTTCGCGGGCCGTCTTGTAGACCTCCATCGCCTTGAAGACGTCGCCCTGTGCCATGTACAGCTCACCGCGGACGCCGTAGACCTGGAAGTAGGAGGGCTCCTTCTTGTGGGCCTTGTCGAGGACGCGATCCGCATCGGTGAATGCTGCGCGACGGATGAGCAGGCGGGCCCGCTGAGTCGCAGCCTCGGCGGTCTCAGAGCGGCGGGTGGACTGCTTGAGCAGCCACTGCACGCGGTCGAGGTCCGCATCCTCACCGGTCTCCCGATCGAGGATGGTGGTGGCAAGCATCACCATCGCGCGTCCGTAGGCCGGATCGAGCTTGATGGCTTCCTCGAGAAGCTCCGTGCCCTGCATGAGAAGGGCATCTCGGCTGTCAGTGTCGACCATCGCACGGGCACGCAGCAGCGAAGCGGAGCGGACCATGTGGACGGGGCTGTCCGGATCAATGCGGCGCGCCTCAGCGATGACCTGATCGGCATCTTCCCAGCGCGCGACACCCAGGCGGACGTAGACCTCGCCGAGCATGCTGTAGTTGTCCGGCATCATCGGCTCAAGATCCGCCGCAGCGCGGAGGGTCTGCTCCGCAAGCTCCAGGCGGTTCATGCGCAGGTAGATGCCCGCGAGACGACGACGAAGACGCCCGCTGTCGGTGAACAGCTCGATGCCGCGCTCCAGGGCAGCCTGTGCCTTGCCGCGTGCGTTTCGGCTGATGTGGAAGCTGCACTCATGGTGGACAGCCTCTGGCGTCGGACAGAACTCCGCGATCCGGTCGTAGACGGCCTGGATCTCGTCGCCCTTCTTCTTCTCCGCAGTCTTCAGTTCCGCATCGCACAGCAGCAGCTCGGTGTTGCGCGGGGCGGTCTTGAGCACCTCGTTGAGCCGGGAGCGGGCGATGTCCAGACGCGGCTGGCGACGGCGGATGAGTCCCTGGATGGCCTCGACGTTCGGATCGTTGTCGGGAACGGACAGGGTGTAGCAGCTGCGCTCGCGGCGGGCATCGACCAGCAGGCGGTTGCCCTCCAGCCGGAACGCGATCGCCTTGAGGGGCTCGTCGCGCTTCTCAGCAGCGGCGCCCTGACCGAGGAACGCGCGGCCGATCTCCTCCATCGTGGAGAAGTCATTGACCTTTCGGTAGGGCAGCAGGCTGAGGATGATCGGGTGAATGTAGTAGCGACGCCCCTCGGCGATCGGAGTCTGCTCCAGGACACCATCAGAGAGCAGGGTCAGCCGCTCCTTTCGGTTGATGCCGAGGAACTGGAGGATCTCCGGGCTGACGGTCTCGCGGAACAGCGCGACCCGGTACAGCTTCTCCATCAGCTTGGCGTCGACCTTGGAGACGACCTTCTTGAGGTGCTTGAGCAGCGCCTCCATGTCACCTGGTGCGGAGGCCTTGAGGTACTTGGGACGCTCCAGGATGTCCTCGATGTCCTCGCCACGACGGACCGCGAGGGCCAGGTATCGGGCGTACATCGGGTGTCCGCCGGTGCGCTCGAAGATCGGGCCGAAGTGCGCACGGGGAAACTCCGGTGCGTGCCATGCATCGAACAGCGCGTGAAGCTCCTTGCCTCGGATGCCGCCGACCTCAAACCGCCGAATGTGAGCCGACTGGCCCTCGCGGTAGAAGGTGGGCGCGCGCTCTGAGACGAAGACGATCCGCAGCTTGGGCTCCGAGAGGAGCGCACCACGGAGCATCATCTCCAGACGACCCTCGCGGTAGAAGCTGCTGTCGCGGCGGTCGAGCAGGCGGTGGAGGTGATGGACGATGAGGAGCTTGCCCGACATCGCATCGCTGCTGAGCGCCGCGACGAACTTCTCGGTGAGGTCTGCCGGAGAGAGGGAATCCCCCGGGGAGCGCTTCGCAGCGGTCAGGGCATCGAGGAGGGTAGCGTCACCGCCGTCCGCAGCAGCCCGAGCAACGATGGCCGCCAGGGTGTCTGCGCCGCAGCCACGGTCGATGGCGAAGTCCGGAAGGCGGACCAGCTCGCTGTCCGAGAGCACGCTCTCCAGCAGCCAGCGCCGACCAGATCCCGCAGCACCGGTCATGACGATCGGACCACCATCGGACTCCAGCAGCGCCTTGAGTGCCGCAAGCTCTTCCTCGCGACCGACGATCTCAGCCCGAGGTGCCGGGATGCGCGCGGCCTCGCTCTTCTGCTTCTGCTTGCGGCTCACAGGCGCAGCAGCGACCGCCGAAGCTGACGGGATCGGAAGAGATGCGACGAAGTCCTGCGCGCGAGACTTGAGCTGCTCGATCTTGAGCAGTCGCATCGACATCGGCATGGCAAAAGGGTTGAACGCGCGCGCGGCGACGTACAGCTTTGGCTTGTTCTTGCCCTTCTTCACCAGCTCCGAAAGAGCACTGAGCGCACGACCATCGACCGCACCCTCGGGCTCGACGAGAACAATTATTCCGCCCCGATTGTCCAGTGCTGGTGCGAGCGCTTCTTCACTGAGTCGGCCGACCGGATTGACCGGATCTGCTCCCAGCGCCACAGCCGGAACCGGTCGACGACGCAGTTCCATCAGCACATCAGGGTTCTTCAGCGCACGACCGCCGATGGCCAGTACACAGCGACCCTCGTTGACAGCAGCTTCCACGCGGTTCATCACAACCTCAGGTTCCAGATTCAGGGGAGCGGACGTGAGACACAGTGCGCTCGTGTAAAGCGCGTCACTAACTGACCACATCGGCTCGGACAAGCGGACGCTCTTCCCCACCCCCCTCGCTATACTCCCTCCCTGCCACATCCGACGGGAGAATCTCACCCATGCCATCAGAGTCCTACGCCGGCTTCACACTCCAGAAGCGTCTGTCGGCCACCGCCGCCGACATCGCACGGTGGCAGGCAGAAGGTGAGGATGGCACCGCAGATGTCTTCCTCGGCCCCGTGTCGATGCTGGACAAGGTCCGAAACCTGCCATCCTGGGGTCCGTTCCCCAGCATCACCCATGGCAAGCAAGACGGCATCGGCTTTGTGGTGGTGCCTGGGATGCTCGCAGAGTCACTTCTCGATCTCTCCCGGCGGCTGACCCCAGGCTCCGGACTCGGGCTGACCTGGCACATCTCCGCAGCGATCGCCGAGCTTCACGAGCAGGGCGGCGCCCATGGCCTCCTGCACCCCGATCATATCGGCTTAGACGCCGACGGCTATCTGGTGGTTCGTCCTGCGCTCTCCGAGTTCTTTGCCCCCGATCCCGACCCGACCGCCGCAGCCCAGGCCACAGACTGCCGGCAGCTCGTCGCGATCTTGGACGCCATCGCTGTCCCGCGTCTTCCCGATGAAGGACTGGGACTGATGATGATGGGACTGCGGCAAGAGCAGGCGCGGCTCCGCCTCAGCCCGGGTCGCGCAGTGCGACAGTCGCTGTCCGCCATCGCATCGCGACACCCGGAGTGGGAGAGCGAGCTGATCGAGGCCCTCGGACAGGGCTGGGCGCTGGATCAGTCGGTGCGCGCTTCTCACAATGCCAAGAAGGTGCAGTACGCCATCCGTCCGCTGGTGGAGCCCATCCACCTGCCACCCGTCCCGCCACCGCAGACCATACCGGTTCTGCCGACACCCAAGCCGACTCCTCCGACACCAGAGGCTCTGCTCAGCACCGACGATGATCGCGAGATCTCCCCGGTGGTTCTGCTCGCGGCCCTGGAGCCCGAGACGCCCGCCAACCTCCAGCCCGCGCGCGTGCTCATCAGCCCATTTCTCCCACGACGCCCCGAGGTCATCGAAGCGCTGGAAGATGAGGAAGACACTTCCGAGGACCTTGATGTTCCCGAAGACGACGCGCTGGACGATGCCATCGATCTCCGAGAGACGCTGACGCGCGAGGACACCACATCAGCTGTAGAGAGGAGGGTCAACACGGCGACGGTCTCGGTAGCCCCAGAGCCTCTCAAGGACACCGCTGACGAGCCGCGCGTGCCCACTGAAGACGACGCCGACAACGAGGTCGCAGAGGAAGCCCAAGACGACGCTGCCGAAGACAACGACGCTGCCGAAGACGACGACGCTGCCGAAGACGACGACGCTGCCGAAGACGACGACGCTGCCGAAGACGACGACGCTGCCGAAGACGACGACGCCGAAGACGACGCTGCCGAAGACGACGAAGACGACGAAGACGACGAAGACGACGAAGACGACGAAGACGACGAAGACGACGAAGAC
>JAQXDW010000112.1 GCA_029251165.1 Myxococcota bacterium
CCCAGCTGCGGATGTCGCCCATGCCCTCGGCGTAGGGGGTTTCTCCGATGACCACGATGGCGACGTCAAAGCGGCCGGTCGCATCTCCCTGCGGGCTCAGGACTGCCTCTGGGGAGAGGGCCTGGATGCCCTCCCAGATCGAGGTGCCGCCCTCGACCGCTGCGTTGCCGCTGACGCCCTGCCACTCCAGGGTGAAGCCGCCGCAGAGGTGGCCGCGATCGTCTGCGTTCTTGCCCGCGACGAGGAGACGTGCGTCGGTTCGGATCGGCAGCACGCGGTCGTTCTTGAGGAGCACCAGGGACTTGCGAACGGCTTCGCGGGCCACGTCGCGGTGTTCAGTGCTGCCGAAGCTGGCGTGACCCGACCAGGGACGATCGGCCGGGCGCGGCCGCTCGAAGAGTCCGTAGGCAAGCTTTACCCTTAGAATACGCCGGACAGCATCGTCGATGCGAGACATCGGGACGCGGCCTGTGGTCACCCCCGCACGAAGGGCCTTGAGGTGTGCCCTCCACTCCAGGGGAACCATGAACATGTCCACCCCGGCGTTGACGGACTTCACCACCGCGTCCGCGTAGTCCGTGGCGACCTGCTTGGTGCCGTCCCAGTCAGAGATGACGAAGCCCTCAAAGCCCAACTCTTCCTTCAGCACCCCTGTGAGCAGGTAGCGGTGGCCGTGGCACTTCTCATCGTTCCAGCTGTTGTAGGAGGCCATCACGGTCAGCACGCCGGCTCCGATGGCCTCGCGGTATGGGGCGATGTGCAGCCGCCGCAGCTCGGACTCTGGCAGGGCCGTCTCTCCCTGGTCGACACCCTCTCCGGTTCCGCCGTCGCCGACCCAGTGCTTGGCGCAGGCGACAACCGAGTCGGCTCCCAGCTTGCCCTGGAGACCAGCGACCATCTGCGCAGCGTACTGTGTGACGATCTCGGGATCCTCTGAGTACCCCTCGTAGGAGCGCCCCCAGCGATCATCGCGGACCACCGCGAGGGTCGGAGCGAAAGTCCACTCGACGCCGGTAGCGAGCACCTCTCGGGCCGTGACGACACCTATTCGACGGATGAGGTCGGGGTCGTTGGCGGCACCGAGGCCGATGTTGTGCGGAAAGACGACCGCGCCGCGAACGTTGTTGTGGCCGTGGATGGCATCGACCCCGTAGAGCAGCGGGATGCCCAGGTCATCGGAGGAGGCCTGCCAGTAGTCGTCGTTCATCGCGACCCAGTCCGACAGGGCATTGTCTCCCGGAACAGAGCCGCCGCCAGAGAGGACGCTTCCGATATGGAATTCACGAAGCTCATCGGGCGTTATGTGCAGCCGCTCGGGCTGGGTCATCTGCCCGAGCTTCTGCGAGAGGTTCATGCGAGCAATCAGTGCGTTGGCGCGTGCGTCGAAGTCAGTCAGACTCATCAGAGCTCCGATACGGTTTTCTTGGTTCGATGTCCGAACAAAGTTCCTAACCTGTCCAGACCGGCGTGCCGGAGGTCTGTCAGCTGCAGCGGGGCCTGCACGCCATCCGGAGTGGCTCGGACGCGCTGCATCGGATCCTGCACATGCGCTCTGCGCGCAGCACGGTCGCCTCTGAGCATGGTCACAGTCATCGAGTCGTTTCTCCCAGCGGATGACTTCCGGCGCCTCCAGCAGATCACCCGACCCCGTCGTGGTGGTCGAGATGTCTACGGCAAGCTCAAGGACATGGCCTTCCTCGCAGCGACACGACGCTGCATCGCCGCGCGCGTGCCAGCGGCAGCGGACCTCTCGATTCAGCAGGTCCTGCTTCGGTTCGAGGGACGGACCGGGCTGCTTCACCACGACCTCAACGGTCGCCCACGACGCCGGCTCAGCCTGCTCCTCTACATCGACGTCCCCGCTGAAGGCGGTGCCCTCATCTTCCCGTTCTTTGGCGCCAGCGGCGCGCCGGTAGACAGTCCGGTCACGGCAGCGTGTCGAGCGCGCTGGGCCGCCGGAGACCTCTACAGCGAAGATCCGCTCCTGGGGGCATACCTGACCGCTCACCAGGACAGGCTGCTCACCCTCCAGCCGTCCCCGAACAGCGCGGTCTTCTTCCCCTCCGATGACCCCGCCGCCTGGCACTTTGTCAGCCCGGTGATCCGCGGACACCGCTCCTGCCTCGTCTTCTTCTTTCAGGCGTGAGGAGCGGCGCCCCTGGGGCTGAGGCTCTCCCCTCTACAGCGTGGCTGCGGCCTCCAAGACCGCGCGCTCGACCTTCTCGAGGGTGCGGCTTCTGCCCTCGGCGTTCATGAGGACCACGACGCCGTAGCCGTCCGAGGGTCGGTAGAGGATCTCGGCGGAGGTTCCGCTCTCGCCGCCGTTGTGGCCCACGACGGTCTCGCCATCGAGGATCCACTGGTACCACATCAGGCCCTGATCGGCGTCGAGGTTGGGGTTCTGAACGGTCACCATCTCCTCGACGGACGAGGCCGAGAGGAGCCGGGTGTTGTCAAACTCACCGCCGCTGGAGATGGCCGCGAGGAAGCGCCCCATGCTGCGTGCGTCTGCGCGAAGCTGGCCGTTGGGGTAGTCGGGGAAGCCGAAGTGGTCGAGGACGGTCCAGTCGCCAGCGGAGTACTCCGTGGGGGAGGCGACCGCTGCGGTGTCGAAGTCCGCGAGGTGCCAGCCAGCGTTCATGTCGAGGGGGCCGAACAGTCGGTCTTCGCAGTACTCGTCGAACGGAACCCCTGTGGTGGCCTCGACAACGTAGCCCGCGAGCGCTGCCCCGGTGTTGCTGTACTCGGAGACCCGCTTGACTCCGTCGGGGTGGAAGTTCTCGTAGGCGTCATAGTCGGCACCGCCCTCCACGAGGTAGCCCTCCAGGAACGCACCCAGCTCCTCCTCAGAGTCACCGGTCACGTAGTGGCGCTCCAGGGCATCCCAATTGTCGACAATGCCAGAGGCATGAGACATCAGGTGCCGAGTGGTGATGTCGGTCTGGGGGGCGTCGGGGTGAGTGACCTCGAACGGCAGGTTGTCGTTGATGGGGGCATCGAGATCCAGCTCACCCGCCTCCACCGACTGCATCACGGCGACCCCCGTCACCGCCTTGGAGACGCTGGCGAGGAGGAAGGGCGTGGAGGGGGTCGCCAGCATTCCGTTGGCGGGATTTCCCTCTCCATATCCGCCACACCACCTCAGCTCTCCAGCGATCACCATGCAGGCTGAGAGTCCGGCGATGCCGTCCCGCTCCATGATGCTGACGATCTCGCTGTCGAGCGCATCGAGCGCAGGCCAGTCGGCATCCGGATCGCCGTTTACGGAGCGCTCTGGCGTGGACATGCAGGCGGTGAGGAGCAGCGAGAACAAGAGCATGTTGAGATCTCCGAGATGGGCTTCTTCTGGGCATGTATCGGACGATCGGCACAGCGGTCGCCGTTGTCATTGATTTTTTCGTGGAGCAGATCCCGCGCGCGGGCTGGTCCAACCCCGGCTGACTACGCCGCCAGGGCTGCCGTGCAGGGCAGGATGACTTCTCTCAGCGCAGCCTGTTCTGCGGCATGCAGTCGCTCAGCATCGGGGCAGCCGTGCGCATCGAGAGCCGCAGGGTGCAGCTGTGGGGGGGGAGGCGGGGTCTGTCGGCGCCGTGCGGCAGTGGCGAGCAGCTCCTGGGCGCGCTGTGCGATTACTGGGCCGCCCTGGCTTACTGCCCAGCGGACAAACCGCCAGCCAGCCTCGGCGTGTCGCCACTCATCGGCGACGATTCCCGTGAGGACAACGCGAACGGTCTCATCCGTGGAAAGGCGGAGGGCCTCGGCGGCCTGAATCGCGGCGATGGTCTCTCCGACACACGCCTCCACGATCACCGACTCCAGCACGGACTCCAGGGTGTGCGGTCCTGCCAGCGCGCCTGTGATGTTCAGCGGACCCGGCCCCACGACCTCATCGGCATAGGCGCTCGCCAGCGCCAGACACTGCTGGGCATGTCGGATCTCGTCTGCCATCGCAGCCGTCGCCTCGCTCACCAGCGCCGCCGGCGCACCGAGGGCCATCAGCTGTAGCAGGTATCGCGCAAACGAAGCCACCGAGGCATGCTCTGCAAGTCCCGCATGCCGCCAGCGCTGTGCGAGGACCGCGCGCTCCTGCACGGACAGGCGGGCCACCTCGGGCGACAGCGCGGCCCCCCAGCCATCGGCACCCTGGTCGGCTGCGGTCACGGCCGCTCCATCAACGAAGAACGGTCGGCCATCTCCGCAGTAGTCTCCGCTCGACTTCGAGTCACACTCTCGGGCTTCGCCATCGAGGGCACACCACTCATAGGGGGAGCCCAGATCGCTGCCTTCGCACTGAGCGTTCGCGGTGCACTCATCCTCCGCGGTCGAGCAGCTCAGGCTGAGCTGTGGATTCCCACACCACTCATAGACATCCAGGACGCACTGCTCTTTTCCGCAGTCAGCATCGGTCTGACAGCTCGCCGGGATGCACTCAGAGCGCCCTGTTGGAGAGGTCGTGTCGCATGTGCAGACCGAGCCAGTGCCGCAGTCATCGTCGGTCTCACACCCATACCGGCAGCCGCACCAGATGTCGTCGGAGAACTCATCGGAGCTGGTCTGTACGCACCGTCCGTTGCCGCCATCGGTGCAGTCATCGTCGGTCTGGCAGCTGCCCTGGTTGTTCTCCGTGCTGCAGACCGAGTCTCCTGCCGGGTCGGGAAGCGGACAGGTCTCCGCCGACACGCGGTGCACGGTCTCATCTTCGCACTCCACGAAGCCGCTGACCGAGCCATCGCTGAGCAGGATGGCGGTGCCGTCGGTGCAGGCACCCTCTTTGTCTCCACAGCCAGCCAGGAGAGTCAGCAGCGTCAGTCGCAGTGTGCCCAGGTTCATTCTTAAAATATCCATATTGAAAGACTAGTATTGCATGGCATCGAATATCGAGCAGAGGAATCGTCTGGCGGCGCTGCCATTGTGCGTGCGCTTCTGCCATGCGAGCACGTCAGCACTCAGCGTGGGTTTACGCAATGTCTGCGCGCAATTATTGATGTCTGGAATATCTGCCCTGTATTTGATTGGTAGATGTTCGCCGTGTCTG
This sequence comes from Myxococcota bacterium, assembly GCA_029251165.1. Taxonomy (GTDB): domain Bacteria; phylum Myxococcota_A; class UBA796; order UBA796; family UBA796; genus JAQXDW01. The sequence continues at coordinate 5,036 of JAQXDW010000112.1, forward strand.
GCAGCCGACTGAGGCTGGCACGCGCCTTGCTTACTGTGCAGTCGAGACTCATCGGAGAACTGGCACCATGTTTCGCTTACTTCATGCCCTGATCGTGACGACATCCCTGTCCCTCACCACCACCGCCTGCGCTGGCCTGTCCCGAGCGGGTGCTCCTGTGACGCCGGCATCGCTGGGTCCGCAGGGTCCCGCTGGTGAGCCACTGGTGCTGGCGTCTGCATCGACGGTGGCTTCGGCTGATGTGACCTGCGCGGTCCATACACAGCCGGGCTGCTTCTCCCTGGAGCGCGCCGGCGGCCAGGCGTGCTGGGTTCCCAGGGAGTCGGTCAGCTATGCGGACTGTGCATCGGCGAGCCCCTGCATCGAGACCGAGGATGGCGTGACTGGCGACGTGGGGTGCTACAAGTGGTCTGGTGCCTCGGACTCCCCCGCGCGTGACTGGCGACGTGGGGTGCTCATGAGCGGAGAGCTTCCGATGACGGCAGGGCCCGGCCATGTCTCCTTTTATGACGACGCGGGGTGCTTTCTGGGCTGGCCGTCGGATGACTCGCTGCGGTGGATGCCGGCACCCAGCCTGACCCACGAGGCCTGCCAGGCCCTGGACTCCTGCACCCCGAGTGGTGGCGGTCTGAGCGACGGTCGCTGCTACAAGTGGGGGCAGAGCTCCCACACAGAGGCGACGCCCTGGCCTGAGGCGATGTCGGATGACACGATCCCTGCTCAGCTGGTGTTCGACCGCAGCGCAGTGACGAGAGACGAGCTGCTGTCGTTTGCAGAGGAGCGCTATCAGGCCGTCGGTCCGCTCCTCATCATCGAGAGCGTTCGCTCTATGGGTGTGCATGGTCACGCTGCACTGCTCCTCCAGCGATTTGAGCAGGGGGTCCGGCTTGAGCATGTGCCCATGGACATTGACGGCAACGGGGCCGTCTCCTCACGCCTGACCCTGCCGGACACCACGGATGCTGAAGCGCGGGCGATTGTCGAGGGCATCGCACCGAAGCTCGGCCTCTCTGACTGGACGCAGTACTGGCGCGCGCCTGATGTCTACGCCTTCGAGGGAGAGGTCGGGGAGTGTGCGCTGCGCTTCTCGCGGCGAGCTGACGGGGTCATCATCCACCTTGAGTGCGCTGCCTGCTGAGCACGTCCTGCGACCGCCGAATCCACAGCGCATCCCCCGCTGCGTCGTCTCCAGAGACCGCCCTCGAGCCGCTCGCTGTTCCCTCCTGTGGCGGGTAGTCTTCGGGGAGGAGGTGGAGAGCAATGGGCACCGGAGTGTATGGGATCGCGCTGGTCTTCTCGGGGTGTCAGCCCGCAGCACCCGCCCCTGACCAGCCCAGCAGCGGTCCTGGAGGCTCCGATGCGGTGGAGTCGATCGGCATCGACACCACGGTCATCGACCAGACCACCGTCAGCATTGTCCGCATCGACACCCACGGCGTTCGGGTAGATGAGGCGTGGGATCGGGAGTGGGTTGACGTCGATCTGGCGCTGCTGGAGGGCGCGGGAAGCGTCCCCCCTTCGCTGACGGATCCGCCGGTCTGGAGCGGCCAGGGAGCGGTTCACCTGCGCGGAAACTCCTCGATGAACTACGACAAGAAGCAGTACGCCTTAGAGACCCGCGATGCCGACGGCGCGGACATCGACATCGCGCCGTTTGGGCTTCCAGAAGAGGAAGACTGGATTCTTCAGGGCCCCTACTCCGACAAGACCTTGATGCGAAACCACCTGATGTACCACTGGGCTCGCGCCATCGGGCGATACGCTCCTCGGACGCACTTCGTCGAGCTGTACCTTGAGGACAGCGGCGGTGTGCTCGACGCGGACGACTATCGTGGCGTCTACGTCTTCATGGAGAAGGTCAAGCGCGACTCGAGTCGGGTCGATGTGGCCTCGCTGAGCGCGACGGACAGCACGGAGCCTGCGGTCAGCGGGGGGTATCTCCTCAAGCGCGACTGGCTCGAGGGGCGCGAGCTCACCACGGCGCTGTACCAGGACGCGCTGGTGCTGGAGTATCCCGACTACGACGAGATCACGCCAGAGCAGTGGTCCTATTTAGAGGGCTACCTCAACGACTTTGAGGCGTCGCTGGCGAGAGAGGATGGCAGCTACACGAGCCATGCCGATCTCGACAGCTTCGTGGACCACATGCTGATGATGGAGCTGAGCCGCAACGTGGATGCCTATGTGCTGTCCACCTGGATGCACAAGGATCGCGACGGACTCCTGACCATGGGACCGATCTGGGACTTCAACGGCTCGCTGGGCAATGCCGACTACTTCGCGTCCTGGGAGATCGAGGGCTGGCACTATGACAACCCAGAATTTCCAGCCGACAACCCTCGCGGCTTTGACTGGTATGCGCAGATGCTCAAGGACGAGGTGTATCGGCAGCGCCTGTCAGAGCGCTGGCTGCAGCACCGGTCTGACGCCTGGTCAGACGCTGCGCTGATCGCGGACATCGATGCCACTGCGATGCTCCTGGAGGAGGCCGCAGCGCGCAACTTTGAGCGCTGGCCTGTGCTCGGTGAGTATGTCTGGCCCAATGACTTCGGCGCGGTAGAGCGCACCAGCTACGCGGAGGAGGTGGACTACCTGAAGACATGGACCCTTGCCCGGGCGGCCTGGATTGATCAGGAATTAAGAATCGACTCGTGAGATCGTCTGCTCCAGGAGCCCTGACGGGGAGGGGCCTGGAGGTGCCCCTGCGCTATCGCTGACGGACCAGCTCTGGCGTCGTCAGGCGAAGTGCGGTGTGGCTGCGCTTTCCTCTCATGGTCCGCACGATGCGTCTGATGGCCCACACCGCCAGCCAGATCAGCAGCGCGCCGATGATGAGGCTGGGCAGCGAACCGAGCATGAGGCTTGCGTCTACGGACAGAATTCCAACCAAGAGCTGCACGGAGCCGCTGATGGCGAACGTCACACCGAGAAGTCCCGCCATCGATGCGGCGACCAGGCCGACGAGCATCAAGACCAGGTTCTCATCTTCGATGTCTACCCCCGCGCCCAGGTGTGCGCGCTGGGCTCGGGCGGACAGGACGGGATCAATTCGGATCAGGCTGGAGCCCTCGAAGCCGTTCTCGATTGACGCTTGTGCCTCGCGCTGGAGTCGATCGATGTCTCTGGCGACTCGGCGGGCATATGCCTGGCGGCTCTCTGGTGCCATGCGCCGGCTGGCGGCGGCGAGGGCGCGCCGCTCCCGTCGGCTGTGTCCTGTGTTGGTCCTCAGCGCCTCGTCGAGGACGGCGTCGTCGACTTCGGCTCCCCGGGCGATGGCCGCCATCGTGTCGCGGACCTCCAGCATGGCCTCTCCGAGCCATGACATTGCCAGGCGGATCCCGGACTGCATCCTGGGGTGGGTCTGATGTTCGACGGGAAGTCCGTCGACGAAGGCGGCCACGTCCATGGCACCGCGCCCACGCTGGCTGAGGGGCTTGCCGGCCAGCCCATCCAGCTCAGCCCACACTGCTGCGGCTGCTGCGGCTCCAGGCCCCTCGAGCGCTCCCAGCGCGGGAAGCGGTAGCAGGGTCATCAGGCTTCCTGCGCCCATTATGAAATCACGTCGCTGCATTGTTCAGTACTCCAGGGGAGGTGCCAGCTGGCTGTATCAAGGTGTGTCTGAGGCCCCTCAAGGAAGGCCTCTTGGTTGGAGTGAGCTGTGGAGCTCTTCTCTCAGTCTCATGAAGCCCTGGATGCGGCCCGGTGTCCAGACCGAGCCATCTTCAATGGCTGCATGAAGTGCATCAAATCCCTCCAGCCAGTGTGAGGGAAGCTCTCCTTCATCGGCGATGGGGGAGGGCGCGGAGACCGTGCGGAGAGACGGGTCGACAACGTGCGCTGCGGACACCGAGACCCCGAGCCAGCCCAGGATCTCGCCGACCACGGCCTCTGGCTCAGCGAGCACGGCCTCGTAGGTGACTGCGCGCATGGGGTACCCCCGGATCATGGCATCTTGCAGCACTGCAATGTTCTCCAGGAACCACCACACACAGGGATTGGCCTGTGTCTCGGGCAGCGCGATGTTCTGAGCGCTCTGGATTGCATTGAGGCGATGTACGCTCAGCGCAAACGCGCGCCAGTGCCGCACAGTCAGCAGGACGCGGTCGAGGTAGATGCGCTCCGTTCGACGCACACCGCTGGCGAAGATCTTCACCACCTGCTCGCGAGACTCCTCTGGGATCACCCGCGCGCCGGAGATGGGGTCAGGGTTGGTGGTGAAGTTGATGCCCTTGACGAGGGTGGACTCGAAGAACCCCTGGGGGTTGGCAGCCTTGAGGGTTTTCTCCCAGTTACTCGGGAAGCGCTCTCCCAGCACCGACATCCCAGCATCCGCCAGGATCTGCATCCACATGCTCGTTCCGGAGCGACCGGTTCCGCTGATCACAACCACATCCACACTCCACAACACATGTCAGTAGCGCTCAAGCCAGAGGCCGAGGAGGAGCGCGTAGGTGGTCTCGTCCTCCAGGTTCTGGAGTCGGACATCCCCAGCCAGGGCGATCCCGATGTCTCGAACCTCACCCAGTCCACGCTGAGCGGACAGCACTGCCTCCAGCCGCCCCGCCTGAAGCAGGGCAGGGGTCCATGCCGCCTCCAGGCTCAGACCGGTCAGCGGATCTGTTGCGCTGCCCAGGCGACCCGCCAGGCGAATCGGGGTCTCGACGACCGGCTCCAGGGAGCGCCCCGCCCAGCCTCCCACCACGCCGCCGAGCACCCCGGCACCCACCAAGAGGTGGTGGCGATGTCGGTCGTGCTGCCACAGCTCGATGAGTCCTCCAAGCTCCAGCACGTCGAGCCGGACCCGCGCGCCGTCGATGCTGACCTGCCGCTGGAGCCCCACGAGCCGCGCGGAGAAACCTGGATTGAGGACCCGAGACTCACTCCAGACGCGTCGGAGCTGGAGAGCCTGAAGGTCAACCTCCAGCTGCGCATCGGTCGAGGCGGGGTCGAGCAGGCGCAGGTTCGAGCGAAGCAGCTGCATCTCCAGTCCGCTGGCCGATGCATAGCGGCGGCTCTCGCCGAGTCGTGCGCTGTACAGCGCAGTCTCCATGGACAGGGTGCTGAGCGCCGCTCCGTCGGACTGGCGGCCTCCGACGTGGACCTGGATTCGGTTGAGCGGAGTGTGTGGGGCGACGGTGTAGCGCTGCCCTCGCCCACGGATGTCCTCCTCCAGGACGCTGATCAGCTCTGAGGTGGCTTGGGTGATGGCCAGAGACGTCTCGTTGTCGCCGGCGGCCCCCAGCGCTGTGCTGGAGGCGGTCAGATCTGTGCTTGAGAAAGACTGCGGCAGCGCCGTCCACAGGGCCTGCAGCGCGGGCGAATCTTCTCCAGATCGGTGCTCCTTGTGGTGCTCGATCTGCTCGGACCAGACCAGATAGCGCTGCACCAGCGCTACCGTGCTGGTCTCCCTTCCCCAGGTACTGAGCGCGAGATAGGCACTTGCCCTCTGCGTCACGGATCTGCGCTCGCCACCCCTCAGTGCTGTCTCCAGGGCCGCGCATTGGCTGTGGCACTGCTGCCTCAGCCGTGCAGCGGTGGCTTCTCGGAGGGACGCTGCGAGCCGTGCGCGGTCGTAGCGGCTGAACTCATGAAGCGTCTCTCCCGGGAGCGTCTCCAGGCGTCCGTTCCGCTCCAGATCGGCCAGCACTGCATCCGGACCGAAGATCACCGGAAGCTCGATCTCTTCGCGGAACGTCCACTCCAGGAGCGCCTTGGGCATGTGGCTGCAATTGCGGGTGAAGAAGCGATAAGTGCGCTGCCAGCTCTGTCGGAGGTCGTCCAGGCGCTCGAGGAGGCGCACCTTCTCGGCGTCTGTCAGTCGAAGGCGGAGGCGAGAAACGGATCGCCCCTCGTCTGAATACCGGAGCACGGTCCGGCGGTAGGGCTCCCAGAGCAGCAGTCCCTGGAAGCCACCCCAGATGCCGCGCAGGATGTACTCTGGCGAGCCGATCTTGACGCCATCGGTGTCTGCGCCGAGCTGGTACACGACCTCACGCTTGCGCCCGTCTCGCCCGGCATAGACCAGGCCAATTCCAAGGTGTCCGGCGAGCGATGCCGGGCTGCGGGTCGATGCCTGGACATAGATGACATCGACCGCTTCGATGCGCTCAGGGCTGAGTCCCACCTGCTCCAGCGATGGGCAGGTTCCCTGTGGTGCGGTGCCTGGCGTGTCGAGCCACTCCGTCAGCATCCGCCACTTCGACCGCATCCGGCATGCTGCATCGATGGGGTGATCCCAGGGCAGCGGTCGCCCCATGAGGGTGTGCTCCGCGAGCACCGCGAGATCCTCGGCAGAGGATGTCATCCCCCGCAGCTCGGCGTAGCTGAGGGGATCGCGCTCTCCGGGCTTTCCCGCCCCCCACTCTGACAGCCCCATCCACATGCGGTCAGAAGACCAGCCATGCTCGCGGTCGAGTCGACGCATCAGGCCATGAACCAGTCGGCGTCGGAGGACCTCTTCTGTCAGGGCCTCTGCTGAAGCCTCCTCGGCTTCTCCAGCAGCCGCTGCGACGATCTCTGCGAGACCGACGGTAGAGACCACGAGGAGAGCCCCCTGTCGCCGCGTCTGGACGACCGTATGCGCCAGCGCGTCGAGAGGACCAGACAGGGGCTCATGACTCCGACGGAGGACCACCGGCGTGCTCGGTGCGGGCACCACAGCAGCGATTGACTGGAGGAGCGTGATGTCTCGACTGCTCCAGTCTCCAGGGGTCTCCAGGGACCACACCCTCTCAAGGGGCGCAGCCTGTGCCACCGCCCCCCACATCACGAGTCCGAGCACTACAGGGTGTGTACGGACTGTGCGTTCGAGGTCGTGCTCTGGGCGAGGAGAGCCTCGAAGTGTGCCTTGATGGCTTCCATGTCGGACAGCTCAAGGTTGACGGAGAGTGCGCGGAGGTAGGGCTCGGGATCGCTGTAGAGCTGTGCACGAAGCGCCTCATCGCTCTCGACTCCGAGCTGCACCAGTGCCTGGCGGTTGGCCGCCTCGACAGACTCCGCCGAGATGCCGAGCCACTCTGCGAGCCAGAGGTGCGCCATGGCGTGCACGGGACCCTCTGCAGCTGCGGACTGCTCACGAACCAGCTGCCAGGCAAGATCAGCGGCGACAGTGTCGGACACCGTCAGCTTCGGCGCCATCTGGTGGACAAATGCGTCGAGGGTGTGCCGGGCGTCTGCTTCGGACTGCACCGCCAGCCAGTCGGCCTGGAGGGTCGCGACCGGAAGGTTCGTCGCCCGCACCATCGCCTCAACCGCCGGTCCCTCACCAGCCATGAGCTCCTGTGAGAACTGGGTATAGGCCGTCGGGCTGCTGTGGAGCAGCTCAAGGTGCATCGCAAGCTCGCTGCGGGTCACCAGCATCGCAGCATCCAGCAGGCGGCGGGTCGTGTCTCCTTGCTGGACCACACCGTCTGGGTACAGGTCGGTTGTCTTGAGCGTCAGCAGGATGCCACCGACAATCGCGCCGGTCGTGGTGAGCGCTCCAGCGGTCGTCGTCACGGTGCTGAGAATGTAGCTGGATCCTCCGTAGTATGCCTGTCCAGTCCCGGGAGACAGTGTGCTGCCGATGACAAAGCCAATTGCAGCCATCTTTGTGAGTGAGTTCTTGTTCTTTGTGTTCGACATGACTGTGTGACTCCTGCAACTGGATGGGAGCCGAAGTCTATCGTAGAACTGGAGCAGGGCTTGCGTGCGTAGAAGGCATTGCCATGGACTGCCCTACTGGATCACATCGCTGATGCCGCAGTCAGCGATGCGAAATGAGAATGAGATAATCAAGTTGAAGTTCACTTGTAGACTACCCAATCGTCTGTGGGTGTTGGTGCTGAGGGGAGCGTCATGCTCCTGGACTTTCGCGGACGCTGAGTGACTTGCCTGAGCACCTACTGGCGCACGGTGTGAGGCTGACAGCCGACTGACGGCAGCGTACCTGCTGGGCTTGTGAGCACATCGGTTGATGTTCTCGACGCCTCTGGCTCCGCGCCTTCCCTGCAGGGGCGGGCGGTGGGCGACATGCTGTCGTGCCACGGCAGGCGGTGTGTGCGGCATCTGGGCGATGAGGCCACCGCCACGGTCCACTGGCATCGCTGTGCTGCGGGTGGTGCGCCGAGTGTTCTCTCTGTACCCATCATCCCATTCCGCCAGCACTTCGCTGCGGCCACCGTGTCAACTGTAGAGTGGACATCGTGACTGCTTTAGATTCAGCTGCCCGGTTCCGATCCGGGTGTCATCACAGGAGTCAGATGAGCCCGTCGTCGTTGAAGTGTGGTCTCCTGTGGGAGCAGAGGAGCGGTCGATGTCCTTGACCATGGAGCAGCACCTTCAGTTCTGTCGTGATCTCGGCGCGATGGTCTCGTCGTCTCTGCAGCCAGACACGCTTCCAGAGGTTGCTGAGAAGCTCGCGCTCGCCCTGCGTCGCCTGGGCCTGCCGATCGATCGGCTTCAGCTCCCGCTGTCGGTGCTGTTTGGGCTCAAGCACCCGCTGTACGTCGGCATTGTCCTGACCTGGACACACGAAGACGGCAGCACCGCCTGGCTCCGCCCCCGCACTGGACAGGGCTCCGCAGACTCCCTCAAGGTGCTCCGAGGCAGTCCCTTTGCGCCGGTCGTGCTCGATGAGGTCGACCATGTCCACATCCGCCTGGCCGATCCGGAGTGGGGTGCGCACAAGCTCCTGAGGAAGCTGGGAGACATTGGGTATGTCGACTACATCGCGACAGCGATGCCCCTTCCAGATGGTGCGCGTCAGGTCATCAGCATTGCCACCCGGAGCGAGGGCGGCTTTGACGACGCTGTGGTGTCGCTCATCCAGACCATCTCGCCCGTGCTCACGATGGCGCTGAGCCATGTCTACCAGACGCAGACCGTCTACCAGCTGACCACCACCTACCTGGGCGAGCGCACGGGAAGACAGGTCCTCAGCGGCAAGCTGGGGCGTGGCCACAGCGAGTCTCTGCTGGCGGCCATTGCCTTCATCGATGTTCGTGACTTCACGCAGCTCTCCAACGAGCTGGGCGTCGAGCGCATCGTCGCGCTGCTCAACGTCGCCTTTGAGGCAATTGATTCTGCCATTCGCAGCGTCGGAGGTGAGGTCTTGAAGCTGATGGGTGATGCGGCTCTGGTGGTGTTTCCACGGAACCTGGACGAAGAGGTGCCCTGCATTGACATCCTCCACGCACTCCTCGACACGGTGACCGCCGTCACCCGAGTCACCGAGGCGCAGGGCTGCGGACTGCGGGTCGGCATCGGACTCCACATCGGCGAGGTCTTCTATGGAAACGTCGGCGCGGTTCGACGCCACGACTTCACCGTCATGGGACCGGCGGTCAACCTCGCCTCTCGATTAGAGGGCCTCACCAAGTCCTCTGGCGATCCGCTCATCATCTCCAATGCCGTCGCGGTTGCCTGCCGCGACACGTGCGGAACACCGGAGGATGCCGCTGAGCGCCTCCAGGCGGACATCCAGTACCACGGTGCCGTGGCCATCAAGGGAGAGCCCGATCCCGTTCCGGTCTGGGGGCTTAGTCGAAGAGACTGAGCGGCGTCTCGCACAGCGCCGTTCCTCCGACCCGCATCATCTGGCGCAGCCCTGCGCATGGAGCCGGCTCTGGTGACGGTCAGGAGCGCGACAGCGGGGTGTGCCTTGTTCGCACCTGAGCCCGAGCCATGGATGCCTGCAGGATAGCAGCGGAGGGGGGATTGGGCTGCCGGTTCAGCCAGTGCTGTGCTTTTTGTGCCGCGCGCGTCCACTCTTCTCGCCGATTGCCCGCCCTCAGATCCAGCCAGAGCAAGACAGCGGTGGTCGCGATCAGCCGCTCTCCACTGCGTCGTGCCTGAGCGCTCACGACCGCAGCCTTCTCACCCAGCCAGCGGAGAAGGGGGTCGCTCAGCGGGAAGCTTCCCTCTGCGCGCTGGGTCATCAGGACCGCGAAGAGGATCTCGGTGTCCTGCGTGGTGATGCTGGCGGTGGGCACTATGGAAGCGGTAGCGGTGCGCGGCACCCTCCGTCTGGACGATGGAAGCTGCGGAAGTCGAACCTGGCTGGCCAATTCTGGAACCTGCTTCCAGTCTCTCGGGGGGGCTCCGTCCGACGTCCAGACGCGGTGCCGCGCGCTGGGGCTGGCTGCGATCTTCCGAGCGATCTCCTGGAGCGAGAGCGGCCCATGCTGTCCGCTGGGGCCGGCATAGAAGAGCGCTGGAGCTGGGGATGCGGCATGGGGCTTGGGGGCTGTGGGCCGGTTCTCAGCGGGCGCAGCCTCGTCGGTTGTCTTGCTGCCTGGCTTCGGCGTTCCTTGGGATGGATGGTTCGGGTTGGACTTCATGAAGCAGTCTTGTGTCCCGGTCTCGCAGCCTCTGACCATCGCGATCGGCACCTGCTGTGGTGCCGTAGCCCCTGCGAAGGGTACCTCGTTCGCTGTATATCGAGTCCACTTTGACATGAGGCCATACTGCATGGCCAGTTGGACGACCTGTGCACGCTGATGAGGGTGGTGCCGACGAGCCCGCTGCGCGCGGCTGCCTTGGTGAGCGCGCCGATCTTCTTCGAGCTCCCGGATGCGGTGACGTGCCCACAGCGTGGGAATGGCTTCCCCTGAAGCTGCTGCGTGCACCTGGAGCGGTACCTGCCACTGCTTGGTGCCAGCACAGACCGTGATGGTCTCCGGGCCAGCAGCATCGTGTTCAAAGCGTCCAAAGACCGTGAGGGTATCACCGACAAAGACCGTCGGGATGGTCTGGGGAGACTGCTGCACCCCGCGTGCCCCCCACCTCACAGAGATGTTCGCCAATACAGGGGCAGAGAGGCGGTTGAACATCCGCAGAACCTTGGGCTCAATTCGCTCACCTGGATGGATAAAGTCAGCCACCCCCCTGGAGGCCTGCGCGAGTCCGCTCACCAGGCTCTTGCTGGCCCCAGAGCCAATACCAAAGCTGAAGATTGGCGCTGTGTTCGTCTGCTGCATGCAGTGCTCAATGATCTCGTCTTCATTGGAGACCTTGCCATCGGTGAGCAGCAGGATCTGACGTGGCCGCTTTGGATCTGGTGGCTGAGCGGCCAGGTGCTTCAGCGGCGCAAGGATCTCAGTCCCGTCCAGGCTGGCTGTGAGCGCACTCAGGTGGGTACGGGCAATCTCCAGGCTGGCCTGATCAAAGCGTCGCGGACGCTCCCACATGCTGGTGAACCGACTGCCAAAGCAGATCACATTGAAGGTGTCTCCTTCGCGCAGCGCATGGATGCACAGCGCGAGGGCCCTCCTCGCCTCTACAATCGCGTTTCCTTTCATCGAGCCGGAGCAGTCCAGGAGAAAGATCACCTCACTGTAGACCGCCGGAAGCTTGTCCTTGTCTGGGCGGAAGGTCACCATGGCGACGGTGTGGGAGTCTCCATCCTGGGCCGCAGTGGCGCTGGGTTGATTGGCATCGTCGGTCTCGATGAAGAGGACAAAGTCTCTGTCCAGCACAGCCTCTCGCTGAGAGAATGCAATCAGGGTGCCCCCGTCATGGCTGCGGGCTCTGACCGGATGGCTGGGGGAGTCCACTGCACGAAGCGGACGGCCGCTCACCTGGACGCTCAGTTGAAGCCCTGCGGGAACCGATGTCCAGTGCGCTGGGGGGGACTGATCGGCGTCGCGCTGCGCCTTGGTGTCGTCGTGGTCTGAGGCCATGCGCGGTGAGATGGTGGTGGGAATCAGCAGTCGTGCTGATGGCCCCTCATTCTCGAGCAGTGCGACACAGGAGATCTCAATCTCTACATCCTCTCCCGGCTGGATGTTGTCCACACACGCAGTGAAGATGTCGGGATGCGCGCGACCGAGGAGGCGCGTCGCATGCCCCTCTAACATGGCGTAACCACCGGCCTCTGGTGTTCGATCGCTCTCCTGAACCTCACCTTTAATGCGCCGATCTCCGACCCGTACATGGAACCCACAGACCGCTGAGCCTGCCGCCAGCGGAAAGGCGTAGACCGCCGCAACAGGGTGGCGCGCCACATTTTCGTACCGCTGTACGACCGTCACCTTTGAGCTGCGACCAGAGACCTGTGCTTCGACACGAACGCCCCTGAGCGGAATCCGCTCCCGGCCGACAAAGAGACCGCATGTGGGTTCGGAGATCATGGATGCTGTGTTCTTCCTGTGAGCGCTCTGCCAGAGCGGTACCTTAGCGGAGCGCACGGGGATCGCAGAAGAACTTTCCCCGTGAGTGACTGGACGCGCCACGCGGGAGCCTGGTGGATCCTGTGCGACCCGCAGGTCACGCACTCTTTCTGATGCTGAGAGAGACCGTCGTCCGCCGCGTCATGGCTGCATCGCCGTCATCCTGCGCGGCTCTCTGGACGCCAGGCGGCTCGGCGCCGGCCACGGCAGGGTGCTTGTCTCCCGGTGTGGCGAGAGCATTGGCGTGAAAAACCCCCAGGCTTCGGGGAAGCACTGGGGGTTCTCGGGTATCGGGGCTCTCTCGGGGAAGCGGGGAAGCGCCCGCCAGCATGCGGTCCTGTTTTCCGGACCCCACGCACAGCGTGTCCTTACTTCGCAGCCACCGCAAAGGCTTCTGGGGTGACGGTCGGGTCTGCAAGCCGCTGGAGGATGCGGTAGTGCGAGGCCATGGCTGCCCGGAGGGTGGGGTGCTCGAAGTAGGGAACCCCATACTCTTCCGCGACGCGCTGCACGATCGGGCTGATGGCTGGGTAGTGGATGCTGCAGATCTTGGGGAACAGGTGGTGCTCGATCTGGTAGTTCAGACCACCAATAAACCACGAAAGAGGCTTGTTGGTCCGCGCAAAGTTCGCCGTCGTGCGCAGCTGATGAACCATCCAGGCATCCTCCATCAGCTCTTCACCCTCGGTGGCATAGTGCGAGGGACCCTCCACAACGTGGGCGAGCTGGAAGACCACAGTGAGGATGAACCCAGCGGTGAAGTGGAAGGTCAAGAAGCCAATGGCAAACTGCCACCAGGTGAGATCCAGGAGCATCAAGGGGAGGGCGATGGTGTTGAAGTAGTGCACGAACTTCATCACGAAGACCAGCGCGACCTGTCCCTTCGAGTGCTTGATGTCTCGGTAGGGCCCCATGTCGCTGCGGAAGATGTTGATGTAGTCCTTGACGAGCACCCAGTGCAGGGTCGCAAAGCAGTACGCGAAGAAGGCGTAGAACTTTTGAAAGCGCTGCATCGGGTGGTGCCGAGAGCCCGGAGAGAGGCGGATAAAGATCGAGACGTCGAGGTCGACGTCGGCACCCTGGATGTTGGTGTAGGTGTGGTGCATCACGTTGTGCCGGAGCTTCCAGACGTAGCTGCTGCCACCCAGGAGATCCAGGAAGAAGCCCAGGGCAGAATTCACACGCTGGTTCGATGAATATGAGCCGTGAAGGGCATCATGTGTCACCGAGAAGCCCACCCCTGCTGTGCCGAGGCCCATGAGCACCGCCAGGCCCCACATTCCCCACAGCGAGAACTGGTTGCTCAGGATGAGGATGTACGGCACAAGCAGGAGCGAGAGCAGCGCGAAGGTCTTTAGCTTCATCGCACCGTTGGCCCTCTGGGAGATCTGGTTCTCCTCAAAGTAGCTCTGGACTTCACGCTTGAGCACACGAGAGAACTCTCTTCCGTCTGCGTTAGAGAACTTGATTCCGATGGATTTCATGCCCACCCCTTCATTGCTGGGGCGCCATTAACACGTCGGTACAGTCACTCGGCCCCGAACCACCATACCCCTGCAGCACCTGAGGTGCCGCGTTCTCCGCGTGCGCAGAGCAGAGGAATGTCCACACTGCGCTGACCCAGACTGCTGAGCACAGAGGGGGCGGCGGGTTCGGGATGTTGGGAAAGAACTGTGCAGGGGCGCGCATGGCGGTCGCTGTGTGCTGGGCCTCTACTCCAGAGTTGGCCTTTGCTTTAGAGTTCACCTTAATGTTGCCGCCAGCCACGCCCAGGTCGGTGGCGGAGTGTGGCCCCTGCCGCCAGGGTGGCCATGGCTTTGTTCACGAGTGGCTTTGCTTGCGGGTGCCGTCCTCTGCCGTTCGACCGCGCACTCCCCCGCTGCGATGCTGTGTCAGGGGAATTGTCGCGCGCAGAGCCACCCGCAGTCTGCTGCGGGGCGAGCATGTCATCACGTTGACCACTCACCGTGCAGATGGCTTGCGGCAGTCGCGTGAGGTGCTGGTCGAGCAGGTCCGGCACAGCCGACGAGGTGCCTCAGGCTGTGGCTGGCGTGCCCACATGCTTGTCTTCCCCGGCTCAACAATTCTCTCTGCACAACGTGTCACCCAGGCCACGCGATATGCTCAGGAATGGGGGTCTGGTGAAGGCATCTACAGACAAGATTATCGAGGGTTTTCAGCCGCGGCATGCTGCCCTGTGGGGGCACGAGCCCGTTCGTCTTCGTCATCGCCTGACGGAGACCGGACTCTTCTCCGATGAGTGCCTGGCTCAGCTCCTGAGCCACTACCCACGTGAGAACTATGATCTGCTGCACATGGCGGAGCAAGGAACGGGAAACCTCGCGCACTGGGAGGAGGGAGAGCTTGGGGCTCTCGATGGCGCCGTAGCGCTGGAGGCCATCAAGGCGGGGCGCCTGTGGCTCAACCTGCGCAGGGTGCACGAGTCCAGCACCCCGCATGCTCAGGTGCTTCAGCAGATGTTCGATGAGCTGGCCGCCTGCATGCCCTCGTTTCGGCCCTACCGCCTCAACCTTGGGATCCTCATCTCATCCCCTGGCGCGCAGGTCTACTACCATGCCGATGTGCCTGGGCAGTCGCTGTGGCACCTGCGCGGGAAGAAGCGGGTCTACGTCTATCCCAACCATCCCCCCTTCCTTCCTGAGGCGCAGATCGAGAAGATCATCCTTGGGTTCACGGAGGCTGAGATCGACTACCAGCCGTGGTTTGATGACTATGCGCGCAGCTATGACCTCGAGCCGGGAGAGATGCTGAGCTGGCCGCTGAATTGTCCGCATCGGGTCGAGAACCTGGGTGGGGTCAATGTCTCGGTGACCACGGAGCACTGGACCACCGCCATCCGCAACAGCTACGCCGTTCGGTATGCCAACGGCGTGATCCGAAACCAGCTGCGCCTGCCGCCGCCGCCGCCGACCACCCATGGTGCGCGCTTCTGGGCACGCGCAGCGCTTGCTGCGGGGGTCAAGGCCTCGGGGCTGCTGCGGCAGCAGCAGATGGAGCGCTGGGTTCGCTGGCAGCTGGCCCCAGAGCGCACAGACAAGATGCGCCCCATCAGTCCGTACTTGCTGTGACCATTATCTACGTCGCCGAGGAGCACCACCGCCTGTACTGGCACTGGAAGGAGACCGGTGCCCGGGACCTCCGCCTGTGTCACGTTGACTTCCACTGCGACATGCGTGGACTGATCATCGATCGGCCTGCTCAGCAGGCCACCTTCTACGATGCGCGTGAGCGCGGCTGGGTCGATCAGGGCAACTTTCTCGCCCACGCGGTCGATGAAGGCATCGTCACCGGGCTCCGGTGGTTCCATGATCCCATCGGTGGCCGTCGCTACGACCACGGGACGGTCCGCTATGAGCACGATCTGCGGGTGCGGCTCAGCCGCCAGAGGCGTGGTCCCTGGCGTCCCCTGTCGTTTGAGGAGCAGTCGCTGGGCAGCTGGGAAGGGCCCGCGCCTGGCGAGCACCTCGATCTGGACTGGGATGCCCTCGCCAACACCCTGTACACCCCCGAGCACTCCGCCCGTCTCCAAGAGGCCTTCCTCCAGCAGCCGTTCGCACATCGTCCGGAGGTGGTCTATTTCATCTACTCCTACTGCAGCTCGGTCATCGATGACGATGCCTTTGAGGGGTTCTTAGAGCGTCTGCGGGAGAAGCTCGGTGCTCAGGTCATTCGCCTCAGCGCGCTGCCGTCCGAGCACTCCACGGTTGGCCGTGAAAAGAGCCGCTATCAGCAGCTTCGCAGTCGCCTGATCGCGCCGCTCAAGCGACCTCAGCTGTGGCTGTCCTCGACCCTCAAGTCCATCGACACCAGCGGTGACCTTGAATTTCCGTACCCACGGCGTGCGTCCTGATCACTGCAGCCGCCGCAGCAGTCCGTTGAGGCGACGGCGCGTCTGTGGGGAGAGGTCGAGGTAGAAGGGCTTGAGCGCGCGCGCGGCGTCAGAGTACAGACGCAGGAGGCGCCCCCGACGCGACAGCGGAATCTGTGCAGACCACACCGGAGCTGTGGTGTCACACCAGCCTTTCTTGAAGGACGAAGACGGCGGCAGCAGATCGCAGCGCGGGATGCCCTCCTGGACACACCAGCGCAGCACACAGGCTGTCAGCTCAGTTCCAACCCCCCGATCGGCCCAGTCTGGAGAGAACGCGCCGAGGAACGAACGGTATCCCGATGGATCGCGAAAGCCAATCTCAAACGCCACGTCTGTGTCGTCGATGGAGAGGGTGAAGACCTGGAGCATCTCGTTCAGCTCTGGTTCCTGTGCCGCCCGCTTTAGGCCCTGCCCAAACCAGTCCGCGCCGACGGCGAAGCTGTGAAGATCCTGCTGAGCCAGCCAGGCGCGCTTGAGCGTCAGGGCTGCAGAGACAGCCTGGGCGCGGTGCTGTGGGTGCTGGAGTGGCGTAAACCTCACCGACCCCAGCTTCTCGAGGGCACGACGCTTTCGCCGCGCGGACTTCCGCCGGCTGCGGGTGAGCCGCTGGAGCACCTGCTCGGGGTCCGTGAGCGCGCCGGTCTCCAGCCACCATGTCTCTGTGGATGGGGTTGCATGCTCTGTGACGCGCGGCACGCAGTGGAGGGGACTGCGATCAGGAATGGCACGCAGCCGCAGCACATCCGCACGGCAGCTTCTCTCAACGGCACGCCAAAGCGCCACAGCCACCGCATCTGGTGCCGTCGTATCCAGCACCATCCCATCGTAGGGCTGGAGCTCTCGACCGGCCCGGACCGCGATCCGCATCGCGCCCCGGCGGAGCACCCGCAGCGGCCACACGCCGAGGAGGCGGGCGCCGTCATATGCCGCAGCGACAAACACGCCGTCGCGGCTCAGCGGGCCGTCGAGCATCGCAGCCGCGATCGGCTGCTGGGCCGCGCGTGACTCTAAGGCCTTCCACTCCGGGAGCAGCTTGGGCAGCGCATGCGCGGTGAAGGTCTCGGTGCGCATCAATCCGGTACAGACAGGGTGGGCTGGGCGATCCCAACACCTGAAGCGGTGCGGAAGTAAAGGAGATTGACAGAACCATAGCGCCTTCCGCTCCGATTCGACGAAACTCGAATTGGTTGTGTCAGTGTTCAGCCTTTAAGGCGGTCTTTGTTCAGCTTAAATTATGGCTTTTCAGCCTCTCTGAGCGTGCTGCATGGGTGCAGTATGGCGACATGGACGGGGTGATCGCATCGTCTTCAGGCGTGCCTTCTGAGCTGAACACCTCGGCGTCAGACTCCCTACGGAAGCTCCCCCGCTTCCAGACCGCTGACCCTCAGCCACCGGCACGACGCTCTGCTGCGGACACGGCTGCTTGTTCCTCACACCGGCCAGACTGACCGCTGGAGTCGTCTCCACCATCAGCGGTGCTCACGCTGATGTCGGCATCGCCCTGGGCGGCTCTCCTGGTCTCCGTCCTGCTGTCGAGAGCGCGCGGCAACCCAAAGCCATGCGTCGCAGCCCAAGCGCCAGGCCGCTCCCGATGGTCTACCAGTGCTCGGCGCCGGCACACCGCGTGGAGGGCCATGGCTCTCGCGCGTCGATGGTCTGGGATGGCTTGTCGGAGGTGTAGCCGCTGGGGTTGTCCTGCCACCACTTCCAGGCAGAGGCGATCATCTTGTCGAGCCCCAGCCACGGCATGAAGCCGGTCTCGGTCCGAAACCGAGCGGGATCGGCGATGGCAACCGGAACATCGCCGGCGCGCCGATCACCGAGCACATGCGGGACCTGCTGGCCGGTCACCCGCTGACAGGCTGCCAGGACCTCGCGGACGCTGTGGGCGCGTCCAGTGCCGACGTTGTAGATGCGATGACCAGAACGATCCAGCGCTGTCATGGCGGTGAGGTGGGCCCGAGAGAGGTCGCTGATGTGAATATAGTCCCGCAGGCAGGTCCCATCGGGGGTGTCATAGTCAGTGCCGAACACGGTGAGTGGCTCGCTCTCCTGGGTCAGCACCTTGAGCGCCCGGGGCACCAGGCTCGCAGCCTGCTCGAATGGCTCGCCGATGTGTCCAGAGGAGTGGGCTCCGACTGGATTAAAGTAACGCAGGGAGATCGCTGACCAGCCATGGCGCCTCGCCATCCAGTCCAGGTACTGTTCTCCCTGAGCCTTGGTGAGTCCATAGGGGCTCTCTGGACTCAGCATGGCGTCTTCTGTCAGCGGCATCTGTGCCTGAGGGCCATAGACCGCTGCTGAAGAGGAGTACACGATCCGAGTGACTCCGCTCTGCTGCATGGCCGACAGCAGCGCGATCATTCCGCTGACGTTGTTCTGAAAGTAGAGCTCCGGATGCTGCATAGACTCACCGACCTGCTTGGATCCGGCAAGATGGAACACTACGTCCGCTCTCTGCAGCGCTCGCTTCAGCAGCGTCGGATTGGCGATGTCTCCGGAGAAGAGCCGTACGGAACGACCCGCCAGTCTCTGTGCACGCTCTAAACCCTCGACGTGCCCGGTGCTGAAGTTGTCGAGTATGGCGACGTCGTGGCCGTCTGACAGCAGATCAACAACCAGATGTGTTCCAATGTAGCCGGCACCGCCTGTGACAAGAACACGCATTTAATTCTCAGTTTATAGAACAGAAAGTAGAGAGTACCTCTATCTCCTTCACCTCTGCTCCGGAGAGGGATGTAAACCTCATGGAAGTTTTTGCTCAGGGTGTCCCTAAAAAAAGGACTCTTGGACGAGAATTCGGTCATCGGCCTCGAGGGAGACGTCCTCTGTCCGTCCCTTCAGGATCTTGCGAACATTGACCTCAATCCTTTCGTCTCCACGGAGGATGTAGACTCGCCCCAGGTTGGCGGTCGGCATGGCGCCGCCGGCCGCCGCCAGCCCGGTTGAGACCGTCATCCCCTTGCGAAAGGCCAGCGCTCCGGGCTGCTCTACCTGACCGATGACCGAGATGAGCAGCTCGGGCACAAACACGATGTCTCCACCGTGAAGGGGCACGTTGCCTTCACCGCTTGAGATCATCTCTTCATACGAGAGCACCGTGGCTTCACCGGTCTCATCGCCGCGGGTGATCCGGATCTCATCGATGCCATCCAGCTTCATCCCGCCAGCCTCGCTGAGGACCTGCAAGACCGTGGTGTTGCCCTTGAGGTAGTACATGCCCGGCGTGCTCACCGCACCGATGACCTGGACGGGCTGGCTCTGATAGCTCGCCAGCCATGCCGTCACGCTTGGCACGACCAGGTAGCCATCGGAGAGTCGCTGCTGCAGCAACGCGCTGGCCTCTGCAGTGGTCATTCCCTCTACGGCGACCGTTCCCAGGAGCGGGTACTCCAGATCGCCTGTGTTGCTGATGGGAAACGAGCCGCTCAGCTCGGGCTCTCCGTAGACGCTGATCTCCAGGGTATCTCCGACACCGAGGGGGTACTCGTCGGGAGCCTGTGCGGCAGCGCTTAAGATGAGGGTATTGAGTAGTAACGACATTCCTGGTCATCTTAGCCTTCAGCGAGGTGTCCAGGTGAAGATTGGACCACGTTACCGCTGAAAGGCAGGCTTAATTTTGAACTAAAGAGGTGAACAAGTTCACGTACAAAGTGGCCATCGCCGATACGTCAAATCGTGTCGAGGCCTCTGCGGCGGCGGCCCTGCCCAGCTGGTGACACCCGCTCCGGTCTGAAGCCAGGGTGACCAGGGCTTCAGCGAGGGGAGCGGACGCTCCGGGAGGAATCAACAGCCCTGTGCCCGGAGAGACCAGCGCGGGGACGCAGCCGACCGACGTGGAGACCACCGCACGACCGGCAGACATGGCCTCCATCACCACCAGCGGGTTGCCCTCCCAGTCGGAGGACATCACGAACGCATCGGCTGCGGACAGCAGGGCAGGTACGTCCCGTCGTACCCCCAGAAGCCGCACCCGCCCCGCCAGCCCAAGACGCTCGATCTGTGCGGCGAGGTCTTCACGAAGCTCCCCGTCTCCAGCGACAAGCAGGTGCGCGTGGTGCTGCGCCAGCCGGGGATCCGCGAAGGCCTTCAGGAGAAGGGCATGGTTCTTCTGCACGCTCAGTCTTCCGACAGACAGAAAGACGGGCTCATCGGGCTCGATTGTAAGGCTTTCTCGGACAGCCAGCCCGGCCTCGCGGGGCAGTCTGTAGTCTGCAACCGGGATGCCGTTGGCGATCTCCGCAGCGGGGGGCCGCCCGTAGTGCTCCTGAAAGCTCTCGGTCACAGCGGCGCCGATCGAGACCGCGCGGACTCCAATGGTGAAGGCAAGCTTCTGAAGCTTCTGATCGGTGGGCGTGGCCTCGTAGGCTGCGACGTTGTGCAGCGTGTGCACGATCCGACATCTCGGGATCAGCGGCCACACCGGCATCAGGTACTTCAGGACATGGAGGTGGGTGTGCACCACGTCTGGACGCAGGCGGCGCAGCAGTCGTCCCAGCGCCAGGATGGTGGCGGCGTCAAAGCCTGGTGACTTGTCGAGAAAGCAGACGGACACTCCGACGGCGGTCAGGCGTTCCTCAAGCCAGCTGCCCGTCGATGTCCCGAGCGCGACCACGGTCACGTGGTTGGTCTCCGCCATCGCCTCGGCCAGTAAGGTGACCACCCGCTCTGCGCCGCCCACTGAAAGTGATGGAATAAGCTCAACAATATTCACTTAAACTCTCCTCAGCTGGCGCAGGTCGTCCCGTTGAATCGCTCCGGTCAGCAGCCCGACACCGCCATACACTCCCGCCCCCACGGTCACCATCACCAGCACATGCATCGTCGGGAGCAGCACCAGGACCAGGGCCATGACCGCTGCCGGCACGATGACCCTCAGGAGGGTCATCGGCAGCCTCAGGCCGGTGACCACAGGCTGAATCCGCCACCTCAGCCACACCATCAGCATGATCTCTGTGCCCAGCGTGGTCGCGGCTGCGCCAGCGGCTCCATGGGCGGGAATGATCAGGAGGTTGGCGATGAGGTTGAGGATCGCTGCCAGGAGCACGCCGCGAGTGCGGTCGCCCTGACGGTTCAGTGCGGACAGGGTAGTCGCAAAGCCGTTGTTGAGGAAGCGGAGCGGCAGCAGTGGGGCCATGATCATGAAGGGAGTCGCGCTCACCGAGAAGTCGGCTCCCCCGATAAAGACCATCAGCGGCTCTGCCAGCAGCAAGCCGCCCACCGACGCCGGCAGGCCGATCGCCAGCAGCACGCGGCTGACAAACGACAGCTCCGCGCCGGCCTGCTCGGGCCGACCGAGGTGACGAGACATGCGCGGGAAGACGCCGGTGGTCAGTGTGTTTGCGATGACGGGAAACAGCGCGATGAGCATCACCGCGCCCCGGTAGCTGCCCACCGCTGCATCATCGTGCATCCAGGCGAGGATGACGACATCGACGCTGAGGTAGAGGCTCCCAAAGAGCAGGTTCAGGCCAAACGGCAGCGCCTCGCGAACCAGGGCTGCCAGCGAGGGAAGCGATGGTCTCACCCAGGAGCAGCTGAGGTGACGGCGGAACATGTGCGCGATGATGCCCAGGGTAAGCAGGCCATCGACGACCTGGGCGACAAAGACGCTGACCAATCCGGCACCCGACAGCAGCATCAGCACGGTCACGCCCACCAGGGCCACCCGACCCGCGAGGTGTCCGTACACGCTGAGCTTCATCTGCCGGCTGGCATGAATGGCGGCCTCTGGGATGGAGGCCATCGACTGCAGCCCCAGCGCCAGGGCGCCGAGCGCCGCTGCTGCAACCACCGAGGCCCGACCGTCCAGTCCGATCGCGATCAGCACAATGAGCAGGCCGGTCAAGAGGGAGAGCCCGATGGTCGCGATCAGGCCGGCTGAGACCAGCTCATCGGCTCGCTCGGGCTCGCGCGACAGCGCCCGGTTGATCAGCCGCTCCATGCCCAGCGTTGCGCCAAACAACATCAGATTGACGAGCGTCATGACGTAGCCATAGACGCCGAAGCCTTCGACCCCGAGCATGCGCATCAGCAGGACATTGATCGACAGCCCCGAGCCGAGCCGAAAGAGCTGCGCGATGCCGAGGAAGATCAGGTTTCCTTTTTTCTTAGGCATCCGCACGGACCTCTGCATGGTGAACGACCGCGAGGCCAAATCCGAGCATCAGGTAAGCCATGGCAAACGTCAGCAGGCCGAGGGTCGAGGCCATGAGCGCCAGCGCCGCCATTCCCGTGACCAGACCAATGATGCGGTTTTGATGGGCACCTCGGGGGCTTCGCCGGAGGCCGGTGTACATCGTCCAGGCCACCGCGCCGAGAAACATCGACATAAACAGCAGGCCGATGATGCCCTGCTCGCTGGCGACCTCCAGGTAAGAGTTGTGCACGGGGCGCAGGCGTCCGGTCAGCGAGGTGTACCCAGAGGCCATCGGTCCGTTGCCCGGTCCCGCCCCCAGCAGCCAGTGATCGCGAAAGACCTGTAGGCCCTGCTCCAGGAGGAGACGGCGCTCCGTGAGGCTGACATCCTCGATCACCGCGCCGCCCTTCAGGTTTACGATGAGCTGGCGGACGCGAAACAGCATCTGCTCCAGATCCACGACCAGCGGCGTGCCCGCCAGCGCTGCGGCCAGGCAGGTGCCCAGCTCTCTGCGCCGCTCACGAAAGAGCAACACACAGGCCGGAGTGATCAGCAGCCCGACTGCGAGCGCGGTGCGCGACATGCTCATCAGGATCACCAGCGGCGCCAGCAGCAGCAGCGCCATCCGAACCAGTCGGTACACAGGCCGCGTGTCATCCACCAGTCCGCCCAGCAGGATCGGTGTCAGCAGCAGGACGATGGTCGCCCACTCGTTTGGATCCCCCATGGTCCCCGACGAGCGGCCTGTGGCGGTCCGGGTGGCCACCACCGTCAGGACCAGCGCGCCGAGGAACAGCGCCCCCATGTATCGATACAGCGGCTGGAGCGGGCGGCTGGCGAGGATGGTGTAGGTCAGCGCGACCAGGATGGTCATCATGCCGCCGGCGGCGAGGTTGAACTTGCCGACACTCAGGGTGTCGGTGAGCACAAGCTGCACCGCTGTGACCAGCACCATCGCGGACATCGCCGTCAGCACGGGGTGCCACAGCAGCGGCCGGGTCCGGCTGAGCAGCACATGAACGCCCCAGGCCGCGATGCTGGCCAGCACGGTCAGCTTGGAGGCGGTGATCGGGAAGGCGTCGAACGAGACACCGGTCTCTCCGAGGCGGTCAAACAGGATGCCAGAGAACATCAGCGAGATGAGCAGGTAGGGACGTGCGATGCAGACCAGGCCGATCAGGATGCTGAGGATCCCCAGCAGCGTCAGGAGCGGCTGCTGAGAAATGGCCAGCCCGAACACTGCTCCGAGCGCTGCCAGCGGGAGGCCCAGCCGCCGCGTCGTGGTCATTGTCTCTCGGACTCACACGTGGACTGACGGTCCTGAAAGCAGCGATAGTGTCCTGCAGTCACGGTGTTCAGAACGGCGGTCAGGCGGCTCCGATCAGCGTGAATGATGGTCACGGTGCAGGAGGATGCGAAGTCCAGCGAGATGCTGGCATCCGTTGTTCCCCGTGCGTTCTGGTCGTCGCAGCGGACGAGCAGCTTGGAGGTGTCGGGATCTGCTGAGGTAAAGCGGATGCTGCTGGAGGGCGCTGCTGGCTGCTGGACGTCTACAGGAGCATCGATGGCTTGGAGAGGGGATAACGTGGGCTGCTCTATGGGGGCGTCGTTGAGGAACCACATGCCCAGCATGATGCCGACTCCGACCAGGGCGAACGAGGTCAGCACGGCGGCTGCGATGCCGGCCACGAGCCAGCGCGGACGACTCCGCTTTACCTCGGCGGAGCGCGCAGGTGTATCGGGGACGTCTGCCTGAATGGACGGATCCAGCTGGTAGTAGTAGTCGCTCTTTGGATCCAGCTTCACGCCGTTGAGGATGGTGCCGCGCACTCGCGCTCCCGCACGGCGCAGACGCGCCAGAGTCCGTACCGCGTGCTCCTCGCGGACCGTGCCGCTGCGCACCAGCATGATGACATCGGTGTCTGCCGCCATCACCAGTGAGTCTGAGACCGGCAGGACTG
The DNA here is from genome assembly GCA_029251165.1 of Myxococcota bacterium. Lineage (GTDB taxonomy): Bacteria > Myxococcota_A > UBA796 > UBA796 > UBA796 > JAQXDW01. Next base: position 29,177 of record JAQXDW010000112.1, read on the forward strand.
GTGGAGAGTCGATGAGCACCATTGGAAAGCGCTTGCTCAGCGTGGTGAGGACCTCCCGGAAGCGCGTGCCGGTCAGCAGCTCATTGGGATCGTTCACCATGGCGCCGCAGGGCAGGGCATAGAGATTGGGGACGGCGGTGGGCTCAACCATCTCCAGCGGATTCTCCGTTTCATCGGAGAGCGCATCGGCCAGCCCAGGAGCCTGATCGAGATCGAGCAGGTTGTGTATCCGGGGCCGGCGCATGTCGGCATCGATGACGAGCGTCGCGATGCCCAGGCTCGCAAAGGAGATGGCCAGTCCCAAGATGGTCTCGGTCTTGCCCTCTGCCGGCTGACTGGAGGTGATCAGGAAGCGCTGGTGGGTCATGATCACCAGGGTTCGAGGATCCTTCGACGAGGGCGTCACGTTGAGGATGGCGCGGATGGCACGGAAGCTCTCTGCAGTCGGAGACTGCGGATTGGTGTGCGGGAAGAGCGCCCGCTGCCGCACGGTGAGGCCTGGGGAGAGCAGCGGCAGGCTGCCCAGCAAGGGCACGTCGAGGAGTGCCTCAGTACGGGGAATGGAGCGGATGGTGTCGTCGAGTCGGTAGCGCAGCAGGGCCAGACCGATGCCGCCGCCAAGGCCCACCAGCAGCGCCACGACCATGTTCAGCGGCAGGTTTGGCCGTGCGGGACGACGGGGAGGAACGGCGAGCTCGATGATGCGGACATCGTTGAGCCGGGTGCGGGACTGAAGCTCGACCTCGGCACCACGCTCCGACAGCGATCCGTACAGCTTGCGGAGCCGATTCTCCTCCATCTTGAGGGTGTCGTAATTGTCCTGGAGGCGCTGCTTATCCAGCAGCTCAACTTTGACCAGATCCAGCTCACTGTTCAGTCGGACGAGCTGCCTGGTGAAGATGCGCAGCTCTGCCCGCTCTCCCTCGACCAGTCGCCCGATCTCCTCGGCGATCAGGGCCTCTACTCTTCCGATTCGCTCGACAGCTTGTTTGTATGTGGGGTGTCGCTCTTCATAGCGGGCGAACACCTCTGCCGTCTCGGTCAGCACCAGTGCGTGCTGCTCGCTGAGCGCATTGAGCGCCGGACTCTCAAAGGCGCTGACAAGGATGTCGTACTGGTTGTTTCGCAGCAGACGACGGTGCTCCGAGATCTGACTCTCCAGCAGTGCATGCCCGGTGGTGACCTCTCCCAGTGCCACCTGAAGCGCGGTCATCCGCCGGGTGATGTCGTCGACCTTCTCCTCAATGTCGATGAGGTCATTGCTCTCTTTAAACGAGATGATCGACTGGGTTGCGTCCTGCAGGTCCTCTCGGTAGGTCCCGGTCTGTCCCTCCAGCCAAACCTGAGTGTCGCGAGCCGCCTCGGTTCGGGCTGCGAGGTTCTGCCCCCGATAGACCTCCGCGACCAGGTTTGCCAAGACTGCGGCCCGCTCTGGGTTGTGATGTTCCACACGGATTTCAACAAGTTGAGTGTCTTCGCGGGGACCGACGGTCATTCGCTCTTTCAGCTCATCGGTCCCATCGCGCCCACTCAGATCGTCGTAGCCGGCCTCGTTGTACGCGGCGATGACCGACTCACGTACACTGCGACTCAGGATGACCTGAATCTGGGTACGCGCTCGGTCGCGACGCTCGAGGTAGCCAGCCTCGTCAAAGCTGACGACAGCGTTGACATCGACCTCTTGACCGGCACGGGGCATCAACTGAATGAGTGCAATCGCCTCATAAATTGGTGTGCTCAGTTTCGTGCCAACAAGCGCAACCACCAGGACCACTCCGAGAAAGAGGAGGGTCGTCCGGCGATGCTGGCGAAGGATATCCCACAGGTCTGCGGGATTAAGTCCAGAGTCTTTAGATGAAGTCACAACAGGCCTAAAAATAGCACACGGATCAAGCTAACCTTGTGCGGTGTCAACTTATTACATCACTGGTGGTCGTCAGCGACAGGCTCGGCTGCGCTCTCGTGACGAATGGCATGCCTATGGCAAGGCCGTTCTCGTTTATCTCGATACTCGTACCGGCGAGTCACGGTGTGTGCTGGAGTATGAGTCTCCGCCCGGGCGGCGGCCGCAGAAAGACCCATCGTTTGTGTTCAAGGCTGGCGCCTGGGACGGAGACGACCTGTTGCTGTGTACGCAAACCGAGATCATCGTCTTTGATCCACGGACCGAGACCATTCGCCGCACGGTCAGTCATCCATGGCTCAACGACGTTCACCACGTCGAGCGCTTCGAGGGCCGGCTGCACGTGGTCTCCACGGGACTGGATGCGCTGCTCGTGTTCGATGAAGCGGACCAGGACATTGTTGAGGTCCACAGCGTCAACGACACCGACACCTGGAGCCGCTTCGATCAGGACACAGACTATCGCCTCGTGTCCACCACCAAGCCCCACATGTCCCACCCCAATTTTGTCTATCGTCACCACGGGGAGCGCTGGGTCAGCCGGTTCGAGCAGCGTGACACGCGCCGTATTGACGGTACACAAGTGTCTCTGCGGCTGGCCGACGATCCGGTCCATGATGGTGTGGTCGTGGGGGACGATGTCTGGTTCACCGTTGTCAGTGGGCAGGTCGTCGTCACCCGACCCGCTGAGCAGCGTGTCCTCGCACGCTACGATCTCAACGCCATGGCGCCTCGCTCATCGCGTCCGCTAGGCTGGTGCCGCGGCATCCACGTGACCCCGGAGCACACCCTGCTGGGCTTCTCGCGGCTTCGACCGACGCAGCTGAAGCAGAACCTCTCCTGGCTGCGTCGGCCGCTCGGCAAGCAGCTTGAGCCCCTTCCAACGCGGGTCTGTGCCTATGACCTTCAGGGTGGAAAGAAACTTGAGTCCTGGACTATAGAGTCTCTGGGGATCAGCAGCATCTTCAGCATACTCCCCGCACAGTCCTCATGAATACGCCACTCGATCGAGGAATCTTTACCCTCAGCTTAGACTTTGAGCTGGTCTGGGGGTCACGGGACCTGTATGCCGATCCCGCCTCGCTCATTGCGCAGGCTCAGCTCACCCGAGAGCGTGTCTTTGAGCGCCTGCTGTCGCTGCTGACCACCAACGGCATCACCGCCACCTGGGCGACGGTTGGCCACCTGTTCCTCCAGAGCGCATCCCGACAAGACGGCCTCTTGCACCCCACCCTCACGCCTCCACAGCACTCCTGGCGATCGACGCCATGGTTTGAGGGTGTCCCGGAGGGCAGCGAGGCAGAGCACCCCACATGGTACGGACGCAGTCTGCTCTTGAGGCTCAAGGACGCCGAGCAAGACATCGGAAGCCACAGCTTCTCTCACGCCATCTTCGGTGATCCAGGCTGCTCACGCGAATGCGCGGAGTCTGAGCTCGCTCGCTGCGTCTCGGCTGCAGCAGACCTCGACATTGAGCTGCGCTCGTTTGTCTTTCCCCGCAACCAGGTCGGTCACGTCGAGCTGCTGGGGAAGTATGGCTTCACCTGCTGGCGGGGCAGCGCGCCGGTCTGGTACCACAACAAGAGGCTACCTGGCGCCATCCGGCGCGTAGCACACTTCGTCGCGGTCGGCGCTGCGGTCAGCCCGGTGACGGTTCTGCCCTACCGAGATCCACACGGACTGTGGTGTATTCCAGCCTCTGGCTCCTTCCTGCCGACCTACGGAGTCCGACGCATCATTCCGATCCGTCAGCGCGTTCGGCGGGCCATCCGCGGCATCGATGCTGCGGCAGCAGAGCGACGGGTCAGTCACTTCTGGCTGCATCCGATCAACCTGGCGGACGATCCGAAGCGCCTGCTGGATGCGATGGCACAGATCATCGAGCATGCTGCCCGGCTTCGAGATCAGGGGCGGCTTGAGATCGACTCGATGGCGGCGATTGCAGCGCAGGCAGAGGCGCGCAGCTGAGGTTGACCGGGTCGAGCCGGGGCGCGGCTCAGGACCCCGGCTTGAAGAGCACTGTCTGCACGGTCTTCAGCAGGATCAGCCCATAGAGGGTCATGCTCATCTCTTGGGCAGCGTAGAGGTCATAGCAGAGCTTCTCCGCAGCATCACTGTCGGTTGCCCCGTAGCGATAGCGGACCTGGGCCCAGCCGGTCAGTCCAGGCTTGACCGCTGCGCGCAAGGAGAAGTATGGGATCTGCTCCTTGAGACGCGTGACAAAGAACGGCCGCTCTGGGCGCGGTCCCACAATGGCCATGTCGCCCTTCAGGACGTTGAAGAACTGCGGAAGCTCGTCGATCCGGCTCCGTCGCAAGAAGCGACCGGTACGGGTCACGCGGATGTCGTTGGCGCCCTTCGACCACACCGGACCGGTCTCTGACTCTGCGTTGTGGGTCATGGTGCGCAGCTTGATGATGGTGAACCGCTTCTCGCTTCGCCCCACGCGCTCTTGGGTAAAGAACACCGGGCCGGAGCTCTCGAGCTTGATGGCGACCGCCGCGGCTGCCATCAAGGGCGCAGACAGCAGCAGACCGGTCAGGGAAAACACAATGTCGGCGGCCCGCTGGGCAGCGGCTCCGATTCCGCGGACTCCTGAGAATTGAGGGCCGAACAGCAAGGCGGCATCGTTGAGCAGGTAGATGGGCACCTTGCCCGTCAGGCGCTTGTAGACCGTGACCATGTCCTCGACATGGACCCCTGCGGTCTTGAAGTCCAGCAGTCGCCCGGCGAGGCCGTTTTGAAGCACTCCTGTTCGCGCGATGATGATGGAGTCCACGCGACGCTCAGCGATGAGCGCCGACAGATCCTCCGTGCCGTCAATGAACCCCAGCACGTCGTAGACCTGGTCGGGATCGGGATTCCGCGCGATGACCTCTGCGAGGATGTGTCCCGCCTCCGTGTCACCGAGAATTAGGGTTCGAATTCGGGTCGCAAGACGGGGCCGGAACGATGAGAGCGCGAGCCGCCAGGACGGCAGCAGGATGCCAAAGATCAGGTTGGCCAGAAGGGTCACGCTGCGCCCGAACAGCCAGTCCGGCAGCAGATAGAACACAATCATCTGCGTCATTGCCGCCACTCCGATCGCGCCCAGCAAGCGGAAGAGAAAGAGCGGACGCCGGAAGTTCCGCTGAACGTCGTATCCCTCCACCACATACAGCAGCAGCATGTTGGTCAGCACAAAGATGGTGCTTGCGCCAGTGTGGTCGCTGAGGATGCTGGGCAGCGATTCTGCGCCGGTGCCAAACCGAATGATGTGTGCTGCAGAGAGCGCTACCAGGAGCAGGACAACATCCCCAGCGAGATACAGCAGCGGGCGTCGCGGGGTGTCGATTCCAAGCAGGGTCATGGTGCCCCCTCAGTGGGAGTGGGGAGTCCATCTTCGCGCGCAATGTCGCAGTAGACCTCAAGCGTGCGCGTGTTCATCTCTGCCACGGTGAAGCGCTGCTCGAACACCTGGCGGCCAGCCTGACCCATCTCGATACGCTCTCTCGCGCTGGATAAGAGTCGCTGTAGGCTGGCCTGTAGCGTCTCGACATCCCCCCGAGGAATCAGCATGCCGGTGTGTCCGTGGTCGACCGCTTCTCGAACACCGCCGACATCAGAGGCGATCACTGGCAGTCCGGTGCGCATCGCCTCCAGAGTGGCCAGCGGGAAGCCCTCCTGTCGAGAGATCAGCACAAACAACTGGGCCTGAGCGAGCAGCGCTGGAACATCACGGCGGACGCCCAGCAGCTCGACCCGATCCGACAGCCCCAGTGCAGCGATCTGTGCTTCGATGACGCCGCGGTCGGGACCATCGCCGATGAGCCACAGCCGAAACGGAGCCGAGACTCCTGCGAGCGCCCGGAGGAGGAGGCTGTGATCCTTGGGCGCGGCCATCCGGGCGACCATGGCAACAATCGGTGGGGTGCCTTCACCGGGTTGCGCGCGTACATCGACATCCTCGACACCATTGTGGATGATGCGGACCTGCGCATCCTGAGCCACTCGGTAGCGCAGCGCGATCTCTCGATCCGCTGCGGAGACGACGATGAAGCGACGGGTGAGTCGCCCTGCGAGGGCCTCTGCAGGAATGGCGAGCGCCTTTCGCCGTCTGGACAGTCCGTCAGAGAATGACCAGGCATGCGCGGTGTGGATCACAGGACGCCCTTCCAGCCTCGCCGCCAGTCGACCCAAGAGACCGGCTTTGGTCGAGTGCGTGTGAACAATATCTGGATTCAGCGTTGCGATGAGTCGTCTCATGGCGGAGAGTGCCCGAGCATCCATGGCGGGGGAGATGCTGCGCTGCAGGTCCGGCAGGGTGTGCACTGCGATGCCGAGCTTGTGCAGCTCGTTGGCGAGATAGTCGTTGTCATTTCCCACACACACAGCCATCTCCACGTACTTGCAGAGACCACGCACCAGGCTCACAACGTGTACCTGCGCACCACCGGGTTCTCCACGGGTGATGAAGAGCAAGACACGCAGTCGCGGCACAACATATGCTCCCGCTTCGCGCGGCACATAAACTCCCAATGTCGGACACAGAATTTCTCTGTACTCGATAAGTTATTCCAGGAACAGGTCGACAGGTATATTGTACAACTGTTTTTAGCCAGCATGTTGCTTCAATTGGTATACATAATCTCGATAGCTAGCTTGAGGTTGCGCTGGAGCAGAGCCCCCCCCCGGCGATGCGCTCGGACTCGAAGCGGAGGTGCTCAGCAGCACAACGGAAGTGCCGTGACCGATCGGCCGATACAGCACCAACAGAGTCTCTAAAGCAGCGGTGGTCAGTTCCATCTGTTGCTCTCCCTTCTGCCTCAGCACTTGTCTGAAGTGCGTGCCTTGTGCGCTGCTCTTTGCCGGAGCGATGCTGTGGTCCGTGACCGGAATGACATGTCGGCGTGCGGTGGCTCCGGTGGACATGGACGCAGCCTGGTAGGTACGGTCAACAGGTGGTGCTAGTGTAAGATATAAGACAGAGTATGGATAACAAAACACCAGTAAGCATATTGTTCATATGTCATGGTTGCGCTTCTATATAGCGTTTTTTTTCGCGATACTGTGACAGTGGAGTTCGGATGATCAACTCAGAGCAGTTCCGGACCTGGCAGGGCTCCCTGCCGGGCTTCCTCCGTCGTCAGGCCAAGCACCTGGGCCAGCTTCGGTATGGCCTCACCCGTCCGCGACGACTCGGATTTGTCTTCGGCTGCCAGCGCTCGGGGACCAAGATGGTGATGAAGGTGCTGGACAATAGCCCCACCGCGCGCATCTACCACGAGCACCATGGCGTTGCGTTCAGCGACTTTCTGCTGCGCTCGACGCCCACCATCAACATGCTCGTGAACGCCAGCCCGGCACCGTCACAGATCTTCAAGCCCATCTGCGACAGCCACCGCGCCGATGAGATCCTCCGCCAGCACCCGAGCGCCCGAGGACTCTGGATCTACCGAGACGCTGGTGATGTGGCCAACTCTGCGGTGGCCAAGTGGGGCGAGCATCAGCGCGCGATCATCGCTGCAGTCGCTTCAGGAGATCACACCACCTGGGGGTGGCGCACCGCGCGTCTACCTGAGTCGGTGGTCACCGACATCCAGCGGGTCTACCGAGATGATCTCACTGCTGAAGAAGGCGCGCTGCTGTTCTGGTACATGCGCAATGCCTTCTTCTTTAGCCTCAACCTCCACACCGACTCGCGGGTGCGGCTGATTCGCTACGAGTCTCTGGTCAGCGAGCCTGGGCGCTCGTTTCAGGATGTCTTCTCTCACCTCGACGTTGCGTTTGAGCCGCAGTTTGTTGCGGAGGTCCGCACGGACTCGATCAACCGTCGGCCGCCTCCCGGTGCCCATCCCGACATCCGCGACCTGTGCGCGGCCCTGCAGGCCCGGCTCGATGCCTGGCAGCCTCCTGCCGAGGGGCTTCCCTCTCCAGTCCTGGTGATCATCGACACCCTGGGCGTGGGGGGAGCCGAGCGCTATGCGGTGACGGTCGCCAATTGGATGGCGGAGCGGGGCGTCGATGTCATGCTCGCGGCTGAGGCCGGTGGAATGAACGCGGCGCTGTCTCCGGCGGTTCAGTTTGTGCCGCTGCCGCTGGACACCGTCCGCTACTCGCTGCCGCAGATGTCCCAAAAGATCCGCACGCTGATGCTTGAGCGTCGGCCAGCGGCGGTGGTGGCCAACTCTCTGGCGACCACCTGGATCGCGCAGGTGGCCCAGCTTGGGCTGTCGGTTCCCGTGGTGAACGTCGCCCACGGCTGGCCAACGGCGCGCTATCGAAGGGTCGGTCCGCTGATGCGGGTCGCGGATGCCGTCGTCGCGGTCTCTCCGGATGTTCGGAACCGACTCATCGCCGGTGGCCTGCCTCCAGAGCGCTGCACGGTGATCCACAACGGCGTGGACTGTGCTCCGCTGGGCGTCAAGACGGGGCCACAGCGCACTGCAGCCCGAGAGACGATGGGGGCTGGCGCGGAGGATGTCTTGGTGATTGTCGTCGGTCGGCTCTCCGATCAGAAGGCGCACCATCACACCATCACGGTTGCAGGAGCCCTCCAGCATCGCCATCCCACGCTGCGCTTTGCCATCATCGGCAAGGGGGAGCGCGAGGCTGAGCTGCAGGGGCTCATCGAGACCGCTGGTCTCCAGGACCGGGTCAAGCTGCTCGGGCTCCGCTCCGATGTGCCCGACCTGCTCGGTGCCGCAGACCTCTACCTGTCCACCTCAGACTGGGAGGGCATGCCGCTGGCTACGATCGAAGCCATGGCCTCTCAGCTGCCGATCGTCTCGACTCAAACCGAGGGCGCCGGGCAGCTGCTGACGGAGGCGTGCAGCATTGTCGTTCCGATCGGCAATGCGGCGGCGATGTCGGAGGCCATCTCGACGCTCGTGGCTGACCCCGATCGCCGGGCGCGCCTCGGCATCGCCTCCCGAGCGCGCGCGCTGGAGCACTTCAGCCACGACCGCATGGTCGGCGAGCTGGTGTCGCTGATCGCGACCCTCTGAGGCAAGGCAGCCGCGAGACCGAGGGGGCATCCCTTAGAGTCGATCCCAGAGCGATCGCCAGAATCCTTTCGGGCTCACAGTCGGTGTTGGAGGCTGGGGTGCCATGGAGGGGTCGGGCCTGGAGACCGGTCGGTTGGCGATAGTCTGAACGGACTGCCCAGGGTGCTGACGATCATAGTGTCGGACAAGGTTGCCTGGTCGGAGCGGAACCTGACACACCGGGCAGGGCCACTGCTGGTCCGCTCCGGATGCGCGCCAGCGTCGTGCGATCTGCTTGATCTGCTCGCGGGGTGAGGTTGAGGATTGACTTGGCTCAGCAGGCGGAGTCGTGCGCTGCCCGGGTGGCCTCGGAAGGATGTTTTTCGCAGCACGAGGACGCGAGTGTTGCTTGTCAAAGTGCTTGAGGAGGTTGTCAGGCCGAACCTCTGTCTGACAGATCGGGCAGGGACGGAGCCGTGTGGGATGAGCCGCACGCCATGAGCGCGCAACCTGCTTGAGGTCGCCGCGGCTTGGAGGCTTGGAGGGAGAGCTCTTCCGACGTGACGCTGCTCTCTGGGCCTCAGCCTTTCGTGCTGCCTCAGCCTTTCGTGCTGCCTCAGCCTTTCGTGCTGCCTCAGCCTTCCGTGCTGCCTCAGCTCTTCGTGCTGCCTCTGCTTTTCGTGCTGCTGCAGGCTGTCTGGGAAGACTTGCGCTTCGGTGTGTCTGCTTGCGGGGCGCCCTAGATGCTCGGCCAGATGGTGCAGCAGTCTGTGGTTGAAGGCTCTTCTGTAGGGCTTCAGCAAATGCTTCTGCGGTCGCGAATCGTGCCTCCGGACGTACCGCGAGGGCGCGATCAATTACAGCCGACAGCTCGGCACTGCAGTCCGGAAGACGGGTGCTCAGGCGTGTGTACTTGCTGCTGACGATGTGCATCTGAATTTGAAAGTCGGTGTCTCCGTCAAAGGTGACCTCACCGGTGAGCAGCTCATAGAGAACAGCGCCCAGTGAGAACAGATCGGAGCGGGCATCGACATCCTTGGGGGACTGGATCTGCTCGGGAGACATGTACTGAGGGGTGCCCATCGTCATCGCCGTGCGCGTCAGCTTGGAGTCCGCCAGACGCGCGATCCCAAAGTCCATCACCCGAATGTCCTGACGACCGCTCGGCAGCGTCTCTAGAAACAAGTTGGAGGGCTTGAGGTCGCGATGAACAATTCCCTTAGAGTGTACAAATGCGAGCGCCTCCAGCACCTGGAGCGTCCAGCTTGTGGCCTCTGGCAGCGATGCGGCACCTCGCTGCTCCAGATGCTGACCCAGATCTTCTCCGCTGAGCAGGGGCATCACCAGTGCTGCAATTCCAGGCTCTGCGATGAGGTCGGTGACGGGGGTGATGTGTGGGTGCCGGAGGCTGGCCTGGATGCGTCCTTCGGAGAGGAAGCGATGTCGGATCTCTTCGCTTCGAGCCAGGTTCTCATTGAGCACTTTGATGGCATGGCTGCTGTGCAGTACCTGGTGCTTCGCCCGGTAGACCACCGCCATCCCGCCCGAGCCAAGCTCTGCTTCGATGCGATAGTTTCCGAGCTCTCGACCGGCATCAAGCGCCATACGTTCTCCCTACGCCCAGCAAGGAGTCTACACCTTCCATGCACGGTGTCGCTTCCATTGGCATGTCTTCTACCGCTCAGCGTGGCCGACCTGGTTGCTGTAGACGTAGAGTCAGTGGGTGTCGTAATTGATGGCAGACCACCGCCTTCAGCACATCATCCTGGACGCACGCGTCGACGCACGGGTGGGGCAGGTCGTGACGGGTGACCTGAGGCTGAATTGAGTGCGACGGGCTTCACGCCTCTGAGCTCTCCAGCGGTTGACGCGCTCATCGGGGCTGGAGCGGCGGGCTTCGGACCCGGGAGCGATGGCGCACTTCGATGCGGCAGTCCCTGGCTGCCGGCACCCTCTGCTACAGCTCCAGCTCTGTGGCCTCCAGGCGCTCCGCGAGGTCCTCCGCGAGCTGGCTGGCATCATCCCAGATCTCGTGGTTGTCAGCCGTGTCGGCCTCCAGGCTGATGACGTGACCGTCCTTGCCGAGGTTGTAGATCGACACCTCGATCTCCAGCTCGTTGTCATCTGGCGCGGGCACGGTGAAGACACACATCATGTCCTCGCCGTCTTTCTCCACCAACACGCGGACTCCGGCATAGCCACGGGCGACCTTGGCTGCGGCATCCTGGACGCGATCGATCTTCAGGCGCGACTTGCTCAGCCGCCAGGTCCGGTCCCATCCCATCGTGACTCCTCCAGCGCAGGCGAGTATCACACCCACGGCGTGTGCGGTGTGGTGGCCTGAATCTCTCTGGGCTCCTGGCAGGCTCGCAGCGCTGCCCAGCACGCTCCTTCTGTCTGACTCCACGGCGTCAGGGCCAGCAATGACGCTCGCCTCCTCCGCGGCTCAGCAGCCGTAGTCATCGTCCATGGGAGCGGCCTCGGGCTCCGCATGCTCTGTGCTGCTGCGCTCGTCGGCGTCCCGCTCCAGGCTGGGAGCGGTCGGCCAGGGTGTCCGGGCTCCGCTGGAGCCGTCGGACCACTTGTAGCAGCCGCCGCCAGACCAGCCGTCGCCGCCATCGCAGGAATCCAGTCGCTTGCACTGGTCCAGGTCGGTGTCGCTCCAGGGCACCCAGCAGTAGTCACCGGTGGTGTTCTCCATCCAGTAGCAGCCCTCAGCCCCATGGACCGCACACCGCGCCTCCGGTGCGGCCTCCGCCACCATCTCCGCGGCGGCCTCCACGGTCGGGGAGGGGGCTGTCGGGGAGGACGCTGTCGGGGCGCCCTCCGCTGGGGTGACCACCGCCGGCGCGGTGTCGGGGCTCGCGAGGGGACGGGCCACGCTGGGAGGGCTTGGGATCGGTGCTGGCACGGCAGGGCGAAGCTGGCTGGACCTCCTGGTGTGGTCTCCTTCCACCAGCATCGCGGTGTCTCCGGTGTCCAGGACAGCAGAGTCGGAGGCCGGCCCGCAGGCGGTGAGGGCGGCAAGCAGGGTCAGGCGAGCGATCCAGTTCATCAGCGATCTCCGTGAGGTGGCGGTCCGATTCGGTGTGACCGGAGCCTGCCCAGGACTTGTGCAGGGACCGTGCCATCAACGGTTGTTCTGGATGGTGTGATTCAATTGTTTGCTTTTTAGGTTCTATTTGTTGAGATTTGGTGTCGGACTGGGTCGGCCTGTGCTCCAGCCCTGCGTCCTGGCTTGTCCCGCGCGTCCGCTGTTGTCTTTCGATTGTAGATTTTGCCTGTGACGTGATTGCACGGTGGCTGCCGGACAGGCGCTCGTCTCAGCGCGATGCGTGCGCTCGAGAAGCGGTCTTCGCTCACGGCGCTCGACGGCATCGGGGACAAAGCCCTGGATGAGCCCTGGTGGGCGCTTGTATAGTGGCTGTCTGACCTGTCCTCACTGTGAGTTGCTGATGCCCACCCATGACGTTCGCCCCCAGAGCAGCACATCCACCAGCACGTCGACGACTCCGTCTGAGGCTGAGCATGCGGTCGAGCCGCAGGCGCTGGTTGGCAACCAGGCCATCATCGACGTCATCTCGCAGCTCAACCAGCCGACCGGGGAGCGCGAGCGCAACCCCAACAAGAACGGCATCGTGTTCATGGGGCTGAACACCTACGCGCACGATGAGGCCCGGACCCTCAACCAGCTCAACGCCGGAGACGGGGGCGCCGTCGCGGCCAAGCCACAGGCCAAGCAGGACCACGTCACCCACAACGGAAAGCAGCACGATCTGACCACTGAGGAAGGCGCCGCCACGTACATCGCGACGCTGGGGCTTCCCGATCAGAAGGCCGTCGAGGTCGCCACGATGCTCAGCGAGGCCGGCAGTCAGTCGCGTGATGAGCTCGCCCAGCTCATTCGCATCCTCTCTGAGGTGGAGATGGGGGAGCGCAGCATGGAGCGCATGGTGCTCTCGGGGCACTCGGTCGGCTCCCAGATCTGGGGAGATGACAACGGCAACATCTCGTTCTCTTTTCTCGCTCAGCTCCTGGAGCTGTTCCCCGCCGCCAGCCAGCAGCTGGAGCACCTGATGCTCTCGGCCTGCTACTCCGGGGGCGAGGCCAAGATGGACCAGTACCACGAGATGTTCCCCAACCTCGACAGCATCTTCGCCTACCACGGCTCCTCTCCGGGGACCTGGTCAGGAGCGATGGATCACATGGGCGCATGGGAGTCGGCCACGGAGCCTGGCAAGGATGCTGCTGGAGTGGATCCGTCGTTAGCGGAGGGCATGCGCAAGTCTGGCAACGTCTCGACCTGGAACACCGCCGACGGCTACCAGGGTGACAAGCCGATGAGCGTCTGGGAGATCGAGCAGTCCTTGAGCAGCCAGGAGTACGTCTACGCCAACCACCTCAGCGGCAGCGCCGAGGTCACGGACTCCCAGAGCGGACCGCTGCGGACATTCTACGGTCTCATCCAGCGTGCGCTCTCACACCCTGAGCTGAGCAGCAGCCGCATCGCAGAGCTGGAGCACCGGCGAGATGTCACCATTCGGCTGCTGTACTTCAACCTGATCAGCAGCCGCTTCGTCGAGCACCACGGTGAGCTTCTCGCTGAGGGGGTCGCTGCGGCGGGCCTGGCGGTTCCGGACCTGGGCAGCATCGGGCGCCGAGAGACCCTCGACTTCATCACCACCCTCGCGGGCTGCAGTGGCGATCAGAGCACCGTGATGATCCTCGATCTGCTCCAGCGCGGCCTGCGCGACCTCAGCAGCGCGGTCATCCCCACTTCCTGGGTGTGAGCGCTGTCCCTGCTGTGTCGGGAGCGGTGGTGGCTCGCCGGATGGTCTGCCGTGTGTGGTGGCTGGCGCCTGTCCCGGAGGTCACTTCGTGGGCTCTGCAGCATGAGGTTGCGCGCCATCAGAAGATTCTTCCTTCATACAGAGCGTATGCTTTCCCTCTCGTCTCGCTGTGCATGGTGTCTGCGCAGGGGCACGGCTGTGGTGTCATACAACAAGCCAAGGGTTCCAGATGAAGAAGCTTCTCAAGTATATTGGAGGTCTGTTCATCCTCATGGTGCTGCTTGCGGGAGTGCTCCTGCTCACGCTGATCAGTGCTCTCCGCCCTGAGCCGGTGGCTCCCATTGCCTCCACACCTCATGTTGCCGCACCGGTGCGTGTGCCGCTCCGGCCGCTCCGTCAGGCCGAGTCGGGCTGCAGCATTCAGGTTCAGGTCGTCGACGTACATGATGATCCCGTCGCGGGAGCGGCGGTGACGATGAGCGAGCCTGGAGACGATGAAGCGAGCAGCGGCGAGGGCGCGGTCTATGCCACCGATATTCATGGCTGGACGGAGTCGGTGGACTGGCCCTGTGAGGTCATGTACCTCTCTGCTGCGGACGGAGTGGAGCGCACGCGCGTTCTGGGAGTGCAGCTGGTGAAGCAGGTGCCTCATGCTGAGGTGACGCTGACCCTGGAAGGTATGGCTCGGATCTTCGGCACGATCACCGATGAGGAGGGGGCTCCCATCGAGCAGGCCACGCTGACCCACAGCAGGATCACGTCGGTCGCAACCGGCGGCCGCTATGAGATCTGGGTCCCCGTTAAGGACTCCTCCATCACCTTCACAGCGCCTGGGTACCAGCCGGAGCACCTCTCGCGAATGGCACTACAGGAGCACCTCGAGCAGCAGGAGCTGTCGGTGGAGGAATCACCGGAGCTTGAGCACGATCTGGTCCTGCTGCTCGAGGATCGGGTGGAGGTCTTCTGCGCTGGGCTTCCCGGAGATCGCTGCTCGGATATTGCTCTCACCTGCAGCAAGCCCTTGCTTCTGATGGGCGGTGACTGCAGCTTCGAAGCAGGGCGCACGCTCTGCGCATGTCCTTCCGGAGAAGCCGCGGTTCGAGGCGGTGGACGCGCCACCCTCATCGGCCCAGACGACACCGAGGCATGGCTGGACTTTCGAGACACGGGCTCCCTCTCGGGGCGCATTGTCGAGAGCGGTCTGCCCGTCACGTCATGCGCGCTGTTGCTGTTTCGGCTGCCGAATGGGCTTGAGGACCTCCCGCGCGGAGTCTTTCTGGGGAGGTCGTCAGAGTGCGAAGCAGATGGCACCTTTACCTTCAATGGGCTGGTCAGCGGAGACTGGGAGCTGCACGTGAAGAGCAACAAAGAGCTCAACACGCGGCTGCTGCAGCCGGTTCATCTTCAGGTGCAAGAGCACAAAGACATCGGTGATGTCGAGGTGTGGGAAGGGGGAGGGATCGAAGGCGTCCTCATCGATGGGCTGACCGGTGAGCCTACCTCCGGTGTGCTGCTTGCGCTGCGTCAGGCCAGCGGCGATGAGCGGACCATGCCGGCAGTCATGAAGGCGAAAAAGAGTGACGGCGTCTTCTTGCTGCATGGCATCCCGGCGGGCTCCTGGCGGGTGTTTTCGCCGATGAGCCCCCACCGGCCTGTGACGGTGGTGGTTGAGGAAGGGGTCATCACCGATGGGGTGGAGGTGATCACCTCTGAGACCACTGTGCTTCAAGCCAACGGCTTCAGCTTGACACGTGAGGATGATCTCTTGACCATCGAGGCGGTCGCCCCAGGCAGCCCAGCCGATGATGCGGGGCTGCGCGCAGGTGATGTGATCGTTGGCATCAGGGTCGCTGGCTTTGATCTCAACTTGCCGGAGTCCGGCTCCATGCCGTCGCTTGCTCAGTTCCTGCTCGGAAACTACGACGGCCCCGGGGTCACTGTGCTGATCGAGCAAGACGGCGAGCCGCTAGAGGCTTCCCTGGAGTGGTGAGTGTGGGGCTCTCCAGCGGAGCGCCCGAGCGACTCTCGGAGCCTGCATTGCGCATGGGGGCTCCTGGGAGACTGCGGAGCCTACTCAGCGGCAGGCCTCGGTGCGGTCCATGAATTCGTTGAGCTTGTCTGCCCAGGCTCCATACCCGGCATCGGGGATGCCGATGCTGGTGATGCCGTGGTGCACGCCGGGGAGCTCCCAGACCTCCTTGAGTGAGTCTGCTGTCGCGGCGTTCTCGACCAGCTGAGCCACGTCCTCCTCTCGGAAGGTCTCGTCTTCGCTCCCGATCATCGCCAGCAGGGGACTGTCGTAGCCCTTGATCTTCTCCATGTTGTCGAAGGCTCCGCTGGTCAGCAGGCTGTCGGGCACGAAGACGCCCGAATTGCTGCCAGCCAGGGCCTCGATGCTGGTGAAGCCGGCCTCGAGCACCAGGGCACAGCCCGGCTGGTACAGGCTCATCTCCACAGCGGGCAGGGCGCCCAGAGAGTTGGCGTAGATCAGCAGCTTGTCGGCGTCAGGGAGGGTGCCATCGGCGGCCAGCGAGTCGAGCTGATCCCGCACGGCCTGGGCATCGGCCCACCAGACCTCGGGCGTCGGGGGCGCGGTGTCGGTGGTCTTTCCAAAGCCCCGGTAGTCCCAGACATAGACGGTGTAGCCCGCCTCGTGCGCCATGCGGATCCGCGGCAGGTAGTGCTCGATGCCCGCGTAATTTCCGTGATGGTAGACGAGGGTGATCTCGGCGTTTTCGGGCTGATCACCGTGCGCTGGGATGACGTAGGCATCGAGGATCGTGCCGTCTGGCCGGGTCAGGTCGGCGTCGATGATGCGGCCTGGATCGATGGCTCGGATCGACTCACCGGCCTCCAGGGTCTCGTCGAACCATTCGTAGTCGCGGTCCCAGGCGTAGTCCGCATCGCATGTGGTGCAGACCTGATCCCAGTAGGACTTGTCCGCGCAGGTGGACGGGCCGACGTCTCCGCAGGGAACGCCGTTGAAGAGAAAGCCGTCGAGGGTGACGCAGCCTGACAGCGCCACGGCGAGCAGACCTGTGGCGGCGATGCGTGAGCTCACTGGGAGCCTCCCGTGCGCTTGGAGATGGAGCCTGTGTGCTTGGAGATGGAAAGGGTGGCGCCCATGGCTCCCGGCCCCCAGGTGATCCAGTCCACGTTGGCCTGGGGGTTGTCGCGGCTGATGCTGTAGTGCCGGAATTCTGTCTGCAGATCCCAGCCCTTGCCCAGGTGCCAGGCCGCCCCGACGAAGGGGGTCAGGAGCAGAGAGGGCTCGCGGAAGTCGATGTACTGGGCGGCTCCGCCATACAGCAGGGCCGGGGACGTGTCCCAGGACGTGGTCAGCTCCACCTGATCGACGGCGTGCAGTCCACGGGTGCCGGATGCCTTGGTGAAGTCGAGGTGGTTGTCGGCCACCCAGAGGCGGTTGCTCAGCGAGAGGGCCGGGAGCGCACCGCGCTGGTCGAGGGCCAGCCAGCTCGCGCCGCCATGAACCGCCACGATCCCGAAGGCGGCTGTGGTGAGGTTGAGGCCGTAGTCGACATCGAGGGGGCGGTCAGCCAGCAGCGCCACCCCGCTGCGGCCCTGGAGGACCAGGTTTGGCATGGCCAGGGTTGCTCCGCCGACACGGAGGAGGGGGCCGCCGAGGGTCACGCCCACCTGGTGCTGTCCGGGCGGCAGCGGCCGAGCTGAGTTGACGGTTCCGCAGGCGGAGAGCCCGGCTGCGGTGAGGACGACCAGCCCGGCGAGGAGGCCGCTGGGGGCGGGGTGAGCGCGGTGTTGCGCGGGGGGATGCATGGCCGCAGGGTAGCAGGCGAGCAGCGGGAGGATGAGAAATTTCAGCGCGCGATCGGAACCGATGACCTCCGCTCTTCCCGATGCGAAGTGAGTCGATAGAGCGCGGCGGGCCTGGGGGCGCGAGCCCTGCGGAGGCTACAGCTCCTCGACGCAGAACAGGATCCAGCCCCCGGCGGGATCCGGGCCGAGCACCGGGCTGGCGCACACCCTCAGGTCGTCCATGGGCAGGAGCGCCTTCCAGGAGGGCTTCCGGCTGTGCTCTCCGGGCTCCAGGGGGGCGAGGATGTCGCGGCTGATGACGGGCGAGCGACGGCCACTGAGCAGCTTCTGTCCCAGCAGCATCACCTCTCCATCGATCTCCACAGGGAAGGGAACGGTCGCGCCATTGATTGTGACGTGGTGCTGGAGGGGCTCACCGGTCAGGTGAACGATGTTGCCACGGTAGGTGGCGAACACATGCAGCTTGCCGTTGACCCGAATGGGGGAGGGGTCAGCGAGTCCCTGCTCGGAGAAGCGCTCGACTCCCGGATCCGAAGAGCGGATGGGGATCGACTGCGCGTGCTGCGCGGGATCGCCAGACCGGCCCTGCGGCGAGATGTACCACATCTGCTCCTCAAAATATTGAGGGTCGAGGTAGCTTCGGCTTTCTTTGTCTTGAATCGACCACTCGCGAGGGTGTAGTTCTTCTCCGTCATAGAGAAAGCCGTGGACCTTCGGTCCGAGTCGTTCTTCAAGCCACGTGGGGGGGCGCACCTCTTGAATTCCAGTCAGGAGAAGGCTTCCTTCTTCATCCTGGGCCATGCCGAGGGAGACAAAGCCCCAGACCATTGGGCCGCGGTGTTCCCATGTCTGGAGATCTGTCGAGTGAAACGCATGCATCACATTGCGCGCGGACGGATCGTGGTGAAGGGCGGACTTCATTGGGTTTGGTTGACAGGCCGTCAATGAAAACAGCAGCTGAAGAGACATCATCAGGTTCTCCCTCAGGGGTGTGCTGGCTCAGCGCGTGCTGGACTCTGGGGAAGTGGCTGCGCGCGGGAGGCCGACTGCTGCTGCACCACTTCAGAGCAGCAATCTCGTACCATGATCGTACCGGACTGGGGCTGAGATAACTCATGCTCTTGTGTCCCGACCACGCCACGCTTCAAGCCGCCGAGGTTCATTGATATGCCATCCCCGCTCCCCACAGGTCCCGTGGAGCCTCCTGCTCAGCGGATCCGCCACGCCACCGTGCTCCTGCTCGGTCTGCTCACAGGCTGTGGTCCGTCGTCGGACACCGCGCAGGGAGAGATCCTCAGCGGCCCCACTGTCGTGACCTTCACCACCTACACCGACGCGGACTGCACCATGCTTCCGGCCGCCAACAGCGTGGTCAACCTCGACACCACCGTCGCGTGCAACGAGACCCCCGACTCCTCCATCAGCGCCCTGGTCTGCCTCGCGGATCGCATCACCTACACCAACCATCCCAACAGCAGCGACTGCTCCGCCGACGGCATCGCCAATGAGCTGGTGGTGGGGGTGTGTCAGGAGTTTCCCGGTCCGGTGCTGACCTGGAAGCTCATCGAGGCAGACCGCTATGCATGCCTCAGCGACACCCCTTAGCCCGACCACTTCTGGTGCAGGAGACGGTCGTTCCTTCACGCACAAGGTCCAGTTCAGCGCACCCCGTGTGCACGCGCGCCCCACGGCATGAGTCCGGCGGCTCCTGGGGTCGCGAGGTTCTCGTGTGGGGCCATGTGAAGCCGCTGAGGGTTACAGCACCTCGATGACTGTGCCCCAGCCACCCTCCGCTCCCCGTCGCGGTCGCCGGCTGTCGGTGTGGGGGAGGGCACTTCTGGGCGTGGGGGTGGCGTGGAGTGTCATCCTGTGGGGCACGACGCTGCTGGCTCGGCTGGACGATGCGCCGAGCGGTCCGCTCATCCTCGCCATCCTGGTGCTCCCGCTGGCGCACGGGATCTCCCTGGCGGTGCTGCCGTTGCTGGCGCTGGTGCTGCGGCATCGGCTGGGCAGCCTGCTGCTGGCGGCTCATCTCTTCCTGGGGCTGGGGCTGCGCGGCTGTCCACGCCTGGGAAGCGCTTCCGACACGGCACCCCGCCTCGACGTTGCCACCTGGAACCTGGGCCGACTGGGGGCCTACTCGAAGGGGGACCCGACCCGCTGTAGTGTCTCGGACACCACCGCGAGCGCGATCGCGACGCTGCGTGCACAAGATGCCGACGTGTCTGTGCTGCTGGAGATCAACCAGACCCGCCTGTCGGGGCTGGCGGAGGCGCTGGCGCTGGACTGCGAGCACATCGACTACCACGGCCAGGGAGTGGAGCGGTTTGGGGGACTGGCGGTCTGTGCGGCGCGCGGTGGTCGCTGGTCGATCACCCGAAGTCGCAGCCTTCCCCTGCCGCCTGGCTGGCGCTACGTCTTTGCGGAGCTCAGCGATGGCGAGCACCTGCTCAACGTCCTGGCGCTGCACCTGAGTCCCTACGGCGTGACCATGCTGGAGCTGGAGGACGCGGTCCGCGATGCCCTGCGCGGCGATCGTCGTGCGCTGCGGGACGCGCTGGGCAGCATGGAGCACTCCGTCGCAGAGCAGTCTGAGCAGATGAATGCCGTGATCGAGCTGGTCGCTGGGTTTCGGGATCCAACGATCATCGCCGGAGACTTCAACGCCACCCCCGCCAGCGCCATGCACGCGGCCCTGCGAACCGATCTGAGCGATGTGTGGCGGGCAGCAGGATGGGGCCTCGGCACGACGCGAACCGTGGGCCTCCTGCCCCTGCGCATCGACTACATCTACACGACCCAGCGCCTGCATCCGGAGCGGGCAGAGACGTTCGACTGCACCTGCGGTCCCGCGCGCACCTGCTCCGATCACAGCGGGCTGATCTCCACGCTCGCCATCGCGCACCCGTGAGAACTCCGCTGCGGCGGATGGCGCACGAACGGACACCAAGACGGCACTCGAATCCACCCGCACTGGAAGAGTCTATACATGCTCCCTGAACTTCCTCCCATCGGTCTCGCGCAGCGGTCTCTGTGCCGGCGCGTGCTCAGCATCCTTGTGCTCTGTGGGTGTACGGCATCACCGGAAGGTCCAGCATCCCTTCTCTTTGAGGGCGACTCCGACATCGAGTATTGGGACACCTCTGGCTACGCTGGTGCGGCCAACGTCGGTGTCGGTGGTGCGACCTGCGGCGACGTTCTCTACACCATCGAAGACATCCTGGCGGAATACCAGCCCAGCGAGGTCGTCCTGGTCTGCGGCGAGAATGACCTCTGGGGGCAGGGCGTCAGCGCGACCTTCGAGGACTTCTCTGGAGTGGTCTCGCGCATTCACGCGCGAGGGGCCACGGTGTACTACATGGGGACCAAGCCGGAGCCCTACACCACGTCGTTACATTCGGCATACAAGGAGTATGATGCGCTGATCCGCGACCATGCGGTGAGCCTGTCGGCTGCTGGTGTGGCTCCCCTGGTCATGATCGACGTCTACCCCGTCTTCGAGGCCGCAGACAATCCCGACAGCCTCTATCAGTACGACGGACTTCACCTGTCGGCTGCTGGCTACGCGCTCTGGGATGCATGGCTCGCGGCGGCCCGAGGTGAGGAAGGATGCATCCTCTGGGAGAGCGCACGCTGTATGGTCGCTGCCGCAGACTGACCGGGCCGCACCACACCATCGCTCCGGCAGGCGGTGGAATCGCTCCGGCAGGCGGTGGAGGCTCTCGACCGCGACACCTTTTCTCTCCGCCGCCTCGCTGGAGCGAAGCGCTGCCGCGCTCCGTCCGGTGGTCTGTGGCGCCATGCGGAGACAGCTTAGAGAAGGGTGATCGCGGTGTGACGCTATACTTCAGGTGAAAAAACAACCGGTGTGACCCAATGAAATTTACACTGCCCCGCGTCTTCTCTTCCTTCTCCTGCCTTCTCCTGGCGGGCTGTCCAGCTCCGGAGGCCGGCGGCGTCCTGTCGCTCTACCCTGAGGCACCCGACACCACCGACACGCTGGTGGTTGTCATGGCGGAGGCGACCGCAGCACATCGCTTCTCCTGGACCCGCGACGATGAAGCCGTAGAGGAGCTCACCGAGGGCTTTGTCCCGCCGGAGTACACCAGCCGAGGAGAGGTCTGGGCGGTCACGGCAGAGCCGGTTGATGGCTTCGAGGGGGCCAGCCAGCAAGCCTCGGTGACCATCGGAAATGCCGCCCCGACCGTCAATGTGACGCTCTCTCCGGTGAGTCCGGGCAGCAGCGATGACCTCGTCGCGGTCGCGACCGTCTCGGACGCCGACGGAGACCCGGTCTCCCTGGTGTGGCAGTGGTCGGTCGATGGTGCGCTCCGAGTGGGGCTGACGGAGGACACCGTCCCGAGCAGCGAGACCGGCTTTGGTGAGGTCTGGTCGGTCGTGGTCATGCCCGAAGATGACAGCAGCGCGGGAGAGCCGGCGGAGGCCTCTGTCGAGATCGGCAACGCCGCGCCGCTGATCACAAGCGCCACCCTCGATCCCTCTGAGGCCTACACCGACACCACGCTCACCGTGACCGCGACGGCAACCGATGCGGACGGCGATGAGAGCACCATCGTCGTCGACTGGTTTGTCGACGGGGTGTCGATCGGACTCTCCGGAGAGGAGCTCTCCCCTGACGAGACCATGCGGGGGGACTTGGTCTCTGCGCAGGTCAGCGCAACCGACGGGATGAGCACCGGCGCTGCGGTGAGCGTGGGGCCGATCGAGATCCTCAACACGGCGCCCTCCGCGCCGGAGATCGCCCTGGAGGCCGATGGACTGAAGGCCGATCTCATCTGTGAGATTGTGCTGCCAGGTGAGGACATCGACGCAGACCCGGTGCTCTATGACATCTCCTGGACGCTGGACGGCAAGCCGTGGACGGGCAAGGTCATGAGCACCTACCGGACGGACGACACCATCGTGAAGGGAGACCTCTCGAGCGAGCAGGAGTGGACCTGCACGGTGTCGGCCACGGACGGCGACGCCAGCTCCGAGCCCGTGACTGCGACCACCTCGCTCCTGCCAGACAATGTGACCTACCGGTCTGGCTACTACTGGGTCCGCGCGACCTATGGCGCGAGCGCTTCGGATCACGGGGCGATCTGCGCCAGCGCGGGACTGACGGCCACCAGCGCTGAGGTCTCCTTGACCTGGGATGAAACGCTGCTGTCGGATCTGGCCGAAGACTTTGGCTATGTCTCGGTCGGTGATGCCAACAACTCGGCGCAGTCGATGTGGTGCTACGACAAGGGCTCAAGCTACCCGCCGGGCCTCTATGAGGGGGCCTGTGAGACCCACAACTTCGGCTCCTCCTACAACAATTACGGAACCTGGGGGTACACCGACAACCAGCGTCCGGTGTTCACCTGCACCAAGTAGGGGGCTTGGAGACGCAGCCCCAGTGTCCGCTGGCGGGCGGGGCTCGCTGGGCAGACACACGCTCGGCTCTTCTGACGGTACCGCCGGAGACTTCTGATCTTTTGATGTCCTTAAAAGGATTGAACTGACTTTGTTATCGGTGGTTCGACAGAGGGACCGCAGGAGGCAGGCGTGGCAATCATCCCGAAGGTCGACGGCAAGCGGGTCTACAAGAACTACAAGAAAGCCTCTGACGGTCCCTGGGACGTCATCGTCATCGGAACCGGCATCGGCGGGATGAGCTGCGCATCTGCGCTGGCCCAGCATGGCCGCAAGGTCCTCCTCCTCGAGCGGCACTACATCCCGGGCGGCTTCACCCACATGTTCTCTCGCGAGGGCTTTGACTGGGACGTCGGTGTACACGCGATGGGTGAGATGGCCCCCGGAGACCTGCCGGCTCGGATGCTCGACTGGCTCTCCGGGGGGCACGTCGAGATGCTCTCCCTGGGCGACCCCTATGACCGCTTCCGCTTCCACGACGGAGACGAGGTGGGCCTGCCTGGGTCCAGCGAGGCCTATGTGGCGATGCTCAAGGCCCGCTTTCCCGATCAGGGCGATCGAATTGATCGCTACATCAAGACGGTCAAGCGGGCAGCGATTTACTCTCGGGCCTTCTTTCTCTTCAAGAGTCTTCCACAGTGGATGGAGCGCATCGGCAACCGCTTTGTTCACCTCTTCTCGGACAACTACTGGGCGAAGACCACCGGCGAGGTATTCGACGGGCTGGGCATCCAGGGCAAGCTGCGCACCGTGCTCTCGCTGCACTGGGGCTACTACGGCTCGGTCCCTTCTGAGTCCAGCTTCACCATCCATGCCCTCACCCACGTTCACTTCTGGAGCGGCGGCTTCTACCCCGCGAAGGGGGCTCGGGTGTTTGCCGAGGGGATGCTCAACCAGGTGATCGAGGCCGGCGGAGAGGTGCTGTGCAAGGCGGAGGTCTCTGGGCTCCTCATGGAAGGAGAGACCGCAGTCGGGGTGACCTTGGCAGACGGGACGGAGTTCCGTGCCCCCGTCGTCGTCTCCGCGGCCGGAGCCAAGACCACGGTCGGCGCGATCGTGCCGGAAGCCTACCGCCACACCGACTGGGGGAAGTCGATCCTCAGCGTCCCGGACTCCCCATCCTATATCTGCCTCAACCTCGGCTTCGAGGGAGACATTGAGACGGGTGGGGGCGCGAGTGCGAACCTGTGGCTGTTCAACACCTGGGACTCGGAGAAGCAGCTCTGGGATGTCGCCAACCCCGACGAGCAGCCCCACATCCTCTACGTCTCCTTTCCCTCGCTCAAGGATCCCCATCACGATCCCGGACCGAAGCTGCGGCAGACTGGTGAGTGCGTCACCTTTGTGCCCTGGGACCTGTTCAGCCGCTGGGAGGAGAGCCGTCGCCTGGACCGTCCAGAGGCGTACACAGCGATCAAAGAAGAGATCGAGGCGCGAATTCTCGCGGAGCTTCAGGAGCGGATTCCAGACGTCATGGACAAGCTGGTCTTCTCAGAGCTGTCCAGCCCGCTGACTGCGCAGCACTTCTGCAACGCCAGCCAGGGAGCCATCTATGGCCTCCAGGCGAGCCCGCAGCGGTTCACCAATCCCCACCTTCGCTCCCGGACACCGATCAAGCGGTTCTACATGACTGGGGTAGACATTGCCTCGCTGGGCGTGGTCGGAGGCATGACCAGCGGGGTGCTGACCGCCGCCACGATCGATCCTCGGGTGTATCGCAAGCTCCTGTAGGTGGCCGTGGGTCCTGAGCTGCGGACCCTCGGCGCCGCAGCGGGAGCCTGGGCTCAGTGCCCGTGCCCGTGGTCATGATCACCGTCCTGGTGGTCTTCCTCGGCCTCTTCTGGGGCGTCCGCTGGTGCGATGGGGGCATCTCCCCAGGCGATCCGAGCGGTCTGGGGCTGCCCGTTGTGGGTCAGGCTGACCACTGCAACATAGCCGGAAGCCCCGGCCACGCTGGCGGCACCGGACCAGCCTCCGCCGTCTGGAGTGAGCACGATGCGCTGCTCCTCACCGTCCGTTGGGGTGAGCACCACCCGGACCTCTCCCTCTGGTGCGACCGGTCCACCAGAGGCGTCAAACAGCGCGAGGATGAGGTGATCGGCGGTCGGTGTCAGTCGCAGGGTGTCCGCACCCAGCGTGGCCTCGAGCGGTGCTCCTGCTGCCGTTGGTGTCGCAGCGGGCGCATCGTGATCGCTGCCAGCGTGAGCTGTGGCGGGTTCCTCATGGGGCTCTGTGTGCCCGTGGCCGTGAGCATGGTCATCGTCGTGATTGTCACAGCCCGTTCCGAGGAGGAGGGCTGCGGCGAGGGTGGTCTTGTTCATGGCGGGCTCCGTTGCGTGGGGCGATGCTGCGGTACGCGGTACAGTCTGCGGCCGGTCTATTGCGTGCGGTCCTGTGGAGGACTGCCGTATCGGACATAGAGTACCGGCAGGACCACGAGGACAAGGAGGGTGGAGGAGGCAAGGCCGCCGAGGATGACCGCAGCCATCGGAGCCTGGATCTCGTTGCCGGGCTCGTTGGCGGCCAGCGCGATGGGGGCAAGGGCCAGCGCAGTTCCCAGGGCCGTCATCAGCACCGGCACCAGTCGCTCCTCGCTGCCACGGCGCACAGCCTCAACAAGCTCAGCGCCCTCGCGGTGGATGAGGTGGTGGTAGTGGGTGACCAGCAAGATGCCGTTGCGGGTGGCGATGCCAAACAGGGTGATGAAGCCGACCAGCGAGGCCACTGACAGAACCCCGCCAGACAGCGAGACGACCACCACCCCACCGATGAGGGCCAGCGGGAGGTTGACCATCACCAGGACCGCGTCCCGCCCCGAGCGCAGCACGCTCCACAGCAGCCCGGCGATCACTGCGATCGCCACCAGCGACAGTCCAGAGATGGTGCGTGCTGCCCGCTCCGCGCTCTCCGCCTGTCCGCCGAGCTCCACATGCATGCCCTCGCCCAGCACCGGCAGCGCCTGTCGGATGTCGGCGACCACGCTGGCGATGTCCCGTCCAGCGACGTTGGCCATCACCACGATCCGCCGCTTGGCGTTCTCGCGCTGGATGAGGTTCGGTCCCAGCGTTCGCTCGATGCTGGCGACCTGCGACAGTGCCACGAACCGCGTCCCGTCAGCATCGATCGGAGCACTGCGCAGGGCGCTGAGATCGGCGCGGTAGCGGTCGGGATAGCGCACCACGAGGTCATGGGCGCGTCCGTCTTGCCACCACTGCCCGACCGGGTGCCCCATCATCGCCGTCTCGACCCACTCCGCGACTGCGCCTGGAGTCAGGCCAAGCAGAGAGAGTGGACGGTAGCGGGGCTTGATGAGCACCTGCGGCACCTCGGTCTGCTGCTCCATCGACAGATCCACGAGCCCGGGAACGCTGGAGATGGCTCCCTGGACCTGCCGAGCGGCCTGGCGCAGCTCGCCGAGATCGGTGCCGAAGATCTTGATCGCCAGGGCGGTCTTGACCCCGGAGAGCATGTGCTCGATGCGGTGTCCGATTGGCTGCCCCACGCTGACGACCAGGCCGGGAACGGACGCTGCCTGGCGGAGTGCTGCGGCCGCGTCGGAGGCGTCCACATCCGCCGCGATGGTGATCTCCAGCTCGCTGAATTGAACATCCTGGATGTGCTCATCGCGCTCCGCCCGACCGGTCCGACGGACCACTGCCTCGACCTCTGGAAGCGCGACGACACGTCTCTCCAGGCGCTGCACCATCGCATCGGACTCCGACAGGGGGGTGCCCGGTGCGGTGGCAGCGGTCAGGGTGAAGGCCCCCTCGTTGAACGCCGGGAGGAAGGAACGCCCGAAGGAGGCCAGCCCGATGCCCGCCACCAGAGCTCCGACCAGCGCGGTCAGCAGCACCGCTCGGGGGGCTGCCAGCGCCCACGTCAGCACGATCCGATAGCGGGCCCGGAGGGTTCGGCTGACCCAGGAGTCTGCGGCCTCGGTCTCTGGCTGAACATCGGCGAGCAGCAGGCTGCACAGCACAGGCGTGATCGTGACCGCGACCAGCAGCGAGGCGATCAGGCTCGCGACATAGGCCATGCCCAGCGGGGCGAGCAGTCGGCCCTCCAGACCAGAGAAGAGAAACAGCGGAAGGAAGACCACCACGATGATCGCGGTGGCATAGACGATCGAGCTGCGGATCTCCGTAGAAGCCTCGAACACGGTCTCTCTCACCGATGCACGCCCGGCCTCGGGCATCCCTGCGCGCAGTCGGAGCCGCCGGTAGACATTCTCCACGTCGATGATCGCATCATCGACCAGCGCACCGATGGCGATCGCGAGGCCGCCCAGCGTCATGGTGTTGAAGCCTGTGCCCATCGCAGCCAGCGTCAGCACGCCGGCCAGCAGGGACAGCGGCAGGGCGAGCAGCGAGATGAGCGTGGTTCGCCAGTTCGCCAGGAACGCGGTCAGCAGGATGCTGACCAGCACCGCGCTCTCGAGGAGGTGCCGCTGGACATTGCCGATCGCTGTCTCGATGAACCGAGCCTGACGAAAGCCGGCCCGGTGCAGGGTCATTCCGGCGGGCAGGGCGCGCTCGACGTCATCCAGGGCGACATCGATCTCTTCGGTGAGATCGAGGGTGTTGGCCTCTGGCTGCTTCTGCACAGAGAGCACCACCGCTGGCTGGCCGTCCACTGCTGCGGTTCCCCGTGCCAGCGCAGCACCGATCTGTATGCGCGCGACCTGCGAGAGCAGCACCGGCGTGTCGTCGACCCGACCGACCACGCTCAGCCCGAGCTCTTCGAGGCTCTCGGCCCGGCCGATGCCGCGGATGAGGTACTCGCTGTGGCCGCTCTCCAGGAAGCCGCCCGGTGCGTTCTTGCTGGCTCCCTCTAAGGCCTCAAGGATCTGCTGGTGTCCGATGCCCACCACCGCCATCGCGGCCGGATCGAGCACGACCTGAACCTGCCGAAGCTGTCCACCGATCGGAGTGACCTGGGCGATGCCGGGGATGCCAAGCAGCCTTCGGCGCAGCTCCCACTCTGCGAAGTCGCGCACATCCATGGGATCAGTGCCGTCCTCGCCGGACAGCCCGAGGAACAAGATGGTGCCCATGATCGAGGACATCGGTGCCAGCACCGGGGCCTGCGCATCCGGCGGCAGGGAAGCGGCCGCGAGCTGGAGGCGCTCGTTGACGCGCTGGCGAGCGCGATACGGATCCGTGTCCCACTCAAACTCGGCCCACACCACGGAGATGCCGATACCGGATGAGGATCGCAGCCGGCGCAGCCCTGGGGTGCCGTTGAGGGCGGTCTCCAGCGGAATGGTCACCAGTGTCTCGACCTCGTCTGGCGCCATGCCGTGGGCCTCGGTGAGCAGCGTGACCGTGGGGGCGTTGACGTCGGGGAGGACATCGATCGGCAGCTGGGTCGCGGTCCAGCCTCCCCACACCACAAGCAGCGCTGCCAGGGCGAGCACCACGCCACGGTTGGTCAGCGACCAGCGGATGAGTTGATTCCACATGATCAGTGCCTGTGTGACTCAAGGGCGCCAGACAGCGAGGCGACATGAACATCAAAGCCGCCCTCCACCACCACCATCTCCCCAGCCGCGAGCCCGGAGAGCACGGCGACATGAGTGGCATCTGCTGGTCCGAGGGTGAGCGTCCGGCGGGTGAAGGACTCGCCGGTCTTCTGCACAAAGGCCACGTCCTGACCGTTGATCTCGACCACAGCACTGAGCGGCACCGCCAGGATGGGCTCGACCTCTCCGACCCCGATGGACAGCGACACCAGATCACCGGGACTCAGACCGGAATCCGCCTCCACCAGGACCGCGACCGGCGCAGAGAGTGTGCGCGCATCGAACACGAGGTGCTCGGTGAGCAGGCGACCACCGCTGGCCAGCAGATCGCGGGGAGCAGCCCAGTCGCCTCGGTGGACGGTGAGGCTGACGAGCGGCGTGAGCTGAGTGCGGTCACGCGACTGGACATGGCCCGCGATCAGCACCCCTCCACCGGACGAGACGCTGACCAGCGGTGTGCCTGCGGTGATGGACTCACCATGTGTGGCCCCGACGGTGACGATCATGCCGTCAGCAGGGGCGCGTATCGACACGGCTCCCGTGCTGCGGGTCAGCGCAGCGAGTTGGCTCTGAGCAGCGGAGATGCGTGCCTCGGATCGGTCCATGGCAGCGGCGACTTCATCCCGCTGCTGTGGTGAGGCCAGCGCCTCTTCAGAGGGCTGCGCTGTGCGGCGGAGATCGGCACGGGCCTGCGCGCGCTCAACACGAGCGGTCGCCAGGTCGGCCTGGAGCTGCGCCCAGTGCTGTGCGGCCCGGGCCGGAACGATGGTGGCCAGGTGCTCTCCGCGCGTCACCGTGCGGCCAACCACCGGCAGTGCATCAGACCAGGCCAGCAGCCCCTCTGCTGGTGCAGCGACCACTGTGGTGGTTCCGGGGGCTGGCTGGACCATCGCGGCAGCGGTCAGCGTCGGGGCGAGCGGGCGAGCGGTGGTCGGTGCGATCTGGAAGGGGACCTGCCACTGGCTCTCTTTGCGGAAGGTGATCTCTCCCTCAGCGGCTCCGTCGTGGCTGTGCGGGACGCCGTCGCCGACGATGACTGTCCCGGCGTCCCACTCTGTGCGTCCGTCGCTGTCGTCGTAGCGAAACAGGAGCCGGTACGCGCCAGGCTTCTGTGGTGCCATCGCCTGCTTGGCGAAGAGACCGGGGCGCGCAACCGCTTCGTCGGTGTGTGCCTCGACGTCGAAGCCATCCTGTGCAAACCGGATGTTCAGCACACCGGAGGTCGCTGCGTGGTTGTCGGCCAGCCGCGTGACGTGGGCGCGGTAGGAGAAGGGGTGACCGGCGACGGGGGCATCCAGCGCGACGAACAGCTCATGTCGGTCACTCCAGCGGGTGATCGCGATGGACCCCCCTTCATGAGCCGAGCCGTGGCTGTCGCTGCCGTGGGCGTGCCCACCGTGGGCGTGACCGTGGTCCCCTGCGGGCTGTGCGCAGGCACCCAGGACTGTGAGGAACAAGGTCGCACTCATTGCGTCATCTCCTCAAGGGGGGCTTGATGCTCGTGGGCTTCGAGGTGGCTGACGGCGCCCTCCAGCGCCGGCTGTGTGCGCCGATTGTGAGCCTCGACCATGACGGCTGCGATCCGTGCACCCCCCAGCGCGACTGTGCTGTGGAGACGCTCGCCGATGTCCGCTGCTGCTGTCAGGTGGCACGACCGGTCGACCTCCCAGGTTCGGTTGGTGCTGGCGGGAGCTACCGGGTGGGTGAGGTCACGAGCGCGGAGCGACGCCTCGGCCCCGGTGTCCGCTTCGAGCGACACGCCGGCGAAGCGCAGGCCGTCATCAGACCAGCGGAGGGCCGGTGCGGGGTGGGCTGGGAGACGGAACGGCAACGTCGACATCCTCGGGCTCCTGCAAGGAGGGGTTCACCAGGTGCCCACTCTAATGGTACCGCCCGAGATGCTGTGCTCGGGCTGCCTGCCTGCGCCGAAGGAGCACCACGAGCGCCTCCGGGGCCGCCGATGTCGGTGTCTGTGCAGGGGAGGATGCGAATGATGGAGCGCCATCGGGGACGGCTTGGCTCCAGGTGTCCCCCCGTCTGAGGACGGGGGCGAGGTGGGAAGTTGTCGGCGCGCAGCAGGGCATCCACGACACACATCCGGTTTTCGACTGGAACAGACCGTCAGCATTCTCAGTGGGGGCAGGAGCAGCCATCATGGGCTCCTGGCCATCCGCCACCGCATGCTGGGCCACCCCAGACTCAGAGAGGCGACCGGTCGCGCGCCTCGGGGAGCGGAGCCCTCAGGCTTGAGCGCGGGTCGGCTCCGGGAAGAACGCTGTGAGGGCATCAGCCAGCTCGCGGGGCTTCAGCGGCTTGGTCAGGTAGGTGTTCATCCCCGCGGCCAGGCTGCTCTGCCGGACCTCCTGGATGGCATGGGCCGACAGGCCGATAATCGGCATACGGCTTTCGTAGTTTTTGCTGGCTCGGATCTCTCTCGCTGCGGTGATGCCGTCCATCTTTGGCATCTCGACATCGAGGATCAGGATGTCGTAGGGCGAATTGCACTTCAGCATCTCGAGCGCCTCGTGACCGTTTTGGGCGATCTCGATGTCCTCGATACCGAAGCGCTCGAGGGTGTAGCAGATGACGCGCTGGTTCACGATGTTGTCTTCAGCCAGGAGGACCCGAAGCCCCGGGAACTGTCGGGTCTCCACAGGCTCGGGCTCTGCCGTCGGAGACGCCGCCGGAAGCGGAAGACGGAACCAGAAGGTGCTGCCCTGGCCGGGCGTGCTGCGGACCCCGATCTCTCCTCCCATCGTCTTCAGCAGCGAGCGACTGATGGTCAGCCCGAGCCCAGTGCCGCCGTGCTCGCGCGTGATGCGGACATCGGCCTGGGTGAAGCGGTCGAAGATCGCGTCGAGGCGTGAAGGCGGGATGCCAATGCCGGTGTCCGTCACTGACACCCGGAGGATGTTCGTCGACTCATCCTCCGGCTCAGTGTGGATGTGAACGGAGCCAGACTCCGTGAACTTGAGGGCGTTCGAGAGGAGGTTGTTGAGCACCTGCTGGACCCGACGGGCGTTGCCGAACTGAAAGCGGTCGACGGTGTCATCGATGTGCGATGTCAGCTCGAGGGCCTTGCTGTTGGCGCTGGGGGTGTGGAGTTCGATGGACTGCTCGATCACCTTCCGCAGCGAGAACGCCTCCATGGCGACGGGACTCCGGCCGGATTCCAGCCTGGAGAGGTCGAGGACATCGTTGAGGGTGCCCATCAGCAGCCCTGCCGATTGGCGGAGAGTGCCGAGCATCTGGCGCTGCTTTGGGTTCAGCGTAGACTGATCGAGCACGTTGGCCATGCCGATGACCCCGTTCAGCGGAGTCCGGATCTCATGGCTCATGTTGGCGAGGAAGGCATCCTTGGCGAGGCTCGCAGCCTGCGCCTCGTGCGTCCGAATGGCGAGCGCGTTGTTGCTCTCCTCCAAGCGCATCAGCGTGCCCTCAAGGTGCTTCTCGTAGAGTCTCCGATGCATGTCGCTGACCGCGAGCATTCCTGTGACAAAGATGATGCAGGCGATAACGGTGATCGTCTCGCTGAGGGGGTCGAGCGTAGTGGCGGTGATCATGCCGTGGCTGTGCATGTAGTGGATGCCGAACAGCTCACTGATGATCACAAGCACGCTGAACATCGCGAGGCGATTGCCGCCCAGCAAGGAAGCCAGCAGTGTCGGTGCGATGGCCCAGACGATCGCTGTGCTCTCCAGGCCGCCCATGCCCACGACCCGCACTGGGAAAATGGCCAGTCCTGCGATGATGTAGTAGCCGACCATCGGCTTCAGCCAGCCTGTCCATCGGAACTGGATGGGAAGGATGGTGGCAAGGACCGAGCAGACCAAGACGGTCATCAGGGTTGCGTTTGGAGACTCGCCCATGATCAGCCGCACCATGCAGACCAGGAGGAGGAGGGGGCCAATCAGCAGCCCAAAAGTCACCGCAAAGCGGCTGCGCTGAATGGAGGGATGGGGGCGGCCGGACTGCAGCCGCAGCATCTCGGGTGGAAGACACCAATCGATAATGGGGACTGTCTTGATGAGTAAAGCGTCCAAGAAAACCATCGCAGTTGACAGGTACCAGCACATGCTGCGCTTTTTTAGGCCGAGTCTCTGACTTGTTGAGTGGTTTATGCAGTTTTCTGCTTGACTCTCGAAGTTTGAGTGGCAGAGCAAATCCCTGCAGAACCTTAGTTGTTTAGCGTGAACATTTTTTTACTGCCATATACGCCTCATTATTGGCACACAACGGGACGGGCTGGTCTCCAAAAACCCGAAGCGGAGTCCTGATGGTGGATTGACTAATGGTAGCCTTTAACCTTGTGTTGATTGCGAACGGATTGCTTTCTGGAGACGGTGTGGAGGACGCTCCTCCTTCCGGGGCGTGGCTGACAGTCCGAGTCGCTGACAGCCGAGCATTATCCACCACCTGGGGTTGGCACGGACTCCAGGGAGGCGGATCGTTTCGGTGGTTTTAGGACCGCTTCGGTGCCGCGCTACGATTCGGAGATGTTCTTGCTGTGTTGTTTAAAGTGTGGGACTGGTTGTTTTCGCCGCGTTTCATGGCGCTGGAAGGGGTCGCCTGGTGTCTCCTGAGCGCTGGTTTATGGTTTCTCTTGTGCCTTGGTATCTCAGATTCAGAAATGGCAGCATATAGGGCTGTCTTGTGTGTGGTACCCTCTGCTGGACCTCTCCAGATAGGGTGTAGTTCTGTGTCATATTCGGTGTCCTACACGTCTCATTTGTCGATACTGTGTCTCGTCTACATCTGTACAGCGTGCCAGGGTCCGTATGCCGAGCCGAAGCTGTCGGAGCTGGGAGCCCAGCAGAGGTGGTCTGCGCTGGAGGACATCGCCTCCAGCAAGTCCGACAGCGAGCTTGGAGGTGATGCTGCTGCGGTTCGTCAGAACGCTGCTGCTGTTCTGGCCCGCTCTGGGAGCCACACAGCCGCCGCCGCCCTGTCACGCTCACTGCTGGCGCGTCCAGAATTGCAACAACCCGTGCTGGCTGAGGCCCCTGTCGAGACCATCGAGGCGGGTCTGCTGCCTGTGCTCAGCCTCTCTGAGTTTCGAGATGCGGCTGAGCTGCGGTCCGCGGTTCGGCTTCGTCATGAGGACCTGGTGATTCAGGAGCGCGCGCGTCTGCTCAGCCAGTATGCTGCCAGGCTGCGGGACGATGCAGAGTCTGCTGAGGACGTCGCGAGCCGCTTGTCGCGCTGGGATCAGACCCCGGCGGACACGACCGCGTCACACAACCGGCTGGTGACTGCGCGCAGCACTCGCATGGAGTCATGCTCGTCGGCCGCTTGCTTCATCAGCCTGTGTGACTCTCCCCCCGCCTCTGGGGTGTACGACGGGGTCATGACCTCAGCGGAGGCCTTGAGGTTGGCAGAGAACAGCCTGAGGCTGCACCCCGACTACTCCAGTGAGATTGCACGGCTGGAGGAGGAAGAGGGCGCGCTTGAGCAGTCCCTGACCGACACCCTCAATGTCACCATCTGGATTCATGGTGAGCTTGCCCCCAACCACTACGAAGTCTCAGAGGCCCAGTACAGCTCCTATGCGGGGTGGCTTCCGGGCACCGATCGATACATTCTCCGGACCACCACAACCACCTTCACCACGACGGGGCACACCAAGATGTGGCTGCTCGCCACTGGTGAGCAGGAGTCTGTGACCTTGACGGGGGGAGGGGCGGCGAGCTTTCCGGTCTTTGCGGAGTATCCCGTGGCCGGGGCATTTCAGTCGGAGCTCTACACTGTGCAGCAGGCCCTGTCCGAGACGCGCCGCAGCCAGCGCTCCGCCGAGAAGAAGCGTCGTCGCCTGGAGAAGGCGCGGTTCGTCGCGCTCGCGGCTGTCGAGGAGGCGGTTGCCAGCACGGTTGCCTCGGTTGACAACGCGCTGTAGCGCAGGTGAGCGAAGCGCACGGGCGCGCATTCTGCTCCGTGCCCCGTGACCCCACCCGGTGTGCAGGGTGTGGCACCTGCGCATGTGTCGGCTACTCTTCCGCCATGAAGTGGTTCACTCTCGTTGGCTTGTTCGCACTCTCCAGCTGCAGCAGCCGAGATGGCACTGAGCCGCCCCCGGATGGCTGGGCCAACAACGCCCCTACGGTCGTGGAGCAGGTCGTTGATCGGGAAGAGGCCCAGCTGCTTGCGGTCCGGCAGGGGGCACTCCAGACCTGGGTGCGAGTCCCGGATGTCGGTGTCGAGGTTGGTGACTACGTGCTCTTGGGGCAGGGGACTGCTCGACATGATGTGGATATCCCCGAGCTTGGACAGCGTGCGCGAGAGGTGGTCGACATCGACCATGTCCAAGTCGTCGATGCGCAGACTGCTCGCCTCGCGGTCTCCTCACGAGTACCTCAGGATGCCGTCGCCATCGGTACGGTCTATGCGGAGCTGGATCAGCGAGCGGACAAGGCGGTCGTGGTCTACGGCACCGTGGTCAAGGCGACCAGCGCGGTGGGCGCGATCTGGGTGCATCTCCAGGACGGAACCGGCGATGCCGCAGCGGGGACCAACGACCTCACGATCCAGACCCAGCAGGCGGTGTCTCGTGGTCAGCGGGTGGCGTTTCGTGGTGTCCTCCGCAAAGACGTCGCGCTTGGCTTTGGGTACCACTACGACGCCCTCATCGAGGACGCGATCCGCATCGAGTAGCGCCGCTGCTGTCTACGCCGTGGCTGCAGTGTCGAGGCGGCATGCGTCTTGAGGTCACTTGCCACTTCGTCTGTGTATTTTCGGTGATAGGCAGCGGCTATCTTCTGTTAGGTCTTATCGATTGGTACAATCAGGCCCTTTGGGTAGAAGATGGACAGCGACACGGAGCTCACCATGCATACCCAAACGACACTCTTCAGCAGCGCGCTGCTCTCTCTCAGCTTGTTGGCTGCCTGTGATGGCGCGGCCCCGTCGACGCCAGCAGTCTCTCCGGAGGCTCCTTCTGCTGCGGAGTCCGCCCCGAAGACCGTCGCGCTGCCCGCTGGCACTGCCCGGCCCAACAGCTACTGGTGGCCCGATCAGGTCAACCTCGATCCCCTGCGTCGAAACGCCGACACCAACCCCTACGGAAGCGACTTCGACTACGCTGCGGCGTTCGAGGCGCTGGACCTCGCTGCGGTCAAGGCGGACATCGCGGCGGTCCTCACCGACTCTCAGGACTGGTGGCCGGCAGACTACGGCAGCTATGGCCCGCTGTTCGTTCGGCTGGCCTGGCACAGCGCCGGCACCTACCGCATGACCGACGGGCGCGGCGGCTCGGACGGCGGGCAGATTCGCTTCGAGCCCCAGAACAGCTGGCCCGACAACGCCAACCTCGACAAGGCACGGCGACTGCTCTGGCCGATCAAGCAGAAGTACGGCAGCAGCCTCTCCTGGGCAGACCTGATGGTGCTCAGCGGAAACGTCGCGCTGGAGTCATCGGGCTTCGAGACCCTGGGCTTCTCTGGCGGCCGGACAGACGACTGGGAGGCGGACCTGGTGTACTGGGGGCCTGAGGCTGAGATGCTCGCAGACGCGCGCTTCCACGGTGATCGTGAGCTGCAGGAGCCGCTGGCTGCGGTCCAGATGGGTCTCATCTATGTCAACCCGCAGGGCCCCGGCGGAAACAACGACCCCCTCTCTGCGGCAAAAGACATCCGGACCACTTTTGGGGCGATGGGCATGAACGACGAGGAGACTGTGGCCCTGATCGCGGGCGGTCACACCCTCGGAAAGGCGCACGGCGCACACGATCCCGGCAAGTGTGTGGGGGTCGAGCCTGCAGCAGAGGGCGTCGAGGCGCAGGGCACGGGATGGCACAACACGTGCGGCTCGGGTGCCGGCGCGGACACCGTCACCAGTGGACTGGAGGGTGCCTGGACCTCCACACCGGTCAGCTGGAGCCCGCAGTACCTCACCAACCTGCACAACTTCGACTGGGAGCAGACCCAGAGCCCGGCTGGCGCTACCCAGTGGAAGCCCACGAGCGGCGGCGGAGAGGGGACCGTTCCCGATGCCCACGACTCCGAGAAGCGCCACGCTCCGATCATGTTCACCACCGATCTCTCGATGCGTGAAGACCCCGCCTACGGCGCCATCTCCAAGCGCTTCATGGAGAACCCTGCGGAGTTCGATCAGGCGTTTGCAGAGGCGTGGTTCAAGCTGACCCACCGCGACATGGGGCCTCACGCCCGCTACATCGGCCCGGAGGTTCCTGAGGAGGTGTTCAGCTGGCAGTCTCCGGTTCCTGCCGTCGATCACCCGCTCATCACTGCCAGCGATGCCGCCATCCTCAAGTCAAAGATCATGGCATCAGGCCTGAGCGTCTCGGCGCTGGTTCGGGTGGCCTGGGCGTCAGCATCCACCTACCGCGACACGGACATGCGCGGCGGTGCCAACGGTGCTCGAATCCGGCTTGCTCCACAGCGAGGCTGGTCGGTCAATGACCCGGCAGAGGTCTCCACGGTCCTCTCCGCTCTGGAGGAGATCCAGAGTGCGTTCAACACCGGCACCAAGAAGGTCTCGCTGGCTGACCTCGTGGTGCTCGGTGGTGCTGCAGCCATCGAGCAGGCCGCCGACAGCCAGGCTGTCGTGGCCTTCTCGCCCGGGCGCACCGATGCCAGTGTGGAGCAGACCGATGCGGCGTCGATAGCGTACCTGGAGCCGAAGGCCGATGGCTTCCGGAACCACTACACCGACGATGCCCTTCGTCGTCCGTCGGATGCCCTGATCGACAAGGCCGATCGGCTGGGCCTGACGGTGCCGGAGATGACCGCGCTCGTCGGTGGCCTGCGGGTGCTCAGTGCCAACGCGGGCGGCAGCAGCCACGGGGTGTTCACGGACAGCCCTGGGACCCTCAGCAATGACTTCTTCGTCAACCTCCTCGATCTGACGACCTCCTGGCAGCCTGGCGATGACGGTGTCTTCGAGGGAAGCGGTCCAGATGGTCAGCGCCGGTGGACGGCCACCGAGGCGGATCTCGTCTTCGGCTCCAACTCGGAGCTGCGTGCGGTCTGTGAGGTGTATGCCTACGACGAGGCGAAATTCTTCGCTGATTTCTCGGCAGCCTGGGTCAAGGTGATGCAGGCGGACCGGTTCGATCTGCACCGCTGAACCGTCTATCTTCCGGAGAGCAAGACGGGTGTACGCTGGGCTTGACTGGAGTGCTACGCTGTTGGCATGCCCACGCTGACCCAGCTGAACTACATCGTGGCGCTGCATCGGGCCGGTCACTTTGGAAAGGCCGCTGCAGAGTGCCGTGTGTCTCAACCCACGCTCAGCGTACAGATCGCCAAGGCGGAAGCTGAGCTGGGTTTTGTCCTGTTCGATCGTCGTTCCAAGCCAATTATGGCGACCGAGCATGGGCTGGGCTTCATCGCGATGGCCCGCGAGGTGCTTCAGGCCAACGCGCGCATGCTCGCGGCTGCCGGACGGACGCGCACCCTGTCTGGCTCGTTTCACCTCGGGGTGATTCCGACCCTGGCGCCGTATGTGTTGCCCTGGCTGGTCGGTCCGTTTGCCCAGCGCTGCCCCGATGTCCAGCTGACAGTCCTGGAGCGGACCACCTCCAACATCGTCGATGAGATCACGGCGATGCGCATGGATGCTGCGCTGCTTGCGACTCCCCTCGGCGAGGCAACGCTTCAGCGAGCGGTGCTGTTCTACGATCCGTTCTACCTGTTCGCCCACCGCAGCTCCGCGCTCCTGGAGGTCGGTGATGTGGACATTGCCACCATCAACCGTGGCGATCTGTGGCTGCTGGAGGATGGGCACTGCTTCCGCAATCAGGTGGTTCACCTCTGCGGACTGCACACCCGGACGCTGCTGCCGTCGGTGCGCTTTGAGGCCGGAAGCTTCGACACGCTGCGTGGCCTCATCGACAGCACCGGAGGGGTCACGCTGTTTCCGGAGTCCTATGTTCGCACCCTCCCTGCGGTGGTGCAGCGCGCCCAGGTCCGGGCATTCCAGGACCGCATTCCCACTCGGGAGGTCAGCCTGGTCACCCATCGCGCACACTGGAAGACCGACATCGTCGAGGTCATCGCGGACATCATCCGGCAGCATGCCCCACGCTCTCTGCCCCGGGAGCTTGGCAAGCGTGAGGTCCTGCCGGTCCTCGGCTGAGATCGCATTGGTCCTGAGGGCGCGGTCCGTGTCTCGGCGGCAGCACCCGCCATCGAGATGCTCACCGGTGGCCGCTGCGTGTGGGAGATTCTCCGCCGATGTTCCGCATCCTCACCGCGACATCCAGTAGGCTGAGGGAGGCTGTGCGCACTGATGCCCCGCTCGGCATGGCGTGCTCTGCGCGCTTCAGCATGGCGAAGGTCGGGGAGCTGCCGCAGCCGTCGGGATGCACATGACACTTCTGCCTCCACAGCGCCGCGCCCTCCAGGAGATGCTCTGTCATGACGATCGGGATGTTCGCCTGCAGGCCCGAGAGCTGCTCTGTGCGCTGACCTCCGAAGACCAGCGCGCCGTTCTGTGCAGCAGCCCAACGCTGCAGGGGGTAGACCTCACGGGACTGTCGCTGGATGGGATCCGGCTGGTCGGTCGCCACATGGTCAACGCCACCCTGGCGCATGCGAGCCTGATCCAGGCTCGCCTTCAGCGCGCCCACCTTCAGGGTGCCCGCTTTGTGTCGGCGAACCTTCAGGGCGCAGAGCTTCAGGGCGCAGATCTCCGGAGCGTGCGCTTCTCCTCGGCGATGCTCCAGCAGGCGAGCCTGCGGGGATGTCGCCTCCAGGATGCGGTGTTTACCGATGCGGACCTGCGCGATGCGGACCTGCGTGAGTGTCGCGGCAGTG
The DNA here is from genome assembly GCA_029251165.1 of Myxococcota bacterium. GTDB lineage: Bacteria > Myxococcota_A > UBA796 > UBA796 > UBA796 > JAQXDW01. The sequence goes on from JAQXDW010000112.1 coordinate 68,344, forward strand.
GCGCGCAGTGGATCCGCACGAACCTGCACGGTGCAGACCTGTCCCGTGCTGTCCTCACCCAGAGCCGTCATGTCGCCCGCGCCTTTCAGCAGGCCGATCTGCGCAGCGCACGCCTGAACGATCTCGAAGCCATGTGGTGCCGCTTCATACAGTGCAGCCTTGACGGGGCCCAGTTCGATGGCGCCAATCTACGCGGGGTGCGCTTTGGGGGCTCGACGATGGCAGGGGTGTCCATGCGACGGGCATCACTGATCGGCGCGCAGCTGCAGGAGGTGGACCTGACCGGAGCCGATCTCTCGGAGGCGGTGCTGCGAGGGGCACACGCGAACTCGGCGAACCTGAGCGCGGCCACGCTGCGCTACGCCGATCTGCGCAGCGCATGCTTCAGCCGTGCCGACCTGCGCCACGCAGACCTGCGCGGCGTTCGGGTTCAGAGAGCAGACTTCCGGAGCGCCAACCTTCAGCATGCCGATCTTCGCGGAGTGGACTTGTCGGTGTGCAGGACGGAGGGGGTCGATCTGCGCCAGGCGAGGGTCGACACACCACTCCGGTAGCCGCTCCCAGCATGCCGGTGGCGGCATCGAGACGGCGGGCTGTCGACGGGCTAGGTATGCTCCAGAAGACCATCGAATACGCAGCCAGCATGCCGCGCGCTGTGAGCAGCGAGCGGCCATCTGGGAGGGTGGTGGAGCGCCTTGTCCTGGCTGCCCACACCCGCCGTGAGCAAGGCTGCTGAGGCCCACCGTGACCGCACGCGGTGTCGGAGGGGCGCAAGTGCTCGTCGCGCCCTCCACGCGCCCACGCGACCCTCTTCTCCCCAGCCTGGACACCTGCCCACACGGGGCTCCAGGGGGGCCTGTTGCTGTGCATCGACCGCGCGGTGGTCTGGGCAGACGATCACCACCGTCCGTGGTCAGTCAGCCGCTGTCGTCTGGTAGACCCGAACGTAGTCGACGCGGTACTGGGTGGGGAAGGGGAGGCTGTCGACGCTGCCGCCGTTGCTGCCCAGGGCGAGGTTGAGCAGGAGGTAGTGGGGCTGCTGGAAGGGGTTCTCGCCGGCACAGCTCGCCGCGCCGTTGCTCGTCGACGACAGGCTGACGTCGTTGAGCAGCGCTCCGTCGAGGTAGATCTGCATCGCCTCGCTGGTCCAGTGCAGCTCCCAGATGTGGAAGTCGTCGGTCCAGTCCTCTCCGAGGCTGCTGACCGCAACAGACTGAGTGTCCCAGCTGGCGACCCACGGGGTGTCCGTCCCCCAGGCAAAGTTCGCCAGCAGGCTGCCGCTGTAGTTCTCCATGATGTCGACCTCACCGTTGGAGGGCCACTGGCAGTCTGCTCCCAGCGTCCAGATCGCCGGCCAGGTGCCGCCGGCATTGGTGACCTTGGCCCGGACTGCGATGCGCCCGTATTGCCACTGAGCGCGCCCGCTGGTCGTGATCGAGGACGAGGTGTACTCGATCCACGCGCGCTGAGACTGCCAGCTTGAGTCGGTGGGGTCATGGCCAGGGTTCTTGCGCATCTCTTCGCGGCCTTCGATCACCAGGACACCATCCTCCTGGTACGCATTGTCCTCCTGATACCACTGCAGCTCCTCGTTGCGGACGAAGCCCGACTCGAAGGTCCACCGGCTGTCATCGGGCGCTCCGACGCCGTCGAAGTCGTCAGACCAGACCAGCACGTAGGGTGACGGACCGACCTCAGACAGGCTGAGGTTGTCGGCGTAGCCCGCTTGAGCTCCGGTGTGCTTGTAGGCGTAGATGGTGGCGCCGGTGCTGCCGAGGCCGGTGGTGAACGTCACGCTGCCCTGGGTGTACTCGGGGCCCTCAAAGAGCACACCGAGCTCCTCGCCGCCGTAGTCCTTCACGCCGATCTTCAGCGGGTGGTTGCTGTCGGTGGTTCGTCCCCACCCCGACAGCTGGTAGGTGGTGTTGGGCTTGAGGCCGGTGAGGGATTGCTCGGCGCCGTTGGTTGCTGTCGTTCGGAGGGCCCAGTCGCCTTCCTGCGCGTCATGCATGACGCGCTCAGCACCGCCCCAGAAGGCCCAGGCAGCGTCGCCGTCCTCAAAGCCCGGATCGACCAGCAGCTCAGCGCCCGGCTCGGGGGTGCCAGAGTCCGGGGTGGGATCGGCGGTGTCCGTCGGTGGGCCTGTGCCAGGACTCTCGGTGTCGTCGGTGCCTGAGGCCGGGGCCGGTGGCTCCAGGGAGGGGGGTGTCGAGCAGCCAACGAGGGCGATCCCCAGCCATGACATCATCTCAACCTCTCCATGGAGTGGGGCGCAGCGGGCCGGACTTGGTCGTACACTAAATTCGCATCGGCAGGAACAGATATCGCTGCGCAGCTGACAGCACGCGCTCTGGGGTATGCGGTGGCTTCTCCCTGCTCGTCAGATGTCTCGGGCCCGCTCCCCAGCGGATATGGGGTTCGCTGTGACCGAAGATCCAAACACCCAAGCCCCGCTTGCCGTCAAGCTCATCGTTGAGGTCGTCACCTACGCCATCTACTTTGCCTGGCTGTCTGTGATCGCGGCTGGAGCGCTCTACCTGGAGGTGCCCCCGCTGCCGGCCATCGAGGACGCAGTGGCTGGTCCCTGGCAGGGAACCGCCGCAGCCATCGCCCTTGGGGCGCTGTCGATCGCTGCCCTGCGTCTCCTCTACGAGGCGCTCCGTGCGCGGATGCCCCGGAAGAGCGAGGCGCCACCGCCGGCACCTGAGCCCCTGCCGGAGGCGACGGTGCCGACCCCGGCAGTGAAGCGTCCCAAGAGCAAGAAGAAGAAGCGTCGCAAGAAGCGAAGGCGCTGATGTGCGGGATCGGTCGCGGGCTGCGAGCACCGTCCTCCGACACGAGCGGTCTGGTGCGGCTCCCCGACAGGCCTGGGCTGTCTCTGATGCGCGCCGGTTCGGTGTAAGGAGGCGCGAGTTGAGCCCCGCCGAGCGTGGGCGGAGACCTGCGGCAGGCGTGTGATAGAATTTTGAGCATCGGGAGGCGGCGCCGAGCGTCCGTGCGGACAGGCGGTACCGACTTCCAGAGAAGGGTTCTTCCAATGTTTCTTTCGATGCTGCTGCTCTCTTCGTCTCCTGCAGAGGCCACGACGTCGAGATGGGACTTCGAGCAGGCCTACAGCAACAACATCCCCTGGTACAAGGGCTACAACAACGAGTCGGCGGGCCTTGCCTGGGGCGAGTCCTATGTCCTCATGGCGCTCGTGACCATGTTCGAGTCGACGGACGATCCGATCTACCTTGACCGACTCGATGCCCACCTCGAAGAGGCCCATGCTGCGCGGGACGATCAGCGCGGCGTGGACGACTATCGGGGGGTCTCTGGGGCGTGCTGGAGAGACCAGTACTATCAGGAGGAGTCTTACTGCTATGTCGTCCACAGCGGGATGATTGCCTACGGCTTCGCGGCATACGGGGCCGCTGTGCGGGAGAGCCGACTGGCGGATCACCACGCGCCCGACGGTGAGACCTATGGCGAGAAGGCGGACCGCTACATCGGCTACGCCGAAGAGGTCGTCGCTGCCCACGACGATCAGTGGCGTGAGGCGGGCTACTATGTCTTCCGCCCCGACGCCGACTTCCTCACGTATGCCGGCGACGATGTGCCCTACAACCAGTCCAACGCAATGGGCCGTGTGCTCGTTGCGCTCTGGCGGGCAACAGGAGACACAGCCTACCTGGACAAGGTCGAGAAGCTGGCCGCAGCCTTCCGAGCGGGCATCACAACAGACCCCAGCGGGGCCTACCTCTGGAACTACTGGGGCGGTGCCTTTGATGGTCTGGGGGAGGACATCTCTCACGCCGCGATCAACGTGTCGTTTGCCGCAGACTGTGCGCGCGTCGGTGTCGAGTTCGATGGTGACGACATGTTCGCCTTCGGGGAGACGTTCGTCTCCAACCTCTACCGAGGCGACACCGACATCGCGGAATACCTGAGCGGTGACGGGACCACCGCGCACCCGGAGTTCGCTGGACTCTGGGTCGAGGTCGCGCCATGGCGACCGACGGTCTGGACTGCCACTGCCGATCTCTACCGCCAGCGTGCGCCGGCCGAGACCATCACGTCTGCCTGGATGCTCTACGCCCAGGCGATGCTCGCGAAGCACGCCCCACCGCACTGTGCGCACTTCTTCAGCGACTGGAGCTGGGTGGATCAGGGAACCTGGCGGAGTGCTACAGCGTATGGCGCGAACATCCTGACGATTCCACCAGATTGGTCTGCGGGATGTGTCATCCCGGTCGAGGTTGACCTTGAGCAATACGTCGAGGTCGCCCAGTGGGATGGCGCGGTCATGCACGATGTCGCACGCTGGAGCGCCACCGATGCGCCGAGCACCCGCTTCGTGGCCTATGAGCCGTCCTGGCCGCTTGAGTACTGGAAGGGTGGGGTCCTCTTTGAATTTCAAGACGCCCGCTACACTGGCGAGGGAGTATACGTCCGGGAGCCCACGCCGCTCACTGCACCGGTGATCACCTCGGTGCCTGTGGCGGACTGTGTTCCCGGTGAGCCATGGAGCTACACGCCTGAAGCGACGGGAGACGAGCCGCTCTGGTGGTCGCTCATCGAGGGGCCGCTTGACGTGCGCGTAGAGGCCGCGACGGGTGCCATTTCATGGACGCCGAGCGACTGCACGGCGTCCTTCACCCTTCAGGTCGAGAACAATGTCGATGCCGATGTGCAGGCATGGTCGCTCACGCGTACGGAGACCAGGGATACCGGTGGCGAAGAAGACACGGGCCGCGACGGAGAGGCCGCGCCGATGGACACCGACGACGGCGGCGGGCGCGATGTCGAAGGGGGAGCGGTCCAGGAAGGCTGTGGCTGTGCTGCGCCCGTTCCGTTCTCCAGTGTTCTCTACATCCTCCCGCTGATTGTGCTGCGGCGGCGCTCTTCGTCAGTCTGCTGAGCGCTGTCGGTCAATGCTCAGTGACGTCCGACCGCCACCACAGGCTGCACGCCCGCGGGCGGTCTCCCGACTCCAGGCAGGCGATCCCGTTGGCTGACCGAGGCGGATCGCAAGACCACTCAGGGAGTCCCCGCGAGGGTGTCGGGCGAGCGCTACACCGAGTGTCGATTGTCCCCGGCATGCCGCACAGAACAGCCCTGCATTGGCATGCGTGAGACCGCGACAACGTGAATTTTTTCATGAAGCGCCTGCCAGGAGTGTGATGGCACAGAGGGGGCGCGTAAGCCTGGGCCACGGTCTGGCTGGCCCACGGTCAATGCTTCATAGCCATGGGTAAAAGCGCTGGAATGTTGCTGAGCACGCCCGGCTGCTACTCCAGCAGGAGAGGACCCCTCACCACCACGGCGGCGCAGTCTCTACGAGGCAGGCTTGCTGCGCGGTGGTGCCTGTACGAGTCGGTTTCGACCATCCTTCTTGGCTTTGTACAGCGCATTGTCAGCATGGCGGAGCATGTCGTCGACGGTCTCTCCCGGCTCTCGACAGGCCATTCCGATGCTGATGGTCAGCGGCAGCACGATTCGCGGCGTCTCTGTCGCGACGGCCTTGCGAATCTTCTCGCCGATCTTGGCGGCTTGGTGCGGCGGCACGTCGAGGAGGATGGCCACGAATTCTTCGCCTCCCCAGCGCACGATGGCATCCGAGCGTCGCAGCGATCGCCGAAGGATGCCCGCGAGGCTGGTGAGGGCCTGATCGCCGATGTGGTGGCCATGGGTGTCGTTGATGGACTTGAAGTGATCGACATCCATCAGCAGCACGGTCATGGTCCGCTGCTTGATCACCGCCCGGTCGAGCCGCTTGCGGCCCGCGCGACGGTTGAGCAGTCCGGTCAATTCGTCCGTCTGCGCGGCCTGCTTGAGCTGCTTTGCGCGGGCAAAGGACTCCACGAGTCGGCTGTGGTGGTCCGACCACTTTCGGAGGTAGAAGCTCAGTAAAGAGAAGCTTCCGACAAATATGAATCCAATTCGCCAGTCCGTCAGGACGCTCTCCGCCAGCGTCCCGCGAAAGCTCCCGCCGATCGCCAGCATCCCCATCAGGCTCACCATGGCGAGCCAGGCACGGTGTGAGATGGGCCCCACCATCACGCTGACGGCCATCAAGGGGGGAAGGTAGAGCAGCCCTGCAAGTGCCCCGGCATAGGCTGCAGCCGGAGCGCCCAGCGTCCAGCTGAGCCCCCACCGCAGGAGCATGAGGACCACCAAGACCGTCACGATGCGGCGGTGGTGCCGACTCACAAACCGACGCCACAGGATCAGGCAGAGCGCACAGAACATGGCGCTGAGGAGATCCCAGAGCAGAGAGAGTCCACCGATGCCCATGAGTGCACCGCTCAAGACCACTCCACAGTGAAGCCCAAGGGCAACCTTTAGGAGGATGTGAAGCATCTCCGGGCCTGGGGAGCTGAGCGTCACAAAAAATTGCGTGTGGTCATCTGTGTCGATGACCTTTTTCTCTTTTCGTCTCTTCACACTGTCGTGCTCCTCCCTGACATTCTACAGCGGATGCGGTGTCTCCAGAATGCTCTGTTCAGAGATTGTCATCTGTGTCGTGAGCTGCTGGGGTGCGCTCATGCGCTGCCGTTCCGCTGCCTGCGTGTGTGCTTCTTGCGGACGTCGAGACTCGATAAGTGTTTCCGTGCTCAAAATATCGCTGTCGCACCCCATCGCATCTCCACGCCCGAGCGCGCACAGGTCGTCTCGTCAGTCTCCGACCCGTTCTGCTGAGCTGCCGTCCACCGGCAGCAGCGGTGATCAAGAAACACCAGCGCTAACGTGGTGCTGGCATGTCGGGCCGACACACCGCATCCGGTTCTACCGCGCAGTCCGCTGCGCGCCTGTATGCCTCAGCGAACCTCTCACCACCTCATCGCCCAGAGCCTCCGCGAGTCCAATGAGGTGGTGCGGGTTCGCTTCAAGCCACCAGCCTGGGGAAGCCTGGCCAGGCTCTACCCTGCGACTCCGCTCTGTCTTCAAGAGGGACAGGAGGCCGCGTGCGTTACCTTGCTGTGCATGCGCCTCAGGGCATTCGCGATGCCGCAGCCTTCAAGACTGATGGGTGTGGTGAATGGTTGGAGGAGCGCAGCGCTGAAATCCCCGGTCTGTTGCCATCTCGATGGGAGGCGCTGCCTGCTGTGGTGAGGTCTTGAAGAGATGAGTGGCCAGATCCTGACGGTGCTTCAGTCCGTGGGTCACCTGACCCGCACCATGGACACACTGCGCCGACTTCGGCGACCCGTACCGTTCGCCTTTCAAGGCCACAACGCCATCATCTCCTATGCCGGTGTTGATGCTGTCGCGCCCCCGGTCCTCTTGCTGGGCAGCCCCGGACGTGCGCTCCATGCTGGCATGCTCCGACCGCTGCGGATCCCGGCCCCCGAGGATGCCCCGTTTCGCTCGGGGTGCCTCATTCGAGGCTGGGTGTTTGCCGATGGTCGCTCCCGCACCTTTGTCACCGCGCAGTCCGTCGCCCCGCGCGTGGTGCGCCGTGGGCTGATGCGCCTGGTGCAGCTTGCCGGGACACCGTCCATCGCCCGCCAGCTCAGGGTGCGCACGGGCAGAGACGGCGCAGCCGTGATCCGCTCCCTCCAGGCTCTTCGCACCCTCCAGCGGCTCAAGCCATCGACCCGCTTTGCCCTCCAGGGTGGCGCATGGCCCACCCTGTCCCTGTCTCACACCGCGCGTGGTGACGTCATCGGCGAGGCGGCTTGTCGGGAGGGGCGCCTGTGCATGACCCTCACCGGCGAGGTCGATCAACGCGATGCATTCCGGACCGCGCTGGGTCGGCTCAACCGCTTGTGTGGCCGGCCCCTCAGGCGCCGAGCACGGATTCAGTGGAGGCCCACAGCTGCTGGCCTCCTCCAGCCGGCACCGGGGACTGAGCTTCGGCTCGGGCAGCTCTATGCCGCACAGAACAGCGGCTTCACGCTGCCGATTCAGGAGAACCAGATGATTCGGCAGCACGGCGCTGGCTCGACCTACGGAGAGCTCAAGCTCAGCGGGCTTGGCCGTGTCTTTGCGCGGGTCGCATCGCGGGACATGGCCTTCCTCGACATGGGCTCGGGGAGGGGGGCTGTTGTCTTGGCGGCCGCGCTGGGCTTCCCCATCCGCCGCTGCGATGGCGTCGAGCTCTCTCCGACCCGGATGGCCATCGCTCACCGCGCGCTGACCATCCTGCGCCAGCGAACCGGCCGCCGCTGGCCGCACATCCACTTCTACGAAGCGGACATGCTCACCCTTGATATCCGCCACTACGACATCATCTTTCTCTCCAATCTCTGCTTTGGGATTCTCTTCAATCAGAAGCTGGGAGAGAAATTCGACCGCGAGCTGCGCACGCGGACCCACGTCTTCAGCTCCAGCGTCATTCCCAGCCAGCGCAGCACACAGATGCCGATGGTGACCAAGATCGAGATGAGCTGGAACAAGTCCGCGCAGCTGCACCATGCCATCTGGGGCGACTGAGAGCCGATCGGTGAGGCCCGATGCGTGATCCCGGTGCCTGGAGCCCCTGAGGCTCTTTCTGGCTGGGCACCAGGCCGCTGCACCAGCGCCCACCTCTCAGGTTGCTCAGTCCTCATGGACGCTGCGCTCATCAATGAGATCAGCCCTCAGCCGGCTGAGAAAGCCTCCAGCAGACGGCATCAGAGCCCCCTGAGCGACGGCAGATCTCTGCCCGGACAATATTAATTGTCGGCTGATACGATGCTTTTTAAGATTATTTATCCTATGGTGTCGGTAAGCAGTGCTGCACTGCAACCAGGATGGCAGCGGAAGCACAATGGAAACTCAACAGCCGCTCCGGACGCCTGCTCTACCGGCCGCTCTCTACAACGACAAGACGCTACGAGAGCAACTGCTGGTGGCCAACTTGTGGGTGATCTTGTTCACCATCGTGGCCTCTGCAGTGCTGATTGTGCCGCTGGGTGGAGACAGCGCTATGGCGCTGCTGAGCGGGCTGTTTCCATACGCCGTCACCAACATCCTGGCGCTCATCTTGGCCTACCGTGGGCGCGTCATGCTGGCGCTGGCTGAGTACTCCGCAATGTGCTTCTTGATGTACTCGGCCTCGATCTTTTTGCTGCGAGAGCTGCCCCCGCACATGCTACTTGCGATGGTGAATTTCATCATCCTAAATGGTGTCGTTCTCGGCGCGAGGGCTGCGCTGTTTACCACCGTGTGGACGGTCGTCATCAGCATCGCCGGGCCCAAGCTTGGGCTCCAGTACGAGGCGTGGACGTTCCACCTGGCGGACTTATACAGCATCGATCTCAAGCTCTCTGAGCGCACCCTGAGCATGAGCCTCGTCACCACCACCTTCTCCACTGCGTTCCTGATCACCACGACGCTCCGGCTCCATGACGCCACCCGTGCTCGCCTCAAGCGGACCCTTCGAGAGCTGCAGGTTGCCCAGGAAGATCTTGAGCTGCGCCGTGTGCGGGCAGAGGAGCTGGCCGACCTGGGCTCGCGGCTCTCGGGGTCCACCACCCGAGAAGAGGTCGAGCAGGGGGTGCACTCCTCCATCACCGCTGTCATCCCGGACCACCAGCGGACCTGGTCTGAGACACCGCCGAGCGGTCCGGAGCGCTTCCTTCGCTTCGGCAGCTTCTCGGAGTCTCGCTGGCTGATCCTTGAGGAGGTGGCTCCCTCTGATGCCACTGCGTTCCTCCTCACCGTCGCGGAGCTGCGCGATGCCGCGTTTGCACGGATCAACTCTGTCGAGCGCCTGTCCAATGCTGCACGTCAGGAAGGGGTCGGCCGCCTGGCTGCCAGCGTGGCGCATGACTTCAACAACCTCCTCGTCCCCATCACCGCTGCTCAAGACATCCTGGACATCGAGTCCGCGATCTCAGACCGATCCCGACAGGTTCTCTTGCGCAGCCGAGCGGCATCGGTGCAGGCCGCGGCCCTCATCGCCAAGCTCCTGACCCATGCCCGAGCGCGCCACGGAGAGGTTCAGATCATCAACGCCAGCCGCATCTTCGATGAGATCGAGCCCTTGCTCAAGACCTTCCTCCCAAGCGGGGTGAACCTGGAGTGCTTGCGTCCTGCGGGCGAGGTGTACGTACAAATGGATCCGATCGAGCTCGAGCAGATCGTCTTGAACCTGGTGCTCAACGCCCGAGACGCCATCGGCAGCCAGGGCAACATTCGGATGATGCTCACCACCCACACCGACTATGCGGTGATGGTCGTCGAGGACGATGGCCCTGGGATCCCGGAGGACATCCGGCAGTGGGTTCTGGAGCCGTTCCACACGACTCGGGAGGAGGGTACGGGCCTGGGGCTGGCGACGGTCAATCGCATTGTGCTCCAGTCCAGGGGACTCCTCACCATCGATCGCAGCCCACAAGGCGGTGCCCAGATCCGCATCCAGCTGCCCATCGATGTGCAGCCACGGCACAGCAGCCCCTCGGAGAAGGTGGTCGAGCCTGCGGAGAAGCGCGCCTGTCTCCAGATCTTGCTGGTGGACGATGACGAGTCGGTTGCCGAGACCACATCAGAGCTGCTGCGGACGCTCGGGCACCACGTACAGGTGGTTGCGTCGGCTCAGTCCGCCCTCTCTCGTCTCCGCCCACCTCACCCATTCGACATCGTCCTCTCCGACTTTCAGATGGCGGACTGCACCGGCATGCAGCTTCTCCAGCAGCTTCGAGATGCCGAAGATCAGACGCCGTTTGTCATCGTCAGCGGGTATGGGGCTGCCATCTCCTCTTCTGCAGAGCACCAGCCCGAAGAGATCATCTCAAAGCCCGTCTTCCTCCGGGACTTTCAGCGGCTGCTTCAGAAGCACACCCGGAACGAGCGGGCCTGAGAGCGAGGCAGTATGCACGGAGTGCCTGCTCAGGGCTGCTCGGCGGCGGCAAGCGCCAGCTCGCAGCCTGGGCTCGTCTGGACGCGCGGGTGCCCATCCTCCCCATCCGTGCTCGCGGGGCGTGCGTGGCTTGAGGGGAGAAGGCCGCTGCGGTGAGCGGGCATGGCAGAGGGAGCCGCCGGGGGCTTTGGTCAGCCTCCAGGCCCCAAGCCGCTCCTGCCCTTCTGGCACACGATGCCACCCTCGCGCATCACCCCTCGCAGGGGTCCGTGGCAAACTCAACGGTGTTGTTGGACTCGCTGCACTCCTCGATCAGTGCATCGGGGTCGACCGCTGCAGAGAGCCCGGCAGACCAGGAGACGCTGGCTGGAATCAGAAACGGCCCGGTCCATACCACCTCGCCTGAGGCCAGCGCACCGACCGCCATGGTGCTGCTCCAGGTGCCATCGGTGGTGGATACGGTGAGGCTGGTGGCCACGCTGTCTGTCCCGCCGGCGTTGCCCACCGGCACCCAGACCCAGACCTGCTCGGGGCACTCTTCGTCACAGAACTCAGGCTCCAAGACCACCAGATCGGGCGCATCCGTGCTCGTCCAGGTTGCAGGCTGCGCCCGGAAGGTGCCGGAGGTCAGCCACTCTGGAGCAGTCGTGGTTGGATCTGTGGAGAGCAGGTCGGGACCAGTCAGGGCGGGAGTATAGCCATGCATGGGCCAGGAAGACGGTGCATCCGGCCACGCATCCGTCGCGCTGCCGATGGCGCGCACGCCGCTCCACTGAGTGGCGTCGTAATTGTCCGTGTGCTGGCTGGACGCCAGGACAATCTCAGCGCTTCCGTCACCATCAATGTCCGCGATGGTTGGGTACTCCAGTGCGCTCTCGCTGGAGTGGGCTCCGCCGCTGAAGTCTGTCGTCGCCCCTGCGAGCAGATCGGCTCCGGTTGTGCCATCGAGGATGAACAGATCCTCTTCATCGGCGAAGATGATGTCGTGATCACCATCGGCGTCGATGTCGAACGCTGCGGTGCTGAGAATGCCGTTGAGCTGCTCGGTCGGGTTGAGCTGCCAGATCACGGCATCGGCCAGATCGGTCGGACCGGTGAGCAGCAGCGCACCAGAATAGGCCGTCAGCACGCTGATGCTGGCGACGACGACATCCTGCACACCGTCGCCGTCCAGATCGGCGATGGTGGGCGGTCCTCCCAGCCCGCCGCTGACCTCTCCGGCGAGGGGCGCGTCGATGATTGCGGTGCCATCGACGCTGGTGATCGTCAGCCAGCCCCATGCCGTGCGCACCACCTCTGGCGTGCCGTTGCCGTCCAGGTCCCCGACCGCCGCGAGGCCGTCGGAGGCGCTGACGCTCCAGGTGGTGTTGCCGTCAATGTCCGCAGCGATGTTGCCAAACACCGCATCTCGAGAGCCGTCCGCCCACAGGTCCGAGACCACCGCGACCGAGGCACCGGCGACGCCATCGGGGATCGCACCGTCCGAGCCCGCCGTGACCAGCACGGTGCCCGATCCATCCACGATCTCGCCGCCGATGATGACCTCTGCACCGCCGCTCCCGTCGAGATCCGCGATGATGGGGTAGGCGGCGGCGTGGAGGCCGTCCGTCTGGGTCGCGGTGCCGCCTGACATCACCACCGTGCCGTCTGCGTGGACGCAGAACACGCTGACGGAGACTCCTGGCATGCACAGCTCTGGCACCAGATCGCCGTCGACATCTCCCAGCGCCACGCCGCCAAGCCCCGGCGGATAGCGCAGCTCGCTGCCGTCAATGAAGGTGTCCTCATACAGGAGCAGGCTGCCATCATCTCCAGAGAGGATCACCAGCGCGCCGGGATCCCACTCGTAGGTGTCAAACGCGGTAAACGCGACGTCCGGCACACCGTCTCCGCTGACGTCTCCGATGACCGGCGTGACCAGCACCTCGGTGTAGTCCCCCTGGAAGTCATCGTGTGGCCACCGCCACTCGACGATGGGGTCCATGGCTGGGACGGTCGGACAGCTGGCGGGTTCGACCGCAGGTAGGGCTGGAAGGTCACTGTCCTCGCAGCTCGCCGGGGCGGCCGAGTCTGAGGTGTCGCCCGTGTCCTCTTCACAGCAGCAGCCGGTGTCGTAGTAATTATTGACGGTCGTGAAGCAGCCGCTGATGGTCAAGAAGACGATAATTGTGCTCATACAACCTTATACTCGGACGATGGTCTGATTCGCCCCGAGTTGGCACCCTGTTGTTCCTCTTTCTTGTGTCTTGTTTCGCTCTGAAATGATATTTTAACCATAATTATAGCTGGATAGATTGGTGCGGTGTCTGCTGCATGCACACAGCGTGTCTAAATTCGATTCCCTAGGTTGGCAGGGGAGCATCTCACGGCCCAGCAGGATCCGCTGGTACCAGCGAGCGGTCGTCTCTCCACAGCCGTCAGCGATTAGGGCGTGCTTCAGGAACTTCAGGCTCCGGCTAACGGGCTGTCGGATCGTTGGGATGCTGCATTATGAGCCCCGCACTGGCGGGCATAAACCCATCCGGCCATAGCGTCTGAATTGTGCAGCGCGCGGACTCGAGGTCGGCACCGTGGAGGTTGGCTCCGCTGAGGTTGACCCCGCTGAGGCAGCAGCGAAGCCAGGTCCCCTCAGCGGTCCCGAGCTGGTGGGAGCGAACCTCCAGAAGGCGAACCGTGAGGTTGCCCACCTTCGGAGTCTCTGCGGCCCTGAGCACCTCGGCATGAGGACGGCTCCGCATGGAAGCGCCTCCGGAGCGAACAACCTCAGCCTGACCAGCGAAGAGCACGCCCTTTGACTGGTGATAGATAACCTTTGAGGTGGAAATATACGGCGCTTTCTGACCGGTTGACGAAGCTGAAGGGGGCTGCCGCTCGACCGCAGGGGCAAAAACCACCTCCACAACACTCGTTGTGGAGCAAGGCATCACGGCTCGAAAAGCACCCTCAAACACTCCTTGGATTTCTTGTCTGCAAGCTGCGGATTGGATCTCCATGTCTGTCCTCTACGTGGTCAGATCCGCCTCAAGTCGCTCGATGTTCAGCCCTGGAATGCTCTTCAGAGCACTGAGATCGGTGATGTTCTTGCAGCCTTTTAGGTGCAGCCGGGTCAGCGAGGTGCAGCCTGCGAGGCCATTCAGGTTCGTGAGCCCCTCGCAGCCCGTCAGCGACAGCGACTTGAGCGAGGTGCAGCCTGCGAGGGCCTCGACGCTTGTGATCGAGGTGCGAGCAAGTCCCAGGGCCGTAAGGCGCGTGTGTCCTCGGAGGGGAGCGATGTCGGTGAGCGCCGTGTTGTTGTCGACCCTCAGGGTCTCGAGTGCCGTGCATCCTGCGAGGGGCGTGAGGTCGGAGATGGCAGTGCTCACGGTGAGACTCAGGGTCTGAAGGCTCTTGAGGCCAGCGAGGTCGTTGAGGTCTCGAAGGCGATCGCTCGGCTTGGAGCCCCAGCCGTGTCCGAGGCCGATTTTCAGGGTCTTCAGGGCCGTGCAGCTCGCCAGCCCGTCCAGGTTGGTCAGGGCCGTCTGACCCTGTAGGTCCAGGCTGGTCAAGGCCGAAAATCCTGTGAGGAACCTCAGGTGCTCGATGGGGGGGAAGCGCACGGCCGCATCCCCGAGGTCTATCGGGTTTATGGACTCCTCGTGATGGTGATGAGTGAACGCCGCATGACGTCCGGCGAGGAGCGCCAGGCCCGTCACCCGGGCGGGGTCGAAGCCCGGGGCGGAGAAGAGCAGCTCGAGGATCGCGCTGGTCAGCATGTCGCCTACGAGGGAGAGCTTCTTGCCCTGTACGCTGTTCACGGTGACGGAGCCCTGGTCGAAGGGAGCGGAGATCCGCGCGATCTCCAGGCCGTCTCCGAACACCCAGCGCCCCTCCTTGATGCTGATCTCGCAGCCGGCCACCACTGACGACCAGTCGCCCAGCTGCTTGGCGAGCGCAACGCCCTGGGGATGGAGCGACGGGTCCTTGTGGGTGATCAGCGTCCGGATCTTCTGTACCTGCTCTGCACTGGCGGTGATCATGGGGCTCTCCTTGCGGCGTAGATCTGTGGCGACAGTAGACGTCCTGCGCGACCCTCGCAATGGAGGCCCCCTGTGGATCCCATCTCCAGGGATTGAGGACCGCCCAATCTCTCAGGGCCTCAGCCGCACACTGAGCACCTCGGCCGCCGTCATCGCTTCCTGCCGGCGTATGCTGTGAACAGGATGGAGACGTCATCGCGTTGAGCTGTTGGTTAGGTTGAGCGGTCTCTTTGTCCTTATGCTTCAGTGTCTGAACTCCCTTCATCACTGGAGTAGATGATGCAACTCACCGCGCTGGCACTGTTGGCTTCTTTCTCTGCCCATGCGGCCCCCGCAGGAGGACCCCCTCCAGCCTCAGGCGATGTGGTCCAGCCGGATGCGTCGGACTTGCTTCGTCAGGGATGGATGCATTACTGGGCACGCGATCATGTGGCCGCGCGACCCTATGCGGTGTCTGTGCTGGAGCAAGACGAGGACGCACTGGGTGCCCACTGGCTCTACCTCAAGTCCTGGTACAGCGACACCGCGGTGCTCGTTCAGCAGTACCGGAGCTGGCACGAGGCGGCCCCCAACGAACCGGTCCGCAGTGTTGCCCTGGCGGCCAGTCTCCTGGCGGACGCAGGCGAGGGAGGGGAGTGGTGTGACGAGGCATTGATGCTCCTTGAGGTCTCCCTGGAGCCGCCGTCGCAGGCCTTCTGGCTGCACAAGATCCGGCTCATGGTCCACCAGAAGTGCGACCTGGACAGCAGCGCAGACCTCGCCGCCATCGCCGCCATGGCTGAGGACATTCCCGAGGCGGCTCAGTACCTCATCCGAGCCCGGATCTTGAGCGGCCAGCTCGACGCCACCCTCGTCGAGCAGATCAAGGTTCAGGTCGCCCTGGATCCCTGGGTGCTCAACGAAACCACGGTGCTCTGGTGGCGCAGCATCGAAGACAGCCGGTGGACCCGAAAAGCGAAGCGTGCGGCCATCGAGGGGGCCGGCGCGACCAGCAGCAGCGAGGACATCAGCGACGTATACAGCGCCTGGCGGCTGCTGGACCTGGCCGATGACCCCATGGCTGCAGGCATCCGACCTCAGCTGGATGTGCTCCTCGGCATCGAGGAAGAAAAGGACGCAGAGTCCGAGAGCAGTGTCTCGATGAGGGACATTTATGACGCCGACAAGAGCCCAACGAACGAGGGTGCCCTTGCGCGTCTTGATGCCATCAGCGAGCAGGTTCCAGAGCATGGTCCTCACCGGGCAACGCTGGAAGAACTCCGCGGGAGCCGGCTGAGTAGCCTCGGTCGCCATGAAGAAGCCCAGGTGAGCCTTCGGCGTGCCTGGCAGGAGGATCCGTCCGCGCACAGGGCCAACAGCTTTGCCTGGGAGGCGACCATCACCGAGCAGGACATGGAGCTGGCCCTTGAAGCCATCACCGGCACCATCGCGGAATTTCTGTCGAAGAGCCATGCCGATGCGCCCAACTGGCGGAACTACGCCTCATGGCGAGAGTGGTACGAGCGGAAGGGCGCCAAGTACCTGGATACTCGGGGCTGGCTGCTGTTCAAGATGGGTCGTCTCGAGGAGGCCGCTGCTGACCTACAGCAGTCGATCAGCATGTCTGATCTGGAAGACAACCATCACCACTTGGCCATGGTGCTGCTGGAGCAGGACCAGCCAGCGGCCGCATTTCAGAGCCTTGTCCAGGCGGTTCTCGCTTTTGACAACAACCCCAGCGATGCGGTCTACGCTGATCTGCAGGCGAGCTATCCCAGCGGCGGGGTCTGGCATCCAGACGGCCTCGATGGCTACATCGAATTTCGCCAGTCTATCGAGAACAATGATGAGGACGTTGAAGAAGAAGATCACTCGCTGCTCGGAGAGCCCTTCCCGTTTACGTCTTACATCAACCTAAGCGGCCGGAAGCAGCCGCTCGACGTTGGCGGTGACATCCTGATCATCGACTTCTGGGCCACCTGGTGCGGCCCGTGCATACAGGGCATGCCACACCTTCAGGAGGTTGCGGAGTCCTATGCCGACCAGGGTGTGCGCATCATCGGTCTCAGCGTGGATGACGAAATGGACCTGGTCGAGGAGTTCTTCTCTGGGGACTTCCAGCCGGCCTACACGGTCGGCTGGGTCGGCGCCGATGGCTTCGAGATTGGAGACTTCCGTGGCATCCCCAGCCTGTTTGTCGTCGACACAGAGGGGCGGATCGATACCTACATCATTGGCTACGGTAAAGGCGATACCCGCCTGGAGGATGCCCTGGATGCCCTGCTGGCGGAGAGTCCCTGAGTCGGATGCAGTCGTCTCTGCCCCGTCACCACACCGACGGGATTCATCAATCCGCCTGAGAGCGGCCCTGCCTGAGAGCGACCCTGCCTGAGAGCGTCTCCAGGAGCCATCGCTGAGCACGACATGAGTGTCACCAATTTCAGCCCGGTGCCTTGAGTGGTCGTCCTTGAATGCGGACATTCACGCCGGTATGTAATTTGCATGATGTCCGACCAGCAACAGAGGTGAAGAATGCTGACGATACTCATGAGCCTGATTGCATGTGACTTCCCACCCGTCGTGCAGTCGTGCAACTTAGTGTATGCCCCCAACACGCTGACCCTTGAGGTGGACGCTGACTGGACCGGAGTGATTCAGCTCGATGTGAGCGGAGCTGGCGAGCAGATCTCCTGCACGCTGGATGAAGACGAGTCGAGCACAGTGTGCGACGCTCTCGGCAGCACCATCGAGCTGAGCGATGATCTGCTGGTGGTCTCTTTGTTCGACTTTACGCCCGATGTGGTTGAGGTCCTCATCGAGGATGACAGCGGCAGCGAGAGCTTCACCCTCGAGCCCAGCTATGCGCTCGACGAGCCCAATGGTCCCGGCTGCGGTGAGCGACGCCTGGGCACCGAGTCGCTCACCCTGTAGGCATCCTCGCCGGGGTTGGCTGGAGAGCGTCGCCCCCATGGATGCTCCAGGGGGCTGTCGCTGCAGCACAGGGGGCACCAGCTGCCGGGTCAGTGCCCTCCGCTCGCCGAGTCGTCGCGGATTCCGTTCGTGTGCATCGCCATAGAGTAGGATGACCAACGGATACCCCTGGTGGCCTGATGACATTGATCGCCCTACTCAGCCTGGGAGCCTGCGGCGACAGTGTCCAGCCGCTCAACACCGCCTCTCCAGCCTCGCTGAGGTTCCCTGCGCCTCCAGCAGACGCGCTGCGCGCTGCCCTGCCCGGACGCTCGCTGCTGATCCATGGTGCAACCGTGATCGATGGTCGCGGCGGTCCGCCACAGGAGGGCATGGACGTGAGGGTCGAGGCTGGCGTGATCGAGGAGATCGGGGTGGGTCTCACGGCTCCAGAGCTCCCTCATCTGGACGCCACGGGCCTGTTTCTCCTGCCGGGACTCATCACCTCTCACTCGCACGTTCAGTCGGTGCCGGGGAGCATCCTGCGTGGAGACTCGGCTGAGGACATCGAGCAGCAGCAGACCTTGCAGCTGCGCGCCTACCTGGCGAGCGGCTTCACGA
>JAQXDW010000115.1 GCA_029251165.1 Myxococcota bacterium
GACACGGATGCCGACACCGACGCCGATCCGTTCGCGGATGCTGTCGTGACGTTCCTCCCCGGGAAGGCCGCTGGTTTTGGGCAGGAGAGCCTCCCGGGCATCGTGCTCGGCGGCCCGGAAGGCGCTGGGGCATCTGCCGGCTCCCTCGACGTCCTCTCTCTGGGCTGCGGGGGCAGCATCGTCCTGGCCCTGGAAGACATCGGCCTGCTCGACGGCGAGGGCGCGGACCTGCTGGTGTTTGAGAACGCCTTCAGCGACTTCGCAGAGCCCGGAATCGTCGCCGTGAGCGACGACGGGAAGACCTGGGCAGAGTGGGCCTGCGATCCGGAGGACGTCGACGGTGGCTATCCTGGCTGCGCGGGCATCAATCCTGTGCTCGCCGCCTCCAGCAACGGTGTCGATCCCACCGATCCTGCCGCTGCCGGTGGAGATGCCTTCGACCTCGCCGAGGTCGGACTCAAGCGCGCCCGCTATGTCCGCATCACGGATGCTGGCGTCAGCGACTGCCTCGGCTCCAGCGGAGGCTTCGACCTCGATGCCATCGCGGTGGTCGGCGGCGAGGTGCTGTAGTCGGCCTGCGGGCCAGTCCCCTCCTGGTGAGGCGGATGTCTCCAGGGTCATCATCCAACCGGTCCCAATCCGTGCCCGTTAAGAGCAGGCGTGCTCATCTCTCTGCTGCTCACCGCCTGCACCGATCCGATGGAGATCGCGCTGTCTCAGCCAGCAGAGGCACGGAAGATGGTGTGGGGCTTCCAGTCTCTCGACGGCGAGCAGTGGGGCGCGCCGCTTCCGGTGGCTTCGGGGCTGAGCAGCCTGGGACTCGCGGCGACGGACGGCGCGCTGCTGGTGACGGGCATCCAGGAACTGCGCCCGCCAGGATGGATCGAGGGCCTGGTCGGGGCGCCGGTCTGGGGACTGCGCTTCGACGGGCAGCAGTGGCACCCTCACCGATGGCGGGTCTGGGACCGACAGACCCCGGCGTTCATCGATCCGCAGCCGTTTGAGGGAACGATGTGGTACCTCAGCCGCGAAGACTCTGCGATTCACAATGCCGATCCGGCTCAGGCCGACGGGGTCAGCATTCGGAGCGCGTCGCCGGTCACCGTGCGCTGGCAGGGGGCTGAGCTGGCCGACCCAAGCCCCATCCGCCACGATGGCGTGCTCCACGTCTTTGCGACGGCTGGTCGCGATGTCCTGCACCTCGCCGGAGAGCCGCTCGCGGAGGTCGAGCGCCTGCCTGGAGTCACCGTGCCGTTTGCGCTTCGCTTCCGCGATCAGCTGACCCTGCTCGCGCAGCGCCGACACAGCGGACGTCGACAGCCCGTGATCAGCCAGCACGACGGAGCCGGCTGGAGTGCCTGGCGGCCGCTGGTGGATCTCCACAGCCTCCACAACTGCACCAGCCCGGTCATGGGTCCGCACCCTACCGGGGGGTGGGTGCTGCTCTGCGTGGAGGAGCGTCGACAGGAGGAGCCCTGAGGAGAGTGACTGCGCGGATCCCTGGCGCGAGTTCCCGCCGCCCTCCGCTCAGTCGTCGACAAGGCCGAAGGTGGACTCCTCGACCACAGCAGTGCCGTCTCCGACCACGTCGATGATCCAGAGCTGTCCGTATCCGCTGACGCTCAGCGCGCCGTCTGCCAGCCCGACCGCCTCGCCGAAGTCTCCCAGGGAGAAGGAGTGCCCGGCGTGAAGCACGGTCTGGCCGGGGTGAGTGGCTCGGATGTGCTCGGCCAGGTCGTCCTCGGGGTCGATGTCTGTGACGACCGTGAGTCCTTGATCGTCTGCGGTGGGCTGGACCGTCTCCTGCGTGCGTAGGTACGACGTGGCGTAGATGCCATCGAGCGCGATCTCTTCCATCAGGACCGCCAGCGCCTCAGCCCGCTCCGCACCCTCCTCGGTCAGTCCCGGATCGTCGCCGCCGTCTTTCTCGCAGTGGCGCACGGCGTAGATCCGGATCGGATCATGGGGGATGTAGGGCTCATCTGCGGTGTCTGCGTCGGTGTCTGCGTCGGTGTCTGCGTCGGTGTCGGTGTCGGTGTCGGTGTCGGTGTCGGCATCGGCGTCGTCTTCCCAGTCCGTGGTCGAGTCTACGGCTGTAGACTGGGTCGGTTCGGAATCAGGAGAGCAAGCGAGCAGTAGCCAGAGCGGGATCATCGTCTCAGTATGGCATGTTTTTTCCCGTTAGCTCCACGCAGGAGGGCGCGATGTTGATGACGATGATGATGGCTTGCTCGGAGCCGGTGACCACAGAGCCGCTAGACCTGCCGGCAGATCAGGCCGAGGCTGGCGTCCCTGTTGGCGTTCGAACCGTTGTATCCGAGGACGTGACCTTCGAGGTGTGGTACCCGGCAGCGGAGGCGGAGGCCACGGCAGACAGCGAGGGCGCAGACTTCCTACAGTTCATCCCTCAGGTGTTCATTGACACTGTCGGCGAGGTCTCGCTTCCGTCAGGAGACACCGGCACGTACCGAGATGCCGTGGTCCGAGACACCGGAGAGCCGCTGCCGGTGGTGCTGTTCTCTCACGGCTTCGGAGGCTTTCGTCTCCAGTCTCATGCGCTGACCAGCCACCTGGCTTCGCGAGGGTACGTGGTGATCGCACCGGACCATCCGGGGCGGATGATGGGGGATGTGCTGCCCTGTCTGTTCAGTCCCCCGCTGGAGGGCTGTGATCTGACCGGCTTCTTTGAGGACCCAGCGCTTGAGGATCTCGATGTGGCGCTGTCCTGGGCGGAGTCTGGCCCTGACTGGCTGAGCCTTGACCTCGACACTGTCGGCCTCACCGGCCACTCTGCCGGCGGAAATTCGACCACAGCGTTCGGCGCGGATCCACGCATCGGAGCCCTGCTGCCGATGGCGGGTGGTGGCACCGTGAAGCGAGACGTTCCCACCCTGTTCATCGACGGAACCTGCGATGGCATCGTGACCCCCGACTCGACGCAGGCCTCTGCTGATGCCTCTGCTGCGGCGGACATTGCCCACCTCGCCGGGGCCGGACACCTCGCGTTCACGGACCTCTGCTCGCTGGACATGATCGGCCTGGCCGAGGAGCTGCTGGCGGATCGAGATGACCTCAACCCCGCCTTCTACGATCAGCTGCTCGCGCTGGCTTCTGATGGCTGTCCCGAGGTCGCACCCACCGTGGACAGCCCAGACTGTGCCGAGGACTATCTCGATGCTGAGATCGCCGAGGAGATCCTCCGGTACGGCATGACGGCGTTCTTTGATCAGCACCTGAGGGGAGAGGGGACCGTCTCGTTTGAGGCCTATCCGTCGGTGTACTGATCGGTCCCGGTGCCACAGGAAAGGGCGCTTGTCTTGGCCATGCTGCCCCTGTACGGCGGCTCTTGCGACGTCGAGCGGTCTCCAGACACCGCTCCGTCTGATGCTTCCGGGGACGACATCGGAGAGTCCTTCACCGATGCTGGCGGCGGCAGCCTGTGTGCGACCCATCGCTGGGCGACCGAAGACGACAGCGTGCCCGCTCAGCGCTACGGCTTCGACTCCGCCGCCATGATGTGGGGCTTCTTCCCTCAGCAGGCAGAGTAGCCCAAGGCGGTCGGCGTGCTGGAGAAGGAGCCTCGCTGCGGTCTGCGGCCCTCGACGAGAACCCCACCGGGCATCTCGGGGTAGGATGGCACCCAGCCATGAGCCTCGACGAAACCCGCACCGCCACCCAGAGCCTCCACCCCATCGACGCCGCGCCGCGGCCCGGTGTGCTCCTCATCGATCACCCCGATCCCCGCTTTGTCGGAACGGCACGGGTCATTGGGTCGGGAGAGAGCGTGGTGCTGGGCCGGGGCAGCGAGGCCCTCATCCCCGGTGTGTTCGTCGACAGCCGGATCTCTCGCCGGCATGCGACCCTCACCAGCCGCGGCAACACCCTCACCCTCACCGATCACGACAGCCGCAACGGCACCCTGGTCGGCGGTGTGCCGGTGGAGTCCTGCCAGCTCTCCGACGGCGACATCATCACCCTCGGGCCGGTGCTGCTCATGGTTCGCTGGATGAAGACGGATCGGGTCGTGCCGCCGCGTGGGGGACTGGTGGGAATCAGCGCCGCGCTCGCTGAGGCGCTCGCCCTGGTCGATCGGGTGGCTCGGCGGCCGGTGACGGTGCTGGTGGTCGGCGAGCCGGGGGTCGGCAAGGAGCTGATCGCCCAGGAGCTTCATCGTCGCAGCGCACGACCGGGGGCGCTGGTGGCGGTCAACAGCGCCGGCATCGCCGATGGAGTGGTCAGCAGCGAGCTGTTCGGTCACACTCGGGGCGCGTTCTCCGGTGCGACCGGGCCGCGCTCGGGGCTGGTCGAGTCGGCCCGAGGTGGCACGCTGTTCCTCGACGAGATCGGCGACGCCTCTCCGCTCATGCAGGCGAGCCTGCTGCGTCTCCTCCAGCAGCGGGAGTATCGGCCCGTCGGTGCAGATCGGGCGATCAAGGCAGACGTCCGCTTCGTCGCGGCCACCAACCGGCGCATGGTCGAGGCGGTCTCTGCTGGCGAATTTCGGTCCGACCTCTACTCCCGTCTGTCCCGCTGCGTCATCTTGTTGCCGCCGCTGCGGGAGCGTCCTGAGGACATCCTCCCGCTGGCCCGCCACTTCGCCGCTCGGTTTGCCAATCGACCGGTCGGCCTCTCCCACAGCCTCGCCCTGGTCCTCCTCCGCCACGACTGGCCGGGCAACGTCCGGGGACTGGAGGGCATCATCGAGCGGATCGCGCTGGAGAATGAGGACTGTACGGTGCTCCCGGAGCCGCCCTGGCTCGCGGACGCCCTCTCGCTCCAGGGGGGAACGCCTGCCGTCGCGGCTCCGGCTGCGCCGAAGTCCACCGGTCGTCCCAGCGTGGAGGCGCTCGCCGCAGTGCTCCGGCGACACCGCGGAAACGTCTCATCGGTTGCAGCGGAGCTGGGCGTGGGTCGCAACACCCTGTACCGCTGGATGCGCGGCTATGAGCTGTCGCTGGCGTCCTTCCGAGATGCCGACTCCCGGTAGCCCTGCTGGATGGCCATCGCCTCTAGGCGCGCCTGGATGGGCCAGCCTGCAGCCTGGCCGGCACACAGCGCAGCCAGCCGGCCGAGGTCCCAGTCCCGCATCCCGCTCGCAGCGATCATCTCCTCCAGCTGACGCAGCAGGGCCTCTGACGCTGCCGGCTGTCCCCGCCCCACCGCGCAGCCCAGCGCCACGGCCGTCAGGAGGCTCTCCAGCAGTCGGCGACCCGACGAGGCCATCTCTTCGGTGATCTCCGCACAGATGCGTGCGGCCTCCTCGATGCGCCCCAGCTCCAGATCGACCAGGGCAATGTTGAGTCGGATGATCTGCATCCCACCCACCCAGCCGGTGGCCTGCGAGATCGCCAGGGCGCGCTGATAGAACACCTCTGCCTCGGCGAAGTCCTCAGCGCGGCGGGTGACCTCGCCGAGGTACAGCCAGGCATCTCCCAGCCAGGTCCGCTGCCGCTGCTGACGGGCGAGAGAGAGGGCCTGCTCGCCGAAGTCTCGCGCCTCGCTCAGCCGTCCGGCGTTCAGGGCGATGGAGGTGCGGGTCATGAACATCGAGAACAGCCCAGCGCTGTCGTCGAGCTGCTCAAACAGCACGCAGGCGGACTCGTAGTGCGCTTCTGCAGCCGCGTGCTGCCCTTTGTCGATGAGGATGCGGCCGATCAGCTGGTGGCAGCGGGCGGTGGTGAGGTCGGGAGAGCGGCTGGCGAGCTGCTCCAGGGCCGCCTGAAGGCGCGCGAGCGCGATCGGGATGCTGCCGCGGATGTGGGAGACCCGCGCGGCGGCGTGGAGCAGCTCAGGACGACCGGGCCACGCCGGCGTGGCCCGCGCAGTGCTGGCATCAGCGAGG
>JAQXDW010000132.1 GCA_029251165.1 Myxococcota bacterium
CAGCAGGTGCCGCACGGGTGACCGCACGCTCGGGAGCCGCTTGGGTGGCCGCAGCAGGTGCCGCACGGGTGGCCCCGCCCACCAGCACCAGCTCGACCAGCTCCTCGGCCTTCTCTTGAGACAGCAGCTCCGCTTCCTTGAGGGTGCAGATCTGGTAGATGAACCACGCCTTGGCGAGGTCATCGTCTTGCAGCTGAGAGACCTCACCGCGACTGACGTCGGCGCTGCCGCTGCTGAGGTAGAGCTTGGCGCTGTCGATGGCACCGTTGACCAGCGACATCATGGCGTCGTCTGCCGGCTGGCTCGGCTTCAGCGCCTTACACGCTGATCTGGCCTCAGCTGTGGAGAGAGAGAGTAGGGTCAGGAGGAGCATGGGTCTTCTTGCCATCTGGTGAAATTGAGCATCCACCGAGGGTGGATGGAGATGGTAAAATCCGGCCCGGGACCGCGTCAAGCCCCGGGGCGACGACAGACTGCATGACCATGCCGCTCCCTCCTGCGCTGCGCAGTCGCGCAGGCAGGGTGCAGCAGACCGGATCGCTCAGCGAAGATCGCGCTCTTCGAGGATGTGACAGCCCAGCTGCTTGAGGGCATCGATGAGGACTGCTGCGCTCACATTGTCGAAGGCCGTGGTGACCGTGCCGTTGTACTGACCTCCGCAGAGGCTCGCGACGACTGCCGGCGTGTTGGCGTACAGGAAGCCGTGGCCGGCGGTGCAGAGCGCAGACTCGAAGGCCTTGGGCAGATCCTGCTCCTTGTGGGGCGCTGTGAGGCTCCACAGCCGCTCAAGGAAGTGCGTAGTGCGGACCATCAGCACCGCACACCCTGCAGCCTGCTCGGCGCCACGGATGTCCAGGTACGTGCTGCTGTCGACCCGAAGGATGAGCACCGGCGTGCCCTGCACGGAGCGCGTGGCCCGCACAGCGAGGGGCTGGTGGTTGCCCTCCCCCCAGTCCTTGAGCGCCCCCCGGAACCAGCGATCCGCCTTGTCCGTCCAGGTGAAATTCTCTCGCATGTAGGCAACGGTGCCCTGCTCTACGGCGGTGAAGGCGCCGCCGTCGGTGACCAGTGCGAGGAGAGCCTCGGCATCGGCTGCCGAGATGCGCCCATCGCCACGCCCAGAGACCGCCTGGATTGCCGCATCGAGGAGGGCCCTGTCGTACTTGATGCCGTCAATCTGCTTGTAGTAGCTCATGGATTCTCTTCCTCGTGGAAAGTGCCCGCGTGATGATATACCGCGCTGCTCGGGACGCAGCGGCAGGGGCAGGAGGACCGCTCCATGCAGCCCCACAGCGATGAGGCTCTCGCCTCCGCCATGTTGTCCCAGAGACTCTGGGACATCCTGGGACACACCGGCTCGCGTCAGGGCCATAAGTGTATTTCAGACGGCGCCGCGGTCCATGCATTGAGCAAGCCCGGCGCACCAGAGATCAGACCCGAGGCTGCGCTGCGCACTCGACGGGTCGCCCTCGTCAATTCACTCGTGCGGCCTGCCAGGGGCCTGCGCGATGCCCATCCGTTTGCCTGCTGCACTCCATCTACGACCACGAGAGCCCCGATGAATTGGAAGCCACCGCAGATCCAGCCCGAGACCAAGACCCACTTTCAGAAGACGACCGACGGCGTGCACTACCACACGACCGCGACCGACGCGGATGCGGATGTGGACTACGATGTGGTGGAGGGAGAGCTGCCGACGGGCCTGAGCGGATACGGATTCTTCACGGCCTGGGACCGAAGCTCTGCAGACAAGGGAGCATCGGCGGAGCCCCACTTCTTGTCGAGTCCGGGGCGGGTGGCGCAGATCAGCCTGAGCGACGGGCAGGTCTCGGTTCGGCTGCGGACCGTCCGCACTGCGGCGTGGCACCTCCGACAGCTGGCACCCGACCAGTTCTTTCGGACCTCCATCGCAGAGATGAGCAGCTTCGGACCGTCCAACCTTGCAAACGTCGCTCCCCTTCCGTTTGCAGCCTCGGGCGGCGGGCACCGGCTGCTGCTGGGGTGCGATCCGGCAGTGCCATCTGAGATCGATCCGAAGACCCTCGCCTACCGGGGGACCCTGCCGGGCCGATGGCCAGCGTTTCTTCGCGGTGCCCTCACCTCGATGACCATCACCACAGGACACCCTGCCTGGGATCCGGTCGACGAGCGCCTGTATGTCACCTGCCTGCGCCCCCGCCCGAGGCTCAACCCCAACCGGGCCTTCGGGGCCGAGGTCCGCATGGCGGTACACACCGCCGATGCCCAGCTTGGGATCGTGCCCCTGACCCTCAACGGCAAGCCGCTTCGACTGGAGCAGGCCTCCATTCACCAGGTGACCACGACTGAGCGCTTTGTGCTGTTCTCAGAGACCCCCAACGCATTTGGGTGGTCGACACTGCTCCGCCCGCTGCTCCGCAAGGGGTCCCGCCTCGAGCGAAAGCTCACGCCGCCGCTTCCCCGTGCTGAGACACGGCTCTTCATCGTCGCCAAGGCCGATCTTGCGCGCGCACTGGAGGAAGGAGGTGCAGCGGCGTGCCGCGAGAGCTGCTGGCGCTGGGAGACCTCTCACCTGCTGGCAGACCGAGATGACTCCGATGATCGGATCACGCTGTTCGCTCCCCTCTCCATCGGCTTCGACGTGACCCAGTCCCTGCAGCCGGGAGACCAGCTGCTAAACGGTAAGACGCTTCCCCCCGGACTCGACACCGTCTTTGCCGGCGCGACCGATCTGCAGGTGTGCGCGCGGTATGTGGTGGACGTGAAGGGCGGTCCGCCGCTGGAGGAGACCCACTTCCCGCCCAGGGATGCCGACCATCCAGCGCTGGGGCTTGGGGTGATGCTCCAGATCAGCACCATGCCGCTGCCCTACGCTGCTGCAGGGGGAGACTACGATCTCCTCTCGCTGAGCAAGCGGTGGTCACACACCTACTGGTGCAACACCGGCTGGCTCCCCGGGATGGAGACCACCAAGGTCTTCGAGGCATGGCAGGCACGGGATCCAAGCGAGCGCTACCTCTCAGAAGACGAATTCCGACGCGCCACTCAGCGCCCGGAGAACACGGCGAGCCTCTACCGACTCAACCGAGACCTGTCGCTGTCGCTTGAGGACGACGTGTACCGGTTTGAGCCAGGCGTCCTCGCCGGCACACCGTTCTTTGTTCCGCGTGCAGGTGGACGCGACATGACCGAGGGGTGGCTGGTGACCTTCGTGGCAGGCTCAAGTGGTGGGGAGAGCCATGAGATATGGATCTTTGATGCCTCCAGGCCGCTGGCGGATGGCCCCTGCTGCATCCTCGCTCCCAGGCGCTCGGAGCCGTTCCGCATCGGCTATCCCCTGCACGCCGTGTGGATGGACGACGCCGCCGTCGAGGAGTGTGAGCCGCCAGCCGTCTCACCACAGCTGGTCGAGGTTCCGTGGTGGATGCGGGTTGGAAATGTCGTCAGCATCGGGGTCAGTGCCCTCGCGAGCACCCTGCGACGCTGAGCCTGCGGCCCCGCAAGCCGGCCTCGCGAGCACCCCGGGCACTCCCCGGGGCTACTTCTCGGTTCGAAACGGACCCTGACCGCCCGCACGCGCCCGGCTCAGGTACCGCTGCGAGGGAACATCACCGGACTCGCGCTCCGCGTCTGCCCGCTCAAAGAGCGCGGCAGCATCCTCCAGCGCGCCGGCCTCAAACAGCTCCAGGGCTTCGTGGAAGCTCGACAGCCACGTCCAGTCCGCCTCCCAGTCTGGATCCAGCGCCTCATACACCTCAACCGCTTCCAGCTTCCCGGGAACCTTCAGCCAGCCAAATCGCCGCCAGAGGATGTCGGGACTCGTGGCGGTCAGCGCGTGGGTGCGCCGACAGAAGAGGTTGCGTGTGCCGCACTGCTTGACCGCAGCCTCCAGCCGAGCGGCGAGGTTGATGCGGTCTCCGAGGACGGTGTAGGTGAGGCGACGAGACGTTCCAAACGAGCCGATGAGGGCCGCGTCCGTAGATGCACCGCCGATCTTGATGTCCTGGAAGTACGGATCATTGAGGGCCCACATGGCGCTGTGCGAGCGCAGGGCCGCGCGGACCACCGCCACCGCGTGCTCGACCGGCGTGCCCTCCACCAGCTCCCCGCCGCGGAAGCTCATCACCGCATCGCCGATGAATTTGTCGATGATCAGGTCGTGCTCGAGGTGCTGATCGGTCACCGCATTGAGCGCGCACTCCAGGTGATTCTTCAGCGCCTCCAGATCACCATCGAGCCGCTCGACCGTTTCGGTGAAGCCCACAATGTCGCAGAAGATGACCGTAGCGGGCTCGCGCGCTGTGCGTCGATAGATCCCCGGGTCGGTCAGCAGCCGATCGGCGATCTGTCCGGGCAGGGCGACCTGCACCAGCGCACGGATGCGGGCTGTGGTCATCTTCGGGAGCTGAAGCTGGAGCAGCAGCAGGGTCAGCGAGATGCCCATGAGCGCGCCGAGCAGGAGGGTGGCCTCCATGAAGTCGGCCTGCTGCTCGTTGCCAGCGAGCAGGCGGATCTGATGGCTCAAGCCCATCAAGGCCAGCGCTGAGATGAACGACAGCCAGGAGATGCCACGGCGGACACGTGAAGAGACGATCTCTTCTTCCGCCTCGTTGGAGATCGAGCCGATGACCTGAAACGAGCGGAGCGTGCGCAGGAGGCGCAGGGCGCGAAGGACTCTGAACAGCCGAAAGAAGCCAAAGTTCAGGCCGACAGCAGTAATGTTGGAGAGGATCGAGAGCGCCGGCAGACACGAGAGGAAGTCGATGGCAAACCAGGGGCTGCGGACATAGCGAGACTTCACGGCGAGCTTCGCGAGCAGGTCGACAATGAAGACGACGTCACAGGCCAACATAAGGGGCTCATACAGCCAGCGAATTCCAAGCTGTTCCCACACTGTCAGCAGCTCGAGCAGGTAGAGACAGACGTTGATGGTCGCCAGAGCCACCAAGAGCATGTCCAGGCGGTTGACGAGCTCAGCCAGTCGCTGGCGAAGCGGTTGGGATGGCATCGGGCCTCCTTAACGCGTGGGCGTCCGCTCCACAGACCTGCTGGGCGGATTGATTCAAGATCGAAAACCATTCAACTTGACGCGACACGGAGCGCGCGTGGCCAGTGCTGATGCCGCTCTGAGAGGCGGATCACCACCAGCACACAGCAGCCCCACGGAAGGGAGACCATCAGAGGCTGAGGTGGCTGCTGATCCCGCTCGACAGTCCTCAGTCTGACAGTCCTCAGCCCGACAGTCGGCGTGTGCATACACGCGGTGATGCGAGCAGACAGATGATCGTTGCCGCCTCCCGGACTGCAGTCGGCTTCCCCGACTGTCGGGCAGCACTTCGGCGCTGTTCATCGGGCTCCAGTGCTCCTGATCCAGACCACACTGGCAACCGCAACATCTCACGATACCCACCGTGCATGCCAAGTATCCACCGAACGGGACTCAGCCGTTACTGCATGCAAAATCAAGAACATACAGACCGATCGCCACGACTCAGAGCGTTCGTGGCTGCCCTGCTCTTCCTACCGGCCTGCACACCGCCGCTGCCCTGGCCGGAGGCACCGCTGTACCCGGAGCTGACCGCTCAGCCGCTGCGGACCGATCTCGCTTCTCCCGATGCGGCGCGCAGCGCGCTCGCCGGTCGCTACGGACACTACGATGTCGTGGCGTATGAAGAGTCTCTGGAGGGCGCAGTGATGCGGACGTTTGTCGTCTCCTATGGCTACACCGAGCTGACCCTGGAGGGAGACACCCTCGTCCAGCATGATCGGTTCTGCCATGCCGAGCACCGCCTCAACCGCGAGGGCATCCGCTCGACCCTCAACGACGACGCCACGCAGGCGATTCAGCCCAGGCGCGCTCCGGTCGAGCTGACGCCAGAGGGAGACGGCTGGCGCATCCACCGCCCCGCGACCCCAACCCTGATCGGCATCACCGGAGATCCCCTCCAGCCGCTCTCGCGAGACCGCTCAGATCCCAACCTCACCGATCCCGATGAAGATGGAAAGCCTGGAATCACCGTCCAGGTCGACGTCAATCAATTCATCCAGGGACAGATCTACCTGGCCCGACGGGAGATCTTCGAGACCCACCTGACGCTTCGAGACGATGGCGCGCTGGTGGGCCACGTCCGAGACCGCTCCGAGCAGCTGGTCATCGGTGCCTCCAGCGGCCTCTTTGATGCCGACGCCGACCCAAAGCAGAGCGCAGATGTCGGCCTCAGCCCCATGGTTCTGGTGCCAATCCCCGCGTCGATGACCTCGTGCGATGCGCTGATGGCGTCCGCTGGGGTGCTGTTCCCCAGCCCGCCGAGCTTCTACTGAGGCCTCCTCGCACGCCGACATCGCTGAGTCGCTCCAGATCCCGTCTCTCATGCTGAAGGCCACGTGTCGGTGTCCGCTGGCGGGCTGGGGTCCATCATGCATGCCTCCCTCGATGCAGCCCTCGGACTCTGAACAGTGTCCTTGCAGCATGTGGAGCGATCCCGTCTCTCCGTGCTCCAGGGTGTCCTCGTGGCGGCCATGACACGCAATGTTTACGCGGAGAGCATATGCCCAGATGATACGAAGCATGTGATAGGTTGACTGGGTTGAGTGTCCGACCCAAAGTGACTGTCGGCACTACAGTGGCAAATCTCAAAACCTCAGACGGAACAGTCATGTGGTCCTGGTTCTGGAAGATCTTCTTCGGAAAGAAGGAGCGTGCATTTGTTAAGCCAGCTCCAATGCTGTCTTCCGTGCCACGCGTCCAGCCAGAGGGTGAGCATCAGGCCCCCTCCCCTGCGCTGACCGAGCACAGCACGGCGCGACCGTGGCAATCAGGCCACAACGCCTTGTCGACTGTTCCCGCAGAAGTTCGCACCCACATGCTGAGCGAACTGTACCGCGAGGTGGATGAGGTTGATCACGAGGGAAATCGCGACTTCATCGTGCGCCTCATGCGCATCATTGGCACCGAGAAGCTCGATCTGCCCCCCTTTCCAGATGTGGCACGTCAGCTCGACAAGCTGCTGCGCCAGGCCGAAGTGCCCATCAACAAAGTGGTCAAGCTCGCAGAGCGAGAGCCCGCACTGGTCAAGCGCATCTGGCAGATGGCTTGCAGCTCCGTGTATGCCGAGTCTCCCACCAGCTTTCAGCATGCGGTCGCCCGGGTGGGCTTCGATGCGCTGTGGCAGATCGCCATGAGCATCTGTGTCTACGATGCCGTGTTTCGGGTCCGCGGCTACGAGTCTGAGGTGGACCGCATTCGGCATCATGGGGTCGTTGCGGCTGAGGTCTCGGCCTGGCTGTCACCGAGCAAGGAGGGCCCGACCTACCTTGCAGGCCTGCTGCACGACGTCGGCAAGCTGATGATCTACCGTGCTGCCGTGACCCGACCCGGCAAGCCCAAGCCCTCTCCAGAGTATGTCGATCAGATCGTCGACATGCACCATGCCTCTCTCGGCGTTCTGGTTGCACAGTCCTGGAAGCTTGGAGATTGGATCGCCGCTGGCATCGCCTTCCACCACGACCCCACCCAGGCTCCCAAAGACCAGCAAGACATCGCGTGGATTGTTCATGCGGCCAACATCGCCACACACACCGCCGAAGAAGCCCGCAGGGGTCAGGAATGCGGAGGCATGATGGCCCTCTTGGAGATCGACAGCTTCTCTCTTGATGTCGCGCGCACCATCGAGAAGGCCCACAGCATGTTCGAGCAGCTCAGCCACTCCGGCACAGCGGGCTGAGCCGCCCCCGTACCGGCTCCACGTTCCGCTTCGGCCGCTTGAAGCCGCAAGGAGACGAGCCGGACGACAGGGTGTGGCACGCACCTCCAGCCGCTCCCCTCCAAGCATCGACTGGACCAGTCACCGCCCTGATGCGCCCTCCCGCTCTCGCGGCACCTCGAAAGAAATCCCATCTGACAGGTCTCTCGCCGGGGTGGTGGAGTCCCTCAGGTCGGTCACGTCTCCGACCTGCAGCCTGTGCGAGACGTCATCCAAGGCAGCATGGCCGAGCGGCCCCAGCAAGACTTCATCCACAGCCTCTACGACTGCCTGCCCAGAGCGCCCGCTGACCCACACCCTGGCGCATCAGCTTCGACCGGGGGGACGGCTCATCGTTGGCGACGACCTGATCGGCCACGACATCCAGCCTGCCCTATCGCTGACCATGGACTGGTTCCCGATCGAGCGCAGCCTCGAGGACATCTCGGCGCTGGCGGCGGCCCCCAGGCCAGCATCACAGGCCGACGCTCAGACCTTCAGGTCCGACAGCATCTCGGACCAGCTGTTGCCGTCGTCGATGTGGAGGATGTCCGCGATCTGATCGAGGCTGGCACGCTCTGCGGAGCTGATCGAGCTGGAGAGGCCGAAGAAGCCCCCAGCCGCGCTCGCCACCTGGCAGCTCAACTCAAAGAGCTCCTGGAGGGTCTTGGCCTCCAGCGAAGCTCCCGCGCCACCACGGCGCCGCGCAAGCTCGACCAGGGTCCGCATGCCCAGCTCACGCTCGGTGTCGGTAGGGGGGGCCTTGAGCCACCGCTGGAGCAAGGCCTGGGCTTCGGTGCTGAAGAAGTCGTTCTTGCGCGCAAGGTCTTCAATTGCTGCAGCCTCAGCCGGCTGAATCCGACCATCTGCCCAGGCCACCTCGACGAGGGGCAAGAGCAGCAGCGCACGGTAGGAGGTCTCGTTCAGCCCAAGCTGGTGCAGGTCCTTCAAAAGCGTATCTTCCATGTCCACTCCAGAGCACGGTTCTTTGGTTTGACGTGCTGTATCCGATGCATGGCCACTCAGCGGACCGAAAATGACGACGCGCTCCGCAACCAGATGCGCCTCTACAGCGCATGCCGTGGACAGCCTTCTTCAGAAGATGAGAGACACCGGCGAGCCTGCGAGAAAAACTTCGCGTTCTGTGTGCGGATCCCCCCAGCCTCCAGGGGTATGGGCCTCCACAGTCCCCCCGAGGTCCGCGACCTATTGCGCGGGCACGATCGGGCGATCTGGACCATCGTCTCGCTGAAAAAACATGACGTGCTGCCAGGGCAGTGTGTTGACCTCGCGGACGAGCTTGAGTCCGCTGGGGGGAAGCTCTCTCATGATCTGGGCCTTGCTCATCTTGTGGAGCGGCTTGATGGGAACCCGCGGATCCTCCGCACGGAACTCCACCAGGGCGATGACGCCGTCGGGCTTGAGGGCGCGGCGCATGCTCTGGAGCATCTCAGCGGGCTTGCTGAACTCGTGGTACACGTCGACGAGCAGGATGACGTCGCAGGTTCCAGGGTCGAGGCCGGTGTCAGCCTGGGTGTTCAGCACCGCGCGCACATTGCGCAGCCCGGCGTCGCGCGCGCGCTGCTGGAGCATGTCGAGCATCTCCGGCTGGATGTCGATTGCATAGACCTGCCCCGTCTCTCCGACCCGTGGGGCCATCCGGAGGGTGTGGTAGCCGCTGCCAGCCCCGACATCGCAGGCGACCTCTCCGGGCGAGAGCTGCAAGGCATCGAGGAGCGCGGCAGGGGCCTCTTCCGACTCACGGGTCTCGCGCATCAGCCACTCTGCACCGAGGTAGTGCATCGTCGGAGCCAGGCGCCGGCCCATGTAGGTGGTGTCCTCTGCCTGCCCCAGCGAGCAGGCCCCAAGCAGTGTCAGCAGCAGTCCCATGTACAGGCGCTATCGCCACACGGGACGGATCCAAGTCATGACATGCACACAGCGCCCTGCCGGTGGTCTCGGCTGGCAGAAGCGCGTCGCAGGATCATGGCAGAGCCGGGCTACAGCCAGGCGGGATCGGTGTCCAGGCAGGTCCGATCAACGGGGATGAGGACCTTGGCCCAGGTGGCGGTCTTGGGCAGCTCCCAGCGGAAGAAGTACTGGGCAGCCTGGAGCTTTCCGTGCAGGAAGTCGGCCTCTGGGCTCTCCGCCGCCAGCTGTGCCTGCGCGATGATGGCCTGCTCCAGCCACATCCAGGCGATGACGGTGTGGCCGACCAGGTGGAGGTATGGGGTGGCGTTGGCCAGCAGAACCTCGGGGCCCTGGCTGGTGGCCACGCCAGCCAGGGACATCGTGACCTCGGTCAGGAGGCCGACGGCTTCAGCAAGCCCCTCGGCCAGCTCAGCGCAGCGCCCACCCGCCGCCTGACCGCGAGAGACCACGTCCTGGAGCTTGGGCAGGAGCACCGCGCCGCCGCCCTTGCCGAGGATCTTCCGGCCGAGCAGGTCGATGGCCTGGATGCCGTTGGTCCCCTCGTGGATGGGGTTGAGTCGGTTGTCTCGATACAGCCGCTCGACAGGATACTCGCGGGTGTAGCCGTAGCCTCCCAGGACCTGGATGGCGCTGGAGCTGGCGCGGAGGCCGTGCTCAGAGCTCCAGGCTTTGACGATCGGCGTCAGGGTGTCCAGCAGCAGCCCGATCTCACGCGCCCGGTCCTCCGCTCCGCTTTCGCGTGCGATCCGCTGCCGGTCGACGAGCAGGGAGGCATACATCACCAGGGCCAGGGCCCCCTCTGAGATCGCCTTCTGCTCCAGCAGCAGGCGACGAACATCGGCGTGCGCGATGATGGGGACCGGCGGTGAGAGGGGGTTGCGCTCGCTGATTCGACGCCCCTGCGGACGCTCACGGGCATAGGCCAGCGCGTGACGGTAGCCCGCCCAGCTCAGGCACGCAGCACACAGCCCGACGCCGATGCGGGCCTCGTTCATCATGTGAAACATGGCGTGCAGGCCGCGATGGGGCTCGCCGACCAGAAAGCCAACCGCGCCGCCGTTGTCACCGAGCGAGAAGACCGTGTTGACCGCGCCGCGAAAGCCCATCTTGTGGTTGATGCCCACCACAGCGACGTCATTGGGGATGGTGAAGCCACCGTCAGCATCGGGCAGGAGCTTGGGGACGAGGAAGAGGCTGATCCCGCGGGTCCCGGCCGGGGCGTCGGGGAGCCGGGCCAGGACGAGGTGGACGATGTTCTCGGAGATGTCCTGGTCGGCACCGGTGATCCACATCTTGCTGCCGCGCACCCGATAGGTTCCATCCGATGCGGGCACAGCGACGGTCAGCAGGTCTGCCAGGGAGGAGCCGGCCTGAGGCTCAGAGAGGGCCATGGTGCCGAAGAAGCGCCCCTCGACCAGCGGACGAAGCCAGGTCTCCTTGAGCGCCTCAGAGCCGTGGGTGGCCAGCAGGTTGGCCGCAGCAATGGTCAGCCCGGCATAGGCCAGCAGCGGCGTGTTGGTGGCACCAAAGAGCGCGGTGATGGCTTCGTGGATGACAAAGGGAACCTGGAGGCCGCCGATGTCCTCGTCGAAGGGAGCGCTGAGGAAGCCCGCCTCGATGAAGGTATCCAGCGCGGGCTTCGCGGCGGGATGGAGCCGCACCTTGCCGTCTACCAGGGTGGGCTCTTCGGCATCCAGCGCCGCCGCGATGGGCGCGAATTCCTGGAGGGACATCTGCCGAGCCATCTCCAGGATGTCCACCAGGCCCTGCTGATCGTGACTGGAGAAGGTCTCCGCAGACAGGATGTCGTCCATTCCAAAGACATCAAAGAGCAAGAACGTCAGGTCACGAACAGGCAGCAGGTCGGTCATTGAGGGGGGCTCCGTGGTTTATCTGTGACTCCGTTATCGCTGCAATGCATCCCGCTGCCAACTGCCCGACGGCAGAGATGCCGTGGTGTGACCCCAGCTCCAGACATCTGAGCCTGGAGTGTGTCGCGCGCCAGGCAGCGCTGATG
The DNA here is from genome assembly GCA_029251165.1 of Myxococcota bacterium. Taxonomy (GTDB): domain Bacteria; phylum Myxococcota_A; class UBA796; order UBA796; family UBA796; genus JAQXDW01. The sequence goes on from JAQXDW010000132.1 coordinate 11,671, forward strand.
AGCCCTCACGCTGTCGCGGTGTCCGGAAGTCCTCCGCAGGCGCTCAGGAGATCAGCGGCAGCGCGCGCGGACGCTCACCGAGGACCGCGAGGGCATTGGGAACGGCTGCCGAGAGATGCGGAACGGCGACCTCACCGACCCCGCCCGGCGCCGAGCCGTCTGGAACCAGCGTCACGTGCAGGCGCGGCGCGTCGGCCATACGAACCATGCGATAGTCATGGAAATTCGACTGCTTTACGCCGCCCTCGGTGATGTCGATGCGCCCATAGAGGGCCGCCGTCAGGCCGAAGATCATCCCACCTTCCATCTGCGCGATGACGGCATCGGGGTTGATGACGGTGCCGCAGTCCAGGGCACACCACACCTCGTGGACCTTGGGGTTGCCGTTGACCATGCCGACCCGCGCGATCTGCGCACAGGCGCTGCCGAAGAGCTCATAGGCTGCGACGCCCATCGCGGTGCCGTCCTCGGCGACCCCGGTCCGCCAGCCCGCCTGCTCGCGGACGGCCTCCAGCACGCGGCGCAGACGGTGGTCGTCCGGGAGGTGATCGAGCCGATACTGGAGCGGATCAGCGCCAGCAGCCTGGGCCAGCTCGTCGATGAAGCACTCGTTGTAGAAGCAGTGAATCGAGGCCTCGACGCTGCGCCAGTATGCGTAGGGAACGAAGGTATCTTCCTGGATGTTGCGCTGCCGGAGGTGGGGAACCTGGTAGGCCGTCTTGGCATCGGGCGGGATGTTCACCTCGCCGTAGCTGTCGGCCTGCCAGACCTGGACCGTGCCGTCGGCACCGAGCACGCCACGGTAGCGGGCGATGGACTGCTTGCGGTAGCGATCAAAGCGCAGATCCATCTCGCGCGACCAGCACAGCTTGATCGGCTGATCGACGGCCTGGAAGACGGTGCAGGCCTGGGTGATGAAGTTGAGCATGTCGTCCCCAGCCGCAGCCCGACGTCCAAAGCTGCCCCCCATGGTGTGGGGATGAAAGACGACCTGCTCGATGGGAAGCTGGAGCCGATCGGCGATCCAGGTCCGGGCCGAGAGCGGTCCCTGCACACCTGAGGCGGCATGGACGGTGTCGCCCTCGCGCCACAGGGTGACGTTGGGCGGCTCCATGGGGGCGTGGGCCAGGAAGGGCACGAAGTACTCCGCCTCGACGACCGTGCCCTCTGCGCCCTCCCCTGCCGCCACGACGTCACCGTGCTCGACGACGGTCGAGAAGCGCTCGGGTTCGGTCAGAGCCTGCTGCATGTCCACCAGCAGGCTCTGTGAAGACGCCACCGCGTTCTCTGGCGCGCGCTCGGTGAACTGCACGGCGCGCGCCGCCTGCTCAGCCCGCCAGGGGTTGTCTGCCACGACCGCCACGCCTTCCTGAACCATCACGACCGCCTCGACCCCGCGCCGCGCCAGGACCTCCGCCTCGTTGGTCACCGCCTCGACCGCGCCAAAGATCGCCTCGGTGCCGATCACCGCGACGTGCTTCATCCCCTCGACCTCGCAGTCGATTCCATAGACGGGTGCGCCCAGGATCTTGTCGGGCAGGTCATCGCGCTGGTGAGAGCGGCCGACGTGCCGATACTGTGATGGGTCCTTGAGCGTGGGCTCCTGAGGCACAGGGAGGCGCGCGGCATCCGCAGCGAGCTCGCCATAAGTCAGGGCGCGCCCCGAGGCGGCATGGACCACCTGGGCATCCCGGGTGCTCAGCGTGCTCTCTGGCACCCCGAGCTGGCCCGCTGCAGCGGAGATGAGCAGCTCACGGGCCGCTGCTGCGGCGGTGCGCATGCTTCGCCAGCCCGTGAAGCGAATGGAGGTGCTGCCGCCGGTCATCTGGACCGTGCCCAGGTCGCCGCCGATGAAGAAGGCGTTGTCGAGCACCCGCTTGAAGAAGCCACCGATGGCGTCGTCCTCAAAGATGAAGCCCTGGATGATGTTGCCATTGGAGAAGGCGCGATCAGCGGGAGCCTGCTCGACCACGACGTTCTCCCAGGGCACGTCGAGCTCCTCCGCGACGATCTGCCCCAGGCCGATGTGCGCCGCCTGGCCCATCTCGGTGTGCGGAGAGAGCACCACGACGGTGCTGTCGCGCTGGATCTGGATCCACAGGGCGACGAGGGCATCCTCCGAGGGCAGCCCCTCGCGCTGGTGCTCCCGGCGGTCGTGCAGAGCGAGCGCCCCGACCGAGGCCCCCAGGCCCACCGCGAGGCCCCCGCCGAGGGTCAGTCCGCTGATCAAGAACGTCCGCCGGTTGAGCTTCATCCGACCGTCCCCGCCTCAACGACCGCCTGCCGGATGCGCTCATAGCAGCCACAGCGGCAGATGTTGGTGATCGAGCGGCGCACCTCCTCGTCGGTGGGCGGCGGCACGCGAGCTGCGGGGTCGGCCTCCAGAGATGCCGCTGCGCGCTGCTCCAGGAAAGCCACAGCGGCCATCTGCATGCCCGGCTGACAGTAGCCACACTGCGGCACCGCGCGCTTGAGCCAGGCCTGCTGGACGGGGTGCATGGCCCCGCCCTCAGAGAGGTCCTCGATGGTCCGAACAGCGCTCCCGCGCACCGCAGAAACGGGCGTAATACAGGAACGACGAGCACTGCCGTCGATGTGAACCGTGCACGCACCGCACTGTCCGAGGCCGCAGCTGAACTTGGTACCGCGCAGTCCAAGCTCCTCGCGCAGCACCCACAGCAGGGGCATCTCGTCTTCAACATCCACGGTGTGCACGACACCGTTGACCTCAATCTCCACAAGACACCTCCAGGCCAGACACGGACGACATATCGCAGCGTGCGGTGAACGGTATCTGCGCTGTAGCGCGGCTCACCGCTCTCCTCAGTCGGCCAGCGCGTGCCCTTGGACCATCACTGCGGTTGTGGGGTGGCGGCCAAACGTCAGCCGACCCCGCCGATCGATCCACACCGGCCCGACCCCCTCCAGCCCAGCCAGCGTCAGCCCGCCATCCTTCAGCCAGCCAGACAGCTCACGGGGGCGAATGAACTTCGCGGGATCGTGGGTGCCCTGGTGGACCAGGCGGAGCAGGTCTTCTCCCAGGGAGATCATCACCAGCCTCGACAGCCAGGTGCGGTTGATCGTGCTGAACAGCAGCACCCCGCCCGGGCGGAGCACCCGACCGATCTCCAGCACCACGGCGCGCGGATCGGGAACGTGGACCAGCACATCGGTGCAGACCACAAGGTCCACGCTTCGGGTATCGACCGGCAGCGATGCCCCGGCCCCCAGCCGGAGATCCGCCGAGAGCCCGTGCCGCGACAGGTGGGATGCGGCGGCATCCAGCGCCCCCTGCGCAATGTCCACCCCGATCACCGTGCCGCCGGCAGCCGCCAGCGGGGCGGTCATGAAGCCCCCACCGCAGCCGACATCGAGCACCGTCTGTCCCGCCACCGGCCGCCCGACTCGGTCGAGGTAGGCCATCCGAGCCGGTGCCAGGGCACGGAGAGGCGCGAACAGCCGATCCGCCGGATCCCACCAGGGATCGACCGTGTCGTAGATGCTCAGATCGTTGCGCACCCGCTCGCGCTATCCCAGCTTCTTGAGGATGGTCGAGACCGCGAAGTTGCCCGCCGGCAGGTAGACCCCGAACCACAGCGACATCGCCAGGGCGAAGTTCCGCGGCCCGAGGATCTGGTCGAGGATGTTCCCCTCATGGGCAATCGAGGTGCCGAAGGCGTAGCCGAGGGTCTCCAGCAGCCCGAGCATGAACACCCCAAACAGGTACTGATCCCAGTATGTCCGGTGCCGAATGACCAGAGAGCAAGGGATCAGGTACAGCCCGTAGCAGGTCAGAACCTGCCACCAGTTCGCAAACTCGGCGATCTCGGCGGCCTGACCGATGCCGTTCATCACGAACCCGATGGGGATGTACAGCGCGATGTAGACCGCGATGGTCTTCGGTGGAGCCTGGATGTTCTTGCGAAGGGCTTCTAACCGAGAGGAGGTCTTCTGAGGCGCGTTCATGCGGTCCTGTACCACGATGTTGGATGACTTACCGCCAGCGGCACGCTCAGAAAAACACTGTTTCTCTGGCCTGACAGTCTCACCGCGCCGACCGCCGCAGCCACCGTAACCAACGCGCACCCTTCCCCGTGCTTCTAGCTGCGATGAGGGCCGAAGACGCCTCTCCAGCGGCCAGCCGCGCGGGTCTTCACGCCGACGGGCTGGCGTCCAGGCAGAGCAGCCGCCGCTGCGCGGCTCCGATGCGGCGTCGAAAGGGCTCCGCGAAGCGAAAGCGAGGCCGGAGGACTCCCCGAGAGCGGACCCTGTCGAGCTCACCGAGCCCCGGCAGGCGTACCCTTTCCCCAGCCTTCAGCGCCGTGATGATCGCAGCATCTTCGACACTCCAGGTGCCGCTGTCGTGTGACCGGAGCGCCTGGCGGAGCGCACGCGAGGGGCGAAACAGGGGCACAAGCCAGTGCCCGCTGCCCAGGCGCGGACGCCCAAACAGATCCCGGTCAGGCTCACCAGGAGCGGCGGCGCGTGGGTGGCTGATCAGCACACACCGACGGCTCAGGCTCCAGCACCCCAGCGGGGTGGTGTGACGCTCCCCGCACAGCAGCGCCGCAGAGATGGTGTGCGCCAGCGCTGTCCGGTCTGCGTTGTTCATCCCCCTCAGCGTACCCCGACAGCGCGCGGTGAACGAAGGGATCAGCCCACAGCGTCATGACAGACGGGTGCGTTCATCGCGAAGCCCGGCAGTCGTCGCGCAGGACAGTGCGCTGTCCTGCGCTCGTGGGCGTCATGATGACTCTGGCAGCGCGCTGTGGTGCTCCGGCTGACGATGCGGACCGGCGCGCATGGCGATGGTGTCCACCACATGCCCATCAGTCGAGCGGGCATGCATGAGCGCACAGCAGCGCGGCTGGGGGGCCGGAGTCTGGATTTGCCGATGCGCCTTGAGTCGAGAGGCTGTAGTCCTTAGTGAACACACTGCGGTGCTCTCCAAGCACTGGCGAGCGAGGGTCTGATGTCTGCCTGGATTTTAGCTGCAGCCGCTCTTCTTGCCTGTCGGTCTGGAGTTCCCGTGGTCACTGAGCCCGGCACAGACACCGGCCTCGAGGAGACCGGGGCTCCCCCCAGCACTGATGAGCCGAGCAGCGTCGACGCCGCGCTCTGGAGGCGTGATGAGCAGGAAGCCCCAGGCTCCGTCACCTTCACTGAGCTGCTCTACCATCCCATCGGCGACGACGACCTGGAGTGGATCGAGCTGTACAACCCCATGGCACTCGACATGGACCTGTCGGACTGGTCTCTGTCTGGCGGCATCTCATACGAATTTGAAGCGGGAACGGTTGTGGCTGCCGGCGGGTATGCGGTGGTCGCGGCGAGCCCAGCCCTGCTTGAGCAAGAGACCGGCCTGACCGGCGTGCTGGGCCCCTACGACGGGCAGCTCTCCAACGGAGGAGAGCGGATCGAGCTGCGCAGCATCAGCGGTCGGCTCATCGACGGGATCGGCTATGGCGACGATGCCCCCTGGCCGGTTCATCCCGATGGCTCCGGGCTCTCCCTCGCCAAGACCGCCCCCACTTCCGCCAGCGATCGGGCCGAGAACTGGAGCCACAGCGTAGAGCTGGGCGGCACACCAGGCGCCGCCAACGAGCTCAATCCCCTGTCGCTGCCCACCGTCGTCGTCCTCGTCGACTCGGACGCCACCTGGCGCTACGACCACTCTGGAGACGACCTGCTGGAGGGCTGGACGGACGTCGGCTTCGACGACAGCGGCTGGGATCTCGGAGAGGCGCCCTTCACCGCGAGCGGGGCAGCGGTCGCGGTCGACGCCACAGCCTGGGCGACCGCGGACAACTACTTCGCGCTCTACCTGGGCGCCGCCGACGGAGACGGACTGCGGCTGGTCGGGGAAGACACAGATGGCAGCTGGAGTACGGTAGAGGAGATGGCGCTGGAGGTGACCGCTGCCGAGCACCTCTACCTCGCCGCCTGGGAGGCCACAGGAGACTCCGCCAGCCCACAGATGACCATCGCCGAGGTCGAGCTGGCGGATGGCGGGATCGTGGGAACCGATGCCTCAAGCTTTGAGGGCGTGCTGGGACCAGCCGGCGCCAACCCCGGCATCCTGCCCGACGGGGCACCGCCCAGCACCGAGGCGCTCTTCTCCCTCATCGAGGATGCCAACAGCGCCAGCGCCTGGATGCTCCCGACGGTCGACGCCAGCCGTGGTTCGAGCCCCTGGGGCAGCGCCGTCAGCAGCGCGTTCACCGATGCCGCGCGGTTCATCTGGAGCGACACCTTCTCCTCAGACTCCGAGACCAACGCCGAGGACACCTACGTCTTGTTCCGCTCGATCGACCCCCTGGTTGAGCCGCTCGGCAACACCACGCTGGCGGGAGGCGTCACCACGACCACCTTCCGCACCACGTTCACCGCTGCCAGCAGCCCGTCGTCGCTCCAGCTCTACCTGGACTGCAGCATCGATGACGGCGCGGTGTTCTACCTCAACGGCGTCGAGGTGCTCCGCGAGAACATGCCCGCAGGCATCCCCGATGCCGCCACCCTGGCGTCCTCTGAGGTCGGGGAGGCCGCAGCGCTCTCCGCAGAGATCAGCACCGCGCCGCTGGTAAAGGGAACCAACGTGCTGGCGGTCGAGGTCCATCAGGCATCCGAAGAAGACGAGGATCTCTACTTCGACTGTGTGCTCTCGGCTGAGATCTCGTCTGACGGTCCGGCGATCCTCTTCAACGAGATCGGTCCCGCTGCGGCGCCGCTGTGGGTGGAGCTGGTCAACCTGAGCGCGGAGGAGCAAGACCTCGGCGGCCTACAGCTCGTCACCTCGGCTGGCGATGCCGCCGTGCTCTCCGAGGCGGTGCTGGCACCGGGGTCGCTGCTGGCGCTGGAGGACCTCGGACTGTCGGTGGAGGACGGGGATCGTGTGTTCCTCTACACCGCCGACGGCGGCGTCCTGCTCGACGCAGTGCGGGTGGCGGCGTGGCTGCGCGGACGAGAAGACAGCGGCGGCGACTGGCGTGTGCCCAGCACCGCAACCCCCGGCGAGGTCAACCGCATCGAGCAGTTCGACGACGTGGTGATCAACGAGATCCAGTACCACCGCGCGCCCCGCTCAGTGGCCGGCATGCCCTTCATGCAACGCGACGAGGAGTGGATCGAGCTGTACAACCGGGGAGCGGACGCCGTTGACCTCAGCGGCTGGCAGATCGTCGATGCGGCGACCGCCTCGATTCCGGCGGGCACGGTGCTGGAGCCCGATGCCCACCTCGTCATCGCCAGCGACGCCGAGGCACTGCGGAAGCAGCACCCCACGATCGATGTGGTGGCAGGGCTCAGCGGACGCCTGAGCAACAGCAGCGATCGGATCCGGCTGCTGGACGACGTGGGAAACCTGGCGGACGAGGTTCGCTACTTCGACGGTGGCCGGTGGCCGACGGCGGCGGACGGCGGCGGCGCCACCCTGGAGCTGCGCGATCCGTGGGCCGACAACGCCACCGCTGAGGCCTGGGCAGCGAGCGACGAGCAGACCCGCACCGCATGGGAGCAGGTCACCATCCGCGAGGTGGCCACGGCCAGCCCGGTGGGTCCAGATGGCGTCTGGGAGGAGCTGGTGCTGGGGCTGCTCGATGACGGCGTGGTGCTGATCGACGACCTGAGCATCATCGCCAATCCAGACACCGATCCCGTCGAGCTGCTCAGCAGCGGCGGCTTTGACGACGGCGGCGCGCGCTGGCGGCTGCTGGGCAACCACCGCCACAGCGCCGTGGTGCCCGACCCGGAGGATGCCAGCAACCCGGTCCTGCGGCTGGAGGCGACCGGAGCGACCGGCCACATGCACAACCACGCCGAGACCACACTCACCGAGGCTGTTCGCGAGCAGGAGTACGAGATCTCGTTCCGTGCGCGGTGGGTCTCTGGGAGCAACCAGCTCCACAGCCGCCTCTACTTCAACCGCCTGCCCACGACCACCCTCCTGGCGCAGCCGGAGCGCTCCGGCACGCCGGGAGCGGAGAACACGACGCGGGAGGAGAACCTGGGGCCGACCATGACGGAGATGCGCCAGGATGTGGTGGTGCCTGCGCCTGGAGAGCCGGTGGTGGTCACCATCTCCGTCGACGATCCCGACGGCGTGGCGGCGGTGACCCTGCTCGCCTCGGTCGATGGCGCGGAGGCTCAGGAGCAGGCGATGACCGAGCTGGAGGCCGGGCAGTGGTCAGCCGAGCTCGCGGGAGCCGCCGCCGGCGCGATCGTGCAGATCCATGTCGAGGCCGAAGACAGCCGGGGTGCCGTGGCGTTCTTCCCGGCAGCCGGTGCGGATGCGCGCGCGCTGTACACCGTCGATGATGGGCTCGCCGCCACCAACGGGCTGCACAGCTTCCGCATCCTGATGACCGACGCCGACGCCGACTGGCTGCACGAGGATGTGAACCTGATGAGCAACGATCGGGTCGGGGCGACGGTGGTCTACAACGAGGCTGAGGTGTTCTATGACGTCGGGGTGCGGCTCAAGGGCAGCGAGCGGGGGCGCCCCACAGCAGCTCGCCTGGGCTACGGTGTCCGCTTCAACGACGATCAGCCCTTCCGTGGCAGCCACACCAGCGTCATGATCGACCGCTCCGAGGGGGTCGGCTTCGGGCAGCGAGAGGTGCTGCTGAACCTGATGATGACCCGCGCAGGGCTGGCTTCTGGCGAGCACAACGACCTCATCAAGCTCCTCGCGCCCCGGTCGGAGTACACCGGCGCAGCAGAGCTGCAGCTCGACCGCTTCAGCAGCCTCGTGCTCGACGCACAGTTCACCGATGGTGCCAGCGGCACGCGCTTTGAGTACGAGCTCGTCTACTACCCCTCGACGACCGACGACGGAACCGACGAGGGGCTCAAGCTGCCCCAGCCAGACAGCGTCTCTGGCACCGCGATCACCGACCTGGGTGCCGACCCGGAGGGCTATCGCTGGAGCTTCCTCATCAAGAACAACCTCCGCGAGGACCGCTACGACGAGATCATGGCGCTGTGTCGGGCCTTCGACCTCCCTGAGGACGACTTCCTCGCGCAGGCCGGCTCGGTGATCGACGTCGAGCAGTGGCTACAGGCCTTCGCCTTCTCCACCCTCAGCGGCGCCACCGACCAGTACGGCGGCGCGGGCAGCCAGCACAACGCGCAGCTCTATGTCCGCCCTTCAGATGGTCGAGTGCTCTTCTTTCCCCACGACATGGACTACTTCTCCAGCACCTCGATGCCGGTGGTCAACAACAACGACCTGGCCATGATGCTGGCGGATCCGGTCAACCGACGCTCCTACTACGGCCACCTCAACGACATCATCAGCCGGGCCTACAGCACGGACTACCTGGCGCCCTGGTGCGAGCAGCTCGCCGTCCTGCTTCCCGGACAGGACATCGACGCCCACTGTCAGTTCATCGACAGCCGGGCAGACTGGGTGCTGAGCAGCTCATCAGAGTCGGTGCTGGCGCAGTTCCCGATGGCTGCGTTTCAGATCACGACCGGCGGCGGAGGAGACCTCACGGTCACGGAGCTGGAGGTGGTGCTGGAGGGCGAGGGCTGGGTAGATGTCCGCGAGATTCGCCGCGACGGCGTGGCGCTGGACCTCACCTGGCGCGACGAACGCACCTGGCAGGTGACCGTGCCCCTGGCGGCTGGTGACAACGACATCGCGCTCCAGGCCACCGACCTGCACGGCGACACCGTGGGCTCAGACACCATCACCGTGACCGCCGAGGTCGGGGGCTGAAGCCGAGACAGAGCGCCACGCCCAGGGCTCCGTGTGGGCCGCAGCGGCTCGCCACCTCGCGACGGCTTCAGAGAGACGCAAAGATTCAGATATCTTGAATCGTATCCCCACAATGATTCGCTATTCTTGATGCTATGCGCCCGCTATGGTTCGACATCGTCGTCTCCTGGAGCACATGCATGTCTTCCTTCCGTCCCTCTGCTCGACAGCTCTCTCTTCTCGGACTGGTCCTGTCGCTGACAGCCTGCGGAGACATCGGGCTGCAGGCCTATGGCGATCCGTCCTTCGGGCTGCCCAATGCCAGCGCGCCGGGTGAGGAAAGCCCAGACGCATCAAGCGGCAGCGGCATGGGCAGCAACGGTGGCGGCAGCGGAAGCGGAGACAACGGCGGGGGCGGCACTGCATCGAGCGATGAGCAGGGGTGCACCTACAACCAGCTCCAGGTCAACCTCCAGCAGGCCACCCAGGACAACTCCAACCCCAGCCAGCCCCTGTTCGCCTACCAGGCCCGCACCAGCGAGAGCCCGCCGTTTGATGCCATGCAGATCCTCAGCTACCAGGCATCACCCTACTTTGGGCCCGCCCAGCCCGGGACGTACGATCTCAGCGGCATGAATTACGCCGACTGCGGGCTGTGTGTGCTGCTGCTCGGTGACTGCTTCGCCAGCAACCAGTGCGACCAGGTCTTCTTTGTGAGCGAGGGCACCCTGGACATCGACGTGCTGAGCGGCAACGGCGGCCCGTTCCGAGCGACCCTGCGAGACGCGGTGTTTGAGGAGGTCACCCTCGACCCAAGCACCTACACCTCCACGCCCGTCGCCGGCGGCGAGCGCTGGTGCCTCGACGAGGTCACCATCAACGCGCCCACCGAGCTGTACAACTGAGGCTCCGCTGGCGCGTGAGGGCAAGCGGCGCATGCCTTCGCAGCAGACACGCCCGGTGACGGTGGTCCCTCAAGTCGCCGCGGCACAGGATCGGCCGATGGTGGGTAGACACCGGGGCACCGGCTTGATCGAAGGCTGCCTCAGGGATGCCCGATGCGCCGTCGTGTGCGCGCATCCAGCGACAGCGCGGCTCCACATCGTGCGGGCTGCGCCTCGCCGAGGACCAGCGCCATGATTGATCTCAAGGGTCAAACCGGGGTCAGCTGGTGATGATGACAACTCGGCCCGTTCAGGGTCAAGGTGTCTGTGGAGCGCACGTCCGCCAGCCAAGGGCTGCTCACCGGGCGCCCTGCTCGGCAGCATTAGCGCCTCAGCGACAACAGGAGGCCCATTGCTGCTTGCCACACTGCGCCTCAGCACACCGGGGTCGGCCGCTCCCCCCTTCTCCGCCGGGCCGCTCTCTCTCCCCGCGCGCCCATCGAGCACACCAACGAGTGGACGTACGTCGAAGCGCTGGATGCAAACCGGTATGTCTGGGAGCACAACGGTGAGCAGGTCGCCGTTCTTCAGTGGGTCGAGGCGGTCGAAGACACCAACCCGGACGACAAATACGCACCACACCGCTACCGCGCCACCTTCACGCTGGAGGGCGACGGGCCGCACTACGCTCAGCTCGCCAACGAATTCGAGCGAAGCTCCTATGCGATCGATGTCTCCTTCGAGATCACCGCTGTCGACGAATCTGGAGACTCTGGAGCTGCGGTGCCCGACACCGGGGCGGAGTCAGCGCCGCGCGGCGGGTGCAGCTGCGCAGCAGTCGGGCTGCCCGGCGGCGGTGGCTGGCTCAGTGGGCTCCTGATGCTGTGGGCACGGCGGCGACGACGGAGCAATGACTGACGGTGCTCGATGCGGCACCCAGCAACATCGAGGGCGCCGTGGCACGGCGTCAGCACGGGGCTCCAGAAGATCTCTGGTGCCACGCGCGCAAGCCATGACGAGCCCGCCGCCGCGCTGCGGACGAGGCATCGACGAGACCCCAGCCAGAACACCCTCCCGCCGATCACGGCACGGGCCATCCCCTCGCCGTGGCTGAACCTCGACGCCAGCGGCAGAGAGGGCGCGGAGTGATCGCAGACCTCAGAGCCAATGCACAGCGCCCAGGAGCAAGCGCCCAGGAGCAAGCACTCAGTCGATGGGCGCTCTACAGGAAGACCAAGTGTACCGTGTGCCACGTGCCCACGAAGACCGACAGGATGGATCCAGCAATGAAACCAGCCAAGGTTGGCTTTATGACATTCTCCGTTTTGTTCCAGCCGCTGTACTTCCTGATGCATGCTGAGCCTGGTGCGCCGACCAGCCAAGCGTGCACCGCTGCGGTCGCTCTTCTACGCAGGTCTGGTGATCTGATTCATCTTGGAGGTGGCACTCTCGTGCTGGTGGTGCTTCGTGACGGATGCAGATCCGCTGGCCGAGCACACCCCGTTTGTGGTGATGCTTCTTCTCTTCAACCTGGCCCAATACTGGGGGCTCAAGCGGCTGGGCGTGCTCGACAAGGCGTGACGTGCTGCGAGCGCCGACGCGCTGAAGGATGATTCCCGTCCCCGAAGACCCCGAACAGGGGCGATGCTCAGTCTGCTGGGCTTCGAGCCATCCACAGCACATGGGTCCCGTCGTTGTCTTTTGTCGGACGAC
>JAQXDW010000137.1 GCA_029251165.1 Myxococcota bacterium
AGGCCCTGTCTCTGTCCAAAACGAACGGCAGAAATCGCGTGGTTCTGGGATGACCGAGATGTGCCCAGCGGAAACTCGGTGACAAACGGGGAGAGTGATTTTGAAAGTTGTGGATTTACGGATGCTTACCAAGCAGATTACATTTCGGTTCAATGTGTGAGCGCGGCGAGCCGGAGCAACAGCGCTGTCGGTTCAATGTGTGAGTTGGCTCCATGGCGGAAATTGAAATGCCTCCTCCCCTCATCGAGACCAAGCGTCTCCTTCTGACCTGGCCGACGCCAGAACAGATCGCGGGCCACTACGCTGCCATCGTGGGCACGAACATCTTCGACACCATTGTGTGGGACGGCCCATCGGACGTCCAAGAGCTTCACGATTGGTGGTCGGAGACCGCATCTCGCAGCCCATCGGATGTCGGCCTCAGCCTCAACATGGCCGTCATCGAGCGCACCTCAGGGCGGTACATTGGGGGCGTGAGCCTTCGCCCAGTCGATGGAGACCCCGCAGTCATCGACATTGGCTATGCCTTTGCCGTGGATTCTCATGGCAAGGGGTACGCGACCGAGGCGGTTGGTGCCCTGGTCGATGAGGCCTTTGGCAAGCGCGGCGCCGAGCGCATCTTCGGCAACGTCTTCGTCGGAAATGTGGGCTCCCGAAGGGTGATGGAGAAGCTGGGCTTTGTGCACGAAGGCACCCAGCGGCGGTGCGCCTGCAAGCGCGGAGTATGGCGTGATCAATGGATGATCGCCATCACCCGACCCGACTGGGAGAGCCGTCAGGCAGGACGGTCATAAGGAGCCTCTGTCCAGAGCGGAACGCACGGCTCCGTGCCTCAGTGCAGATGCGGTGACAGGCGGCGAGATCGACCCTGAGCGTCGTGGATTGATCGGCTGCACGAGGGTGAGCTCCACGTCGATGCCGTGAGTCGATGGGCTGAGCCGCGTTGGATTCCCAGCGCTCCACAATTCCCCAGTCCGCTGGCACAGGTCGCATCCACAGTGCCTGTTTGGCGAGATGATGCTCCTTCACATTCGGATCGGCCCCCTGAATACACCGGGTGTAGGGCATGCAATGCCCAGTCGGTAGGAGGATGGACCTGCATTGACTTCGCCGCTGTCGCGTATGGTCGATGAGCGGTGTTCGCGTATCGGGGAGCAAGAGAATGCAGACGACCTGGGCCACAGGCTCGATCACGATCCGGATTCACGGCAACGAGGTTGTCGTCGAGCAGCCCCGCGCCAGCCCGGATCGAAAACGGTTCTTGTTGAGCGAGGCGTTCCATGCGCCACACCGACTGAGCATCGGTGATGTACAGGTGCGCGCGGAGGTGGTGTCCTGCCTGGCACGCCACCTCAAGCCCGATGCCTGTCAGACCGATCTGGACCGTCTCCGTCTCACGTTCTGGGCCGACCTCCAGCGGGTCTCGATGCCTCCTCTCAGGCTTGGCTTCAGTGATGCTCAAGGGGAGCCAGTCACCGTACAGCTGAGTGAAGATCATCTCCGCATCAGTGGCTCTCGTCACGAGCGAGACAGCTGTGCCCTGCTGGATGATGTGTTCTTTTATGGCCCGAAGGTGTCTTGCATCCCGCTGGAGAGCCAGCGTGCGCTGCGGGCGGCGGTCTATGCGCGGCTGAAACCGGGCAGCGGGCTGACGGAGGCCGACGGCTTCGAGCTGATCGATTCCGAGCAGCTCGAAGCCGGTGACTGGAGCTGGAGCAAGCGCGCGGACGGGGAGTCGTCAGCGGTCCTCGAGAATGGGCTGCTGATGGTCGGCTACAGCTACGGACGCAACCACGAGCAGGGCTATGGGTGCTACCCGCTGGCCCGCACACTGCGTCAGGCGCCCGGTCTGTACTTGAGCTGTCCGCCGACGGTCGCTGAGGCGATTCGCTCCAGGCTCGCGGCGGCTGTGGTGACGTAGCAGCACCCGCAGAGACAAAACCGCTGAAGTCGCCGTCGTGGTGGCAGTGAGTGAACCGTGAACAGTTCCTTTGGGGCGGACTGAGCAGCCTCTACACCACAGCCGAGAGGAGGCCAGCGAGTATGCGCGCGGTACGCGGGTGAGCACAGCCTGACGCTCCTCATCGTGCTGGCGGCCTCATCTCTGCCGACCCGCGCGTCTCCTCATCGTACAGTGCCCCCATCAACGCGGCGTCTCTGAAGATCGCATCGGTGAGGTTTGTTCCGTAGAGGCGGACCCGGAACAGGCGCGATTCGGTGAGGTCGGCACCGGAGATATCCGCGCCGCTGAGATCGACCCCATAGAGGTTGATCCCACGGAGACTGGCCCCCGACAGGCGCGCACCTGGTCTCAGCGCCCCACAGCGTCGAGCATCAAACCCCGCAGGCCAGCAGGTGCGGCGATCGTGCGCTGCACGCGGAAGCCGTGCGGTGTGCTGAAGGGGTGCTACGCTGTGGAGATGCTGACCCTGCTCTTCCTCCTCGGCTGCCCCCGTTCTCCTGCAGAGGCTCCCGCTGAGCCTCCAGAGTTCGAGGCGGGCACCGATCAGGTGGAGCTCAGTGAGGAGCCGGCGTCCATACCACGGCCCGGCATTGGCCCGCTTCCTGCGGGAGCGGATGCTCCTGGCTCTGGAGGGCTCTCAGCGCCTCCCACCATCGGCAGCCTCCCAGAGGCCTTCGGCCACGACGCATCCGACAACGGACTCCCGCCCATGCCGGAGCACAACGCGCCGCCTGACGAGACCTGGTGGGTCGACCCCGCCGAGCTGCAGCTGGGGCCCGAGTCGGCGGTGGCGATGCTGGTGGGAGAGTGGACCCAGGTCCAGCCCTCCTCGCAGAAGCACAACCTCCAGCTTCTGAGCTGGCTGCTACAGGTGCCAGCGGTGACGGCTGAGCAGCTCGATGCGGAAGGATTGAGCAACGAGGACCGCCTATACCTCGCAGAGATGCAGGATCTCCTGATCGAGAAGCCCGAGACGCGCGCGCTGCTGGAGAACGAGCGTGACAACCAGGCGCACATCTTCCGCCTGACCCTGACTGAAGAGACCCTGACCCTCAACACCAGGAAGACGCCCCTGGTTTCTGACTACACTGTCAAGTCGGTCCATCAGAACCAGGTCGCGCTGGCCCGCAAGCGGATCACCGGAGAGGACACCACGACCGTCATCACTGTTGTCGGCGAGGACCGAATCCGGATCCAGCCTCACAGCGATGAGCGCCTGGTGCTGCACTTCTCCCGATAGGGTGCGCACACGGCGCGACCCTGGAGTCGCTTACTTGGCTGGCGCTGCTGTGATGACGCCCGAGTAGGGGATCTTCATGGTGCTCTTGTCCCCAATGCTCGATTCGATGGGGATGACAAACCCCTCCGTGGTCGAGTAGTCACCGGTAAAGTCACCAGAAGTGTCCTCTCCCGTGAAGAAGCCCTCCGTGGACACGCCATCTTTCCGAACCGCACCAGACAGCTCCATGCTGATGCTGTTGGACGCCAGATCGCCGGAGAAGTTGCACGCCGCAGTGCCCGTGAAGTTCTGGTTCGACGCGACGAGCAGGATCTCGACGTCTCCGGAACACGACACCTCCTGACCAGAGCCGGGGTCGACCAGATCAGCGACCATGGTGCCGACATAGCTGTCAGCGTCGGTGTCGGCGTCGGTGTCGGCGTCGGTGTCGGCGTCGGTGTCGGCGTCGGTGTC
>JAQXDW010000149.1 GCA_029251165.1 Myxococcota bacterium
GTGCTGGCAGGACGCACAAGAAGCCAGGCTGTATGATCCGTCGATGCTCTAACTTTGCGCCATGATATATCGATGTAATCGCAGTGAAGCGAGCCATTCCTTTGCAGGTCTGTGGTGCCCTGTCATCGGTCTCGCCGCACCTCGGGTGAAGGCTGCTATGATCACCACAGGTTCGGACCCTATACGCGGTCTGGCGGCGGTCGGATGTGCAGCATCAGGGACGACATGTTCTTGCAGCCGCCGTCTGTGCTGCTGAATCAGCAGGTGGCATCGACCATCATGGAGATACTGTGTGGCGATCATGAGCTATAATGAGGAACTAAAGTAATATTCTGGACTAAATCGTGAAGGCCACACTTGAGCAACCCCAGCCTGAGGCGAAGAAGGTCTCACACAAGCAGGGCCCAGACCATCTTGACCCACTCTTAGAGAGTCAAGAGCACACGGACGCGTCAAACTCGACCCATTCGTCGAGCATCACCGGGATGTTGAGTGAGGATCTCTTTGGCGATGATGACGCATCACCGAAGAAGGGCACCCCTCTGAGCAGCGATCAGTGCATTGCTGTTGGCAATCAGCTTGCTGATAAGCAGAGCGCCTCTGGTGGCAATGTTGGCTCAAAGAAGGCCGTCGGCGGCCCACACCCGATGCTGCGCGCGCCGGATCTCTCCCCTCCTCAGCCACCCCCAGTCAACGTAGCACCAGAGAAGAGCGTCAATGGGAACGTATCCGGTGATGCCATCACGGCGGAGGTTCCGCCGGTGCCAGCCGTCGAGATGGAGAAGGGGCTGGGTAGCATCAAGATCCCGCCGATTCGCAAGGCGAGGACATTCCTCAACTTCAATCGCAAGAAGAACAGACTGGAGTCGAAGACCCACCTCGATCGTCTGCGTGTGGAGAGCGCCTCGATAAAGGGGGTGGTGGCCTCCAACATCGAGAGCACCATCGCTTCTGTGCGCGCAGAGGGAGAGAGCCAGAAAGGTGCGATACGCAGCAGTGTCAGCAGCCAGATCGGCGCTCTCACCAAATCTACAGCGCTTGCGGTCGCGACGCTGAGTCAGGAAAAAGACGGCTTCGTTGGCCGGCTGAAGAAGCAGGCCAGCATCAGCCGCAGCCGGGTTCAGACGGCGCGAAAGACAGAGATTGCCCGTGTTGGGGTGGTCGTCAAGGGGAAGAATGAGGAGCTGACTCGCAAGATTGCGGCGGTTGCCCAGAAGGCCAGGCAGGACGGCGAGGACCTCGCGGCCCGGGTGGGCTCGGCACGCCGCACGCAGTCCTCAGACGCCGACAAGATCGGAACGGCCAGAAAGAACAGCATCCCAGGTGGGGCCAGCTCCGACGAGCGAACGGCGACCCGGAGCGCCATCGATGGGGTGGTTGCGAACTTTAAGCAGCAGAACACAAATGGCCTGAACGAGCTTGCAAGCGCAGCTCGTGCAGAAGGACGCGAGGTCGCCGAGGGGGTGACCCTCAAGGGCGTGACCTTAACCCAAGGCTTTGGCGATGACTCGCCCTCCATCGTTACCAAGATCAACCAGCTCGCAGATGGAACGCTGGCGCAGATCAACACCTTAGAGAAGGCATCGATCAAAAACACGGAGAAGGGGGCCGAAGGGGCCATCGCCAGTGTCGAGGCCACCCGCATGGCGGCGATGACCCGCTTCGAGGCAACCGGTGAGAGTGCCTGCGCGAGCGTAGACGAGACCGTGCATGTCGCGGAGCAGAACTATCGGCTCCTGGCCGAAGAGTTCGCCGACATGCTGGAGCTGGGTGTCGCTGACATCGAGGCCGCGCTGACCGACTGTGACAACCCGGACCCGGACTCCGTCAAGGACACCGTCGACGCCCTGATCGCGCGGTATAGCGCTCAAGCCGATGGCCTGCTCCTTGGCATCGAGACCAGCGGTGAGCAGCTGTGCTCTGGCTTCCAGCGGGGCGTGGCCTCGCTCGATGGGGATCTGAGCGCGGACAACACTGTGATCAGTGGCAAGCTCGCGTTGGCCGTGACACAGTTCAAGACCACCGGCGACGAGCAGACCACTGGCGCGGTCGCGGCGATGTACTACTACGGCATCAACACCAGGAACGCCTCGAGGAAGCTGGTGGATGACTACAGCACCGCCTTGGATGACACCATCTCCTCGGTGGAGGGGAAGCTGACTCAGCATGTCAACAATGGCATGTCGGAGGTCACCAGCAGCGTCAACGAAGGAATTGCCACCGGCAACAGCAAGCTCAGCGAGCTTCGCAGCAGCGTCAACAAGGCTGCCAGCAAGATCCACACTGAATACAGCCGCGCCTGGTACGAGCGGGCCTGGGACTTCATCAAGGGCGCGATCACCGCAATCATCACCGCTGTTCTCGTCATCGTGGCGGCTGTCATTATCGCGGTTGCCCTGGTCCTCGCCGGTGTCTCAGTGGCCTTCCTGGCAGCCATCGCGGCTGTGGTGTCGATCGTCACCCTGGTGATCGTTGCGGTCGTCAGCGCCTACACCCGCTGGCAGGAATACAAGGCGCTCAAGGGCGGCTCCCCGAGCGGCTGGACCGCAGTGGGCGTCGTCCTCGCTGGCGTCGGCGATGCGGTCGGCATCTCCCAGCTCTGGGAGAGCTACAGCGGCAAGCGTCTGTGCTCGGAGAAAGCGCTCACAGACGAGGAGCGTGGCGCGCTGTTCGCCGATGGCATCCTCGCCCTCGTCACCACAGTGCTTATGGTTCGCGAGTTCACCGCCGGCAAGGATCTGCTGCGGCTGCAGAAGCTTACTGGTGCCGCCGACGAGGCAAGCAACCTGTCCAAGAACGTCGGAAAGCTCGATGACGCAGCCCCAAAGAGCACCGGAAAGGTCAACGAACCCAGCCAGCTGAAGAACGGAGGAAAGGTCGACGACGTCGCCCCGAAGGCCACTGGAAAGGTCGACGAAGTCAGCAAGGTCAAGAAGTGGGAGACGGCCAGTCCTGACGAGACGTGGCAGATCTATAAAAGTAACGCCACTAAGGGCAAGTTTAACGAGGCTTCCGTGAAGTCTCGACACAACGATGGGTGGCGTTACAACCCAACATCCAAGCGATGGTCTAAGCCGTTGGCGGCCCTCAAGCCCAGCCACGTCAAGAAGATAAACCAGGTCAAAGACGAGATGGCCGACCTGACGAAGGCCATCGACAAGATCGTGTTCAAGGAGAGCACCAACCCGGCAGTGGCCGCCGAACTGCGGGAGCTCAGCACGGCCGTCAAGGCGTCCCCGTTCTGGAAGCCAGCCGATCTCGTTGCCGCGCAACAGGGCCGGCTCCAGAGGTTGACCATCGAGCTCATCCAGAACGTCACCCACCATCGGACCAAGCTCTCCATGCTCACCAAGGAGGCGGCACAGTACGAAGAGTTGCTCGACCTGGCCAGCCACCTGAACACCATCCTCGGCGGCCTGTACAGCAACCTCATCAAGGAAGGCAGCACGCTCGAGTCCGGCAGCGACTACGCCGACCAGAGCGGAAAATAGTCCACCCCATGCTTTCCTGGAGCAGCCCCGAAGGCAAGCACGATATCAGCTGACGTGCTGAGGTTGATTCCAAACCACAAGAGCCCAACAACCGTCTCGCTGGTGGGCACTTTCGGTGGGGTGGCGCGTGTGCCTGAGCCGGCGTCCTTGTGAGCGCTGTGGTCGTGCTGGTAGAAGTCTTGGTCGACACCATCAACACTGTCACGCGTGCCGCACAGGGGGAAGGCTGGAGCGTGACCTGCCGACGAGGGCTGGAGCTTCAGGCTTCCCGGCTGGTCTACGCCCGTCGGTGAGAAGAGTGGAGAGAAGCCCTCGGCTCTTATTTTACTCACGGCAAGGACGCCGCTCAGTCGAGCACCTCCAGAGGAGTGCCGTCTGCTGGGGAGGGTGGCTCTCATCCCGAAGACGGAGCCGCTGGCGAAGGCCCTTCCGCTGCGACGTGTTGAGTGAGCGGCGGGCCTCGAAGGTCTCCAGCTGCTCCGCCACCAGAGCCGTCACGTCGGAGGGGGGCTTCTGGGCGGGGGCTGCCGGTTCAGTCGGGGGAGATCCCTGCTTGAGCGACGTCCCCGCCTCTCAGTCCTTAGCGTTGCCGTTGATGTAGACGCTGCCGCCCACATTGCCGGTACCAAGGGAGTCATAGATGAGCCACTCGGCCTCAGAGGTCAGCAGCGCAGTGTTGGCCTCGATCGTGAAGTCGTCGTTCACTCGGGTCAGGCCGCTCAGTGCCTGCAGGCTGATGAGGGCGCTGTTGCGGGAGATGCTGATATTCTCCCCAATCTCCGTCAGCCCTTCGAGGCCGCTGAGCTCGATCAGCGAGGGGTTGTCTCGGATCCACAGATCCTCATAGCGCATCTTGTCGCTGCCCAAGCCAAGCATGCTGGTCATGGAGGCGTTGTTGGAGATGGTGAAGCTGTCGCTGACGTGCTGCAGTCTGCCCAGACCGACCATGTTCACCAGGGTCGGGTTGTCGGTGACCATGAGGTCTCCCGAGACCGTCCTGAGACTGTTGAGGCCACCCAGCGTAACAAGGTCGGTGTTGCTGGAGATGATGAGGTCTTGGTCGACAGTTGTGATGTTGTCGAGTCCCACGAGGCTCATCAAGAGCGGATTGTCGGTGATGGTGAGGTCTTGGTCGACGCCCTGGAGCCCCTCGAGGCCCACGAGGCTGAGCATGCTCGCGTTGTCGATGATGTTGATATCGTTGTCCACTGCGCAGAGACAGGAGAGCGCGGTGAGGTCAAACAGCGGGGTGTTGATGAGGTTGAGGTCGCCCGCGATGCGCAGCGCTTCTCCGGTGTCGCACAGCGACTCTTCCGCCTCCGTCCAGCTGAGATCACCCTCCCAGATCTGGCTGGGAGTGGTGACCATCGGGTCTGCGTCGTCGCAGTCGACATCGCTGCCATAGTCGTCGCCGTCGAGATCGTCATCGGGCGTGTCAGGGTCGCAGTCGTCGTCTAAGCCGTTGTAGGGCGTCTCGCTGGCACCGGGGTGTACGGCGGCATCCGCGTCGTCGCAGTCGACATCGCTGCCGTAGCCGTCGCCGTCGAGGTCATCGCCGCTGTCATCGCCGCCGCTGTCAGCAGGGTCTTCCGAGTGGGGAGCGCCGTCGTCCTCCGCTGGAATCGGTGCATTCTGTGCGCATCCGAAGCAGAGAAACAGAACAGACAACATGGAGTATGCTTTCGACAAGAAGGCTCCGCTTGGTGGGGTTGATACTAAACAAGGTAGACATCGTTTCTGACCGGTCGCTGTCAGAGAAGTGTATGGAGCCTGTCAGGAACTAACGATGGTGATTGTCTTAGATATTAAAAGCTTTTTCCTGAATAATTTGTCGTGGTCTGCTACGGGGGTGCTGCCATTATTCGGGCGCGTCCGCCTCTCATGGTCTGTCTATCGAGCAGAGCCGTGCGCCGTTGAGACGCTGCACTGTCCTACCGTCTCGACAACAACAGTTCGTACTGGTCAGTGTTCTGTATTGTGGAACCGACAGGTTGATTGGTGGTATGATTGCGTTGCTGCAGGATGGCTCTGGGCGCCGCTCAAGGCCATTCTGAGCGAACGCGGGCAGCAGGAAGAGCTTCACTTGGCTGAGGTGTGTTGCTCCACAGCGGGTACGTGTTCGAGTCAGGCTGGCTGACCATTGCTCCACAGCAGGTGTCGAGCCGATGAGTGCTCACTAAAGACATGAGCTTTACCGGCCCCCTCCATCACAGACAGCTCAAGTCGAGCGCGGAAGGAGTCAACCACTTGCTCAACCAGCCAGATGCCCCTCCCCGCTCAGGTCATCTTTTGTTGTCAGGGGGCGGCGGGCCCTCACTCCTCCAGTCCGGACTTCCAGAACTAGCAGTTCGCTCCCGTCCAGTTTGAAGACGGCTCGCTGTCCATAGTCACGAGAGATCTTGCAGGCCTCCTCGTCGCTACCTGCCTTCATCACAGCCATTCGCTCGCGCCAGCCGCCGTCGGCGTAATTAGCAGAGACTCCCCATCCCTCACCTGCAAGCAGCCTCCGTTCCTTAAGTGTGCTACACAGCGCCTCATGGCGTTGCCTGTTCTGAATCTCCGACAATACTTCCTCCGAAGGATTCTGCGCTGACAGCATCCAGAACGTCCCCGAGGGAGCGGGGCTGTCTAAACTCACCCGGGAGTCGCGGTAGGCCATCCACACGTGCTCGCGATTGTCAACGCGTTTCCACATCGCAGCCACTACCTCGCGCAGAGCCAGAAGATGCTTCAGGGCTCCCTCGATACCTGACGTGTAGGTTGTCCCTAAAGGTCTGCCATGGGCGAGGTCGTTTCGAATTGAAGTTAGACCACCGAATCGCTGACGCCACTGGGTCTTGGACATGTCGAGCTTCGGCGCCACATAGACCGCGCCAATCTTGATCTTGTCGGACAACATCAAGCAGTGCTCCTCGGTTATAAAGGTGCCCGTGTGGCGTCGTCTGGCGATCTCTGCATCGAGCTGGGATAGCCTCTCTTTTGTGAGAACGTCACGCCAGAGCCTATCGCTCAGGCTGGGAAAGAGCCGCGTGAGGGCATCCTCGAAAGAGAGCACCAAGCCGAACGCCCAGAGGGTCCCGACTGGCTTCCCGAAGTCAGCGGAGGTGACGATATAGCTCAACTCGTCGCCTACCACGCAAAACCCCAGCTTTACCGTACTCTCGACGACCTGCTTAAGAGGAGTATTCAAATCAAACATGGTGTCGGTCGGGATCGTTCGAGCAACCTCGGATATAGTGGTCCGATCCCCTCGCCAGCTCTCGAGCCGTCTCGCGAACGATGGTTCCACGGCATCAGCAACTAAGACGATGGAAATATCCCGAGCCGACGGCTGCATCCACTCCCACGCGTCCCCACACGACGTGTCGCCCGCGAGTGACATCACGGGTGTAGTGGCGATTGATCGAGCTTTTGTCTGCTCAAGTATAGTGTCAACCGCTTCGAGCCTATACATTGACATCTTCCTGTGTGGTGTGCCCCGGTCCTCGGCTCGACTCTACCATGGTGTCGTTCGTCAACGATGCTCGCACGTAAGACTCCGTCGTCCATGCTAGTCCAGGTGCTCCAGCCTCATCGTTTCACTCGAAGAATGACTGATTCTTGCGTTCCGCCAGCCAGGCTACACACGGTCCGAAACCGGTTCAGGCGGTGGGCTTTCACCAGGCTGTCCCAAATTTTCGAACACTCTTGAAGGCTCCCGTTCGGTCCCTTGGGCAGTCGGCTTAACGGGAAACACACACTCTATGTGGTCGAGGCACATGGAGCCGCAGCAGTGGAG
>JAQXDW010000150.1 GCA_029251165.1 Myxococcota bacterium
TAGGGCGACTCTCCCTCTGGGCAATGGTGGCCATCAGGAAGCCCCATGCGGTTGCTGCAGGCGGCGTGTACCGCAGCCTGGGTTCCCGCTCCCGACCACGAATGGGCGCTCATAGAGCACGGTGTGGGGGGCGAATGCTTCTCGAAGAAGACCTTGCGAGAGCTTGCCGACCATCTCGCTTCCGGCCGCGCCTTCAGGGGCGATGCGCTCGCTGAGGAGCCGTTACAGACTGAGAACCGTGCTCTTACGGGAGCGGGGCGTATCGTCTACGCTGGGTCGAGCGGGCCGACCACGTCTCCACCGGGTCCGCGCTGGACAGGCCAGGGGAGTGAGGCGAGGGCTGCTGTGGCGGACCGTTGCTGCAGTGGGAGCGGGGAAGAGGCCTCTTGAAATTCCTGTCCGCAGTGATGGGTCACCTCGTATAACGGAAGACACCGAAATTGGAGCGCCCCGTGAGTGTCCTGTTGAGCCGTGCCGCCATCCTCCGGCACCTGCAGCATTCTGCTGTCCTGACGGTCTTTCATTCCAAGCCATCCAAGATCTATGTGGGCTTCTCGGTGCTCACTGATGCACCAGAGCACGACGTTCTCGATGGCCCCAGGCGGCTCGTCTCGCTGCTGATCGAGCTCCGAAGAGATGGCCGCATCCCTGCGCACCTGGAGCTGATTCCTCCCGTTGCGCCCCAGCGGAAGGCGCTGCATCAGGCGCGGGCTGCGGTGCTGGCGCTCTCCCAGCCCACCCCGAGCAAGCCCCCGCGCTTTCACCGACTGCTCAACTTCAACCAGCTGCTGCCGCAGGGGCCGCCACAGACTCCCCAGGAAGTGCTGCGGCTCATCTCCGAGATCGAGCGCGAGGTCCGCGCCCTCTTCTCTACCGGTCAGCCCACCCGGCGCTGGCCCAATCAGCGCAACCGGATCAGAGACTGGCGCCAGGTCTTTGCGCTCCACCAGCCCCTCTCTGCAGTCAGCCCCCTCCAGCAGCCAGTCCCCAGGCCCGCCGCTCGACACTCCGCGCCAGAGAAGCCGGTGGGCGACAGCGATCACCATCGCAGGGCGTCCGAGCCGGGCATCGCGCGGGTGCTGTTCTTGGGCAGTGAGTTCAACGCGGCGCGCGGAGACCTGCGCAGCATGAACACCATGGTGCACGAGTACCTTCGAACTGGAAAAAATCCCAACCATCGGTACTTCTCCGTCCTTAGGGCGCAGCTGAGGTCGCTCGGAGTGCGAGAGGCTGAGCTGTTCTTCGATGACGTCAGCTGCGTGCATGCTGGCGGGAAGCAAACGGAGAAGGCCCAGTACGCCGAGAGCGTTCGGCGCAGCGTTGACCATCATCGCGCTCTGCTGAAGCGCTTCCGACCCGACCTGATTGTCATCGGTGGCGTGCAAGCCTTCACGCAGTACACCAGCCAAGTGCTGGGCGGCGAGAGCCAGACGGGGCCGGTGGTGCTGCGCCTGAAGAATCCCTCTCCAGAGGCACACCGTGGACCCACGCCCAGGTGGGTGGCTGCCTACGCGGAGCGGTCGCTCCAGTCGATGCTGGCGTCAGCGCGACGGATACACCCTCGGCACCGTTTCTTCGAGCTGATCGCAGCCAGTCCGATCGCGGCGTGGCGGCTGCAGCCCTGCTGAGCGACCGGTCGCGGTCGCGCTCTGGAGACGACCAAACATTGAACCGGAGGTGCATGACGCCGCCGTTCTTGACGATGTACTCTCTTCTTGATCGCGAGCGAAGAAGCCAGGGAAGCTGGCGCTGGGAGGAGGGCGAGACCCCGTCGGATGACGGAAGCGGGGTAAGACAGTGGCCTGAATTTTTCTGTCGGCGAATCATCGGGGCAAGATAGCCTGCTCTGGTGACATCCATCGACCCCCTCTTGCTCGCGAATCTTGCTGCACTGCGCGAGGTCAACCCCGACCTTATGCTGCGTATTACCTGGCCCTGTGGCAGCGAGCATGTCGCCTGGAGCGATGATGGCGGAGCTGCGTTCCGTATTCATCGCGAGTGGCACAGGCTGAGCGTGACCCAGGCTGAGATCGCCGCGGCGCTGGCAGGCTACGACCCTGAGAAAGAAGCCCTGCTCCTGGGGCTGGGGCTGGGGGACGTCCTGGAGCGTCTCGTCTCCGGGGCCAACGCCCCCGTGCTTGCCTGGGAGCGAGACCCGTGGCTCCTGAGGCTGGTCCTCAGTCGCCGTGACTGGACCGACGAGATCTCCTCCGGTGCTGTGCGCTTCATGCTGACCACCGACCTGCTCGACGTGGCGCGTGAGGGGGTGGCCCAGGTCCTGCCGCATCCTCTTCTGGGAGCGGTCTACCGCCACGAGGCCCTTCTCTTGCGTGACGGTGTCCAGGAGCGGCGTGTCTTGCTCGGTCTCGGGGGGCTCTTTGTGGATGACCTCGCGGACACGCTCAGAGGAGAGGGGGTTTCTGTGATCCCCTGGGATACGTCTGGGTGGTCTCGCGAGGAGCTGGCTCGTGCTGGCAAGGTGGTCGAGGCTGAGGCTGCGCTTCAGATCAACTACACGCGCGGTCTGGCAGAGGCCTGTGCCGAAGTCGGTGTTCCGCTAAGGGTCTGGGAGATTGACCCATCGACCGACGAGCTGCCTTCGGTCGCCGGAGGCCCCTTGGGGCCCGCGTCGCAGGGAGCCGTCGTCGCCACCTGGCGAGAGGCACATGTCGAGCTGTTCAAGCAAGCGGGATTCACGCGCGTGCTCCACCTGCCCCTTGCGGCAAACGAACGGAACCGCCGTCCTCTTGAGCTGAGCTTGGAGGAGAAGGCAGAGGTTGACGCGGACATCGTGTTCGTTGGGTCATCGATGGTGGAGCAGGGGTTCGCTTTCCGCCAGCGTCTGCTCGCGGCCTATGTGTTGGCGCGGGGGGGCGATCCCAGCAGCGCGGCGAAGGAGGGCGAGGCCGCTTTCGAGTCCGTGCTCGAAGCTCAGCGCAACGACTTCAGCGTGTATGTCGTACCGGAGCGTCTCTACGCAGCGCTCCCCCTCTTGCGGGCTCCGATGGCGAGTCAGGCCGCTCAGGAGGCTCTGCAAGGCGCGCGCGCGGATGCGCTGTTGGGTGAGATGGCTGGAGCACACAAGAGAATCACCTATGTCGCGAACCTCGGGCAGGTCGGGATTCACGTCTGGGGTGATGACGGCTGGAGGCACGTCGAGGAATACGGCGTGGTGTACCGCGGCCCCGCTGGACACAGAACCCAGCTGACCAGGATCTACAACAGCGACGCCATTCATCTCGACATCGGGCGGCTCTATCAGTCCGACATCATCACGATGAGGGTGTTCGACGTGTTGGCATGCGGTGGC
Organism: Myxococcota bacterium; assembly: GCA_029251165.1. Classification (GTDB taxonomy): domain Bacteria; phylum Myxococcota_A; class UBA796; order UBA796; family UBA796; genus JAQXDW01. The sequence continues at coordinate 3,311 of JAQXDW010000150.1, forward strand.
TTTTGTCTCGCTGAGTGGAGCCCCGGCTTGGAGGCGCTCTTCGTCGTGGGCGAGGAACTGGACTGCTATCGGACCCTGGAGGAGATGCTTCAGAAGGTCGAGTACTGGCTGGATGCAGGTCCTGAGGCGCGCAGGGCGGTGGGAGAGCGGGGGCGCCAGAGGGTCCTCTCCGATCACACGATCGCCCACCGCCTGCGGGTGCTGCTGAAGAGCTGATGGAGAAGCCGGTGGAGCCAGGCCCCAGGCTCAGGGAAAGCGGCTGATGCCCGAGCGGTAGAGGCCGTGGCTGGCGCTGCTCTCGCATGTCTCTGGCCACGACTGGTCCTGCCCCGGCTGCGGAGCGAGACGCATCTGCTGGGCTACGCGCTCGGACCGCACAATCCATTCTGAATGGTTGTTCTCCATAGACCTCAAAGAGGCTGACAGCGGCGGCCGACCCATCCTCCGGCTGCCCTTCGACGAGTGGCCAGAGTTCATGGGTACTGACAGCGGGCGCGTGCTGGTGGTCTGGGGGCGCAAGGATCACTCCGCTGCTGGTGTGGTGCTTGGTCTTGGTGGGTCATTCCAGAGCCTGAAGAGCTCTTTCTCTATGCGCATTTTTCGTGTAAACGTCGAGCCTGACTTGAAGCCTTGAGGAAAAAATGGACGACTCAACCATCCGACCGCTGCTCGCTGGCCCCGTCCTCACCGCCGGCGGGTTTGTCTTACTCCTCCTTGCACTGGGTCTCCACACCTTCGATGAGCCTCTGCTCTTCATAAAGGTCGACATCCCCATCCTGGTCGTTTCCTTCATCCTGAGTGCTACGGGGGTCATCCTCGGTCCCATCGTGGCATTTAGGCAGCGCCGGGCTTCCGAGAGCGTTGCCGGTTTGCCGAAGAAGCGCCTGTGGGCATTCTCCATAGTCAGCGCGTTTGGGCTGTCCTTGTTGACGCTCCCCCTTGGATTGTATGTGCTGTTCTGGAGCATGGCGTACCGCATGCTCTGAGCGGCGTCTTGGTCGAGGGTGACGTGCCACGCATGGTGAGCTTCCTTGCCCCTGCACAGAACGCCCGCTCAAGGTGACCGCTACAGGCGCGTCCGCCGTCTGCGCTGCAGCAGCATGACCATGGTCAACACCAATGCTCCTGCTCCACCGTGACTGATGCGACCTGTACTGCAGCCTTGCTTGCCGCTCGGATCATCGGCACCGGAGTCAGAGGCATTGCCGTCGCTGATGGCTGAAGAACTTCCATCGGCACCATCACAGTCCCCATCCACGCCATCCCCCATGGGATCATCCCCTCCGGGATACACGTCTTCATTGCTGTCATCACAGTCGGTGCCACCAAAGCTTTCCGCGTCGTAACCGTCAGCATCACGATCGTAGTCAGAGTTTTCCGCACAGTCAGCATCAATGCCGTCGTACCAGGCATCGGTCGCTCCTGGATTGACCTCAGCATCGGTGTCATCACAATCGGTGCCGCCAAGGTCTTCGGCATCATGGCCGTCGCCGTCGGCATCGTAGTCGCTGGCTTCGTCGCAGTCGCTGTCTACACCGTCGTACCAGACTTCAGTCGCAGTGCTGAAGATGGATGCATCGGTGTCGTCACAGTCTAAGCCGCCATATCCATCGCTGTCTTCGCCGTCGCTGTCGGCGTCGTAGTCGCTGGCTTCATCGCAGTCGCTGTCTACACCGTCGTACCAGACTTCAGTCGCAGTGCTGAAGATACTGGAGTCGGTGTCGTCGCAGTCCAATCCGCTGTAGCCATCGCTGTCTTCGCCGTCGGCATCGGCGTCGTAGTCGCTGGCTTCGTCGCAGTCGCTGTCTATGCCGTCGTACCAGACTTCAACGGCGGCGGTGTTGATGCTGGAGTTGGTGTCGTCGCAGTCTAGACCGCCGTAGCCATCGCTGTCGTCGCCGTCGGCATCGGCGTCGTAGTCGCTGTCTTCGTCACAGTCGCTGTCTACGCCGTCGTACCAAACATCGACAGCATCAGGGTTGATGGTAGCGTCGGTGTCGTCGCAGTCTAAGCCGCCGTATCCATCGCTGTCTTCGCCGTCACCGTCGGCGTCGTAGTCGCCGGCTTCGTCGCAGTCGCTGTCTACGCCGTCGTACCAGATCTCGACAGCATCTGGGTTGATGGCTGCATTGGTGTCGTCACAGTCAACATCCACCGAGAAGCCATCGCCGTCCTCATCGGGTATCAGCTCACTGTCTCCACCATAAGCACCCATGTCCGCATCAGAACCGTCCGCGTCCAGGTACGCAGGAGCTCCCGCATCAATCAATGCGCTGGTCGAAGACAACATCAAGTCATCGTCGCAGTACCCTGAGACATCGTAGTCCACAAAGTCTGGAATACTGGTGATGTTGCCACTTGATGAGGTCAGTGAAGAAGCGAACGAGCCGGAGACATGACCTGTGGAATTGTCATACCAGTCGTTGTATTCAACGTTGGCATAGGAGGCGGTGGTGGCGTCTCCATAGAGTCCATCTCCGGCGGAGGTGTATGCCACAATGTTGTTGATGAATTCCATGCGAGACGAATAGACGGCCAGTCCTCCACCCACACCACCGGATGCATTGGCTACGAAGGTGTTGTTGATGACATCTGGATATGAGGCGCTGTACATGTACAGACCTCCTCCTGCATTGTCTACACTGTTTGACTGGAGAATGTTGTTCGAAATCGCCGCAGACACGTTGACCGCGTAGGCGTACACGCCGCCACCGTTGTAGGCGTTGTTGGCACACATCACGTTGTTGGTGATGGAGACTTCACCTGAAGAGTAGCCAACATTATACAGGTAGAGACCACCACCATTGTTCCCACCCTCATTGCCCTGAAAGGTGTTTCCGTTGACCACGATGGTCTGAGACTTGTTGACATAGACTGCGCCGCCATGGCGACTGGCGGTGTTGTCTGTAAATTCGCTGCCGCTGACGGTCAGGGCCTCGGTGCTGGAGTATACGTCTGGGTAGAAGTATACTGCACCGCCATCCTGGGATGTGGCCGTATTGGATTGGAACACACTGTTGTCAATGTACAAGTCGACATCGGGTGCCCCGTAGTATGCGCCCCCATTCTCAGCACTGTTTGTCTCGAAGCTTGAGTCGATCAGCTCGACATCAGAGTGGCTGCTCGCATAGACCACGCCGCCATCTTCACTGGCCGTGTTGTCGAATACATCCACATTGTTCAGCGTCAGCGTGTCATATGTGTCGTACACATACAGCGCACCACCGTTCACAGCGCTGTTGTCTGAGATGGTTCCTCCATCAATCGAAACTAAGGATGAACCAGAGCTTCCTGGGCCTGTGATGAACAACCCGCCGCCCTGTGATGCAGTGGTGTTGTCAGTAATGGTGACATCCTGCCAATTCAGATCGCTGTCGTAGACATACGCACCACCGCCGCCATAGCTGGCGTTGAAGCTGTAGGAGGTGCTGTTGCCGGACAGCTCAACCCCATCCGCATCAACATCTGCATGATACAGGTACAGACCTCCGGAGATGGCATTAGCCGCATTGTTGGATGCGGTGACATCATCCCAGGTGTGTGACCCGGAGGTTGAGGTGTTGTTGAAGATGTATAGACCTGCAGCCACAGAGGCTGTGTTGCTACCAAAGGTCACGGTGTTGAGTGTGGTGTCACTAAAGCCGTTGACAAAGGCACCGCCGCCATAGTTGGACGCATTATTGAACGAGACGCTGACCGATGACATCTCAAGATCGACTTGATACGCATAGAGACCACCACCGACATACGCAGTGTTGTGGGTGATGCTCACCCCAGCCAGCTGCATCGTGGTGTCTGAGGAAAAGTACCCGCCACCACCACGACTGCCTGCGTCGTTTCTGCTCCAGTCTCCACCGGAGATATCCAACGCTACGTACTCCTCTCCGTAGAGACCACCGCCGCTGCTGGAGGCGGTGTTGTCGGTCACGTCAACATCCACCATCGAGAGCGTTGCGTAGCTTCCAATAAACAGCGCACCGCCGTCCGAAGCGCTGGTGTTGTTGTCGAGCGTGCAATTGTCCAGAGAGAGCACCGTGCTGTCGTCCATGTACAGCGCACCGCCGTTCGTGCTGGAGCCGTCTGAGAAGGTGGAGTCTGAGAAGGTGGGACTGGCGAGGTCGTCGATGTAGATGTGCCCGCCGTTTGCTGCGGTGTTGTTGTCAAACGTGCTGTCCGTCACCACGGGAGAGCCCGCAGAGATGACCATGGCACCGCCATCGACCGAAGCGCTTCCCAGCCCAGAGAATGTCAGATCGTTCAGGGTTGGCGAGCTCTGGTCGACCAACACTCCCTGCTTGCCGGCATTTTGAATGGTAAACCCCTCCAGGGTCGCCGCGCTGGTTTCCCCACTGTCAAAGACCACAGCATGGCTGGCCCCAGATGTTCCCGCGTCAATGATGGTGCTCGCTGAGCCAGAGGTGGAGGTCACCGAGACATCTTTTCCCAGGAAGTCGATGTCTTCCGAGTACGTCCCAGCGGCAACCAGGACGATGTCACCATCGCTGGATGCGCTGATGGCGCTCTGGATGGAGGCGTAGTCGTATGAGCTGTCAGCCCCCACGGTGATGGTGGTGGCGAAGCTCAGTCCCGGCACGCACAGCAGCACCAGAGCTGTCCAGGCAGACTTTCGACGTTGCATTGCATCTCCCTGGTCGGGGCTCAGGACTACGTTGGTAACATTGTCCATCATTGTTCGGCCCCTATGGCTGGTACCAGAGTCGATGCTGCTGAGAGACCGGTGGGGTGCATCACCGCTACTGTGGGCTGGCGAGCAGGATGTACCGGCCGGAGTCTGACCCGATGAGGTGTGGGAGACAGACCCGATGGGCTGCTTGACGCCCTGCTGAGGTGCGCCGCTGCTGCGGGCGAGAGGCCTCTATAGACCGCGGTCAGCATGGCAGCGCTGAGCCCATCGTGGTCGACGTTCTGCCGTGTCGCTTACGATCTAATTTGCCATCTCTTGTGTCTCGCCCAGCAGCAGTAATGTCACTGCTCGGGTGGTGTCTATTCTCGGGGTAACGCTCATCCGGTTGGGCGCATTAATCTTCGGACCTGTAATGGTTCGCTGCAAAACGCTCCCTCGTCAGGGCATGATTGTTATCGAGTAGAGTAATGGCTGACAACTTTTCGGTTGATTCATCAATAAATCACTTTAAAAGTAATTATCGATATTGGAAGCGACCCTTGAAGCCACGGGCGGTGGCTTGACTGGGATCCAGCTAATCGATGTGCTTGCGTGATTGTACTCTGTGACCAGTGGTGTCGACCAATACAGGCGGGCTTTGTACTGCCGCCGTTCTTTCCTCGCTCAGCCATACAGCAGCGCCTCGAGCTTCCACGCCATCAGTCTGCTGCGCTGCTGCGTGCATAGACCGGCAGCACATCGCGGACGACCTCAAACAGCAGGTGGGTCTCGATCTGGGCCACCTCGCCTCGGGTGGTGAAGGCATCCATCGCCACATCGCGGAGGTGATCGGCATCGCGAACTGCCAGGTGAAGGATGAAGTCGAAGCGACCAGCGACATGAAACAGCCCCACCGCCTCCTCCAAGGCCATGGCGTGCTCGCGAAACGACAGCACCGACTCTCGATCGTGCTGGCCGAGGCGGACAAAGACGAAGGCCTGCAGGCCGATGCCGAGCACAGCAGGGTCGAGCTCGGCACGCATGGCCTGGACGACGCCAGACTTCTGCAGGCGGCGGACACGCGCATGGCATGAAGACTGAGCAAGATGGACGGTTTTCGCCAGTTCCTTGTTGGAGACCCGAGCATCCTTCTGGAGAGCATCGAGCAGATCGAAGTCGATTCGGTCAAGTGCCTTTTTCATGGCCAAACTCCGAAGATGTTTCGTTTGCTTTAAGGTGAGTCGAATATAATACTTGGTTGGTCTGATTAAAGGGAGATTATCCGATGAAGGGACGCACACTCGATGTCCACGCTGGCCGGGAATTGCTCGCGCGGCAGGGGGTCCATGTGCCTCCCATTGATCTCTCGACCACCTACCCCCTCTACAATGCCGCCCTGGGTACCCAGAGCATTGATGCATGGGCGCGGGGAGAGGGCGAGGCGGCCAGTCCGGTCTATGCGCGGCTGTACAACCCGACCGTGGCGGGCTTTGAGCGAGCCCTGGCGGACCTTGAGGGCGCCGAGGCTGCCGTTGCCTACGCATCGGGCATGGCGGCGGTCACCGCTGTGCTCCTGGCCAACCCCGGACATGTCGTCGGCGTGCGTCCTGTCTATGGTGGAACCGACCACCTGCTGGCCAGTCGGCTGCTGGGCCATACGGTCACCTGGGTGCAGCCGGAGGACGTCGCTGCGGCGATTCGTGACGACACGGTCCTGGTCTGGATCGAGACCCCGGCCAACCCGACGCTGCAGCTGGTGGACATCGCGGCTGTGGTTGCGCAGGCTGGCTCCGTGCCCGTGGTGGTGGACAACACCTTCGCCACTCCCGTGCTGCAGCAGCCCCTCGCCCTGGGCGCCCGCTATGTTCTCCACAGCGCCACCAAGTTCTTGGGAGGGCATGGAGACGTGGTGGGCGGCGTGGTGGCCTGCGCTGAAGAAGATGCACGGGCGCTTCGCCAGGTACGGGTCGCTACCGGCGGTATCCTCCATCCCCTGGCCGGCTACCTGCTCCACCGGGGCCTGCAGACCCTGACCCTGCGGGTCCGCGCGGCCCAGGACGGCGCCATGGCACTGGTCGAGCGCCTGAGGGCCCATCCGATGGTGTTTGCTGTGCACTACCCTGGCTGTGAGCACACTGACCCCACCGGGCTCGTGGGGCGTCAGATGCATGGCCCTGGATCGGTCCTGGCCTTTGACGTCGGCAGCCGAGAGATCGCACGCACCATCATGGGATCGCTGAGGCTGATTACGCCCGCCGTGAGCCTGGGGTCGGTCGATACCTTGATCCAGCACCCCGCCTCGCTGACCCACCGCGTGGTCGAGGACGATGCCAAGAGCGCCAGCGGCGTCTCGGCTGGACTGCTGCGGCTGTCCGTCGGCATCGAGGAGCCGGATTCGCTGTGGCGAGACCTCAGCCAGGCCTTCGAGCAGTGGGTTCCCGCCTTGGCTGCACGCTGAGCGACCTCGCTCAGGCTTCGCCTTCTTCGTCGACGTCGATGGTCACCGAGACGGTGCTGCTCCTGGTGCGCAGTGTCTCGGTGTCGGCGAAGCTGTTGCTGACCTGCCCGGCCACGTCAAGAGAGACGCCCTCAGGGCGCACCGAGCAGGACTTGCGCTGGAAGCAAATGTCCGCGCTGTAGGCCAGGCACTCCGGATCGGCGTCAGTGCCTGCGTCGCCCTCAGCAGTCCTGACCTCACTCCTCGCCAGGAGGGACATGTTCCTCTCCATGACGCGGATCCGAGCACCGCCTGTGAGGAACTGTGCTTGGACTATGGATACTCCACCGTCGATACTTGCAAAACACTGGATATCGACGATGAATAACGGGGTGAGTCGATTTGAACCTGCGGGTACCGAGGCCTTGTCTGCCGCTCTCACGAGGCCTTGTCTGCCGCTCTGGATGAATGTGGGCAAGTACCGTGATCAAGGACGTGTTTGTGTGGAACCGAGCTCACGATTGCGGACACCCTTGGTCCTTTGTTCGTCGTATCTGTTCGCTACTATCGATCGGCATCAACGGGGCGACTTGACTACATCCAAGACCATTGTTTTGCGAGTCATCGGCAGCTCAGCCCATTGGGGTTCGTATTCGCTGGACCGGATATGAGCGCACTGTTGTCCAAGCCAGAGTCGTGGTCTCAGTCAGCGTAAGATACGCGAAGGTCCCTGCTCAAATCTGGAGGCTCAAGTTGAAGACCTCCTTCTTTTTTACACGGACGTGCGCCGTCGTTCCCGCACGGCGTGGGTCATCGGACTCCCCACGATGCCAGCGCTTCTCGACCATCTCGCAGATGCGCTCAGTCTGCCCGTCGATGCGGCTGCCAGAGCGCGCTTCGAGGCGAAGATTGCCTGCGACGACCTCAGCGATCCGGCCGAGGTGCCGCGATGGTTGTTAGACACGCTCGACGCTTTGGCCACCGGTCGGCGTATCGCAGCGTGGCAGCCCTTTGACTCGAGCGGCGACCTCTCTGACCAGCTGGAGTTCTTTCGCACGCTTGATGCCGTGCTGCCGGTGGAGATCGAAGACATCGGTGGTCGGGTGACGCGGGTTGCCGAGGCCGTAGGACTTGAAGCCGTCGTGGTCACCGAGGGCTACGTTTGTCTCGTTCGCGGCATCGGTGCGTCTGATCCGTAGCCGGAGGCAGCGTCAGGTGTTCTCCTTTCGCCACCCTTGAAGATCGGCTCCAAGAGCGAAGAGAGAATACCGGACACCATTGCCGCAGGGCACCTACTGGCAAGCCTGCATGCTGGCGCGCACGACCAGGAGGTCAGCACCCTTGCCCGAGCCGCTCTGGCCAATCATGCCCACTGCGTCGCTCCACACCACCGCGCTCGCTCCCCTGAGCGCGCGGCTTGAGCTGGGGCAGCCGGCCCAATTCGCTTTGCCCCGCGCGAGGTCCACCGGAGTCCCGCAGTAGCGGGTGTGCAGGATGTGCTCGGGCAGGGTGGTCTTGCCTGCGCCAAGGAATCCGCCGAGAAGGGTCACCGGCAATTTGTCCGACGTGCTCATGACCTCTCCAAGGTGGAGCCGTGCCCCGTGAGGGCAGTGCTCCGGCAATCGGATTGTGCCAACGCAGTCCAACCCAGCATGGAGCGAGCGACGGCGAGGCACGGGAGCCGCACCTGCTGACCATGCTCAAGTGCGCAGCACCATGCGGGCTGGCGCGATCGGCGTTTGTGGAGGGCTCTTTTCTGCTGGTGATGGTCGCGGATACCCGCCAGGTAATGGATGACGCACCCGCTCATTCCGCGCGCGTGGAAACCGCCTGAACTGTGCGAGGTTCAACTTTGTGCCATCGATTCTTCCAGCGTTGCGATAAGACACTTGAACGCTTCAAGATGACTCTTAACAGGAGTAAGACCGTGAAGAATGCATCGTCTGCACGCCGTGTCGCCATGATCTGCCTTGGCGTGGGGGGCTGCGGTGGCGGGCCGTCAGTGGTCGATGTGCTCATCTCCGACAACCCGACCATGGTCCTGGAGAAGGTCTTCACCGTCACCCTCTCAGAGCCGGCGGCGCTGGCCATCCGCTGCACCCGCGATGATCTCCCCGAGGAGGTTCACCTGGTGGAGTCCACCACCTCCGCGAGCGAGCATATCCTGCGGGTGCAGGGACTGGTCGCGGAGACCGACTACTCCTGCGTGGTGGCTCCAGTGGGGTCAAAGCGCGCGGTGCCGACCGAGGGAGGCTTTCGCACCGACGCCCTGCCTGCGAGCGTGCCTGCTGCCACTGGGATCACCACCAAGACCCCTGGCGCCGCCTACACCTTGATGCCGCACCAGCGCCTGAGCGAGGGCTCGCTGGACATCCTGCTGGTGCTGATGGACAACGCTGGCGCGGTGCGCTGGTACTACCCCATCCCCACCGAGGGCTACGCGGACATGGGCGCGGACTACTGGGGGGAGGGGCTCATCCTGTGGGGCGGCATCAGCGCCAGCGCCCCTGGAGAGGGCGCTCCACGGCTGGTGTCGATCAGCCACGAGGAGGTCTACCGGGCCGACTACTCCGGCGCGAGCGCGTACGAGTACCACCACATCGCCGAGCGCCAGCCCGACAACACCGTGGTCACCCTGGTGGAAGAAGGAGACTTCCAGATCCACCAGCTCGACGTCGAGACCGACACCCTGGTGTGGTCGTGGCAGGTCGCCGAGCACACCGAGGAGATCGCCCCTCGCGCCGATGCCAATTGGGCCGGCGTCATGACGGGCGATGACGGCACCGAGACCATGGTGGTCAGCCTGTGCGAGGACTACATGGTGTTCGGCATCGACATGGACTCGGGTGATGTCGCCTGGACCCTGGGCGAGGAGGGCAGCCTGACGCTGACCGAGGGCGACTATCCCAGCTGCCAGCACGGCCTGGGCATCGACGGCTCGCGCATCCTGCTCTACGACAACGGCGCGTCGCCGACCTCCCGGGCAGTGGAGTATGAGATCGACGCCGCTGCAGGGACCGCCACCGAGATCTGGTCGTGGACCGAGGATGGCTGGCGAGAGCCTGCCTGGGGCGATGTCGACTACCTCGGAGAAGACCGCGTGGTCATCACCAAGGGGCACCTGCCCGCCTTCGGCGACGGCGACGGCCCATCGTCGGTGATCGAGGTCGATCGGAGCGACAACACCGTCGCCTGGCGCCTGGACTTCTCCGAGGAGACCGACGCCATCTACAGCGCCGATCGCATCGACGGCTGCGCGCTGTTCGCCGAGACCTCGCGCTGTGCGCCGCTGGCAGAGCGCCTCGTGGCCCTCTCGGAGTGGTTCTAAGTAAGGAGACGCGATGATTGTCATTCCCATGGTCAGCCTGCTGGCTGGCTGCGCCCCCACCGACACCGCCACCTGGCGCACCGACACTGCTGGCGGTGGAGAGGCCGGCGACGAGACGGAGGGGGAGGGCGAAGACGAGGACGAAGGCGTCGAGTATGAGAAGGCCCTCTGGGGCGCCCTGGAGGGAGACGAAGGCTGGACCGGCTTCTACTTCTACGACGCCGATGCCGGGGGCGACCTGTGCGACATCGAGTACGAGGCGGAGTGGGCGGTCATCACAGACTGCCCGGACTGCATCGAGGCCTGGAGCATCACCCGTGGTGGCTCGGATGTGTGGGTGAATGTCGACGGTGCCTGTGAGGCGGAGGGCTGGACCGGGCTGGAGGGCACCAGCTTCGGCATCGGCTACACCGAAGCGTCCCTGTGGGCAGACCTCGGCACGGGCTGGGTGGCGATTGAGGTCGCTGAGGGGAAGCGCGAGGAGGACTTCGCCTACTTCGCGGTCATGCTTGAGGAATAAGCGCTCCGTGCCTGTGCACAGCCCACATCCAGCGCATGGAATGCGTATGCCGGTCGAGGTCCCCCCTGCGGAATCCATGCTTCGAGAGTTCGGCGACAGCGAATGATGAACCACCCTCAGACCTCAACCTGCTCGAGCAGAACCAGGCCGACTTGAGCAACGACGAATCGCTTCGCGTTGGCCTTAGCGGATGTCCAATCCTGAGGCTACCCAGGACGGTCTCTCTCCCGCTCGAGGGGCGCATGGGTCCGATAAGTGATGTTGATCGGGAGCATGCGACTGATTTGCCCGGGGGCACAGTGCGAGGCATCCCTCATCGTGTATGGCTTAGAAGTAGATGTTGAGGTCGAAGTCGTCGAAGTCGAAGTCGCCTTCCGAGTCGAAGTCGTAGTCGTCTTCCGAGTCGTCTTCCGAGTCGTAGTCGTAGTCGTAGTCGTAGTCGTAGTCGTAGTCGTAGTCGTAGTCGTAGTCGTAGTCGTAGTCGTAGTCGTAGTCGTAGTCGTCTTCCGAACCGTAGCTGTAGTCGAATCCGTAGCCGTAGCCGTAGTCGAATCCATAGCCGTAGTCTGAGCCGTAGTCCGAGCCGTAGTCGTAGTCGTTCATGAGTATCGAAGAGTCGTGACTCAAGACAAATGCTCGAGTAGATGCTCCTGTGAGTAACTCAGGGTTGGCGCTCGTTGAGAGTCCGAGGACAACCGCCATCACCGTCTCGGCCAGGACCTCTTGCAGCGAGTATGTAGGATGCAAGCCATCAGCCTTGGCAGCATACAAGAACCCCTCTGTCTCGGAGATCATATCATTCTTTGCGTCAAAGTGATGGCCCAGCTCATGAGCAATCACCCGAAGAATACCCTCATGGGTCGCAGTTGAGTCAAAGTCTTTTCCATGCTTCTCGTAGATCTCTACCCTTGGCGAGCCCCCTTCGGGGAGCCACTCGCCGGATACTTTATCTTCCAGGTCATCATCTTTCTTACTTTGGCTCTTCCCGACAATATCGAGGTTGTCACAAAATCCTGCGGGGAACTTGCTGCAGGCTTCGACTGCGGCAGCTGCGACGTTAGCTGCGAATTGCTCGCTTACGGGAGCGAGGTGTCCGAAGTTTGAATACTCGAGGAACTTATAGGCCACGGCGCTCATGTTGTTGGTTCCAACGTCTTGTCCCAGTGAGGCTCTGAGCGCTTTATCTGGAGCGTAGATTGGGTTCATGCCAAAGACTTCCGTGAACACCTCCTCAAGATATCCACGAATAAAATCCTCCTCTTTAACCTCTCCATTGAGATATTTTTCAATCCACTTATCGGCAATTTCATCGAGGGCATTGCGTTGCGTGAGAGACAGGTTGTTGACCAGATCCTCTATCGTCTCACTGACTGTGATAACCTCGGTGCTATCCATGTAGATGTCATACAGTTCATCCTGGATAGACGAGGTTGTAGGAACGTCGAAAAAGAAGAACGATTCGTCGATTTCGTAGAAGTCCTCAAACGCCCCAGGACCGTCAGCGAAGCCATAGACGGTAATCGTCTCGCACGGTGCGGACATGCCATCAGAAGTCACCGCTTCAGCCTCGCACGCTTCCGCTGTCGATTCTGCTACGAGTACGGTCAGCGATGCGACTACGGAAAGCCCCATCATTAGTTGCTTGGTCATCTTGGTCATCTTGGTCATGTGCTTCTCTCTGTCGGCAGTGTACTGAGTTTTATTGATTTATTATTGTTAAGATATATCCTTTGCTATTGTCCGGATGCCTCCATGGTTCGTGTTCCTACCTCTTAGGGATTTGAGTTGTGGTTTAGATGTTGCCAACCCA
>JAQXDW010000014.1 GCA_029251165.1 Myxococcota bacterium
GACGCGGACACCGACGCGGACACCGACGCGGACACCGACGCCGACACCGACGCCGACCCACAGACCACCGCGGTGATCGCCACGGTCTCCAGCGACTATGCCACCGGCAGCTTCTCCACCGTCGACCTCAGCGACTGGGCCGTGGAAGACGATCTGTTCATCACCTCTGGTGACTCGGCGGTCAGCGTCGACGAGGGCTGGGTCTTTCAGATCAACCGCTACGGCTACGACAACATCCGGCTGTACGAGCCGGGAGAGTGGAGCGAGCCGATCTGGGAGCAGAGCCTCGGAGACCTCGCCAACCCCTACGATGCCAACCTCTGCAACGGCGACCTGTTCGTCAGCCTGTACGGTGAGGACTTCATCGGCGTCTACGATCCCGCCTCGGGTCTCCTCACGGGCACCGTGGACCTCTCAGCGTTCAACGACGGCGACGGCGTTGGTCCGGAAGGTGGCGGCATGGTCGAGGTCGGCGGCAAGCTGTACATCGGCATGAACCGGCTCGACCGCAACGGCGGCTGGGCCGATGTCGGCGGCGCGGTTGCGGAGATCGACTGCGAGAGCATGTCGGTCAGCGACTCCTGGTCCATCGGCGGCAACACCTCCGTTCACCCCTGGCCGGGCACCGACAGCGTCCTGGTCACCGCACGGGAATTCGGCGATGACGTCGGCGGCCTCTACGCCATCGACACCACTGCGGGCTCTGCGGAGCTGATCGTCGAGACCGGCACCGACAACCTCAGCGGCATCGCAGCACACGGTGACGCCGCCGTCGCGATCTCCCTGGCGAGCGACTACAGCCACTACGCAGTGCACTGCATCGACCTCGCTGACGGCAGCCTCACCACGGTCGAGGAGAGCGTGAGCTACCTCAACGGGGTCAAGGGCAACGACCTCGGCGAGGCCTGGATCACTGCAGCCTCGTCCTGGATCGACTCCTCGGCTCCGAGCGGTGTGTTTGTCTACGACATCGAGACCTGCTCCTCGCTGACAACCGATCCGATCGGCCTGTCCCTCTATCCCCTCGGGATCGCGTTCTACTAGTGTCCTCCTTCCCCCGAGTCCTGCTGGTCTTCTTTGCCTTCGGCTGTGAGCCGGAGCCAGAGCTGCCGGTCTCCTGTGAGGCGATGTGCCTCTCGGCGGCGACGCTGTATGGCGGCTGCCTCACGGACTGGGGGGTGGACTGGAGCGCTGCGGGGTTTGACGACGAGGATGCCTTCCTCAACTCTTGTCAGACCTGGGGGTGGCAGATGAGCCTTCTCCAGGACGCGGCACTGGAGGACGGCACACACGACGATCCCGGCTGGCTGGCGGCAACCTGTGAGGAACGGGACGCCGCCCTGTCAGCAGAGGGCGCGGCGTGCTCGGTGTTCACTGACATCGCGTGGAGCGATGCGCCATGGGCTGCGGTGGACACCGGGGAGTAGCTCCGCAGAGACCGGCGCTGTTGCAGGCCCGGATGCTCCTTTGTTCAGGTCGTTTGGGAGGCGCTCCGTGTCGTCTCCCGAGGCGCACCGGGCCGGATGCGACACCGACAGCACATACCGGCACAAGTCGCGACTACACTGGGCGGGTGTACACGCTCTCTCTCCTCTTCTTCTCCTGCCAAGACACCGAACCAGCGGTCAGCGCCGTCGACAGCGACAACGACGGCTTCACTGCGGCACAGGACTGCGACGACAGCGACCCGTTGGTGCATCCGGGCGCAGCGGAGCTGTGTGACGGCATCGACAACAACTGCGACGGCAGCGTCGATGATCTCCCGCTGATCACCAGCTACGCCGATCAAGACGGCGACGGCTACGGAGATCCGTCTGCTGTGAGCGAAGCCTGCGCGGTCCCAGCGGGCTTCTGTGAGCAGGCTGAGGACTGCGACGACCGCGACCCGTCGGTGCATCCGGGTGCAGCGGAGCTGTGCGACGACATCGACAACGACTGCGACAGCAGCGTCGATGAGGGGGTGGTGCTCTCGTACTCGCGAGACAGCGACGGGGACGGCTACGGTGCTGACGTCGACACCGGCACGGGCTGCTCGGTCCCCTCTGGCTACGCCGTCGCGGGCGGAGACTGTGACGACACCGACGCAGACCGTCATCCTGGCGCTGCAGAGGTGGCCTGCGACGGCATCGACAACAACTGCATCGCAGACTCCGGCGGTGCGGTGTGGATCGGAGACGACGGCACGGAGGAGGACCTGTCCGCCATGCTCTCCGAGGGCCTCCCGACCGCACCGGTCGCGATCGCCCTGACCGAGCCGGGAAGCCTGCGCTTCTGCGAGGGGCAGCACGCCGTCTCGCTGACTGTGGAAGCGGACGTCACGGTAGAGGGGTGGGGAACCACGCAGACGGAGCTGACCAGCGAGGTTGGTCGGGTGCTCACGGCTCGCGGGAGCACGGCTTCCCTCTCTGACCTCGCCATCACCGGCACCGACGGCGGGGTGTGGTGCGAGGGGCAGGGCACGCTGCGGATCACAGACGCACAGATCACCGCCGAGACGACTGGAAACGGCGGCGGCATCTCCGCCACCGATGGCTGCACAGTCTCCCTCTCGTCGGCCACGATCTCTGGCAGCAGCGCGGTGCTGGGAGGGGCGCTGTACCTCGAAGACAGCACCGCGACGGCTGAAGACACCACCTTCTCTCGCAACGAGGCCGACACCGGCGGCGCGCTGTACCTCGACAACAGCACCATCACCCTCATCAGCAGCATCCTCTCCGGCAACAGCGCCTTCAACGCCGGGGCTGTGGAGCTGGTCAGCAGCACGGTGAGCGCAGTCGATACGACGTTTCGGGACAACATCGGTGCCTGGGCGGCGTACACCTCCGCTGGCGGACTGCGCCTTCAGTCAAGCAGCCATGCCACGCTGACGGACTGTACGGTTCAGGACAACGTCGCGTCGTGGGGGGGCGGGATGTGGAGCGATGCCTCCTCCAGCATCGAGGGCATCCGAGTCGACTTCATCACCAACCATCCGGACGATGTCGAGAAGGCAGAGGTCAGCTACGACCTCCACAAGGGGGCGGTCTTTACCTGCTCTGCTGGCTCCGACCGCTGCGAGTAGGCACCTCGGGTGGGTGTGCCCGCTGCGCGGGTGTCGTCGGGGGCACCAGAAGAAACGGCCCGGCTCCCTGGGGAGCCGGGCCGCGTCATGCCGAGGCGACTGCTATGCCTGCGGGCGTCGGAACTGTCCCAGCTTGGCCAGCGCCTCGATCACCACATCGACAGCCTTGTCCAGGCGCATCTTGTCGAGGGCGACCTCGATGTCGGCGTTCTGAGGTGGCTCGAAGTCGGGGTTGGCGTCCGGGCGACGCTCGCGGCACAGGGCCGGGTCGGTGTTGACGAACACCTGGAGCGTGCGGTCCTCGCCGATGCGCTGCCGGAGGCGGTCGCGGTCGGAGCGGTGGTAGCTGGGGTAGGCGCAGATCGTGGTGAGTCCGGCATCGGTCGCTGCCTTGCAGGCGCTGATGATGCCGCGCAGATCTTCGTAGCGGGGATCGACCACGGTGGCGGTGTGGCCATCGTCGAACAGGCGACGCTCCAGGGCATACGCCAGCGCCCAGCGGCCAGAGCCGGGGAGGCCGGTGAGCCAGATGGTGGCGCCGGTCTGTCCCATGCGGTCGTGACGCTCGCGAGGAGAGACCTGACTCTTGGGGCGAAGCCCGGAGCCCGCGCGGGTCTCACGGAGGAGGGCATCGAGGTCCTGGCTGCCGCGCTTGAGGTCGATCATCCCGGAGGCCACGGTGTTGTTCGTGGCGGAGTCGATGAGGATGAACGCACCGGTGGTGCGGTTGTCGCGGTAGCTGTCGGCGTACAGCGCGCGGGTGCAAGTGAAGGTGACCCGACCGATATCGTTGAGCCCGAGGGTGTCGGTGTCGATGTCGGTGAGATCCTCCATGTCCTTCTTCCAGTGGACCTCGCCGACCTGGCAGCGCACCGTCTGGGTGGTGTGCTTGATGAGGTAGCTCTTCTCGCGGTCCAGCTCCTCCTCGCTCATCCAAACGAGGTGGGCGTCGAAGGTACGGCTGACGGTGGGCCGGTTGTCTGCGAGCACCATCATGTCGCCGCGGCTGACGTCGATCTCGTCGGCGAGGCAGAGGGTGACCGAGCGCGGGGTGGAGGCAGCCTCCAGCGAGGTCACCGAGAAGTCGCCCCGAGAGACGTTTCCGGTGGACTCATCGATCGCGGTCACGGTGCTCTGCTTGCCCGAGGGCAGCGCCATGATGGTGTCGCCGATCTTGACGGTACCGCTCGCGATCTGGCCGGTGAACCCACGGTAGTCGAGGTTCGGGCGCAGGGTGCTCTGGACGGGGAAGCGGAAGTCTTCGAGGTTGAGATCGTCAGAGATCTCGACGACCTCCAGGTACTTCAGCACGCTGGGGCCGGTGTACCAGGGGGTCTTCTCGCTGTTCGTGACCACGTTGACGCCCTTGAGGGCGCTCACAGGGAAGAAGGTGATGTCGTCGAAGCCCAGCTCTCCCTCGAAGCTGCGGAAGTCCGACTCGATCTTGGTGTAGACCTCCTCGGAGTAGTCGACGAGGTCCATCTTGTTGACGCACACCATGAGGTGCGGGATCCCCAGAAGGGACGCGATGTAGGCGTGACGGCGGCTCTGTGGGAGCACGCCGAGCCGGGCATCGATGAGGATGATGCCGACGTTCGCCGTGGAGGCGCCGGTGACCATGTTGCGGGTGTACTGCACATGGCCGGGGGTGTCGGCGATGATGAACTTCCGCCGGTCGGTGGAGAAGTACCGATAGGCGACGTCGATGGTGATGCCCTGCTCGCGCTCAGCGGCGAGGCCATCGGTCAGCAGGGAGAAGTCGATCTCCTCACCTTCGATGGACGAGGCCTTCTTGACCGCGGCGAGCTGATCTTCGTACACCATGCCGGTGTCGTGGAGGAGTCGACCAATGAGGGTGGACTTTCCATCGTCGACCGAGCCGACCGCGACAAAGCGGAGCAGCTCTTTGTGCTCGTACTTGTCGAGGTAGCCGAGGATGTTGTCCTTAATCAGGGCGGCATCGGAGATACTGTGTGCGGACATCTTAGAAGTACCCCTCGCGCTTCTTGCGCTCCATGGAGCCGTCCTGATCGAAGTCGATCAGCCGGCCCTGGCGCTCGCTGAATGTGGTGTTGAGCATCTCGCGGATGACCGAGGGCACGTCGGCGGCCTCAGACTCCACAGCACCCGAGAGCGGGTAGCAGCCCAGGGTGCGGAACCGGACGCTGCGCATCTCGGGGGTCTCTCCCTCCTTGAGGCGCATGCGCTCGTCGTCGACCATGATCCAGGTGCCCTCGCGGTTGACGACCGGACGGGGCTTGGACAGGTACAGCGGCACGATCGGAATGTTCTCTCGGTGCACGTACAGCCAGATGTCCAGCTCGGTCCAGTTGGACAGCGGGAACACGCGAACACTCTGCCCCTTGCGGATGCGGGTGTTGTAGCTGTTCCACAGCTCCGGGCGCTGGTTCTTCGGGTCCCACTGGTGGAACTCGTCGCGGAAGCTGAAGATGCGCTCCTTGGCGCGTGACCGCTCCTCGTCTCGACGGGCTCCACCAAAGGCACAGTCGAAGCCGTACTTGTCCAGCGCCTGCTTGAGTCCGACGGTCTTCATCACGCCGGTGTAGTGGTTCGAGCCGAAGTCAAACGGGTTCATGTTCTGATCCACACCATCTTGGTTGGTGTGGACGAGCATCTCGACGCCAGTGCGCTTGGCGAACTCACTGCGGAACTCAATCATCTCCCGGAACTTCCAGGTCGTGTCGACGTGGAGGAATGGGAATGGCGGCTTTCCTGGAGCAAATGCCTTGAGCGCAAGGTGGGCCATGACGCCCGAGTCCTTACCGATGGAGTACAGCATCACCGGGTTGTCGAAGGCCGCGGCGGCCTCACGGATGATGTGAATCGACTCCGTTTCAAGTTGCTGCAGGTGGGTGAGATCGTCTGACATGCTGACCTGTGGCAGGGGTGAGCGGGCTCTCTCTATATGAGAGTGGGCTGAGCAGTGCCAGAGTGAGCCCTTTCCGCTCCACAGCGCCACAGAAGTCTGTGCATGAAGCCGGCGGGCTGCGCTGTTGAAGATGCGGTGCTCGGTCTGCTCCGTAAATGGTCAATAGTGTTGGTAAAAGGTATGAACCTGTGTGTATGGACGAGCCGCAGGGTGGCAGCGGTTGCCCCGTGACCATTCGGGCCACGCTCAGGGCGTCGGAGCAGACCACACGGGGTGCTCGTGCTGAATTCGATGAGCCAGGGACGCGACGCTACAGCCAGGTGCGAACAAACCCATACAGCGGGCGCAGCGCAGGGATGTAGATCGCCTCTGCGGTGTAGAGGCCGTACAGGATCCGCGCGGAGGCGACCGAGGCGCTGACGGCTGCCGCAGCTCCGAGCAGCGACCAGTCCACCGCGCGCATCCTCAGCGGTCTCCGCCAGGTGCGGTCCGCGAGGGGATCGAAGCCCCGGGCATCGAGGGACTCGGCGAGGTTCTGAGCGCGCCGCCAGGAGCGGGCGACGATCGGACGCAGCAGGCCGACCTCCAGGGCCAGCCAGGCCGCTGGTCCGCGCTGCCAGGTGGCCCGACCCCGGGCTGCTCTGGCTTGCCGGACGGTAAGCGTCTCGCGGGCGATCTCTGGGAGGAAGCGCAGCGCCGTGGCGGCCATCAGGGCGAGACCGAACGGGATCCGGAGGCGGACCAGGGCTGCGAACATGCGGTCTGGTGGGGTCGAGATGGCAAGCGCGATGCCGCCGAGCGACAAGCCGACGAACCGCATCGACTGTGCGAGTCCATAGGTCACGCCTTCTCGGTACAGGTGCAGCGGGCCGAGGTGTCCCAGCGAGACCCGGGGCTGCTCGGCGTAGAAGATGCCCTGGCTGAACACTGTGCCCCAGATGATCGCCGCGACCGCGACCGCGCCGCGCCGAATCCAGCGCCGGTCCATGCCGACAAACAGCAGCGGGACCGCACAGAGCAGCGCAAACATCAGCAGGCTCTCTGGGCGCTCCAGGCTGATCGCCAGGATGCCAGCGGCGGAGATGAGCCCGAGTCGGGTGCGGGGATCGAGGCCTGAGGCCCGCCTTGGGGGGGCTGGCGGCGGTGGTGGCTCATCGGGGATCGGTGCGACGGGGAGCGGCAGCGGGAGATGCTCGGCGGAGGGGACGGCGGTCGCGGCGAGGGCTGCAGCGGTGACGGGCGGCAGGTCGCGGGAGCGGCAGAACGCCGCGAGCGGCGGCAGGGTGATCGGGACCTCTGGCGGGAGGTCGGCAAGCGCGGCTGCAGGTGCGGCATCCGCGATCGTGCTGCCCTCATGCAAGACGATCACCCGGGTGGCGTGGCGCAGCGCGAGGTCGATGTCGTGGGTGGCGAACAACAAGACGCCGTCGGACAGCCCCTCTCGCAGTGCGAGCATCATGCGCTCGATCTGGTCGTGGTCCTGTCCAGAGGTCGGCTCGTCGAGCAGCAGAACCTGAGGACGACACGACAGCGCTGCAGCCACCGCACAGCGAAGCCGCTGGCCCCTCGAGAGTGACTGCGGGGCCCGATCCAGCAGCGCGGTGACGCTCAGGGCTTCAGCAGCCTCTGCGACCCGCGCCTCCAGTGCCCCACCAGACAGCCCGGCCTCGCGCGGACCATAGGCCAGCTCTGCACCGACGGTCGGGCAGAACAAGGCGAGATCGGGGTCCTGGGGGACGGTGACCGCGCCGGGCAGCACCACGTCGCTCTCCAGCCGACCCGACAGCAGCCCAAGAAGGGTGGACTTGCCGGCGCCGTTGCCGCCGAGCAGCGCAACCCGCTCCCCGATCCGCAGGCTCAGATCGACCCCGGCGAGGGCATCGGTCTCCGTGTCGTCGTAGCGGTAGCTCAGCCCATGCGCGGAGATCACCGCTGCACCCGGAGACTCGACCGGCAGCGCCGCTGGGTGAAAGCGGGTCTGCTCGGGGAGGTGCGGGGCGATGCGGTCTGCGAGATCGAGCATCCCCGGCACGGTCAGGCCAAGCTGGCGGACCTGCGCCAGCAGCGGACTGCTGGGCATCAGCGCGCTGGCGGGGGTGTCGGTGAGCAGGTGGCCGTCGTCCATGATGATCAGTCGGGTCGCGACGCGCAGCGCGGCCTCCAGGCGGTGCTCGACCATCACGATCGCCATGCCGGAGCGGGCCAGCACGGCGAGTCGATCCAGCAGCGCTGCAGCACCGCCAGGATCGAGCTGGGCGAGGGGCTCGTCAAGCAGCAGCAGCCCCGCTCCTGCCGACAGTGCCGCTCCGGTGACCAGCCGCTGGGTCTGCCCTCCCGACAGCGCCGAGCAGGACCGCTCCGGTGCGATGGTGAGGCCGACGGTCTGCAGCAGGGCCGGGATCGCCGCCTCGATGGACTCCGGAGGCTGACAGGCGGACTCCATCGCGAATGCCAGCTCGTCCCCAGCAGTTCCGCTGACCAGCTGGTCGCCGGGCTCTTGGGAGACGAACCCCGACAGCACAACCCGCTCTGCGGGCGAGACTGCGGCCGGATCGACACCATCGACCGAGACAGAGCCGGAGAAGTCTCCCTGACCATGGCGCTGCAAGAGCCCAGCGATCAGCCGGAGCAGGGTGGACTTTCCGCAGCCGGTCGGCCCGGTGAGGAGGACCACCTCGCCTGGCGCGACCGACATCGTGATGTCCTGCACTGTCCAGGTCGGGGCGGAGGGATAGCGGTAGCAGACGTTGTCGAGGAGCAGGCGCATGGGTGACCTCTTTAGCCCGATGGTGGCATGGGTGTTGTGGGTCGGGTAGCTGAAGGGGGTACTGATCTTTTCAATGCTGAGGCAGCGGTGTTTATGCGGAAAAGCATGAACGAAAGGGAAGTTCGAACGGGCAGTTGTCCGAAATCGACGCGGCCCCCGCCACTGTGACCGGGGATGGCCCCGCACTCGCCACTGGAGCAATCCGGGAAGGCGCGGCGGTCAGACGATCCGGGAGCCAGGAGACCGACCCTGCCACACGTGATCGAGCCTTCGGAGGGAAGGATGAGAGATGAGATGGCGTTGATTCGCCGGTGTCGTTCGTTTGTGCTTCAGACCCAGGGGCAGTGGAGCACTGCGGCACGCGCGCGATTCGACAAGATGCTGGAGCGTCGCGGGCTGTCCGGCTCCGTCGAGGCTGCCCTGGAGGCGGCCGCTGCGGAGCGGACGTCAGACGCGGTCTATGTCTGCGTCGGCTCATCCTGTAGCAAGACCCCCCTGAGTGTCTCGGTGCACGGACTTCCCGTTCGCGAGACGGCCTGCCTCGGCGCCTGCCAGCAGGCTCCCTCTGCCCACCGGGTGATCGATGGGACTGGGCAGACCCATGCGGCCCTCGATGCGGGGCTGCTCTCGGCGCTGATTGAGGGCGAAGATCCTCCCGCGCTCCAGCGCCGACGGTGGTCGACCGGTGCGCTCTTCCCTGAGCCGGACCTGGAGCCGCTGGATGGACTCCTCGGAGCATGGTCCGGCCCGGGTGGCTTCACGTCGCTGGGCTGCACCCGCACCCTCCGCGCAGGCTTCACCCTCGGCGGCCGGTTCCTCGCGCTGACGCTCTCGAGTGCCTGGCCGGCGGTCACCGGGGGCGCCGATCACTACCCCGAGCAGCTCTCGCTTCAGCCCGATGGTGATCGGTTCCGTGGCGTATACCTCAGCTACCGAGGCAGCCAGGAAGAGGCCTGCGCGTCGGTTGTCGACGGGACCCTGGTGGTGAGCCTCGGCGGGCGCACCGACGCCCGGCGGGTGCTGAAGTGGGATGCCGACCGCCTCTCTGAGCGCCACGAACGCCTGAGCGATGGGGTGTGGAAGACCGCCTTTCGGGCTGATCTCCGACGCTCATGAGCGGTATTCCCGGCCTCATTGTCGCAGCCCCATCCTCCGGCAGCGGCAAGACCACTGCGCTCTGCCTGCTCGCTGCAGGCCTGGTCCGTCGCGGGGTCGCGGTCCGGCCCTTCAAGGCGGGTCCGGACTACCTCGACCCCACGCACCATCGGGCGGTCACCGGTCGGGAGTCTCGCAACCTCGACGGCTGGATGATGGGACGGGATGGGGTCGCGATGGCGCTGGCCCGTGGAAGCGCTGGGGGAGCGCTGGCCTTGATCGAGGGGATGATGGGTCTGTTCGACGGTCGCAGCCCGGACAGCCTCGATGGATCCGCTGCACAGCTCGCCCAGTGGCTCTCCGCCCGGGTGATCCTGGTGATCGATGCCTCCGCCATGGCCCGCTCGGCTGCTGCGGTCGCGGAGGGGTTTGCCAACCATGCCTCCGGTGTGGTGGTCGCCGGGGTGATCTTCAACCGGGTGGGCTCCGCCGGGCACGCCAGGCTGCTGCGCGCGGCCCTGTCACACACCCGGGGGCCTGACGGCGCACCGCTGCGCTACCTGGGTGCCGTTCCTCAAGACGCTGCGCTGGCCCTCCCGGAGCGCCACCTTGGACTGGTCGCGGCCCGTCAGGCCACCCTCTCCGTGGATGTCCTCGCCGAGCATGCTGCGCGCCACCTCGACCTCGACGCGGTCCTCGCGCTTGCCCAACAGACGGCGCTGCCGCTGCCCGCTGTTCCTGGTCCGCTGCCCCCCAGGGTCCGCATCGGTGTCGCGCGCGATGATGCGTTTCATTTCTACTACGCCGACAACCTCGATCTGCTCAGGGAAGCCGGCGCGCAGCTGGTGCCGTTCTCCCCGCTCGCCGACGCTCGTCTGCCGGAGGGGCTCGATGGCCTCATCATCGGCGGCGGCTACCCGGAGGCTCACGCAGAGACGCTCTCAGCCAACGCCACCATGCGTGCGGACATTGCCGCCTTCGCTGCCTCCGGTCGACTGGTCTATGCGGAGTGTGGTGGCCTGATGTACCTGGGAGCGAGCCTGACCGTCGGCGCCCGGGAGCATCCGATGTGCGGCGTGCTCGATCACCGCACGGCGATGGCTGACCGGCTCGTGGTGCTGGGCTACCGAGAGGTTGAGACCACAGCTGACAGCATCCTCGGCCCGGCTGGGACCACCTTCCGTGGACACGAGTTCCACCACTCTGTGCTCTCCAGCCCGCCGACCGCTCCGACGATCTACACCTGGAGCGGCTACGGCGGGAGCGGTCGCGAAGGCTATGCCCGGGGTCGGGTGCTGGCCAGCTACATCCATGCTCACTGGGGCGGAAGCCCGGACATCCCGAGGCGCCTTGTCGCAGCCTGCGGGGAGTCCTAAAAGTCCACACCCTTTCGGGCCTTGATGCCAGCCTTGAAGGCATGCTTGACCGGCACCATCTCGGTGACCGTGTGGGCGACCTCGATCAGCTCTGCCGGGGCGTCCCGGCCGGTGACCACCACCGACAGCTCCGTCGGCAGGTCAGCGAGCACCCCGACGACCTCGGCCACCGGCAGGTGACCGTAGCGCAGGGCAATGTTCAGCTCATCGAGGATCAAGACGTTGTAGGCTGGCGTGTCGCCGCGGCTGGCCGCGATGATGCGCACGGCCTCGTCCCAGCCCCGCCGCGCGGCGGCGATGTCCTTCTCATGGTCCTGGCTGTTCCAGGTGAAGCCCTCGCCGCTGACGATGTGCTCGATCTCTGGGAAGCGCTTGATCGCCTCCTGCTCGCCGGTCTTCCACTTGCCCTTGATGAACTGAACGAGTCCGACCTTCTGTCCGTGCCCAGCGGCTCGGATCGCCATCCCGAAGGCAGCGGTCGACTTTCCTTTTCCGTTGCCGGTGTTCACGATGAGCACCCCGCGCTTGTGCTGCTTGCTGCGCGCCTTGGCGTCCTGCTCAGCCTTCAGCTTCTTCATCGCCGCGCGGTGGGCTTCGGGGTCTCTGGCTTCCTCAGACATGATCATGCTCCTGTTGCTGGACTGGAGATATCGGAATGCCAGCGCCGGGATAGTCTCTGCACAAAGAAGGAGTCACAATGCAGCAGTTCTCGACCTTTGAGCTCAGCGAGCTGAAGCTGGTCTACCGCACCCTCCATGCCCACCTCATGGAGCACATCGAGCTGATGGAGACCGACTTCCTCACCGACCTCCAGCGCTGGCTGCAGTACCGAGCCGGTGAGGAC
This sequence comes from Myxococcota bacterium, assembly GCA_029251165.1. Classification (GTDB taxonomy): domain Bacteria; phylum Myxococcota_A; class UBA796; order UBA796; family UBA796; genus JAQXDW01. The sequence goes on from JAQXDW010000014.1 coordinate 12,034, forward strand.
GGCGTCGACGTCGCAGATCATGCGCAGTGGGACGCCTGGCTGGGCGGCATCCACGTCCCCTGTGAGGAGCGGATGAAGGGGCGCCGGGTCATTCAGCTGGTCAAGCCGGAGTAGGCTGTCTAACACCACTCCTCCGGGAACCGGACCGGCCCGATCAGAGACGATGATGCCTAAACGTGTCCTCACGTTCCTCCCAGCCATCCTGGCCTTGGTCGTGCTCGTCCCTGTTGTGCTGAACCTCTTCTTCGTCGATGTCATGCGTCTGCCGTCGGCTGATCCGACGCTGGCCGCCCGCGCTCCCGTCGCTCGGCTCGAGGCCACCAGTCCGCACGAGTCGGTGACCGTCACCGTAGAGGACGGCGTGATCACCGACGGCGTCATCGTGCAGACCAGCGACGCCACGGCGCTGATCACCTACGGCTTCACGCTCTCTCAGGATGCGAGCGGCGCGCTGGTGGTGGATGCGGTGAGTCCAGACAGCCCGGCGTGGGAGGCCGGACTGGAGGCTGGCGATGTGGTCGTGGGAATCACGATGGCTGGCTTCTCGCTGAACATGGACGGCGAGGCCAGCGCGCTGGCCCAGCTCATCCTGGGCCGCTGGGATGGGCCGGGGATCACCCTGCAGGTCCTCGGAGCCGACGGCTTCGAGGAGACTCCGCTGACCTGGTAGCCGCCTACAGGTCGACGATCTGCATGCCGCCGATGTAGGCGCGCTTGCCCAGCTTCACGCCGCTGTGTCGGAGGATGCCGTAGACCATGCTGACGTGAAAGTAGAAGTTGGGGAGCGCGAATTCGGTGGCATAGCTCGCCGCTGATGCGCCCTTGCCGGACAGAAACGGGAGGGGGACCAGCCGGGTCTCCCAGCCATCGAAGTCCGATGCTGAGAAGCCCGCGAGGTAGGTGAGGACTGTGTCGATGCGCGCCCGTAGCTCCTCGAAGGTGGCCTCGTTGTCTTCATGCCGTGGCGGGGTCTGTCCGGAGAGCCGGGCGGCGCTTCCCTTGGCCGTATCGCAGGCCGCCTGGAGCTGGCGCGAGAAGGGGAACTGGTCCATCTGGAGCCGAGCGTTGAGATAGTTGTCAGGGTGGAAACCCCGCTCTTCAGCGTATTGCTCGGCCTCCGCCATCCAGGCCTTCATGTTGTTGAGCATCTTCGCCATCTGCGGAACGGTCACCTCGTACAGGGACATGGACACCTCGTGGTTGGTCGGAGCTATGGCTGGTCTACCCGGAGGCCGATGATCCTGCAGCGCCCCCCCCGCCTGTCGCAGTTGATAGTGTTCTGTCTCTCGGAGGCCCCATGAACATCACCACCCTCGCGCAGCTCTTGCACTCCCGTGCTCAGCAGACCCCAAACGGCGTTGCAGTCCGCTTCAAGGACAGCAACGAGCAATGGACCGACCGGACCTGGTCCTATGTCCGGGATCGGGCTGACCAGATCGCTGCTGGAATCCTCTCTGCTACAGAGCTTGCAGACAACGACGTCATCGGCATCCTGGGCCAGACCAGCGAGGACTGGGTGACGATCGACTTCGCCGGACTGTCCATCGGACTGCAGACCGTGCCGATCTACGCCTCGCTGCTGCCTGAAGAAGTCGGCTATGCCCACGTCGACACCAACGTGAAGATGGTCATCGTCGATGACGCCTACCAGCTGGAGAAGGTGCGCGGAATGCGCAAGGGCTTCACCTTCTTCAACACGGACTACACCGCCGATCAGGTCAACCTGAAGCACATCGTGGTCATCGATCCCAAGGGCATCGCTCCGGCGGACGACTGGGAGAGCCTCGCGGATCTGGAGGCCCGCGGAAAGGCCAACCTCGAGGCGCTGCGCGGTGAGCTTGATCGCCGTCGAGAGGGTGCCACCCCCGACCAGATCGCCACCTACACCTACACGTCGGGGACCACCGGCCCGCCCAAGGCGGTCATCCAGACCCACACCAACCACCTCTCCATTGCCCAGATGGTCAAGGAGCAGAACGTCATCACCGAGAAGATGCGGGACGGCGGCCTGTTCTTGTTCCTGCCCCTTGCCCACAGCTTCGGCCGGCTCATCCAGTTCGCCTCGCCGTTCAACGACGTGCCGCTGGTCATCTCCAGCGTCCCGACCCTCCTGGCCGATGCCCAGGCTTGCCGCCCCGGCTTCTTCCCGGCTGCCCCTCGGGTCTACGAGAAGATGAAGTCCAAGATCGAGGGCGCGGTCGCGGGTGCCCCGCCGATCCGTCAGAAGCTGTTCCACTGGGCCATCGGCACCGGAACCGCTGCGATGCCCTACCGCTGTACGGGCCGTCCCGTCCCTGCGCTCCTCGGCTTCAAGCTCAAGATCGCCGACCGCCTCGTGCTCAGCAAGCTCCGCGCCCGCCTGGGCATGGACCGCGCCGAGGCGCTGCTGTCGGGATCCGCGCCGCTGAGCCCGGAGGTTCACTCCTTCTTCATGGCGATGGGCCTCGATCTGCTGGAGGGCTACGGCCTCACCGAAACCTGCCCGGCGCTCTCCTGCAACCTGCCCGGCAAGATCAAGGTCGGCACCGTCGGCCCGCCGCTGTCTCAGGTCACCATCAAGATCGCCGAAGACGGCGAGATCCTCGCGAAGGGACCGAACATCACTCAGGGCTACCTCAACCGTCCCGAGTCCACTGCGGACGCCTTTGATGATGAGGGCTGGTTCCACACCGGAGACCTCGGCAGCATCGACGACGAGGGCTTCGTCAAGATCACCGGCCGCAAGAAGGAGCTGATCAAGACCTCGGGTGGAAAGTACGTTGCTCCCGCCAAGATCGAGGGGCGACTCAAGGGCCTGCCGATCATCCAGGAGGCGGTCGTCGTCGGCGACAATCACAACTTCTGTGTGGCCCTCCTCGCAGTCGACACGGAGGACCTGCAGGACTTCGCGACCCAGAACAACATCCCCGCCGACCAGAACCACCCCACGGTCAAGGAGGCCATCGACGCCCACCTCAAGGCGGTCAACGGCACCCTCGCGAGCTTCGAGACGATCAAGTACTACAAGCTGACGCCGGAGCCGATGAGCATCGAGAACGGTCTGCTGACGGCGAGCCTCAAGGTCAAGCGCAAGATCGTCGAGAAGCGCTACGAGGACCTGATCAACGAGATGTACAGCAACAAGAAGAAGTGATCGCCTGGGTGACCGGTGCTGCGCGCAGCAAGCCGCGCTGGTCATGACGTGTGGTTGCGACGAGGGCGGGTGAGGGGAAGCGACCCCTTGCCCGCCCTTCGGCGACATGCTCCCTGCACAGAAGCCCTGCTCCGGCTGCACACGCAGCAGGTCCTCATCGACCGCCTGTCCAGCCGGACCGGAGCTGGAGCATCGGCGACAGGCTGAGCGCTGTGTTGCCTCAGAGCAGCAGCCGCCACGCCGGAGAGGTCAGCCACAGCACGAAGAACATCAGCGCGGTGCTGCGCTTCTTCTTGCGCCAGAAGAACTTGAACCGACCGCTGAGGAAGCGGGGGTGGAGGAAGGCGCTGGCCAGTGCTTGAGACTCCTCGGCGTTGACCGCCTTGAGCTCCTGCCGGGTGAAGCCGCCTCGGAAGGTGCGGCCCCGACCCGCTGCGATCCACTCCCGGGCCATCGCCTTGGCGGCGTCGAGCAGTGAATCATGGGGCACCACCCGCTCCACGAGGCCGATCTCAAGCGCCTCCTGGGCGGTGGGCTGCCAGCCCTCGTCGAACAGCATCCGGGGGGCCGCCTCGCCGATGATGCGCGGGAAGGTCACGGAGGAGCAGCCCTCCGGGGTGGCGCCGAGGGCGGCGAACGGGGTCGAGAAGCGGGCCTTGTCTGAGGCGATGATCGCATCGCAGAGCACCGCCGAGGTCACGCTCGCTCCGAGCGCCGGTCCATTTACGGCAATGAGGATCGGCTTGTCGAGATCGATGAACCGGTTGAACAGCGCGGCGTTCTCGGTCGCGATGAAGTCGTGGAGGGTCCTTGGATGTGCCACGGAAAACGCTGCGCCCAGGTTGACCCCGGCACAGTAGTATGAACCCGCTCCGGTGAGGATAATGACCTTCACAGCTGGGTCTTCGCTGGCGCTTTCCAGCGCGGCGTACAGCGAGGTCAGCATCTTCACGGTCCACCCGTTGAGGCGAGCGGGGAGGTTCATGGTCAGCGTGGTGATGCCGTCGGCGTCGGTGTCGATGAGGATGAGGTCAGTGGACATACTGGGAGCCTACCTGACGAATGACACCCTGCAGTGATCCAGAGCGATAGACGAGACGTACACTGATGGCGTTACCCACTGGACTCTCTGTGCTCTTCTCTCTCTTGGCCTGCATCACCCCCGAAGTTGTCGGCGGCGCTGACTCCGGAGTCCTGGCTCCAGATACCGGCGCGACCGACACCACCGTGGCGTTCACCGATTGCTCCACCCTCTCCTGGTACGAGGGAGATGTCCGCCTGCAGCAACAGTCTGATGTCGATGGCTTCTGCAGCACGCACAACGCCATCAGCGGCGACCTGTCCATCGATGTCTCGAACAACGACGACACGATCACCGAACTGGACGGCATCGGCTGCCTCTGCGTGGTCGAGGGGGATCTCCTGCTGACCTCCGATGGAGAGACGGATGACCCGTCTGCACCGCCTCCGCCGCACATCACCGGTGATCTTGAGCTGAGCCTGCTGCAGCGCATCGGCGGAGACTTCAGCCTCATCAACCTCCCGCTGCTGACCTACCTCCAGGAGCTGTGGTCGCTGGAAGAGGTCGGCGGTGACATCCTCATCGATGGCTGCCCGGAGCTTCAGTACAGCTCGCTGTACACCCTGAAGACCGTCGGCGGCTCGATCACCCTGCGCAACCTCGGCAAGCTCCTGGTCTTCCGACTGCCGTCGCTGAGCAGCGCCCAGAGCATCCGCCTGGGCAGCACCGGAGACAGCGAGAGCCTGTACTTCCTCGCAGAGCTGGCGCTCACCAGCCTGACCCGTCTCACCGGGGACCTCTCCCTGACCGGAACCCGCAACCTCGGACTCCTCTCTGCACCCGTTCTCACCGACATCGACGGAGCCCTGCACATCGAGGCTGCGTGCAGCCTCCGGCCGTCGCTGCCGGTGCTCACGGCGCTCGGCAGCCTGCACATCGAGGGAGCCTGCGGCATCTCTGACTTCACCGGGGTTCCTGCCCTGACGACCCTGACCGGCACCGATGATGCTGGCTACAGCTTCTGGCTCTCTGCCTCAGAGGCGGTAGAGGACAAGGAGATTGAGGACTTTCTCGGTGCCCTGTCTGTGCCCCCTCTTGGCGCCATCTTTACCGACACCTCCACCACCTGTGCCGACGTGCTCTTCGCATACGGCGAGACCTTCTGCGAGTAGATCATGCTCATTCTCTCCCTGCTGGCCTGCACCACGAGCTGTCCTGAGGGCTCGGTCCTCAGAGATGACGGGCTCTGCCATCTCGACACCAATGAGACTGTGGACGACACCGCAGCCGACACGACTCCGGTCGACACCACCCCCGATGGGGCGGCAGATCCGTTCGAGATCACCACGGAGGTCAGCGAGTACGTGCGGACCGTGGTCACCGTGCGGTGGAAGACCGAGGCGGAGACCACCGGCTACATCGAGTTTGGGGAAGGTGCTGACTACGGGCGGATCACACCGACCACCGCCAGCGGCACCGAGCACGAGGCCCAGCTCCTCGGGCTGTGGGCGGACACGGAATTCCACTTCCGGGTGGTCAGCGCCGAGGACGGCGGCGAGGACTGGATCAGCGACGACTACACCGTGACCACCGGCAGCCTTCCGCCGGAGATCCCGCAGATGAGCTTCACCGGAGAGGCGGGCTGGGAGGGCTTCATCTTCGCCCCGATCCAGGGCATCAACTACCTCGCTGCGGCGATCGACAGCCAGGGACGGGTGGTCTGGTACAAGGTCCTCGAGAGCTCGACCCACCACGTCATGCGCGCCCAGATGCTCGATGACGGCAGCGCGGTCGCCATCTGCATGGCCGGCCAGGACAGCCAGGGCAACAAGGAAGACGGCTATGTTCTGCTCGTCTCAATGGACGGCAGCGTCGAGCAGGAGGTCGCGGTTCCCTACATCGACCACGACATGACGCTCAAGCCCGACGGGACCATCGTCGGCATCGTCTTGAAGACCGAGGATGGCTTCAACCAGTACGCGGACTCCATCCAGGAGGTCACCCACGACGGAGAGATGACCCAGATCTTTAACGCCTGGGATCACGTCGACTGGCTGACCGATGAGCCGCTGGGCGGCAACAACTGGACCCACGCCAACGCCCTGGACTACTACCCAGAGGAAGACGCCTACTACATGGCCATGAAGGAGCTGCACACCATGGTCAAGGTGGATGCCCCCTCCGGCGAGGTGCAGTGGGCCTTCGGCGGCACCGGCAACCAATTCACGTTCGCCGATGGCACCATCCCGCTGTCCATGCACCACCAGTTCCACATCTTCGACGAGGACCGGCTGGTGGTCTTTGAGAACGGCGAGTCCAGCCGTGGCTACTCGATGGCCCGAGAGTTTGTGCTGGACACCGAGAACATGATCGCGACTGAGGTGTGGAGCTACGTCCGCGAGCCGTCGGTGTTCGTGTTCGCCAAGGGCGATGTGGAGCGCCTGGACAGCGGCAACACCCTGGTCACCTGGTCCTCCTCGGGCGAGATCCAGGAGGTCACCCCAGACGGCGACGTGGTCTGGCAGGTCAACACCGACCTCGGCAGCGCCATCACCTTCATCGACCGGGTCGAGAGCCTCTACGGTGAGTAGTCTCCTGCTGCTGCTGAGCTGCACTGGGGAGTACGCCTACGACTCTGCCGCGCCAGAGCCGCCCAAGGCTGGTCGGGTCATTGCGCTCGTCGATGACCACAACTACGCCTACGACAGCACCATCGACGTCCCGCAGATCTCCACCGCTGCAGAGTCGGATCTCACCCTCTCCTGGGCGGGGCTGACCGAGGACATGCAGTGCCACGACATCGAGCCGGTGACAGGCGTCGACAACGTGGCGGTGCTGGTCTTCTCCAACCTCACCCAGCCTGAGGTCGCAGAGGGCCTCAACAACGACACCCTCCAGCAGGCTGATCTGAGCGTCTACATCTCCGCTGAGCCTGGCAACGGCACCAACATCGAGCTCTCCGAGCTGACCTTCTACGGAACCGACCCGAAGATCCTCCCGTTCACCACGCCAGACTCCGGCACCTGGCTTGCGCTGCTCACCAGCGGCACCCAGATCGCAGTGGGTACCCGTGCGATGAAGTTCTTCACCCCGACGACGGGTGAAGAGAACACCACCGTTGCGCTCAACGATGCCTGCGGGATGCTGGAGTTCACCGTCGACCTGGAGGCGCTGGAGGTGGTCCCGGTCAACGTCGAGGGGCCGTGGATCATCGACTGGTCAGCCCTGACCCGCTCTGGCCAGGGCTACCCGATCAGCCTGGGCAACATCGACCGGGTGATGGTCGCTTGGTTCGCCGAGCAGGAGCTGGAGGCGCTGGAGGAGAACTTCCTCGACCTGGAGCTGCGCGCTGACCGGCTGTGGTCGATGGCGCTGGACGGCGGGGCCGGCGCGGAGCTGGAGGGGCTCACGGAGTCTGGCACAGACGCACCGTTCGATGGCTTCACCGAGGATGGGCTGTGGATGCTGGCGCTGCGGTGCTCGACCTGTCCCAACCCGGCACCCCAATTCCTGACGGTGGTCCGGCCGCTGTCCGCAGACTGAGCCTCAGTCGTCCAGGCCGTGCAGCAGCGGTCCCTTGCCGCTGCCGAGGCTGTGTCCTGCCGAGCGGGCGATGAGGTCGGCGACATACGCAATGGCCTCTCCGGTCGCGGTGTGCAGGTCCTCTCCCTGAGCGAGCCGAGCCGCCAGCGCGGAAGACAGCGTGCAGCCGGTGCCGTGGGTGTTGCGAGCGGAGAGCCGGGGGTGGGAGAACCGGGCCACAGGCATGCCAGGACGGTAGAGCGCATCCAGGACGATCTCGCCGACACCGTGTCCGTCCTTGAGGAGCACTGCTGACCCGGTGCGCTCGGCGAAGGCCTGCGGGTGCTCGTCGAGCAGGAGGATTGCGGACTCTGGGAGGTTGGGGGTGACCACGGCGGCGAGGGACAGCAGGCGCTCTCGGAGCGCGCCGATGGCATCGGGGGCGATGAGGCGATGACCGGAGGTGGAGACCATCACCGGATCGAGCACGATGGGCCCGTCGTAGTCGGAGAGCGCCGCGACGACGGCGTCGATGATCTCAGCGCTGGCGAGCATTCCGAGCTTGATGGCGTCGACCGGCATGTCCGCGCGCAGGGTCGCGATCTGCTCGGCCACGAAGACCGGAGGCACCGCATGCACCCCGGTCACACCGGTCGTGGACTGGGCGGTCAGCGCGGTGACGACCGCCATGCCGTAGGTGCCGTGGTCGAGGAAGGTCTTGAGATCGGCCTGGATGCCCGCGCCCCCAGAGGGGTCGGAGCCGGCGACAGAGAGGACGGTTGTTGGCATCGCACTACTGTATCGACAGGACGGACAGAAGTCGCTCTCTCGACACCAGGAAGCGCTGCCCAGAGACCGGGCCGCGGCCTGCTGACTACAGCGATGCTGCGGCCTCGAGCATCGCTGCCTCGATGTTCTCCAGTGTCCGGTTCTGGCCCGCACCGTTCATCAGCACCACGAAGCCAGTTCCATCGGCGGTGAAGCCCATCTCGGTCGACACTCCGTAGTCGCCGCCGTTGTGGCCGGTGACCGTGGTGCCGTCGACGGTCCAGTCGTACCAGATGAGCCCCTGGGTGCTGTGGAGTCCGGGGTAGTGAGCCTGCTGCATCTCCGCGACGGACTCCGGCGAGAGGATCTCAGCGCTGTCCAGCGTGCCGTCGCTGACGAACATGGTGAGGAACCGGGAGAGCGGCTCCGCGCCGGTCCGCAGCCCACCGTCGGGGTAGTCGGGGTAGCCGTAGTGGCTCAGGCCGTGCCAGTCGTCGCTGTACCACTCGTAGGGCACCGCCACCGTCGCCTCGTCAAAGTCGGCGAGGTGCCAGCCCGTGTTCTCCATCTGGAGCGGCGTGAAGATGTGCTGCGCGCAGTAGTCGGCGAAGTCCTGTCCGGAGACCGCCTCGACGAGGTACGCCGCGAGGGCGACGCCGATGTTGGAGTACTCGGTGATGCCTGTGACGCCCTCAGACCGGAAGTTCTGGGCTGCGCTGTACCACTGGCCAGCCGGCGTGAGGTAGCCCTCCATGAACGCCCCGAGGCTGACCGGCGAGTCGCCATCGACCACCATCGCGCTCATGACGTTCCAGTTGTCGTCGATGCCGGAGGTGTGGCTGAGCAGCATCCGTGCGGTGATGTCGGTGCCCGGATCCTCGGGGTGGGTGACGGCGAAGTCGAGGTGGTCGTTGATGGGCTCGTCCAGACCGATGGCGCCGGTCTCGGCGAGGTGCATCAGGGCCACTCCCACGATGGTCTTGGAGGTCGAGGCGAGCATGAACGGCGTGGTCGGGGTGACGGTGAGCTCGCTCTGGAGGTTTGCGTAGCCATAGCCGCTGCACCAGGCGGTCTGTCCGTCCTTGATGATGCAGGCCGCCAGCCCCGGCACGTCTCCAGCCGACATCTCCTCTGTGATCACCGCATCGAGCGTGGGCAGGTCTGGATAGCGGACCGCCCCGCTGTCGTCGGTGGTCGGGTTCTCCTCGGGAGGCATGTCTGGCGCGCAGGCGAGGGTGGTCGTCAAGGTCAGCAGCAGGATCGATCGGCTCATGGGGCCTCCGTGTCGTTCGAACATAGAGACCCCAGAGCGTGGCTTTGCATCACCCAGGGCGGTCGACTGTCGCGAGACTGGCACAGTGTACAGCATACAGACCGGTGGCTGTGCCGAGGGGGTGCCCCTGGGTCTTGAGCGGGTGTCACGCTGCCTCTAACGTCGGGTTCCCTCGCTGCGGAGCCACCACCGCACCACCACGCCCAGCAGGTCTCCGGCCAGGACCAGCGCCGCGCCGAGGACGACATAGAGGGCGAGGTCGTCGTAGTGCATGCGGGCGCGGGCATCGGCGAGGTACCAGCCGAGGCTGACGAAGCCGAGCATGCCCAGCACCGTCGACTCCCGCACCGCAGTCTCCCAGCGGGTCAGCAGGAAGAGCAGCGCCTGGCCCAGGAGCATCGGCAGCAGGGCGAGCAGCGCGACCTGTCCGCGGCGTGCGCCGAGTCGCCACAGGGCTGCGGGTGCTGCTGGGTCCGCGTCCTCGATGAGCTCCGACCACAGGCGTCCGAGGATGCCAGCGTTGTGCAGGGCCAGCGCGAGGATCGCTGGCCAGGCTCCTGGGCCGATGATCAGGATCAGCAAGAACGCCAGCAGGTACTCCGGCAGCGCGCGCGCCAGCACCAGCAGCCCGCGCACGCTGCCCCGGAGGATGCGCCAGCCGCCTCGTGGTGGGGACTGGAAGGGCTCGGCTGTGGCCAGGGTGCTGGCGGCGAGGAGTGCAGCAGGGGCGGCGACGGCTGCGGCGAGCCCGATGGCGGCCAGCGAGAGGGCGAGGGTGGCGCGCAGGGCCGCTCCGCCGTGGTCTGCGATGCGGACGCTGGCCCAGACCAGCCAGCCGTCTGGAGCATCGTGGGGCGTGAGGTCGCTGAGGAAGCGCAGGAGGTTGTCCTGAGCGCGGGGAGAAGCGAGCGTGCTGAGATCGGAGCCGACGAGGAGCCAGCTCACCACCACGATCACCAGCGATCCGACCAGCGAGGCCCGCAGCAGACGGCTGCGGGGGCGGTCTCGGTACAGCGCCTCGGGCGTCATGACGGCACCAGCCTGCGTCGGACCGCGCCGCTCCAGGCCTCCGCGAGGAGGATGAGGGCGAGGAGGGCGTAGAGAAAGGTCCACAGCTCCGCCATCGCCACGCTGTTGGCCGCAGCAGCGATGTGGTAGCCCAGCGTCGGCAGCCCGAAGAAGCCGAGCACTGCGCTGGATCGGAGCGCGCACTCGAAGCGGTAGAGGGTGTAGGCGGCGGCATCGGGGAGGATCTGGGGGAGGCGGGCGAGCAGCACTGCGGCCAGCGGTCCGGCTCCGATGCGCTCCAGTGCCTCCGACGGTCCTGGGTCGGCTTCATCGAGCAGCGCGGCGTAGACCCGGCCGAGCATTCCAGCAAACGGAATTCCAATCGCCAGGATCGCGGCAGACGTCGAGCGGCCCAGCGCGGCGAGCAGCAGGATCGCCCACAGCAGCTCGTGCACCGAGCGAAGCGACGCCGCGACGACGCGGGCGGTGAGCCAGAGGGGCTGCCCCAGCCACCCGGGAAGCCGGCGGGTGAGGGTCGCAGAGAGCAGCGGGGCGAGCAGGCAGCCGCCGACCACTGCCAGGCTCAGGGCTGCTGCGGCCAGGGCGAGGGTCTGCCCCGCCGCGATGAGGGCGAGCCTGGGGAGGAAGAGCTCGCCATCCCACAGCGCCGGGCGGACCGCTCCGTGGGCAAACTCCTGAAGCAGCGCCAGCCCACCCGGCCCGATGTGCAGCGGACTGTGGAGCGCGAGCAGCCCCCAGATGGACGCCCCGGTCAGGCCGACCAGCACCGCGAGTCGTCGGGAGATCACCGCGACTCCGGGGCGTACAGCGCCGACGCGTCGAGCCCCTCCGGAGGACCGTCATAGCGCACGGTGCCGTTCTTGAGGCCGACGAGCCGGGGGAGGTGTCGTCGGGCGAGGGTGAGGTCGTGCAGGCTGATGACGGCGGTCAGCCCGTCCGCCGCACAGAGCCCGAGCAGCCAGCGCAGGGTGGCGTCCGCCCGGTGCGGGTCGACACTGGAGACGGGCTCGTCGGCCAGCAGCACGCTGGGGCGCTGGTAGAGCGCTCTTGCGACCGCGACCCGCTGCTGCTGGCCCCCGGAGAGGGTGTCGGTGCGCTGATAGAGCTTCTCGCCGATGCCCACCCGCTCCAGGAGGGCGTGGACCGCCGCGACCTCCGCACGGCTCGGGGCTATCGCGCTCTTGACGGCGCGCAGCAGCCCCTGCTTGCCCGCTGCGCCAGCGAGCACGTTCTGGAGCACCCGCAGGGTCGGGACCAGGGCGAGGTCTTGGTGGATGAAGCCGACCTCGGACCTCACCACCGTCGCGTGGGCGGTGCCGGTGTCCGGGACGCGACTGCCGTCGAGCAGGCGGAGCAGCGTCGTCTTGCCGGCTCCGCTGGGGCCGACCAGGCCGACCACCTCGCCCGGCCGGATGTCGAGGCTGACATCGCTCAGCACGGACGTCCCGCCGAGGGTCACTCCGGCGTGCGCCAGGGAGAAGATCACCGGACCATGTCCAATTCCTGGGCGACGGCTGCGATCGTGTCGTAGTCGGAGTCCTGCGCGGCGATGAGGCCGGAGCGCTGGAACGCGGAGAGGAGCGCGGGGTCGGTGATGTCGACCAGCACCGCAGCGAGTCGGTCGGTGAAGCCCTCGCCGTAGCGGGTCTCCAGGTCGGGGTGGGCGGTGAAGTTGTAGTCGGCGTAGGCCGGGGTGGTCCAGATGATGTGGGCCTGGCTGAGATCCAGCCGCCCCTCTGCGACCATGGCATCCCAGGTCGTGTAGCTGAGCACGCCCGCCTGCACCTGACCGCTCTCCACGAGCTTCGCGGTCTTGTCGTGAGCACCGGAGAAGCTGTGGCCGGCGGTGAAGAAGTCTGCGGGGGCCCTGCCGGTGTGCTGCCGGATGAAGTGCTCTGGCATCAGCCGGCCGCTGGTCGAGCTCTCGGAACCAAACGAGAAGGTCAGCCCGCCGATGGCCTCGGGGAACGCCTCGCTGGCCTGGAGCCCGGTGCTCTCATGGGCGATGAAGTAGGAGCGGTACTGCGGATCCTCGACACCCTGGGCGATGGCCTGCGCGCCGGGGACCGCCTGCCGGGCCTGCACGCCGGTCAGTCCACCGAACCAGGCGAGCTGGATGTCGCCGCTGCGGAACATCTCAACCGAGGCGGTGTAGTCGGTGGCAGGAACGTACGCCACCGGAACCCCGAGGGCCTCGGAGAGGTGCGCGGCGACCGGATCGAACCGCTCCTTGAGCCGAGCGGTGTCCTGATCGGGGATGGCGGAGAAGGTGAGGACGGGCGCTGTCTCTGCGGGCTCGGGAGTGCCCGTACAGGCGAGCAGGAGCAGGAAGAGCATCAGTTGAACTTCGCGTCGAGCGTGAGCCAGGAGAAGAGGTCGGCAGGCCGGTCATTCGCGCCGAGGAACACGCCGCTTCCGGCGCTGAGCTTGACCCCATCGGTGAGCGCATACACGGCCTTGAGATCGACCTCGTTGCCGATCGCGGCGGTGTCGGTGGCTGCGAGGAAGGTGTGGGCATCGAGGTGGAGGACGAGGCCGTCTGCTGGGGCCAGCTTCAGCTTGAGGGCCGGGTTGTGTAGTCCCTGCCCATCGGTCGGGCCGCCGAGCTGGTAGTAGACGATGTCGGCGATACCCATGAACTTGTGCTTGGCGCCGTAGACCATGACAAACGCAGTGTCTTGGTCGTCGGTGAGGTCATCGTCGCCGGAGAGGTAGTCGTACCAGAGGGTGATCTTCGGCTTGCCGGCCACCGCCGGAGCCACGGAGGCGTTGACCGCGAGCATGGCCGTGGAGATCGTGGCGTCGTCGATGCTGCCCCGCTGGAGGTAGCCCTCGACGCGCGCGGCGAAGATGCCCTGCTCGATGGTGGCGTAGACTCCGGCGGTGTGCCGTGTTCGCCCCAGGTTGCCGTCGGCGTCGTAGAGGTAGATGGCGTCGAGCAGGGTGGACTCCCCCTCAAGTCCAGCAACGCCACCCGTCGAGAGTCCCTCCTCTTCGTAGGCATCGGCGTCTCCTTCTGCGGTGATCGCGCCGAAGTACTGGAGGTGGAAGGCACCCTGCTCGATGTCCAGGAGCGCGGCGTCGAACACCCGCCCGACCGGCTGCCAGTTGGCGATGGCGATCAGCCGCTGCTCGTGCCACCGGATCTCCTGGCGGCCGATCGTCAGCGCGGCCCCGTCGCCCAGCGTCAGCTTCGCGGACGCGATGCGGAGGTCGAGGTCCTCGGCGGTGACCTTCCCGGGGTCCGCCTCGGAGCCCCAGACCCGTGAGTCCTGGAGCACCGCACGCACCGTGACGGGCCCCAGCACTGCCCGTCCACCGAGTCGGCTGCGCTGGACAACGAAGAAGCGCTCCCCTCCGGCGGCACCGTCCTCTCCGGTGTCGGCTTCAAATCGAGGGCGGACCTGAACCTCCGGTGTGAACGTGGGTTCTTCGGCAGCGGCGGTCATGAGGAGCGAGAGAATCACAGAGACTCCGAGGGAACGGTGGTGGAGAGCAGCAGGCCTGCTGCTCGGTACAGCGGGCTTTCCGCCTGCGCAGTCAAGGCCGCAGCGAACCGGTGGACCCAGGGCCCGAGGAGCTGCCGCTCGATGTGGGCGCCAAGCTCGGGCTCTGTCAGGGCCTCCGCAGTGATCGCGAGGAGGAGACCGAGGTGGTCTAAGGAGAGCTGACCCTGCACGCGGGTCTGCGTCATGTCGAGGGCGGCCATGGCCCGGTGGGTGAACGCGGCGAGCTGCTCGACGAGGCGATCGCGCTCCCCCTTGATCCAGGCGCTGGCATAGGGGGCCGCGCCTCGGGGCAGCAGGAACAGCCGGGCAAACTCGATGCGCAGCGCGGCGGTGTCAGCCTCGGGCAGCCACGCGGCGAGTCCCGGCTCGACCTGATCGAGGACCTCGACGATGCCCGCGCTTCCCAAGAGCGTCAGCAGCGCTGCGTCGGGCTCCTCGGTCAGCAGCCGGGCGAACAGCCGGTACAGGATCGCCCGCTCCGTGGCACCGATCATGGCACCTTCTCGATGCTCACGACGTTGTCGAACCAGGACTGCCCGCCGACGAGGGGAGTGGGGTTGATCGGCAGGGCGTCGTTGAGGTGGACGCCGCCGCCGACCCCGCCGGCTGACTTCGCCCACCACACCCGCTCGGTGGCATCGGCATCGTCGGTGCTGCCGTCGGTCGCGAAGGCCGGGGCAGCGGGAGAGGGGCGGTCCATGTCGGCCCGGGCGACGGGGCCGTGCTCCCAGTGGCCGAGGTGGTGGCTGACGCTGACGACCTTGCGGTGCATGCCGCTGAGCAGCTTGACCCGCTGCGTGAAGGTGCCCACCGGAGCCTCCTCCCCCGCTCGCCAGGTGTGCTGTCGGGGACGATAGACCGTCAGCCGGACCGCCTCGCCGTCCAGGACCCCGAGCGCAGCGGCGGTGTCGGGGTGCATGTAGACGGGGTTGTCGTGCACGATCTCCGCCTGGTGCTTCCAGTATGCGCTGCGACCCTGGGTGTGTACGTTCCACTTGAAGGTGGTGAGGACGTAGCGATCCTCCGGCAGATCCACGTGCTCAGGGACTGGTCCCCAGGAGGGGAGGGTCTGGGCGTTGATGTCGGTCGTCGGCAGCCCGGTGGCTGCTGCGGCAGTGGCGAAGATCGGATCGAAGACCTGGAGCTTGCGGGTCGGGGTGGCAAACCCCCGCACGGCCCGTCCACGGACCATGATGCCGATGCGCTTGCCCGCTGCAGACGTGATGACGCCGGTGGTCTCGTCGGTGGTGGCGTCGAGCAGCTCTGGCGGGGGCACTGGGCGACGGTGCAGCTCGTAGTCGAGGGGGCGGTCTTCGTCCTGCCAGATGCCCCGCTGCTTCAGCTCCTCCCACGGGATCGGAACCTCGGCGTACCACGCGCGGTAGTAGTCCTCTAAATTCTCAAAGTCGAAGTGCGCCTCCATGCCCCCGCCGATGCGGCGCGCGAGGTCTCGCAGGATGATCTGCACCGGCCGCGCCTCTCCGAGCGGCTCGACGAGGGGCTGTCGGATGCCGGTGTAGGGGCGCAGGCCGTAGCTGTTGGTGCTGTGGGCATCCCACCGCTCCAGGCTGGTGGCGTCGGGGAGGATGTAGTCCGCGAGGCTGGCCTGCTCGGAGTAGCTGATGTCGATGGCGACGTGCAGCGGGATGAGGGACTCGTCCATGAGGACCGCTCGGGCGGCGCTGGCCTCGGGGTAGCCAAATGAGGCGCCGAGGGTGTAGCTGATGTAGACCCCGACTTCTTGGCGCTTCTCTCGAATGTACTCATAGACGAGCTGGCCGACCCGCATGTTGTACCAGTGCCAGGACAGCGGGTAGAGGCTGGGGGTGGCCAGCTCGCCGAAGTATTTGTCCTGCCAGAACGCCGGGAACGCCGCGACCCGCTCTTGAACATCTGCCGGGAGGGTCTCGAATTCTCGGGTTCCGGGCTTCCAGGGCTTCAGCTTGCCCGGCGAGGGGGCCGGCTGAGCAATGACCGGCAGGCCCCACTGGCCGTAGCGGTTCTTCCACATCCGCAGGGTGGAGAGGCAGAAGCCTCCCTTGCGGCCGACGTTGCCGACGAGCGCATCGAGCATGCGGATCGCCCGGTCGTTCTGCACGCCGTTGTAGTGCTTGGCGCTGCCGCGGTTGGAGAGGGTGGTGCAGGCAGGGGCCGCCTTCGCGAAGCCGATGGCGATCCGACGGATGTCGTCTGCCGGCACCCCGGAGATCTCTTCGGCCCACTGCGGCGTGTACTGGGCGATGTGGTCGCGGACCTCCGACAGCGGCACGTTGACCCACTCCGCCCAGAACGCATCATCCTCGAGCCCTTCCTCCAGGATGACGTGGGCCATGGCCAGCGCGATCGCGCCATCAGAGGCAGGGGCGACGGGGAAGAACTCGGTCGAGACCGAGGCGGTGGCGGAGGGCCGGACCTCGAAGGTGACCATCTTCGCGCCGCCGTCGACGATGGCGTCCATCATGCGCTTCACCATGAACTGCCCGCCCTGGTACGCCTCCATCGGGTTGCCGCCGAAGTTGAGGATGTACCGCGTGTTGGCGAAGTCCTGGCTCTCCCACTCAAACTCTCGTCCGTAGAAGCTCATCAGCGGAACCCGGCGGTTGGAGCTACAGATGGAGCGGCGGTTGAGGCGGTTTGGGGTTCCGAATGCGTTGGTGAACCGGCTGGTGAAGCCCTTGGTCTTGTCTCGACCGTAGTGGAAGAGGAGCTGCTCGGGCGTGCCGGCAGTGCGGAGGGCAGCCATCTTTGCTGCGATGTCGGTCAGCGCGTCGTCCCAGGACACCCGCTCCCACTGTCCGCTCCCGCGCGGTCCGACCCGCTTGAGCGGATACAGGATGCGCTCGGGATAGTAGGTGTAGCTGATCATGCCGTTGGCCTTGGAGCAGATCGTCCCCTGAGTGTTGGGATCCAAGGGGTTGCCCTCGATCTTGCGGACGCGTCCGTCCTGCACCCAGCCGATGACGCCGCAGTGGGTTGTGCAGCCAAAGCAGATGGTGGGCACCGCCCGGGCGGTTCGGTAGTCAATGCGCGCATCCATCGCGGCATCGAGCAGGGCTGGATCTGTGGTGCGCTTCGGTCCACAGGCGACGAGGGGAGCGGCGGTCGTGCCGGCGAGGGCACCGGCGAGCTTGAGGAGGCTGCGTCGGGAGATCATCGGCCGGTCCCCTGCTCGTAGATCGGGTCGGCGTCGTCGGGATGGAGCGCGACACCAGCGTTGATGCGGTCCTCCTGCCAGTCCGCCAGCCCGCGATAGACGACATCGTCTCGGGCATCTCCAGGCTGGCGGAGGGTGCGCCCGCTGGCGATCAGGTCGGCGAGGGGGCCGGTGTCGTCTGCTTCATCTCCAAACACCAGCGCAGCTGTTGGACAGGCGGCCACGCACGCCGGCAGCATGCCGACCGCTCCCCGATCTGCGCCGAGATCACAGGTCTGCCCATGGAACAGCGGCAGGAATGCCATGGTTCCGTCAGCCGGGTCCTCCATCCAGCGCACCCGCAGGCGGAACGATCCGAGCGGGACATTGTGCTCGACCTTGCAGGCGACCGAGCAGGCATGACAGCCGGTGCAGCGGCGAAGATCCACGCCGATGGACGGAAGCGCGTGGTCAAGGGGCTCGGAGGGATCCCAGGGAAGGGGCATGCTGACTCCTGCGCGGACGGATCCGCAGGAGTCGGATCAGCCAGCGCTGTGGGGACGGGTCCGGGAGACTCCCGGACAGGTGTCGGCTCAGGTGATGGCTCGGGTGCAGGGCAACCGGATCTCCAGACGCGAGTGTGTCCTCAACAATATCACCAGATCACAGCAGTCTCAGGAGTCGGTGAGCAGAGCGTGGCGAGAGCGGGCAGACTGCCAGTGGATTGCGGCAGCGAGCTCCTCGGAGCCCTGGACTGCAGCGTGGACGCGATGGAGTGCGCTGGCGAGGGATGCCCACTCTCGCATCACACCCACGCGCGCGCTGTCGATGTCGGCGTAGATGACCTCGAGGTCATCATCAGGGTGGTGGTCTTCGATGAACGCTGCGCTGTTGAACCAGACCCGCAGGTGGCTGAGCAGCGCATCGATGGTGATCAGGAGGTCCTCGGCCAGCGCGCCTTCCAGCTCGGCCTCGCGTGCTGCCATGCGGAGCTGATGGATGAATTCCGCGATGGCGATCGGGGTGTCTGGCGGGGCGCCCGCAGCGAGCGCGGAGAGGCTTGCGAGTCCGTAGTGGTGGGTCTCTGGAGTCATCTGGATCACCAGGGCCAGGGCCTCCGCAGCGCAGTCCAGTCCCCACTGGCACTGCGCCTCTGGAGCCGCACCGCCTCGGGCGAGGGCCAGCCGCACCCCGGCCATCGTCTGCCAGGCTGCACCGCCGGGGCCAAAGACTGCCGCAGCAAGGTCAGGCGCGCTGCTCAGCAGCTCCGCGCCCTGGACACGCTGCGACGCATCATCACTCAGGAGCAGGTTCAGGAGCCGCTGGGCGAGGGTCATGGATCGAGTGTAGCGCGCCTCACTTGAATGAGAAGGTCAGCGGGATGGTCACGGTGGCGGTGAGGTTGCCAGGCAGGCGGGGGAGCTTGAGCCGCTCGATGCGGCCCGTGATGCAGGCGGTGGTCGCCTCGGAGGCGGTGTCTTCAAGGATCGTCGTGCTGGAGACCGCGCCGCTGGAGCGGACGGTAAACCGCACCGTCAGCGTGCTCGAGAGGGGACCATCTAGCGGCACCGGTTGCTGGTAGCAGCTCCGCAGCGGGCCACGGATCTGCTGGAGCGCCTTCTGCAGCAGCTCGGGACGAAGGGGGCCGTCGATGGTGGCGAGCCCCAGGCTTACACTGGTCACGCTGGCACCAACCAGCGGCTCGGGCGCTGCGGCGCTGGTGGTGTCACGTGCGGCGATGGCTTCGGTGCCGTCGCTGTCGGGGATGCTGAGGAGGTCGAGCACGCTGGCGTCTTCTGGTTTGTCTGCCTCAGGGGCGATGACCTCGGCCAGTGCGACACCCGTAAGGCTGCACTCCGACGCGCTGCGGGGTGCGTTGCGCGATGAGGACAGGGAGCTTGCGGGCTGCTCCATGAGAAAAGCAGCCACGGTGTCGTCGCGACTCAGGGCGATCGCGGCGGGTGGAGCGGGGGCTGGGGTGGCTTGGTCGGAAGCGTCGGCTACACCCGCCAGGATGAAGCGGCTGGCCCCCAGCTGTGCGAATGCATCCATCTCTGAGATGACAGCAGACCAGCGGGTTGTCTGCTGGGGCAGGAGTATCCCGCAGCCGAGCGGGCCACCCTCCAGGAGCGGGAAAGCCTCGGCGAGGCTGTGGTGCGGAGCGGTGCTGCTGGGGTGGGCGCTCCGTGTGTAGAGGTGGCTTCCATCCTCCTGAAAACGGACCGTGAGCTGTCGGTCCTCATTGATCGGTGAGCCCGTCGGCAGCGCGCTGCCCGCTGGGCCGCTGACCATGAGGTAGAACGCCCCTATCTCCGCCTGACCGGCGGTGTAGAGAACCTGCCGCACCGTCTCGAACGGAACACCCGGTGCGATGGCGAGCAGAATTGAGCGGGGATGATCCGCCTCGGCTCGGCAGCGCGCTGCGGTGGACTTGCGGGTCTCGGTCTCCGTGAAGAGGCGGTCATACAGTGCGCTGACGAGGTGGCCCCTGCGGGCATCCGCAGGGACCACCTCGTCGGTGAGCGAGAGGACCACTGTGCCCCCCAGCCGGATCTCTGTGCTGCTGACCTCCAGCAGCGCAAAGCCCATGTCGCCGCGCGCCTGGAGCGTCTGTGCGATGCGGTCGTCTGTGGCCTCTCCCCGCATCCAGGCACACAGCGCCTCGTGCTCGGCCTCGGTGGGCTGCGCACTGGGGGCGAGGTGGAGGAAGTCTCGAGCGGGTGTGCTCCCGGCGTGCTGTGCGGCCGGCAGCCCGACAGAGAGGGCGAGGGGCTCGGGGATGGGCGTGGGCGAGAGCAGATCGCAGCCGATGAGCAGGAGCGGCAGCATGAGAACCTCCGGGAGGGTGCTGGCTGCACTGTAGCGAGGAGGGTTCCCGAGGAGTGGCGTCAGTCCTGAAAGGTCACCAGCCCCTGTCGCTGCCGGTCGACGGTCAGCGAGAAGACATCGGGGCGGCTGTAGTGGCCGGAGGGATCGAAGTTCTGCCGCTCTGCCCGAACCAGCGCGGGATCGAGCTCGACGGTGAAGATGCCCTCGACACCCTGCTGCGGGGGCAGCAGCCATCGGCCATCCGGTCCTGCGGCACAGCTCCCGCCGTCGTAGTCCAGCGGGGTGCCCGCCAGCAGTGCTGTCTTCCCCGGCAGGCTCAGCGGAGCGATGTCTTCTGGACGGTACAGCCCGCCCACTGAGATCGCGAAGCTGCGCCCCTCTCGCGCGAGCATCGGAGTGAGCATCGCGGTGTTGCGGGCGCCGCCCGGCCAGATCGCGACGTGCAGGGTCTCGCCCTGGCTCTGGAGCGCGACCCGAGCCAGCGGCATCCAGTTCTCCCAGCAGTTCAGGGTGCCGATCACGAAGCCACGGTCGCGGTGAACGACGAGGCCGTTGCCGTCTCCGATGCCCCAGCACAGTCGCTCCTCGTGGGTCGGCATCAGCTTGCGGTGGACCGAGCCGATGCGTCCGTCCGGCAGGACCGTCACCGCGCTGCAGTACAGGGTGTGCCCGGCCCGATCTCGGGCCCGCTCGGCGATCCCGAGGATGACCCCGATGCCATGCTGCGCGGCGCGCTCTTGGACGCCGCTGAGGTGCTCGGTGACCACCACCCCCTGCTCAAGATAGCGGGCATGGAGGGCCTTCTGGAGGGGATCATCGAACGCTGCGCCGCCGGTCCGCGACAGCCAGATCGGATAGCCGGGCACGAGGCTCTCGCCGAAGACGACCCAGCGGGCACCGTCTGCGGCGGCCGCGTCGATGGCGTCGTGGACCCGGGCGAGGGTGGCGTCGCGGTTGAGGAGGACCGGGGCGAGCTGGGCGAGGGCGATGCGCATGAGGGCCTCTATCCCTCCGAAGTGTGCGCAGCCGGAGCACGGACACACCGCGCCAGGTCCCTCAAGCGGAGAAGAACTCCGCGACGAACGGCAGCGCGGGTGCGGCCTCTACAGCAGAGATGCAGCCCGACTGCACCACCGCGCCGTCGCTGAGCACGGCGAGATGTCCCCCCAGCGCCCGGACATCTCGCACGTCGTGGGTGACGACCACCGAAGGGATGCCGTCGAGGTGGTCGGCGAGCAGCGTGCGCATCTGCCGCCGCGCGCCCACATCGAGCGCGGCGAGGGGCTCGTCGAGCAGCAGCAGCCGGGGGCGGGTCACCAGCGCACGCGCCAGCGCCACCCGCTGCTGCTGTCCGCCGGAGAGGTGGCGCGGCCGCAGGTCTGCGAGTCGGCTGAGGTCCAGCGACGCCAGCATCGCCTCAGCCTGTGCGTGGCGATCCGGACCGGTCAGCCCGAAGGCGACATTGTCCCGAACCGAGAGGTGCGGGAACAGCCCGTAGCCCTGCGGTACGTAGCCGATGCTGCGGGACTGAGGCGGCAGGACGATGCCCGCGTCGGTGTCCAGCAGGACCCGGCCCGCCACCTGGATGCGTCCCTCCGCTGGGATCGCTCCGGCGAGGATGCGAAGGAGCGTGGTCTTGCCGGCACCGTTCTCCCCGATGATCAGCAGCGCGTCGTCTCCGCCGGACAGGTGGACATCCAGCCGCAGGGTGCCGAGCTGGGCGGAGACATCGGCAGACCAGCTCATCGGCGCGCCATCCACAGCGGCGGCAGCCCACGGAGGACGAGCAGCGACAGCAGCGCACAGCCCGCCAGGAGCAGCGACAGCGCCAGGGCGACCGTCACATCAGACTCCAGCGCCGCGTAGATCGCCAGGGGCATGGTCTGTGTGACCCCGGGCAGGCTGCCAGCGAACAGCAGGGTGGCGCCGAATTCACCCAGCGCACGTGCCCACGAGAGCGCAGCGCCCGCCAGCAGGCCCGGCATCGCGAGGGGCACCGCCACCCGCCAGATCGCGGCGGGGCGGGATGCTCCCAGCGTCTGGGCGACCAGCAGGAGGTCCGGATCCACGGTGGCGAATGCCCCGGTCGCTGCCGAGACATACAGCGGCGCCGCGACCACCACCTGCGCGACCACCACCGCAGCGGTCGTGAACGGCAGCGAGATCCCCAGGTCAGCCAGCAGCGGTCCCAGCATCCCGGCCCGCCCGAAGGTCTGGAGCAGCGCGACCCCGACCACCGCAGGGGGCACCACCACCGGAAGCTCGACGAGGACAGCGAGCACCGCCGCGAGTCGGGTCTTGGATCGAGACAGCCACCAGGCCAGCGGCGTCCCTGACAGCACAATGAGCAGCAGGCTCACCAGGCTGGTCTGTGCGCTCAGCCACACCGCCGGCCACAGCAGCGCGCTGTCGAGCCCGGCGCCGAGATCCGGCGCGCTCAGCGCCAGCGCCCCCAGCGGGAGGATGAGCAGCACCAGGAGGCAGGCTGCGGGAAGGGCGATGCTCAGACGCCGCATGGGTCCACGATGAAGCGGTGCCCGGAGAGCACCTGACAGCCCACAGCAGAGCTCATGAAGTCCATCCACAGCGCAGCGGTCGGGCTCGTCGGTCCGAGCAAGCCGATGTGGTAGCCGACCGTTGGGTTCAGCGCGGGAGGGATCGGGACGGCGACGATGCCGTCGGTGTCGGTGTCGGTCTCATAGACGATGGCGGCGTCGGCCTCTCCCAGCACCACCCGAGCGCGTGCCAGCCGGACGCTGTGCTCTCTGGACACCACCCGGTCTGCGATCGCCGTGGCAAATCCAGGCCCATAGGCGGCCGCTGCCTGCTGGAGGAGGGCAGCGGTGTACTGACCGATCGGAACCGTGTCGGCCCCGAGGACCAGCCGCTGTGCCCGATGCAGGTCCACCAGCCCGGTAATTCCAGCCGGGTTGTCGGCGGGCACGATGAGGGCGAGGGCGCTGTGGGCGAAGACCGTGTGCTGGACGACGTGATCGGACGCCACCAGGGCGACCATGTGCTCGGCATTTGCGGAGAGGAAGACATCCGCCGGAACCCCCTGCTCGATCTGGAGGCGGAGCGTCTGGCTGCCGGCGATGCGGGTGCGCACGTCGATGTCGGGATGGGCGAGTTCAAAGGCGACCTCCAGGTCCGCGATCGCATCGGTCAGCGAGGAGGCGGCGAGGACCTCCAGCGTCTGAGTCGCGGTGGTCGGCTGGCAGGCGAGGGCGAGGGCGAGGAGCACTAGGCGGCCTCGGTGGTGCCGGAGCGAGACAGATCGTAGCCAGGGATGTGAGCCGCCTCGGTCTGAAACGGCCGATCCGTGAGCACGTCGAGCAGGCGCTTCAGTCCGGGGTGTCCGGTCAGCTCTGCGGGGTAGACGAGGTCGAACCGCTCCTCAGACAGCGGCAGGAACGACAGCCCCGCCGCCAGCGCCGCTGGCTCGATCGCGACCCCCGCCTCCGCCGCTCCGGCGCGCACCAGCCGGGCGACCTCCAGGTGACCACCCGCCAGCGGTCCCGTCGGCATGGGCTGATCCCCGATGATCCCGCGGACCAGCTTGCTGGCTCCGGAGCCCTCCGCCCGCCGGGCGAACCGAAGCCCAGGACGCGTGAGATCGGCCAGTCCGATGGCGGCACCCGGTCCACTCAGCAGGCCCTGCCGCCAGCAGACGAGGTTGACCACCACCATGCGGCGTCCCGGAAAGCGCGCGCGGATGGCGGCGCGGTTGGCGGCGATGCGGTCAGAGCTGGCATCGAAGAAGTGCAGCCCGGCGACATGGATCAGCCCCTCCGCGAGCAGCGACAGGGCGCGTCCGCTGCTGACCGGCAGCCAGGCGCTTCGGATGTCTCGATGGTGTCCGATCCGCTGGGAGAGCAGGCCCAGCAGCGGAGCACAGCCTGCGACCAGCAGGCCCGTAGAGGCGGGCGAAGACAGCGGCTGCACCTGACCGCTCTCCAAGAGGATTCCGTCGGCGGGGCCGAGGTCGAGGTCGGAGAGGGGATGACCGACCCACTGCCCGTCGACCTGTCCCAGGACCACCCGACCGGCGCGCGCTCCGGCGGGGAGTCGGACGGCGAGGGTGCCAGAATCGGGGAGGGCGAACAGGTCCTCGACCGTGCAGGACAGCGCACGAGCGAGCAGCAGGCTGAGGCGCGTGGAGGGCACCTGTCGACCCGCCTCGATGGCGCTCAGTGCCTGCCGACTCACGCCGACCCGCCTCGCGAGGGCCTGCTGAGAGAGCCCGGCGTGTTCCCGGTGCCGCTTGAGCTGGCAGGTGAGGTCCGACATCCCTGAGTATGTAATGTTGGCCTGACAAAATGTAAAGCCAGGATGACGCTACAGCAGCCAGTAGAGCGTGATCGCCTGGGTGTAGGAGAACGGGTTGACCGGGTTGAGGGGAATGCCGAGCCGAAGGTGGAGCGTGTCGAAGCGCCACTGCCAGGAGAGCGAGGCCGCGCTGGGCAGCGTCTCCAGGACCTGCTCGAAGGTCGCAGCACCGCCGGCTGCGACCTCGCCGCTTTCGCTGGCGGTGCCCACAGTCCCGATCACCATCCCTGAGATCCACAGGGAGCTGTTGCTCTGAAAGATGAGGCTGCTGCGCTGGTTCCGTCTCCACTCTGCTGCGAGGTTGCTCTGGGCGAGGGTGAACCGCCCGACCGCGCCGGTGTACATCGTCGAGGCGCCCATCGCATCGGTGATGCTGGCGTCGATGCTTCCGCCGGTCACCGCCCCGATGAGCCCCGCGATCTGCTCTCCGGTGAGCTCTCCAGAGATCCGCCCGAGCACCCAGGTGTTGCCGAGGTGAACGCTCCACTTCGGTGAGATCGACCAGCTGCCGCGCCAGCTCATCGGGGTCACCCGCAGCGCCGCAGAGCTGGCGCGCTCGTCGTCTCCCGAGGCGGCTTGGGTGATGGCGTCCAGCCAGCGCTGGTGGATCGACACTGTGCTGGCCTGGAATGAGAATGCGAGCCGCTCTGTCTCGATCGCCGTCACCTTGGCCCGCGCGTTGGTGCCGAACGCCCACATCAGGGTGTTGGTGCCGATCTGGGTGTTCTCCAGCAGTCCGTAGTCCAGGCTCGCCAGGCCGACCCGCCACTGCTTGTGATCAATGGTGAATGCTGAGATGTCAGTCTGATGGTGTGGATCGCCGGGGAGTTCGTGACGTTCCTGGGCGAGCGCGGTCAGCGAGAGCAGGGCGAGCAGCATCGGGGATCCTCCAGCGAAGCGACGGTAGCATGCCCGTCAAGCCGCTCCCGCTGCCGCATGCTCTCAGTGAGAACGGCCCCTCATCCCAGCCGCCGAACCACCGGCCCTCGCGCTGCCGTGAGCAGCGCCAGCGCTGCCGCGAGCACCGCATGCTGCGCCACCGGGTTTCCGGGCTCTCCCAGCGCATATCCGTGCGGATACGGCACCAGCAGCGCCCGTGGAATCCCCATCGACTCTGCGATGCCCTCCAGCAATTGCAGGCACACTGTGGCGATTCCCCGTCGCTCTGCCTCCGCCGCGATCAGCCCGACCGACTGATTGCACATCGGTCAGACCGGCACCAGCAAGGCGATGTCCACGCCGTCTTCTTCCAGGACGTCCACCGCTGCCGGCGCGGTCTTCGCCACCAGCCGACCCGGCGCGGTCACGCTGCCCATGAAGCTGAGGTGCCGTGGACTCACGGAGCCGATGGTCCCTTCCGCTGCCAGCTCCCGGAGCCGGTCCAGCGGCAGCGCGAGGTTGGGGTCTGCGTGGATGCCGTCGCGGGAGAAGGCCCGGCTCTTGTGGGTCAGCCGCAGCGTGGCGAGGTCGGTGTCGGCAGGGAGAACTCGGAAGCTGACGTCTCCGCCGCTTACGCTCCGCGAGAACGGCTCCTGGTCCGGCGTGACCATGCCCGCCGACGAGATCAGCGCCACGCGGCTCTCCGACAGCGGGGTGTCCAGCACATGCCACGGCGTCGGGTGGATTCGCCGCCAGGCATAGCCCTCCACGAAGCGTCGATCGCGTGCAGAAAGCTCTGAGAGTGTCGCCATTTTGAGTCCCCCTTTCACCAGATGGCACCGGTCGGTATATCCCAACCACCATCCACGCTTGGGCTCTCAGTCGTTGCCCAGCAGCCGCCCTTGCGCGGCACCGGTCAAACGAAAGGAAAAACACACATGAAGTACGCAGTCATTTTCGCACGCATTCTTCTGGGGCTCGGCATGGTGATTCCGGGACTGCTGGGGCTCCTGGGCATGATCGGGATCGGTCCGATGGCGAGCGGAGAGCCGCTTCCGGGAGATGCTGGAGTCTTCATGGGGCTGCTGATGAGCACGAAGTACCTCGCGGTGGTCAAGCTCACTGAGCTGCTCGGCGGCCTGCTCATCCTCAGCGGACGGATGCTGCCGCTGGGGCTCGTGATGGTGATCCCGGTGCTGATCAACATCCTCATCTTCCATGGCGCCATGGATCCCGCCGGAATCCTGCCCGGTGCCATCTTCAGTGTGCTGGCTGGTGTGCTGGTCTGGGGCTACCGGGGCAGCTTCGCGGGCATCCTGAGCACCAGCGCCACGCCGACGGCAGGCTGACACCCTGGTAAGGGCCGCCAGAGTCTGATGCCTTGTCGGAGCGCGTCACCGGATACAGGAATGCGATGAGCACTGCCTGGAGCCTGACTGGACGCCGCGCCCTGATCACCGGGGCCACAAAAGGAATCGGCCTCGCCGTGGCCGAGGAATTCGTCGCGCTGGGGGCGGCGGTCTTTGTGGTGGCTCGGAATGCGCCGGACGTCGCGGCCCTCGTGGACCGGCTGCGCGCAGCGGGCCATGACGCCGCAGGCTGCGCGGCGGATCTGGCAGAAGAGTCGGGGCGAGCGACCCTGCTTGAGGCCCTCCGTGCGCACTGGAATGGGCTCGATGTGCTGGTCAACAACGTCGGCACAAACCTGCGCAAGTCATCTCTCGACTACACCCTGGCCGATCTGCGCAGCCTGATGGCGGTCAACCTGGAGAGCGGCTGGGCGCTGTCTCAGGCGCTGCACCCCTGGCTCTCTGATGGCGGCGGCAGCATCGTCAATGTCTCCTCCGTCTCCTCCATCTCCATCGTCGCCACCTCCACCGCCGCGTACGCCATGACCAAGGGCGCGATGGACCAGATGACCCGCTTCTTTGCGGTGGAGTGGGCACCGGACGGCATCCGGGTGAACTCGGTTCATCCCTGGTACATCCGCACTCCGCTGGCTGAGCAGGTCCTCAAGGATCCGGTAAAGCGCGCGCGGATCGAGGCGGCCACCCCGATGGGGCGGGTCGGAGAGCCCGAGGAGGTTGCCCGCGCCGTGGCCTTCCTGGCGATGGATGCTGCGGCATACATCACCGGCACTCACCTCATCATCGACGGTGGGTTCTCACGCCTTGGTGTGCGGTAGGCCGGTAATCTCGACGCGACACCAGCCACGAGGGTCGTCGAGTGATGTGCCGCTTGGACCGGTGCCAAGGCGCCGTCTCGTCTTCTCTCGCTTCCCGATGAGGGCGGACAGCGTCCTGGCCGTGCTGAGCGCGCTGGGCGAATACGCTGGCGTTGCAGCAGCCTGAGGATTCGGTCTGTCAGTCCAGAACGCTGCGAGCATGGCGGATACACTGCTGCAATGAGCACCGACAGCAACCGCCGACTGATGTCCCTCCTGGTCTGCTGGGTGATCCACGCCGGGCTGCTGATGTTCATCGGCTTCACCGGTCTGCTCATGGGCTTGATGGGGCCGCCTGAGCAGCTGCTGTCGTTCTATGAGCCCATCTTCGGTGCGGCCGTGCTGCCGTTTGCCCGGCTGATCGAGCTGATCGTCTCCAGCGCGGTGTGGGTGCTGCTGGCGGGAGGGATCATCGGGCTGGCTGCGCTGGGTGGGTTTCTGCGCAAGGCGTGGGGGCGGACGCTGCTGCGCGTGGTCACCTGGATGCACATCATCGGCCTGCTCCCGCTGCTGCTCACCATCCACCTCAACGTCGGCCTCAGCGGAATTGTGGGGACCATCGTTGTGATCGCTGAGCTTGGAACCGGGATCGCCAGCGTGGTCGTGCTGCGGGGCTCGCTGAAGATCATCGATCAGGTGACCTGGGGCGCAGAGCGTGTGGGGTAGCGTGCTGGAGGGGGCCTCATGCGGCAGAACGCATGCTGCGCGCGTGCGGTGCTGAGGAGAGGGGGGTAGCTTTCCCTCATGCTGCTCCTCTTCCTGGCCTGCACCGATCCGCGCTCCGCAGAAGACCCCTACGCAGACCTCGCGTTCCCTCCGGCGGGCCCCGAGCATGCACCGGATGCCTCTGACTGGGGGCCGTTCCCGGTCGGCGTGACCACCCTCTGGCTCACCGATCCGGATCGCACCCTCGAGGACGGCTCGCCTCGGATCGTTCCCGTCGAGGTGTGGTATCCAGCAGCCTCTGCAGAGGGCGAGCTGCGCACCTATGCGGTCGCTGACTTCGTTCCAGAGGTGCGGCTGAAGGTCGAGGACATCGCTCCCGATGACCTCCCCTGG
The DNA here is from genome assembly GCA_029251165.1 of Myxococcota bacterium. Lineage (GTDB taxonomy): Bacteria > Myxococcota_A > UBA796 > UBA796 > UBA796 > JAQXDW01. Next base: position 40,742 of record JAQXDW010000014.1, read on the forward strand.
CTGACCTCCAGCAGCCTCGATACGCCCGAGGCCGATACTGCCCACGGTCCGTACCCGCTGGTGGTCTTCTCTCACGGCAACGGCGGCATGCGACTGCAGTCGCTGTTCTTCACCGAGTACCTCGCCAGCCACGGCTATGTGGTGGCCTCTCCCGATCACATCGGCAACACCCTCGCCGACTTGCTGATCCCCGGAGAGAACGAATTCAGCTCGACTGCGGACAGCTTCCTCTACCGTCCGGATGATGTCCGGATGGTGGTCGAGCGTCTCCGAGGTGCAGACGATCCGGCGCCGGTCTCTGCGGGCGACTGGGGCATCGCCGGGCACTCGCTGGGTGCCTGGACCGCCCTGCACGCTGCCGGTGAAGAGGATGGAGTCGCCGTCACCATCGCCCAGGCTCCGCCGGACATCCAGCTCGCCCTCGCCGGGACCGGAACGGCACCGGATGAGCTGGACATGCCGGTGATGCTCCAGGCTGGGACCGCCGATCAGATCCTCGACTACGCCACCAACGCGGACGCTTCCTTTGACCTCATGGCACCCCCGAGCCTCATGGCGACCTACTTCGACGCCGGGCACTTCACCTTCTCCGACCTCTGCATCCTGGAGCTTGGCGTGGTGCAGGACCTCATCGAGGACTCGGTGGGCAACGTCATGCAGGATGGCTGCGGTCCTGAGAACCCCGACGTCGAGACGATCTTGCCGCTGCTGCGCTTCCACGCCATCGGCCTGATCAACGCCACCCTCCGCGACTCTCCTGGCAGCGAGGCGGCGATGCTCGCGGGACCAGGTGGAGATCTGGAGTCATTCTTTGAGCTGGAAGTGCTGCGGTAGACGTTGTCGTGTAACGCCGTGAGTATTCATTGTTGTTCCGCGAGCGGTGACCAGGACAGCGCGAAGCACCAGCGCATTGTCTGGTGGATCGGGAGCGAGCGCAGAGAGGGCTGCGAGGAAAGCGGCGGGGCTGGCACCGTGCTGGATGAGGTTTACGATTGGTATCGTGGGCTCACCGTGGCTGAAGATCGGTGGGTAACCGGATGAATCCGGTGTTGTCTTCAGGAATCAGTGCGATCAGTCGCAGCAGGTCTCTCACCACGCTGCGCTTCAGCACCCGGTCGGCAGGACTTCGGGGTCGAAGGTCGGGGCCGGAATTCAGCTCGATGAGCCGGACACCGCCAGACGCATCCACCACAACATCTGCACCGAGAAGGTGAAACGCCGGGTTACTGTAGAACGACCATCGGCTGAGGACGGACGGGATGATGATCGATGCTGTGGCGGAGAGCATCGCATCGACTCGGTTCATCAGGTCATCGGTGTCGATGTCGTGGAGCATCGCGAGGAGTCCCGCGAGGTCGATCGGGCGTCCAGGGAGCAGCGCTGCTCCTCGGGTGATCACCGCATCGCGCTCCAGCAGCGAGTGCCCCATCGGTGCTGGTGCCCAGATGCAGCGACCGCGCTGGTGCCGCCACACCGTAGGCGCACCATCTCGGTAGAGGACCACCACATACAGGCGGAGGTGGAAGCGGTGTCCGTCGACGAGCAGGAGGTCCGGCAGGAGGCGCTGGGCGAGGGTGTGTCCGTCTTCGGCAGCAGCATGAAGGGCCGCCACATCTCCGCAGAGACGGAGCCCCTTGCGCTGCTCTAAGACGGGGTGCTTGGCGATGTACACCGTGTCTCGTGGCTGCTCATCCAGCAGGGCGACGTCGTCGGGCTGATCGAGCTGCCAGGACTCCGGCATCAGCGCGCAGGCGCGGTCTCGCCCCAGGCCCTCCAGCAGTCCCAGCCACAGGGCGGTCTTGTTGGAGAGGTGGCCGGCGTTGGGCAGGCGGCTGAGCCACTGATCGGTCCGGCTGGGCAGCAGGGTCTTCAGCGAGGCGCTGCTGCTGGTCAGGTAGAGATCCCAGCTCGCCGCCAGATCGTCCGTGCGCGTCGCTCCCACCTCCGCAAGGACTGCGGTGAAGGTTGGACAGAAGCGGGTCGGAGCGTAGTAGGTGAACACCGCTGTGAGTGTACTGGAGCACGGGCATCGCCCCCCGAGGGTGAGCCTCAAGGGGGGCAGTCGTGAAGGTTACGGCTGGGAAACCGGTCGGTGTGGTCTCCGTGCCTCAGCCGCCGCATCCCAGGATCAGGAGCGGGCGTCGTGGGGTGCTCAGGCCGCTGCGGTGCCTCAGTCGTCGCTGAGGTGGGGGAGCGGCGGGAGGAAGGTCTCGTAGAAGAACGCGCAGTCCTCGCGGATCTTCTCTTCGCTGAGGTTGAACTTCTCGAGGTCGTACTTGTGCTTGGACTTGTAGGCGCGCTGCTTGGCGGCACGCTCCGTGATGGTCTGCTTGAGCGCTTCGCTCGGCTCGTGACCGAGGAAGGGAAGCATCTCCCCCATCACAACCTCGAACTCCTTCATCATGCGGTCGTAACGTACGATGTATACATTTTCTTTAGGGATTCTTCCGGCGGTGTAGTCATCGTGGAACCGCTTGAGCAGCATCACGAAGCCATCGTAGAGCCGATCGAACCAGCGCTGGCGGACATCCTCAGGGAGCGACCAGAACCCAAATGCCTCCTCCAGCACGCCCGTCACCAGGCTCATTCCGCTGGGGAAGATGCTGACCGGATCTCGAGCCATGTACAGCATCCGGGCGTCGGGGAACTTCTCGAGAAACTGCGGCACCCGCGGGGAGACGCTGAACAGCTTGGCGACGACTCGGTCGGCCTTGTGGGCCACGAGGTTGCGCTTCCAGAGCGACTCCATCCACTCGAAGTCACGCTCGGAGGTGTCACGAACCTGGGGATCGACGGTGTACAGCAGATCATCGTCGTCAAATGCCAGGAAGAAGCCGTAGAGAAAGAAGCCATCGAAGTACCGGGTGATCATCGAGGCGTCGTCGGTCTCGACCTTCGAGAGGCTGGTCGCGTGGACCTCCGGCTTGTGGAACTTCGCTGGGCTGACCGCCTCAAGGAGCGGCAGCAGGGGCTTGAGGATCGTCTGAAGCACCAGCGAGGGGTAGACCATCCGGAACAGCTCCATGCCCACACCGATCTTGTGGTCGGTGAGGAAGCGCTGCATGAAGGTGGTTCCAGTCCGCGGGTTTCCGATCAGGATGATCGGGGACTTCACCGGCTGCTTCTTGTACGCCGAGAAGAACACGCCATCGAGGGCACGCCCGATGTTGATTCCGATGCGCATGTTCAGGAGGACCAGCGCAGCGATCCAGGGGCGAAAGCGCACACCAAAAGTCTTGGCCAGGATCAGGCGGACGCGGTTCATTCTTGCGGGGATGGTTTCCATGGCCCCCCTCTTACCCGTGCCTGGGGATTCTGGCGATCTGAAGCCAGGGCCTGGAGGAGAGGGTTGGTCAAATCGTTACAGATGATGCTTTTTGGTGCAGAAGCGGCCCCACGCGCTGCGGCATGCACAGACACCTGCGGCTCACCGTCGCCGCGACGCCTGCTGCGAGTCGGATCATGTGGGGCGCTGATCGGGCCGCGAGCCTGGATGACGCGCGCCACCAGCGGGGAGATGTGGGGTCGAATTGTGCGGCTCCAGTGACCACAGGAATTGCCGGACTATATTATGAATGAATCCTCATTCAGTTCTGGAGCCGCCATGAGCCACTACAAGACCCCCCTCGAAGACATCCGCTTCAACCTCGAAGCCTTCGGATACACCGAGAATGTCCACAGTATGCCGGACTTCGCTGACTTCGATCTGGATACCGCGATGGGCATTATCGAGGAGTTTGCTAAGTTCTGTGAGGGCGAGTTGCTCCCGCTGAATGCAAAGGGCGATCACGACGATCTGGTCTTTGACCCCAAGGACTACTCGGTCACCACTGCCGATGGCTTCAAGGAGGCCTGGGCGGCCTACGCGGCTGCCGGCTGGAGCGGGGTCACCGGTCCGGTCGAGTACGGCGGCTTCGGTGCTCCGCATGCCGTCGGCGTCATGACCGGCGAGAGCCTCATCGCGACGAACAAGAGCTTCTCGATGTGCGACGGTCTGAGCAAGGGGCTGATCAACGCCCTGGCGGCCGGCGGTGTCTCGGAGGAGCTCAAGTCGACCTACCTCCCCAAGCTCATCAGCGGTGAGTGGACCGGCACCATGTGCCTCACCGAGGCCCAGTGCGGCACCGACCTCGGGCTGATGACCACCAAGGCCATCCCCAACGACGACGGCTCCTTCCGCCTGACCGGCTCCAAGATCTGGATCTCGTTTGGAGAGCACGACTACGCCGAGAACATCATCCACCTCGTGCTCGCACGGCTCCCGGATGCTCCTTCAGGGATTAAGGGAATCAGTGCGTTTATCGTGCCCAAGTTCCTCGACGATGGCTCTCGCAACCCGGTGTTCTGCGGTGGCCTTGAGCACAAGATGGGCATCAACGCCTCGCCGACCTGCGTCATCAACATGGAGGAGGCGCAGGGCTGGCTGGTCGGCGCCCCGCACAAGGGCATGCGCACGATGTTCGTCATGATGAACACCGCTCGCCTGCACACCGGGCTGGAGGGTGTCGCCCTGGGCGAGCATGCCTACCAGGCTGCGCTGTCGTTTGCCAAGGACCGCCGTCAGAGCCGCGCCCTCGACAAGTCCAAGCGCGAGGCGGGTGTCGCCGCAGACAACATCCTCGTCCACCCCGACGTGCGCCGGATGCTGCTCAACGTCAAGTCCACCACCGAGCCCCTTCGCGGACTCGGCTGCTGGATCGCCACCCAGATCGACGTCGCCCACCACCACCCCGACGCCGCCACCCGCGAGAAGGCTTCTGGCCTGGTCGCCCTGCTCACCCCGGTCATCAAGAGCTACGGCTCCGAGCGCGGCTTCTTGAACACTTCGGAGGCCATGCAGGTCATGGGCGGCGCGGGCTTCACCCAGGACTGGCCGGTTGAGCAGCTGATGCGGGATCTGCGCATCGCGATGCTCTACGAGGGCACCAACCACATCCAGGCCCTCGACCTGGTGGGCCGCAAGCTGCCGATGAACGGCGGTGCGCTGATCATGGGCTTCGCCGCTGAGGTGAAGGAGGGCATCAAGGCCGCCGCCGCCGATCCCGCGATCGCGCCGTTTGCCGGCATCCTCGCTGGGTACAGCAAGCAGCTGAGCACGGTGACCCAGGGGCTGATGATGTCCGCGATGCAGGACCGTGAGGTCGTCGGTGCCGTCGCCAGCAGCTACCTCAACTTCTTCGCCCTGGTCACCCTGGGCCACGTCTGGCTGCGTCAGCTCGCCCACGCCAAGACCTACGGCGAGGAGAGCGCGACGTGGCGCGGCAAGCTTCAGACCGCGCGCTTCTTCTTCGAGAGCGTGCTGCCGGAGGCGGACGTGTTCGCTGCTCGGGTTGCGGCCGGCAAGGGCTCGGTGACCGACATCGACATCTCGCTGCTGTAGTCCGAGGGCTGTCGCGGCCGGGTGGTGTCTGCGGTCCCGCGCGCCGACGACCGACTCGCCCGGCGCTGGCGTCCTGCTCCGCTCAGGTGTCCTCGGGCACCTGGGCGGTGCTCGCTTCAGCCTGGGTGCTCCTGGCGGACCGTGCCCTCAGCGCTGGGCCCAGCGTCCGAGGTGGAGCTGTGCCTGGCGCTTCCACCAGGTCCAGTTGTGGGTGACGTCCTTGCCCCAGATGTCCCGGGTGTGGGGGATCTGCTTGCGCTGACACAGCGCGGCGAGGGCGACCGTCTCCTCGATGCAGCCTTCCTCCCACTTGCCCTGCCCGCAGACGAGGGTGAGGTGGGTCTGCTGCTGAACCCGCGAGAGTGCCGCACCGGAGAGGCCCGGGACGAAGTGCAGGGGGCTGTTGAAGTAGATGTCGGTGCTCAGCTCGCCGTCGGTGAACGCGGTGGCGAGGTAGCGCCCGGACATGCACAGGGCCCGGTCGAAGTGCTCGGGGAACTTCAGGGCGAACAGGGCGGCGTACATCGCGCCCAGGCTGCAGCCGGCAGCGCCGACCGGTGCGCTCCAGCCGCCGCAGTCCTCCCGGATGAACGGCAGCAGGGTGCTCAGGACGAACTGCTCATAGCGGCGGTGGTGCTGCATGCGTGCGTCGGCGGGCTCGTCGCGGCGGGTCCAGGCGGCCGCGACGTTGCTCTCTGGACAGTAGAGCTTGAGGGCTCCGCGCTGGATGAGGGGGGCGAGGGCCTCGATCATGCCCTGCGCCTGCCACTCATGGGCGAAGCCAGCGGCGGAGGGAAAGATGACGACGGGAGGCCCGAAGTGGCCGAAGGCCCAGACGTGAACCGAGCGACCGAGGTGAGGGTCGGGGAGCATGAGGTGTCGGCCGTTCATTGTTGAGCCTCCAGGGACAGGCGCCCCCTATTGACCGGTCTAGAGCTTGGGAGCAAGGTGTTTTGGTGTTCGGCGAGGGGTTGAGAGCGGTGCACCCTGTGCTCTGTCTGGATCCGCAGCGGCGCTGCAGGTTGCGCCGACTCCTGGCCTGTGGCCGCCTCGGACTCCGCCGGTCCTGTGAGGGCCCTGCGCGTGGATGACGGCGTGGACCTCGGCTGATCGGTGGCGGCTGATGGTGCCTCCGGGCTGCGGCGAAGCGAGCTCTTGGAGGCCGCTGGTGTGTGGCGGGGTGCGGCGGTTGGTCGTCGCTGGACGGCATCTCTGCCCCGATGAGGTGAACAGCATCGCGCCACGGAGATACTTGGGGCCGCAGGGGGCACCGCGATGGAACACCGTGCATGGCTACTGCTGACACTCTCCGGCTGCATCGAGACCGGGCTGAACCAGCCGACCGACGATGTGGCCGAGCCCATGGACTCTGCCGCGCCGGACACCGCCTCGCCTGAGGAGATCCTTCCGGACTGCGACGTCACCCTGGCTCCGGTCGCTGCGGTCGAGCGTCTCAAGGTCTGTGAGGCCCCTGATGTCATCGTCGCGGACGCCTGGCGAATGGAGGAGGAGTGGCTGTGGACCAGCGTGGCTGCGGATCCCGCTGTGGATCAGGTCCTGCTCATGCCGGCGATCGGCAACCTCACCGACGACGACGGCGACGGGCGCGTCACTGAGTCGGACATCCCGGACGTGCTGGTGGTGGCCTGGGACGACACCGACTGGCGCATGGAGTATCCCCGGCTGGTGCTGCTGGATGGCGCGACCGGCGAGGAGCACTGGAGCCTCCTGGGCTTCTACCCCCTCTCAGGGGTCGCGATGGTCGATGTCACCGGAGACGAGGAGGCAGAGGCGGTGGCGGTGACCACCGGCGGTGAGGTGTCCGCAGTCAGCGGAGAGGGGGAGGTGTTGTGGACCTCGGAGCCGTTCCTCGCGGCCAATTACGACCCTGACACCAGCTATTACCTCATCCCGATCATCACCTCCGCAGACCTCGACGGAGACGGCCACGCCGAGATCATTGCCTATGACCACATCCTCGATGGCGCGACCGGTGCCGTCGAGGTCGCCCTGCCCCACGACAACGCCACCCCGTTCATGATGGCCAGCGTCGGTGACATTGACCTCGACGGTGAGCAGGAGATCGTCCTGGGCTCACACGTCTACGGGCCGGACGGCACCATCGAGTGGTCCTCTCCGCTGGCCGGTGACTACGGACACTGGAGCGCGATCCTCAACATCGACGGAGACGACGAAGCCGAGGTCGCGATGATCGCGGAGGGACGGCTGGAGATCTACGAGCACGACGGGCAGACGCGCATCAGCGTTGAGGCCGGCGGACCCAACATCGGCGCGCCCTGCGTGGCGGACTTTGACGGGGATGGTCTGCCCGAGATCGGCTGGGCGAGCAACAACAGCAGCATCACCAACAACGCGTTCAGCACCTTCGTGGTTTATAACCACGACGGCAGTCTGCTCTGGAGCCGCTCGGTGTCCGACAACACCGGGATGCTCGCCGGCTGCAGCGGCTACGACTTTGACGGAGATGGTGCCTACGAGATCCTCTATGCCGACAGCCAGCGCATGCTGGTCATGGACGGCGCCGCCGGCACCACCCTGATGTCTCGCGAGGAGCACGCCAGCACGACCATCTGGGAGTACCCAGTCGTTGCCGATGTTGACGGCGACTTCTCCGCTGAGATTGTGTTCGTCTCCAACACCCTGGGGAGCGGCAGCAGCGACACGGACATCCCCGGCGTGGTCATGCTCGGCCACCCCGAGGACGCCTGGCTCGCCAGCGGCCCGACCTGGCACGTCCACGACTTCGCGGTCACCAACATCAACGCCGACGGCAGCCTGCCGGTCGCTCCCCGCTACTGGCTGGAGGACAACGTCTTCCGCGCCCGACCCGCGATCAACGCCGACATCGGCATCGATCTGATCGCCAGCATCACCGACGTCTGCTTCACGGGCTGCGGCGAGGACGATGTCATGAAGGTCTCTGTCGAGGTCGCCAACCAGGGGCTGTACCCGGCCGGTGAGGGGGTGCCGGTCTCTGTGTTTGCCAACAACGGCGGCTCCCTGGAGCTGGTGGGCATCCAGAACACCGAGCACACCATCCCGCCGGGCATGTCCGCCGGCGGGATGGTCATCTCGCTGCCTGCTGCGGGCATCGGCAGCGACGGCTTGACGGTCCGGGTCGATGAGCTGGGGGCTGGCTTCGGGCTCGTCGATGAGTGCGATGAGCTGAACAACGCTGCGCGCTGGGATGGCACCTGCGAGTAGCCCTTCCGGGTGGCGGTCATGCTCCAGAGGAGCGCGGCGGTCGTGCGCTACCAGCGCAACCCAGAGGTCGACCAGACCAGCCCGGTGCGGACATGCACGATGTCGATCTCGAGCCGCAGCTTGTCGTCGAACCGCACCCGGGTCTGGAGTGCGTCGCCGGCATGCAGCGGAACCGGGTTGTTGTAGTAGGTCTCAAACCGCACCGAGTCCTCGAAGATGAGCAGCACGGTGTCCTCAAGGCTCTCCGACTCCGTCCAGCCAAACGTTGCCTTGAAGCCGCTGCCGGACTGCTGGACGTGGGTGTCGCCGAGGAAGGTCTTGTCGTGGGCGGTGCTGATCAGCTCGCCCTGCTTGACGAGGATGTCCCAGACCAGCTTGCCGAGGCCTAAGTCCTGGACCTGCTGACCGAGGTGGTAGGGGCAGGCCCGCTCGCGGATCTGGAGGCCGCCGCGCTCGGCGTGGTTGACCGCACCGATGGCGATGATCTCCTGGGGGTTGGGCACGGTCTGGCAGCCGGGCAGGATCTTCATGACCTCCTGCTTGAACAGCCTGTAGCGCCCCAGGCCGCCGACCAGGTAGCTCGCTCCCCACTCGGTCCGCTCCGAGCCCGTGACCGTGTTGTACGCCTTGAGCAGCTTGCCGATAAACCGGGAGATCTGCTTGAAGCGCGGCCCGTCGAGCAGCTTCTTGTCGATCTCGGCGGGAGAAAAGCGGACGGTGATGCGGCCGATGCGTGCATCGTCAGTGGAGATCTCGCGGGTGAAGGCGGGCACCGGGACGAGGCTGTACTCGCGGAAGATGCGCTTGAGTCCGTCGCGGAGGGAGGCATCGCGGCGCCACAGGCGAGGCAGCTTGGTGCTGAAGGCGCCCGACCTCGTGAGGATCTTGACGAACTCTTCGAACAGGCTCTCTCCGGCGACTCCGATGGAGCTGGAGAACGGGATGGTGTAGTGAAGCAGGCCCTCGCCTTCATCCCGCTTCGCCACACAGACCGCGGCATCCAGGGTCCCGCCGCCGGCGTCGATGACCAGGGTGGGCTCTCCCTCAGGCACGTCGAGGAACATGCTCTCGATCCCCAGCAGCGCGGCCACTGGCTCCTCGACGAGGTAGGCGAAGACGTCGATGTTGTTGGTGGACAGCTGCCCGCGGAGCATGCGCTCGAGGTCGAAGATGACCTGGTGGTAGGTCGAGGTCAGCGTCGGATCCTGGGCCCAGCCACCGGGAAGGGTGAAGCTGACATCGAGGCGGGTGGTGCCCTTGAGGCGGGCGGCCATGCGCTTGATCTCGGGCATCAGGCGGGTCAGGAAGTGAGCGGCCATGTCCTGAAACAAGCTGGCAGCCTCGTCGATCTCATAGGCCCGCTCCAGGGGGGGATCCGCCTTCATGAAGGCCTTGAAGGTGTGGTGGAGGGTGGCGCCCTTGTACTGCTGGGCGCCGACGAGCGCCTCGAAGCCGTACAGGCGCTCGCCGCCGTCTTGCTCCAGGATCGCGGAGGGGTAGTACTCCTGCTGGGCGGCGCTGCCCTCGACCCACAGCATCCGGCGGGTGCCGGCGACATGAATGTAGGCCTGACAGGTGGAGGTTCCGACGTCTACACCGAGGGCAATTCGGTTGTCGTGCTTGTCGTCGCTCATGGAACCTCCGGGCTGCCTGAGGGGTATCTTGCCTCAGATCAGTCGATGACAAATTGAACCGACGGTCCAGCCCGCAGGACGATGGACTGTCTGGGCGGGTAGAGGTCCCCGTCGATGGTGTAGCGGAGCGGCGCGCGGAACGTCAGCGCGATGGTCTTCGCGAGGTGATCGATCACATCATCACGACGAATGGGACGGGCGAGGCGGATCGTTGGGACCGCCGTAGCGAACCGGAAGGGCGTCGAGCCGATGCCGATGAGCTGGATGTGACCGGGGGTGGTCGGGGCAGCGTAGAACGGTCGGAAGCCGAAGCCGAGATCGGCGACGGTTGCCGCACCGAGTGTGGTGAATTGGTTGGCGGAGGCGGGCTCACCGTCGATCACGAGATCCATCTGGCAGTGCCGGAACATCTCGGCAGCGTAGGGACCACCGACGAGGGCGGAGGCGATGCAGCGTGCCAGGACGACGAGCGCGGTCACTGGACCCGCGCCGCCGTCGTAGTAGGCCTCCAGGAAGTGCGCGATGCCGGCGTTGCCGAAGATGAACCCGGCGCGGTCCTCGTCGGTGATCATCAGGGTGCGCGCGGTCGTCGGCAGCGGCGGACCATCCAGCACGCGGCGAAGCATCCGCTCAGCCCCGGACCTCACGCCGACGTTGCGGGCGATGGTGTTCATGGTGCCGCCCTTGAGCAGGGCGATCGTCGGCAGCGGCCGATCTGTGCCGTAGGCGGCCAGAAGTGCGGTCATGACCTGATGGATGGTGCCGTCTCCGCCGCAGATGCCGATCACCTCGGGGGCCTGTCTGGCGAGCGTCACGGCGACCTGTGCGAGCGCATCGAGGCCATCCGGGCACAGCAGCGTGCCGCGCCCTTCGAGCTGCGCGGCGAGGCGCTTGAGGCGACGAGGGCGCCGGCGGTTGGCGCCGCTGCGCGGATTGGCGATGATCGCCAGCGTCATGACCGCGCGCCGTCGAGGTGTAGGGGGACGGTGAGGCTCGCGAGGCATGCCTGCCGGGCCGGCTTCCGCTGCTTCACTGAGGTGCGCGCCATCGCTCTGCTCCAGGAGGGGGGAAGGGTGCCGCTAACCGGTCTGCGACCGCTCCTGGGCAGTCCGCCTGGAGAAAGTGGCCGCAGTCAATCTGGACGGCGACCTCGACACTCCGCGATCCAGGCACATTGTGTGCGGTCTCATCGCTGGTTAGGTCGTGGCTGTGCTCGCCACGACCTTCTCCAGCACTGAGGTTGTCTTCTTCTTTCTCTCCTGTGCGCTGTTCATGGGCTGGCAGGCGTACTTCTTCGTTCGCATCGTGCGGAACCCGGATCGGCGGGCAGATGCCGAGGCGGATGCTCGACGGGCGGCCTGGGAGGCATCGCTGGAGGAATAGGGGACCGTCGGCCGTGCCGGCTGATGGTGGGTACGGTGAGCGAGGCGCTGTTCTTTGTACAGGTCCACTCCGGCATCGAGAAGGGCGCGACCGACCACCCCGGCGCGCTTGTGAAGACCTCGCTGGTGCTGGGGCCGTCAGTGCTCACGATCGCGCAGTCGCGAGGAGCAGCGCGAAGTGATCTGCTGACCCTGCTGCCCGCCAGCGGGGCGCTCGGGCTGCTGGGGTCGCTGGAGCGGTACCTGCGGGGAGCATCCCCGGATCCGTCGGTGCTGCCTGTGGTGCAGGCTGCGGCGATGTGAACCGGGCTGCTGTGCCTGCAGCAGGCAGCCGCTCGTCGGGCGCGTGCAGCGCATGCTGGCAGCGCAGCACCGAGGCGATGAGGTGGGCCGGGATGTGGCTGCCTCGGTCGAGGCGGTGGCTCAGCGTGTCGAGCAGCCCCTGGGCGCGGCTGTGGGTTCGAAGGAGCTGGGAGGCGAGGTGGAGCAGCGCGAGCTCGACATCCTGCAGCGACCAGGTGAGCTCGCGAAGGTCAGAGCGCACCAGCGGCGGATGCTCCTCGCTGAGCATCCAGCGCACGGTCTCCGGGTCGCATGACATGAGCGCGCGCGCAGTGGGTGTGGGCTGCGCGCACATCCGGAGCGGGTCGGGCTGCTGTGTGCTGCGCGCGGCGGTGGTGTCCACTCCGCGCAGGGCATGGCTCGGGAGCCGGACGAGGGTGTCGAGGCTGCGGGTATGGATCTCGGCGAGCAGCTCCTGGCGGCTTGCCTCGATGGCGTCGAGCTTATTGCGCAGGAGACGCCGCTGCTCACAGGCTGAGCGCGTCAGGGTGCGGTCGGCGCGCGCGCGGGTGAGTGCGGTGCGCATGCGCAGGAGGAGGTCGGTGATCGTCGTGAGCTGGAGCAGTGCCATGTTTCATCCGGGCTGTGTCTCCAGCCCTTCTGATGCAGGTTCTGTTCCAGGCCGATCACCGCGTCGCGCGGCCTCGCAATCCCTCAGCGGCGCTTGCGGAGCTGCGCGGCGATGAGGAACGCCAGCTCCAGGGCCTGCTCGTGGTTCAGTCGCGGATCGACGTCGGACTCGTAGGCCCGGTGGAGGTCATCCTCGGACAGCCCACGGGCACCACCGACCACCTCGGTGACGTCCTCACCGGTCAGCTCGAAGTGGACTCCGCCGAGGATCGTGCCGGCCTCATCGTGGATGGCGAAGGCCTGCTCCAGCTCAGAGAGGATGGCGTCGAAGTGTCGGGTCTTGATTCCGGAGTCGGTCTTGTAGGTGTTGCCGTGCATCGGGTCGGAGCACCACACCACTGAGTGTCCGCTCTTCTTGATCGCCTCGAGCAGCACGGGGAGCTTGTCAGCGATCCGCTTCTCGCCCATGCGGTGGATGAACATCAGGCGACCGGGCTCGTTGTCCGGGTTGAGGATGTTGGCGAGGTCGACCAGCTCGCCGGGGGTCATGGTCGGACCCACCTTCACGCCGATCGGGTTCTTCAGTCCACGGAAGTACTCGATGTGGGCACCGCCGAGTGCGCGGGTGCGGTCGCCGATCCAGGGGAAGTGCGTGCCGAGGTTGTACCAGCCATCCCGGAGCGGAGGCAGCTCGCTGACCGCCTGCTCGTAGGGGAGGTGGAGGCCCTCGTGGCTGGTGTAGAATTCGGTCGCGCCCAGTTCCTCAAGGCGTCGACCGACCATGGTCTCCAGGAAGCGCACCGCGCCCGACATCTCGCGGACGATCTGAGCGTACTGATCGGAGCGCGTTGCCTGATCGGCGAAGGAGAGATCCCAGACCTGGGGGTTGTGGACATCACCGAAGCCACCAGAGAGCAGGCTGCGGATGAAGTTGATGGTCATCGCCGAGCGAGAGTAAGCCTCCAGGAGGTTCTTCGGATCGGGACGGCGGTCTTCGGGCGTGAACTGCGGCCGGTTGATGAGATCGCCGCGGTAGCTGGGCAGGCTCACGCCGTCGATGGTCTCGGTGTTGCTGGAGCGGGGCTTGGCGTACTGCCCGGCGATCCGTCCGACCCGCACGACCTGCTTGCCGCCGCCGTGGATGAGCACGAGGCTCATCTTCAGCAGGATCTTGAGCTTGGAGTCGATGCTGCTGGAGCGGCAGTCGGTGAACTTCTCCGAGCAGTCGCCGCCCTGGAGCAGAAAGCACTCGCCCCGGCTGACGGCGGCGAGGTGGTTCTTGAGCTTCTCCACCTCCCAGCTCGTCACGATGGGGGGCAGGGTGGTGAGCTGCTTCAGGGTGCGCTCAAGCTCGGCCTCATCATCATATTCAGCCTGCTGGCTGACGGGCTTGCTGCGCCAGGAGTCGATGGTCCAGTCTGCGGGCATGTATTCCTCGATGGCTTTACTGGAGAAGGCCATATCCCAGGCCGGGCGAAGAGCGGCGGCTCACTGGAGCGTCAGGGTGACCTCCAGGCCGGCATGATCAGAGGGAAACATACCGCGAGTACCAACAACCGGCTCCATCCCGAGAAAAAACAGGCCGGTCGGCTGCCAGTCGGGATGGTCGCTGAGGAAGACCCGGTCGTACCGTGCACGGCTGCGTCCGCGCTTGTTTGGGATGGTGAGGGTGTCGAAGGTGAAGCGGGTCTGCGCTGGAGAGCCGAGCAACTCCCAGGCGTCTCGGATGTTCAGCCCGGCGACCTCGGCATCTCGGAGGTTGGTGTCTCCAGCGAACACCGCCGGACCGTCGTGGCTGCGCAGGGCGTCGAGGATGACGTCGCGCTGCTGGATGCGCTCAGGGGCGCCCTCCCGGAGGCTCTCCAGGTGAGCGGTCAGCAGCAGCAGCTCTTGCCCGCTCCAGCGGACGACCGTTCGGATCAGCGAGCGGCCCATCTGGGTGGCGGCGAACCGCTGCCGGGTGGTGGAGATGAGCTGGAGGGGATCTCGGATGAACATCATGCAGCCGTAGCTGCTGTCGCGGGTGAGGGTGGTCGGCGCTGAGCGGTAGCCCACGCCCTGCATCCAGGGGCGAATGTGGGCGAAGAAGCTGCGCTGTGTGACCTCTTGGAGAAAGACCACGTCTGGAGCACGCGCCAGGATGATCTGGCAGGCGGCCTCGGTTCGCTCATCGATGTGTCGCGTGTCGAGACCGTCGAGGTTCCAGGAGATGAGGCGCAGTGTGGGCATCTGATTCTCTCCAGGAGGTAGGGGCTCGGCTTGTGCATTGTGCGCACGTGGATGGTGGCTGGACCGAGACGAGCACCCTGGAGGCGGGCAGGAGCGCGTGATGAGGTCAATGTTTGACCGTGAGAGCCCTCCGGGATCCGATAAGTCAATTCGTACTATGCGGGCCACCTCCAAACAGAGCCAGAACCTCATCGCGCTGCTCGACAGCGGGCGCAAGGCACAGGCTGCGGAGCTGATCGCGTCGATGGGGCTGACGGGGGTGGACTTTCAGCAGTCCAGTGCTGTGCTGTCAGACCTCTCGGGGCTCTCCCTGGTCGGAGCACAGCTCTCGGGACTCTCGCTGCTCGGCAGCAAGCAGGCTGCCATCTGGCGGTACGGCTGCAACCTCTCTGGCTGCGATCTCTCCGATGCCAGCCTCGAGCACACCTTGCTCACTGAAGCGAAGCTCACCGGTGCTCGGCTTGTCGGGGCACGGGCTGGCGGGGTCCAGCTGGAGCGGGCGGACCTGTCGGGCGTAGACGGCACAGACGCCAGCCTGTTTGGTGCTCAGCTCCGAGGTGCTGTGCTCACCGGGGCCTGCCTCCAGGGGGCTGACCTCAGCTTTGCCGATCTGAGGGGCGTCGATTTTACGGCGGTCGACCTGACCAACGCTCGCCTGTACCGAGCCGATCTCCGTGGCTCTACGCTCACCGAGCTCCAGCGCCAGCAGGCCACGCTGCGCAACCTGGTCTGTGATGAGCCCATCGGCATCGAGCCCCTTGTCGTCGCACCCGGCGCGGATCTGTCTGGAGCCAACCTCTGTCGCCTGGGCCTCGTTGGCGCTGACCTCTCTGGAGTGAACTTCAGCCTCGCCGAGCTGACTGAGGCCGATCTCTCTGGCGCCGACCTCCGGGCGTCTCATCTCCGGGGGGCACAGCTCGCTCGCGCCGTCTTCCATCAGGCCGATCTTCGCGGCGTTGATCTGCGCGGCGTTGATCTCTCTGAGGTGGATCTCTCCGGTGCGTTTGTCGACCGCCACACCCGCTGGCTTGGAGGCCCTCGGCCGGGGGTGGTCTTGCTGGTTCCTGGTGTCGAGCTGCGAGGTCTTGATCTGTTCGCGTGTCGCCTCCCGGGGCTTCAATTGCAGCGTGCTCGGCTGCAGAGTCTCCAGGGGGAGGGGGCCGACCTCTGCGGCGCCAACCTCGACGGAGCAGTGCTGGAGCGCGCCGAGCTTCGCGAGGCCTCCCTCTGTGGCATTTCTGCGCGGGGGGCACGGCTGACCCGTGCGCAGCTGAGCCGGTCTGACCTCACGGACGCCGACCTCGGCGGAGCCAGCCTTCGGCGCGCGGACCTGTGCGAGGCCCAGCTGTCCGGGGCCGATCTCAACCACACCGATCTCACTCGGGCGAACTTCAGCAGGGCGCTGATGACGGGAGTCAACCTGCGGGGCGCGGACCTGACCGGCGCGGACCTGACCGGCGCGGACCTGACCGGCGCGGACCTGACCGGCGCGGACCTGCGCAAGGCGCGGCTGCTGCGGGTGAACCTGACGGGCGCGGACCTGCGGGGGGCTGAGCTGTCGACGGCACGGCTGAAGGGCGCGCGGATGGCTGGCGTGAAGCTGGAGGGGGCGGTGCTGCCAGCGCGGGTGACTGCGGCGGTGGATCATGATCCAAAGCAGGTCCTTTTGTTCTGAGGCTGTGATGCCTCTGCCGCGCCGCTCACCCAGCCCGTCGCATCGCCCGCGCTCGACTCCGAGCGGCGCTCTGCCGCAGCCAGCTCTCCGCGGTGCCTTGCTCCGCCTCGCTCAGCTTTTCGATTCGGCCGCGAATTCGCTGCACCCGCTGTGTGACAGCAGCTCGACTGACCCCGAGCGCGCGTGCCAGGCGTGCCAGGCTGCCGGCGTTGAGGAGGGCGAGCAGGTAGGTGGTGTCGGCTTCAGACAGCGGTGTGCTCGGCACGGCAATGAGCGCCTGATCTGCGCGCAGCGTGTGGACGCTCCAGCCCTGGATCTCTTCCCTTCGCGCCGCGAGGGTCTCCCGCTCTCGAATCCGACGCCGTGCAGCACGCCAGAGGGTCCGATCCGCAATGGTCCGAGTGAAGCCGAGCAGCTCGGAGAGGGTGTGGCCTCGGAACTGGTGGAGCGCGCCGGAGAGCATCTGGTAGGTCACCTCGCTGGCGATCTCCTCAAAGGCTGCCTCAGGCAGCAGGTCTTGGTATCGCCGTCGACCCACGCGATACACCCGGCCTTTCACGAATCGCGCCACGCGCTGGTACAGCCGCAGTGCCTCAGCGGAGTGCGGATTGGTCTGGAGTGCGTAGAGCGCGACCGAGAACTGCGGCGTGCTCCAGCCCGGCTCACATTTTCGCACCTGAACCTCAACACCCTGTGTCGAGCCGGACACTCTCTGTGCCGAAATACTGCGGTTTTCCATGAGCCACCCTCCTTGGGTTTGCTCACCCTACCGAACTTTGTGGCGTCCAAGGGCTCGTCATTGCAGACATTCAAATATGCTTGTCGTTGATTTGAGTGTCTACCGAATTGGACGCAGAGATGTGCGTGTACGGAATTCCGTACACCGAGCGTACCTGGATGAGGGTACCGTTATGAACTCTGGAGGTTCGATTGGGACAAGCCCTCACACTCAACAGCCGACGGCAGTCTGTTCGCAGCCTGTTTGCGCTCATCCACGAACTGTCGCTGGGAGTGTTTGAGCAGAAGCAGCTCAAGGAAATGTGGGACGCCACCCTCTGGTCATTTGTCGGAGAGCTGCGGGAGCGCGGCTGGACCGCCAAGTCTGTGGCCCAGATCTATGGAATGAGTCGAGACAGCCTCTACCGAACCCGCGATGCGCGCCCGCCCGAGAAGATCGACCTCAACAGCATGTGCATCATCATCCAGGCGCTTCTGGGGGCCGATGCGTCCGGGCTGTCGCTTGAGGAAATCGACGCGGCGCTTCGCGCGCACTCCCGCCGAAATCGGGCCAAGGGTGCCACCACGAAGCTGATGAAGACTCTGGACATCCTCCAGAGCAACGGCTGCATCGAGCTGAAGCGTGGTCGGTTCTTTGCCCGCTCTGGGACGGCCTTCCTGGAGAACCTTCCCCAGGAGACTGTGGACGATGAATTCGTCCGCGCTGCTGCCGGAGCCATCCGCGACAAGCGCAGCCGCCGCCCCCATGTTCTGGCGGTCTATACGATGATGGCGCCAGCGGAGACAGCGGCTCGGCGTGCATTCATGGCCCGAGCAGACCGCGCCTTCGAGGGGGTCCTCACTGAGCTTGAGGAGTGGGCTGTGGCCCAGGGCGAGACCAGTCCGTGTCAGGTTGCAATCGGATCGAGCGACAAGGCGTGACCATCATGGATATTCTGCTCGGGATCATTCTCTCGCTCCTTACCAGCATGGGGGCGACCTTCGACACTGCCGACAGCTGCCTAAGCACGTCAGCAGACAGCAGCACCAGCGCAGCGCCGCTCCCCTGTCTGCCGCCTGATCCCACAGACACCAGCGAGGGGGATGACACTCGCCTCATCAAGGTCGGCGGGTCGGGGCTGATTAAGGTCGGCGGATCCGGCTGAGGCTGCAGGAGCTGCGGTCCTGCCCAGGAGCGACCGGCCCCTGAGCTGCTGCGGTGATACTCCGCCTTCTGCCCGGGACTGTGCGTTGTCGCCTGGGAGGATTTCACCCCGGACATCTGCGTGCTCCTGCTCTCCATCTTCTTGGCCTGTCCCAAGCGTCCGCTGGCGGCCGCTCCGGCAGTGGATGAAATCTTTGAGGCATCCATTGAGGCTGCTGGCGGGCGCGAGGCGATGCTGAGTCACCACAACGTCATCAGCCGTGGGCAGGTGAATGCACCAGGTGCTCAGATGAGACTCACCGTCTACCACGCCGCGCCGGACACCCTCTACACCACCCTGGAGATTCCGCAGCTTGGTGTGGTCTCCGCTGGCTACAGCGACGGGGTGGCCTGGGAATTCAACCCGATCATGGGTCCGCGCCTGCTCACTGGTGACGAGGCTGTGGAGGAGGCAAGACGGGCGGACTTCTACGCCACCCTCAACTACACCGCCCACTACCCGCAGCGGACCCTCATCGGTCGCGCAAAGTTCGCTGGCACAGAGACCTGGGAGGTCTCTGTGCAGACGGCGCTCGGCGACCGCGAGACGCTCTACTTCGACATCGACAGTGGGCTCCTGAAGGGCTCACAGGTGCTCCGCCGGATCGAGAGCGGAGCGCTTGCCTCGACCACCACCTTCAGCGAGCATCGGCGCGTCGGCGGCATCCTCTTGCCGGCGGTGATGATCCAGGAGTCTGCGGGGGTGGAGGTGATCGTGACCCTGGATGAGATCCACTACGATGTCGAGAGCATGCCCTCCCTCGCGCCGCCGCCGGTGGTGCTGGAGCTGGTCAGTCAGGAAGGGCTGTGACGGCTTCAGCGGTCCGGCCCGTGCTCCTTGGCGATCGTCGTCAGCGATAGACTCTTCGGCAAGGAGGGGCCATGCGACTCATCATCTGTACGACGGCACCCGGAGAGGGCGCGCCGCTGCTGCGAACACTGCTGGAGGAGCGGGTGGTGGCTGGCGGCAACATCATCCCCGGCATTCGGTCCCTGTACCGATGGAAGGGAGAGATCTGCGATGAGGCTGAGGAGCTGCTGGTGATGGAGACCAGCGCGGCGGGACTTGCCGAGAAGATCGCTCGGATCACGGCGCTGCACAGCTACGAGGTGCCCAAGGTGCTCGCGGTCGAGCCGACCGATGGCCCGGCGGCGTACCTGGCGTGGGTTCGCCAGCACAGCGATCTGGTGTAAGTCCATCGGGGTGGTTTCGTTGTCCCTCTGCACCGGGGGCTTCGCGCCTTCTTACAATCCTGCACTTCCTTGCGTCGCTCCTGGTGCACCTGTTCATGTGGTAGGGCTGAGGCATGTGGATGCTCATCATTTTCGCCTGTGATTCTGAGCCGGAGTCTCCGGACATCGTCGCGCTCTGGGAGCAAGACAAGGCTGCCGCGACCGCGATGATCCTTGGTGCTCCCGATCCCATCACCCAGCTTGCGTACGTCGATGCCCTCTCTGATGCGCATCCCGAGCAGCTCGGAACGCTCTGTCCGGTGCTGCCGACGGGGGCCGCATCGGAGCGGTGTCAGACCTTCTCCAACCGGCCCCACCTCTGGGAGATCAAGGACGCGGGAAGCAGCAAGAAGGAGGACCACACCGGGATCACCGGGCTGACGACGGCCGCAGGCGCGATCGATGCGGTCCCGGTTCCGGCGTGTGAAGCTCAGACTGAGCAGTGCCGAATCTCTGCCGCGAAGGCCATCGCGCCCACCGCAGGGCTCCGTGAGATCGCTGGACTGTGCAATGGCATCGACGATCTCCGCTTCCGGCACGAGTGCTTCTTTCAGTCTGCTGAGGTGGCGCTGCACACCGACTACCTCAAGATGCCGACGAGCCTGGAGCTGTGCCTGAGTGCCGGGGACTACGCCAGCCGGTGTGTCCGTGAGCTGGCCCGCGAGCTGGCCCGTGCCGCACCACCAGCGGACGATCCGTCTGGTCGGTGGCAGAACATCATCGGTGCGATCGATGCTGGACATGGCTGGCTGGTTGCGCAGGATCCTGACATCGGGGAGCACATGCGGGATCGGCTGTGGGCAGAGGTGGTCTGGGGGGCGTTTGGGCGCGCCGGGAACATCACCGGCGACCTGCTGGCGCAGCTGCCAGCAGAGACCGCACCGCACATTCGCGCCTCGGCGGCGTGGTACCTCGTCGAGGCTGGACAGGCGGGAGAGACACTGGCAGCGTGGGAGACGGCGGTCGGAGCGGCGCTGAAGCGACGAGGGCAGAAGGGGGCGATGCAGCGCAACGTGCAGCCGACCCGCCGGATGGGCGTGACGCGGGAGATCTCGGAGCCGTGGGTGCACTTCCTGGGAGACAGCCAGCGGCCGACGAGCGAGGATGCGTCACTTGATCTCCGACTGGCGCTGCTGGAGATTGCGGCGAGCCGCCGGCAGTGGGATCTGGTGCGAGATGCTCGGCAGGATGAGGGGCTTCGCTCCCGCGCTGAGGTGCTGCTGAAGACCACGCGGAGCAAGAAGCCGTGAGGGCACGTCACGCCAGTCAGCGTGCCCCGGCGGGTCTGGGCTGTCTGCCGGTGGATTCAGGCGCGCCGAGCGCACCGACTCAGGACGTGCTCGGGGAGCCTGCCCAGCCATCACCGATGTGCTCGAGTGCCGTCGGCTTGTCGGCGTATCGGGGCGCAAGATCGTGATCGAGCGCGCGCCGCTGATCGAAGATGAAGCACTCGCCTTCCCACATTGACGACTCCCGTGGGACTTCCTTGAGATAGCTGAGGATGCCACCCTTGAGGTGCATGACCCGGTCAAAGCCGCGAGAGAGAAGGTAGCTGCTTGCCTTCTCACAGCGGATGCCGCCAGTGCAGAACATCGCGACGGGCTGGCTCGGATCGAGACCATCGACGAATGCTGGAAAGTCGCTGAAGGCGCGGGTCTGTGGATCGACGGCCCCCTGGAAGGTGCCCAGCGCGATCTCGTGGTGGTTGCGGGTGTCGATCACGACCACCTCCGGGTCGGAGATCACCGCATTCCAGTCGGCGGGCGCGATGTACTCACCGACCTGCGCCAGCGGATCTGCTGGGGTCCGCAGGCTGACGATCTCAGCCTTGAGTCGGACCTTGAGGTGCTCAAACGGCGGGTAGTCTGCTTCGGAGGACTGGTAGGTGAGGTCTGCGAGGCGCGCGTCAGCACGCAGCCAGGAAAACACCGACGCGATCGCCATGGGGGGGCCGCAGATGGTGCCGTTGATGCCCTCCTCAGCAAGCAGGATGCTGCCGAGGATCCCGTGCTCGACACAGACCGCCTTGAGCCGAGGCTGGAGCGCGTGAAAGTCGGGGAGGGGAGTAAAGCGGTAGAAAGCGGCAATTCGGATCGACATTCGGAGGAAGTATCCGAGGGATCCGAGCAGCGGCCAGATGTCAGCACAGGATTTCTGGTTGTGCTATGGATTGTGTCAATGAATGACAGTCAGTCAGTGACGCCTCGACAGTCGTCAAGCTCCCGCGGACTCGACCCGGAGAAGCGCCGGCGCTTCCTGGAGGTTGCCCGCCGCCGGTTCGTCGCTGGCGGCTACGCAAAGACCTCCATCTCCGCCATTGTGCGAGAGTCTGGCGTTGCACAGGGAACGTTCTACCTGTACTTCAAGAACAAAGAGCAGCTGCTTGGCTACCTGCGGCGTGAGGTCTTGCTCGACTACATCGCCGCGCTCCAGGCTGGCAGCGGCGGCGAGGGGCCAGCAGATGTTCGCCTGCTCGCCGGGCTCGACGTCATCCACGCTCGGGTCGCCCACCACCGCGACCTTGTCCGGGTCTTTCGGCAGGCGGCGACGGGAGAAGAGAGCGAGGTCCAGGTCCTCCAGGGGCGGCGCTCCCTGGCTCGACCCCTCGCCGCGATCATCACCGAGGGGATGGAAGACGGGAGCTTCGTCGTCGATGATCCAGAGATCTCCGCACACTTCGTCATCTCCCTGCTCGCCAACCTCCTCTACGAGGCGCTGACCTATGAGGAGCCAGCCGGCCCTGCGGTGGTCACCGAGCATGCCTCCCGGTTCCTCCTGCGCGCCCTCGGCGTGAAGCCTGACCGAATCAACGCCCTCGTTCCCCGCTCCTCCGAGTAGCCATGCCCGTCATCGACTCTGCGATCGACACCACCAGCGACGCCTACCAGACCGCCCGCGCCGAGATGATCGGCCTGGTCGATGAGATCCGTGCGGTCGAGGCGCGGATCCGAGCGTACTCCGAGAAGGCCGCGCCGAAGTTTGCCAAGCGCGGCCAGCTGCTGCCCCGAGAGCGGGTGGCTCGGCTGCTCGATCCGGGCAGTCCGTTCCTGGAGCTGTCCAGCCTCGCTGGCTTCGGGATGCACGACGACGACGGCAAGGACAAGGTCGCTGGCGGCGGAAACATCGTCGGGGTCGGCATGGTCAGCGGCGTCCGCTGCATGATCACCGCCAACGATGCCGGCATCAAGGGGGGCTCGATCACCCCGATGGGCCTGAAGAAGAGCCTCCGGGCCCAGGAGATTGCCCTCAAGCAGCGCCTGCCGTCGGTGAGCCTGGTGGAGAGCGGCGGGGCCAACCTGCTGCACCAGTCGGAGATCTTTGTCGACGGCGGACGGGTGTTCTGCAACATGGCCCGTCTCTCTGCTGCCGGGATTCCCCAGATCACCGTGGTCCATGGCTCCGCGACGGCGGGCGGGGCGTACATGCCGGGGCTGTCGGACTACGTGATCGCGGTCGCCGAGCGGGCCAAGATCTTCCTCGCTGGTCCGCCGCTGGTGAAGGCTGCCCTGGGCGAAGAGGCCACTGAGGCCGATCTCGGGGGCGCGCCCATGCATGCTGAGATCACCGGAATGGTGGAGTACCTCGCCAAGGACGATGCCCACGGCATCCACCTCGCTCGACAGGTTATCGACCAGCTCGGGCTCGGCGCTCCGGGGGCGGTCCCTGACTTTGAGCCGCCGCTGTACGCTCCCGATGAGCTCTGCGGAGTCGTCCCGGTCGACACCCGACAGCCCTACGACGTCCGAGAGGTCATCACCCGACTGGTCGATGGCTCACGCTTCCTGATGTTCAAGGGGCGATTTGGCGCAGAGACGGTCTGCGGTCACGCCGCCATTGAGGGCGTCCGTGTCGGCATCATCGGCAACAACGGTCCGATCCAGCCCGAGGGCAGCCTCAAGGCCGCGCAATTCATCCAGCTCTGCCAGCAGGCCGGCCTGCCCCTCGTCTTTCTGATGAACACCACCGGCTACATGGTCGGTACTGAGGCGGAGCAGAAGGGCGCGGTCAAGCACGGCGCGAAGATGATCCAGGCGGTCGCCTGTTCCACCGTCCCGAAGGTGACGGTGGTCATCGGCGGCGGATACGGTGCGGGCAACTATGGGATGTGCGGTCGGGCCTACGAGCCGGACTTCATCTTTGCCTGGCCCAACTCCAAGGTCGCGGTCATGGGTGGTCAGCAAGCCGGTGAGGTCATGAAGATCATCACCCGGGCCAGCTATGCCCGGCGCGGCTTTCCGATCGTCGAGGAGGTCCTCGAGCACTTCGCTGGGGAGCTCCGCGACAAGCTCGAGAGCCAGACCTCTGCCCTGTTCGCCACCGCCCGCATCTGGGACGACGGCGTCATCGATCCCCGCGACACCCGCTCGGTGCTCGCGATGAGCCTCCGCATCGCCGGCGACGCCCGGCGACGCACCCTGTCTCCCTCTACCTTTGGTGTCGCCCGTGGGTGACCCAGGAGAATCTTCATGAGCATGTGGACTGAAGAACATCGGATGCTGCGCGACACCGTTCGCCGGTTTGTCGACAACGAGATCAACCCGTTCGTCGACGAGTGGGAAGAGGCGGGGATGTTTCCGGCCCACGAGCTCTTCAAGAAGGCTGGAAAGCTCGGACTGCTCGGCCTGAACCGCGAAGAGAAGTACGGCGGCAGCGGCCTGGACTACAGCTTCAATGTCGCCCAGGGCGAGGAGCTTGGGCACATCAACTGCGGCGGCATTCCGATGGCGCTCGGTGTCCACACCGACATGTGCACCCCCGCGCTCGCTCAGTTCGGCTCCGATGCCCTCAAGCGTGCCTGGCTCGTGCCCTCCATCGCCGGAGACATGGTCGGCTGCGTGGGCGTCTCGGAGGCCTCTGCCGGCTCAGACGTCGCCCGCATCCAGACCCGGGCGGTCCGTGACGGCGACGACTACGTCATCAACGGCTCGAAGATGTGGATCACCAACGGCCTCCAGGCGGACTGGATGTGCGCCCTGGTCAACACCTCCGAGGGCCATCCCCACACCAACAAGTCGCTGGTCATCATTCCGATGGACGCTCCCGGGGTCAGCCGTGTCCGAAAGCTCAACAAGCTCGGCATGCGCTCCTCGGACACCGCCGAGATCTACTTCGACGATGTGCGGATCCCCGTCTCCAACTGCATCGGCGATGAGGGCGCGGGCTTCATGTACCAGATGCTCCAGTTCCAGGAGGAGCGGCTGTGGGCGGGGGCGAACACCCTCATCGGTCTGGAGAACTGCATCCAGTGGACGGTCGACTACACCCGACAGCGAAAGGCCTTCAAGAAGTCGATCCTCGACAACCAGGTCGTTCACTTCCGGCTCGCGGAGCTGTCGACGGAGATCGAGGCGCTGCGGGCGCTGGTCTACCGCGCCACCGAGCAGTACGTCGCTGGCGAGAACGTCACCCGGCTGGCGAGCATGGTGAAGCTGAAGTCCGGGCGCCTTGCCCGCGAGGTCACCGACTCCTGCCTTCAGTACTGGGGCGGCATGGGCTTTATGTGGGAGACGAAGATCAGCCGGGCCTACCGCGACACCCGACTCATCAGCATCGGCGGCGGCGCAGACGAGATCATGCTCGGGATCATCTGCAAGCTCGATGGCATCCTGCCCGAGAGGAAGCGGTGAGCGATGTCCTGATCCAGACCCGGACGGGCGGGGCGCTGTACCTCACCCTGAGCCGCCCCCGTCGCCGCAATGCGATGAGCTTTGCGATGGTCGATGCGCTGATCGCGGCCCTGGAGTCTGTCCGGGCGGATCGCTCGGTTCGGGCGATCGTGCTGCGGGGCGCGGAGGGCAACTTCTGCAGCGGCGGCGACATCAAGGACATGGCGGCCATCCGTGGGGATGCTCCTGGTCCCGACGGTCGGGATCCCATCGCGGTTGGAAACCGCCGGTTTGGGTCCATGCTCCAGGCCTTCGAGGATGCGCCTCAGCCGGTGATCGCGGTGTGCGAGGGCGCGGTGATGGGCGGGGGCTTCGGGCTGGCGTGTGTGGCCGACATCACCTTCGCGGTCCAGGGCGCTCGGTTTCGCCTCCCAGAGACTGGTCTCGGGCTGACCCCGGCACAGGTCATGCCATTCATCGTGCGCCGCATCGGGCTGACCCAGGCGCGCCGCCTCGCGGTGACCGGCGCAGACCTCAGCGCCGATCAGGCCGCAGCCATCGGGCTGGCCCATGCCAGCATCACCGCCGAAGAGATCGACGATCAGGTCGCGAAGACCCTCGCCGACATCCAGCGCGGCGGTCCTGAAGCGGTCGCAGCGACCAAGGCTCTGGCGCTCTCGGTGGGCACCATGCCGCTGGATGCGCTGCTGGATGCGGCCGCCGATGGCTTCGCTGCGGCATCCCGAGGAGAAGAAGCGATGGCAGGGTTGATGGCGTTCATCAGCAAGACCGAGCCCCCCTGGGTGAGCCGGTGAGCCGCCCGTTCACCACACTCCTCGTCGCCAACCGTGGCGAGATCGCAGTCCGCATCCTCACCACTGCGCGTGCCCTCGGCTACCGGACCGTCGCAGTCTTCTCCGACGCCGATGCGCACGCCCCCCACGTCGCCCTCGCGGACATGGCGGTCCACATCGGGCCGGCCCCGGTCGCGGAGAGCTACCTCAGCGTCGCGGTCATCCTCGATGCGGCGGCTCGCGCGGGCGCCGATGCCATCCACCCCGGCTACGGCTTCCTCTCTGAGCGTGCGGACTTCGCGGAGGCATGTGAGGCTGCTGGGATCGTGTTCGTTGGCCCCCCAGCCTCCGCGATTGCTGCGATGGGCGACAAGGCTGCTGCCCGGCAGCGCATGCAGGCCGCTGGAGTGCCGGTGGTGCCGGGCTACGACGGCGACGATCAGTCTGATGACGCCTTCTCGGTTGCTGCGCAGGGCATCGGCTATCCGCTGCTGGTCAAGGCCTCTGCCGGCGGCGGCGGACGGGGAATGCGTCGGGTGGATGCTCCCGGCGCGCTGGTCGCGGCGCTGGCCTCGGCGCGCGCCGAGGCTGCGGGTGCATTTGGCAGCGATCGGATGCTGCTGGAGCGCCTCATCACCGCAGGCCGACACATCGAGGTTCAGGTGTTCGCCGATACCCTCGGCACCACCCTCCACCTCGGGGAGCGGGACTGCTCCACCCAGCGACGCCACCAGAAGGTCGTCGAGGAGGCGCCGTCTCCTGCGGTGTCTGCTGCGCTCCGGGCGCGCATGGGGGCGGCAGCCGTCGCAGCGGCCGAGGCGGTCGGCTACGTCGGCGCGGGGACCGTCGAGTTCCTGCTGTCCGATCGGGGGGACTTCTACTTCCTGGAGATGAACACCCGCCTCCAGGTCGAGCACCCGGTCACCGAGGCGGTCACTGGACTCGACCTCGTGGCGCTTCAGCTCCAGGTTGCCGCAGGGCGTCCGCTCGGGCTGGCGCAGTCTGACGTCTCGCTGAGCGGACATGCCGTCGAGGTTCGGCTGTACGCGGAGGATCCGTCTCGGGGGTATGCCCCCCAGACGGGCACGGTCGTTGCCTTCCAGCCGTCGGATCGCATCCGCTGTGACCACGGGCTGTCCGACGGGCTCGTCATCTCGCCCCACTACGATCCGATGCTCGCCAAGCTCATCGCCCACGGTCCGGATCGGCCGACTGCGCTTCGACGGCTGGCGCGCGGCCTGGAGGACACCGTGATCCTCGGGCTGACCACCAACCGGCGCTTTCTGCTCGGGCTGCTGGCGCACCCGACGATGGTCGCCGGAGAGGTCCGCACCGACTTCCTCGCCTCACCAGAGGCCGCTGGACTCCTGGCCCCGACCACGCCCTCCTCCGAGAGCCTCGCGGCCGCTGCGCTGTGCTTCATGCCCGCCGGAGCCGGCTTCCGAAGTGCCCAGTCGATGCCCCAGCCGGTCCTGCTTGAGATCGATGAGAAGCCCCTCCGGGTGACCATCGATGGCTGCGGCACCGTCACCCTGCCCGACGGCACCGTCCACACCGGCTGGCTGCTGCCTGGAGAGGGAACACGCCGACGGCTGGTGCTGGACGGCATCCACCGAGACGTGTGCATTGCCCGAGATGGCGAGGCCCTCCACCTCACCCACGGCGCAGAGACCATCACGGTCCGCCCGCTCACGCCGAAGGGAGCGGACGAGGTCACCGGGAGCGGCACCGTGACGGCTCCGGGCGCGGGGTCGGTCATCGCAGTGCCGGCAGCGGTGGATGCTGTCGTTGCGGTCGGCGATCCCCTCGTCGTGCTGGAGGCGATGAAGCTGGAGACCACCCTGCGCGCGAGCGTCGCGGGGGTTGTCTCTGCGGTTCGCGTGAGGGTCGGCCAGCAGGTCAAGACCCGTCAGGTCCTGGTGATCATTGAGGAGGCTGAGACATGAGCGAGAAGGCTGTTGTTACCTGCGCACTGACCGGTGTACTCACCAACCCTGCCCAGCATCCCGTCCCGGTGACCGCCGAGCAGATGGCGGCGGCTGCGAGAGAGGCGTTTGATGCTGGCGCCAGCGTCCTCCACGTCCACTTTCGCATGCAAGAGCCGGGGCTCGGGCACATGCCCTCCTGGGATCCAGACGTCGCGGAGGAGATCATCACCGCCATCCGGGCGGCCTGCCCCGGGGTGATCATCAACCAGAGCACCGGGGTGTTCGGGCCAGACATCTCTGGTCCGGTGGCCTGCATGGAGCGGATCAAGCCCGAGATTGCAGCCTGCAATGCGGGCTCTCTGAACTACCTCAAGGTCCGTCGGTCCGGGCAGTGGGCCTGGCCGCCGATGCTGTTCGACAACCCGGTCGAGAAGGTCCAGCGCTTCCTCACCGCGATGGCGGAGAACGGGGCGCGTCCGGAGTTCGAGTGCTTTGACGTCGGGATCGTTCGCTCGATTGACATGTTCCGGCGCGCCGGAATGACCCCGGATGGGCCGCTGGAGCTGAACTTCGTGATGGGAGTCGCCAGCGGCATGCCGACGGATCCTGCGCTGCTGGAGCTGCTGGTGGGCTACCGTCCGCCCGACAGCTTCTGGCAGGTCACCGCGATCGGCCGGCAGGAGATCTGGCCCCTTCACCGTCGGGCTGCGGAGCTGGGTGGCATGCTTCGTACCGGGGTCGAGGACACCTTCTACCTGCCCGATGGCACTCGCTGCCGGGGCAACGGTGACCTCATCGAGGCGATGGTCGCCATGGCCCGCGAGGTCGGTCGTGAGATCGCCTCACCGACCGAGGCCCGAGCGATCATGGGCCTCTGATGTCCTCAGCCGATCGGCTGGGGATCTTCTGGAAGGTGACGCAGCCCCATCCAGCCGAGCGCGGCGAGGTGTCGGGCGACCTCGTTGATGGACAGCTCAGGGTTGTCCATCCACCACTGACCGGTGAGGGTGACCATGCCGATGAGGGCGTGGGCGTAGATGGGTGAGACCGCAGTGTCCCAGCCCAGGCGGCTGAATTCGTGCTCGAAGATGTCCCGGATGCGCTCGGCGAGATCAGCGATGACGCTGTGCATGCCAGAGCCTCGGGCGCTGGGCGGGGCGTCTCGGGTGAGCACCGCGAAGCCATCCGGACGCTCAGCGACGTAGCCGAGGAAAGCGAGCACTGCGGCCTCGAACCGGGCTCGAGGGGGACCGCTGGAGATGGAGCCGGCGACCCGCTGGACGAGCAGATCCATCTCCCGATCGACGATGACGGCAAACAATCCTTCTTTTCCGCCGAAGTGCTCATAGATGATCGGCTTACTCACGCCGGCGGCGCGCGCGATCTCCTCGACGCTGGTAGCTTCGTAGCCATGCTGTGCCAGCACTGCGCGCCCAACCTCGATCAGCTGGGCGCGGCGCTGGCTTGCGGTCAGTCGCTTGGTAGCCATTGACTTCATCATACCGACTTGCCATTGGGTTACAAATGAGTAACTTACCTGAGCGTAACCTACGGCTGAGTAACCTACGGATCCGTAACTTTAGAGGTTGAGATGATACTGCCCCTCCTGGTCTTCCTCGCTGGCTACACTCTCAGCGCGCTGACGATCACCATCGGCTACCACCGCAGCCTCGCTCACAATGCGGTGAAGCTCCACCCCATCCTCCACCGCTTTGTTGTGGTATTTGGAAACTGGATCACCGGCCTTGATCCAAAGGGATGGTCGGTCATGCACCGACGGCATCACGCCTTCTCCGACACCGATAAGGATCCGCACAGCCCGGTGAACGTTGGCATCTCCGGCATCCTCCTGGAGCAGCTCCGAAGCTACGAAGCGACCCTCCGTGGACTGGCCCGCAATGACCCTGAGTACACCCGCTACACCGAGGGGCTGGACTTTGAGCTGAACTGGCTCAACCGCCACCGGCTGTGGTGGCTTCCCTACCTCGTCCATCCGACCTGTGGGGTGCTCCTCGCCCTGGCGGTGGATCCGTGGATCGGGCTTGCCTGGGCGATGGGAATCCTCAGCCATCCCATCCAGGGCGGCATGGTCAATGCGTTCGGCCACAGCATCGGCGGGCGGAACTTTGACATTGCCGATGAGTCCACCAACAACTCTCTCGTTGCGGTGCTCATTGCTGGCGAGGGCTACCAGAACAACCACCACGCCTGGCCGGACAGCGCGAAGTTCAGCTACCTCCCTCGCGAGGTGGACTGGGGCTTCGGCGTCTGCCGGCTGCTGGAGAGCGTTGGTCTGGTGACCATCAACTCCGCGGGCCTCATCCCGGAGTCATCTCAGGCGGCATCCCACACGGTCGGGTAGTCCCGCGTCGGTTCCTGAAGGTACACGGCAGCGCTCTGCTCAGGCGAGCTTTGTCGCCACCACACCGTCTCGACCGGTGATCGGATCGATCTCATCGGCGGTTGCGGGTCCGATCGCAACGGTGGTCCGGGTGGGCACCCCGCCGAACTCGGTCTTGCCCGAGTCGGTGATCAGCGCGGTGGGCACGCCCCGCTCCTTCGCAGTCTGGTGGATCTTGAGCAGGTCGGCCTCGGACTCCACCGAGAGCACCACCTTGGTGAACCGCCCCTGAACCCACAGCGACATCGCCGGGGTCAGCGCGATCTGCATGGCGTCTCCGGCAGCGTCACCCCGCTGGAGCAGCACCCGCATCGCTGCATGGGCGACCTGAGCGGCGATCTTGCCCTTGCGCATCTTGAGGTCTCGGCGGTAGACGATGACCTGCTTGATCGGACAGCGGTGATAGACCGAGACGGTCGGCTGCTGACCCGGCGTCGACTCGTGGACGGTCATGGTGTTCCCGGCGACCTCCCGGCGTGCGACGTGGAGGGTTGCGGGGCCCTGTCGGATCTCTGTGACCAGCACGCTCGGTGTCGGCACGGCGCAGACCAGGACCCGTCCGCCGCTGAGATCGCGGGGCTGACCGTCCGGGATCGCAGAGAAGTGTGCGCGCTGAGGTGGCTGTCCTTCCGCTTGAGAGCGGATGTGGAATTGCAGCGCCTCGCCGGCTGGAACGATGGCGCAGCGGTCGAGGATGGGGTTGGTCTGCGTGCCGTGCGGACTCCGCTGGTGATCGAACAGCCAGATGCCGGTGAAGGGCTTCATGGGGGCTCCGTGGTGGGCCTGAACGGTATCATCTGTCCGGCATGTGGTGGTCTCTTGAGGGCCTTGTCGTCGCACCCGCCATCGAGGAGAGCGTGATAGACGGCCCCGGCAAGGTCACCTGCTGCACGGAGGCTGACCAGGACTCGGGAGTGGTGTGAGCGTCTCTGAGGACCCGAAGTCTGTCATCATCGAGTCGGGGAAGCGGCTGTCGGCGTCGAGCCTGTGGTCGCTGCAGCGTCGGTTCTTCGACGTGGTCGGTGTGTCGGCCTGGCAGGATGAGGTGGTTCCCTCATTTGTGACGTCCAATGCTGCCATCGCACAGGTGTATGCCGAGATCATCTTCCGGTTCCTTCTCGATGTCGGCCGCCCGATCCGGATCGTTGAGCTGGGGGCAGGGAGCGGGCAGTTTGGCTTCCACTGCCTGCGGGCGCTGGAGGTGCTTCGCGAGAAGTGGCCTGGAGAGAGCCCCTCGGCGACGTGGATCATGACCGACTTCACCGAGCAGAACCTCCAGTACTGGCGTGAGCATGCGGCGCTGCGGCCGCTGATGGCGGCCGGTGTGCTGGACGTGGCCCGGTTCGACGCAGAGTCCGACACCGAGATGCGGCTCCAGATCGCGGATGTGCAGTGGGCAGATGCTGAGGGTCCGGTGGTCGTGATCGCGAACTACGTGTTCGATGGACTCATCCAGGACGTCTTCCGGATCCAGGAGGGTCGGCTGGAGGAAGGGCGCCCGGTGCTGCTCACCGACGCTGTTGACCTCTCGGATCCCGAGCTGATCAGTCACATCACTGTCCAGTATCAGTATGGCCCTCCCCCAGAGCCTCCCTATGCCGATCCGCTTCGGTGCCAGATCCTCGCCGACTACCAGAGCAAGCTGGGAGACGCCGCTTTTGGGATACCCATCGGCGCGCTGGATGCGCTGGATTCACTGAGCGCGCTGAGCGACGGTCCGCTGCTGCTGCTGGCTGCCGACAAGGGCTACAGCCACGCCCACCAGCTCCTCGACGAGGGCGGCCTGGAGCCGGCATCTCATGGGAGCGTCTCGTTCATGGTCAATTTTGACGCCGTGGGACGCTACATTCGAGAGCGCGGCGGGTTCTCCTGGCACACCTCTGCTCGGGCGGGCTCTCTGGAGTTCATGATGGGGATGCTCTCCGGCACTCCGCAGTCGATCCCCCGCACGGTCCTGGAGTTCGACCGCTCCCTGGAGCGCTTCAGCCCCATTGACTTCTGCGAGCTGAAGCAGGCCATCGAGGACGCTGAGCAGCCGAGCCTCTCCGCTTGTCTCGCGCTGCTGCGCCTGAGCTGCTGGGATCCGGAGACCTTCTACGGACTCCATGAGGCGCTGATCAGCGCAGCCGATGCGGCGGATGAGGCGGAGCTTGGGTTTCTTCGTCGCGCGCTGACCTGCGTCTGGGACAACTTCTACACCCTCCGTCAGGACCAGGACATCGCCTTCGCCATCGCGCGTGTCCGCTACCAGATCGATGATCATCAGCAGGCACTCGACCTCTACCGTGCGTCGCTTCAGCTGCACGGCGATGATGTCGCCACCCACCACAACATCGGCCTGTGCCTCTACCACCTCGGCAGCCTCGAGGCGGCCCTGGAGTGCTTCAGCCATGCCCTCGTGCTGGACCCTGACTACGCGCGCTCTCAGGACTGGCATCGTCAGGTCTCCGCCGCGCTGGACGGCACGGAGCAGGATCCGGGTCGTGACTGTGAGCGAGTGCCGGCGGGGGGCGTGAGATAGTGCTGTCACGATGATCCAGCGACTCTCTGACATGCTCCGTCACCCGGATGCAACGATTCGGCGGCAGGGCGTCGAGCTGGCGGAGAGCCTGGCAGAAGCCCCTGAGAACCATGCGATGCTGTGCGAAGCGAAGCTCGATGCTTCAAGGATCCCCACCGGGGTCGTGGCGGCGCTGATGCTTCGCCTTCCCCGAGGCGTGCTGTCGACCGCACCGGGCCGCTCGCTGATGCTGAAGCTGCCGTTCAACCTCCCAGAGCTGGCCCTGCTCGCCGACCGCCCCCGGCTGGGAGGGCTGCACATTGTGGAGGCGGAGCCGAGCGCGCTGCCGCCGATCACCTTTCCCGCGCACCTGACCGGACTGACCTTGTATTGCCTCCGCTCTGCGTCCTTGCTGGAGGCTGTGGTGGCCTCGGAGCTGCCGGCGCTCACGGAGCTGAACCTCGACCAGCTCGATGATGCCGTCGAGCTCTCCGGGCTCGGGCTGCTCTCGACGCTCCACTCCCTGGCCATCCAGAGCGCACCGGGAGTCCTCCTGACCGTGCTCCCGCCAACGCTGCGCTGCCTCCGCCTGGAGCGCGTCCGCCTTGCGCCCGATGCCCTGTCGCTTGCCAGGGGGCTCACTGAGCTGTCGGTGGTGGACTGCGGGGTGGACGGACTGCTCGACCTGCCCAGCCCGGGCGCGCTGCGTCGCATCCGGCTGGAGGGAATGGCGCTGACGGCCATTCCTGCCGGGCTGCTGGCTCAGCCGGACCTGACGAGCCTGTCGCTGTGCCGCAACGGCCTGCTGGCCTTGCCGGAGAGCATCTGGACAATGGCCTGGCTTGAGGAGCTGCAGGTGTCTGACAACCGGCTGTTTATCCTGCCGCAGAGCATCGGACAGCTCACCGCGCTGCGCTGTCTAGATCTCTCCAGCAACCAGCTCACCACGCTGCCGGACAGCATCCGGGGACTGACTGCGCTGGAGGAGCTGATGCTGCAGGACAACCCCCTGAGCACGCTGCCGGATGCGGTGGGGGCGCTTCGGTCGCTGAAGAAGCTGTGGCTGGGGCGGACGGGGCTGACGGCGCTGCCGCCGTGTCTGTTTGACCTGCCGCAGCTGGAGGAGCTGGAGCTTCGCGGGCTTCAGATCCGTCAGTTTCCCCCTCCGGAGGCGTTCCCCATGCTGCGTCGAGTCCGCATCGATCGCGCCCGAGAAGGCGCTGCCCGTCAGTGGTCTCGCCAGCGCATTCGTGCGGGTCGAGCCCCGCTGCTGGTTCAGTGAGCATGGCCGACCGCGACAAGCTGCTCGATCGGGTGCGCAAGCTGCTGGCGCTCGCGGAGTCCCCCAACATCCACGAGGCTGCCCTTGCTGCCGCCCGCGCGCAGGCGCTCATCGACGCCCATCGTCTCCAGGGGCTGCTCGATGCCGAGGAGGACGCGCCTGTTGTGGATGGTCGGAGCGCGCCGCTGGAGAGCGGTCGGCGGCTGCGGAAGTGGAAGGTGGTGCTGGCCAGCGCGCTGGCGGGGCTCAACGGCTGCCTCGCCTACACCGATCGGGTCGGCAAGCTGAAGCGCATCGTCCTGGTCGGCACGGAGGACGATCGAGCCGCGGTCGGCGTGCTGTGGGACTGGCTGGTTCGGCGCATTGAGTGGCTCTCGGCCACACACGGCGCGGATCAGGACCGACGCTGGCACGATGCCTTCCGGATCGGAGCCGCTCAGACCATCGCAGGGCGCCTCCAGGCCAGCCAGGATGCGGGGACTGCGGCGCTGGAGTCTGCTGCACTGGTCGTGGTGACCGCAGGGCTTGCGCGACGGCAGGCAAGGACCGCTGACTTTGCGGAGAAGCACCTGAACCTGAAGCCTGGACGCGGCGTGCGGGTTGATCCAGCCGGCTATCGGGCGGGTCTGCAGGCTGGGACCGAGGTTCCGCTGCCGGAGTAGCGCTCCCGTCGTGAGGGCTCAGGGATGCCCTGCGGGCCGAAGGTGGCTCGGTGCTGCTGGCCGCCACGGGGTGGTTTCTGTAGCGGTAAGCGTTGAGGATGGAGGATGGCCGGATAGAACAGGGGCATGCTCACTCTGCTCTCTCCCGCGAAGTCTCTGGACTGGAGCCCGACTCCAGGTGTCGCTCCCACCACCCCCCGCCTGTCTTCGGACTTCGGTGTCCTGATGCGTCAGGCAAAGCGGCTGAAGCCGGCGGACCTGAAGACGCTCATGAAGCTGTCCGATAAGCTCGCGCAGCTCAACCATGAGCGGTTTCAAGAGATGACCGTGGCTCCAGACCCCGCACGAGATCGCCCTGCTGCCCTGGCGTTTGCGGGAGATGTCTACCAGGGGCTCGATGCCCGCAGCCTCAGCCCCGAGGCGCTGAGCTGGGCCCAGGAGCGGGTCGCCATTCTCTCTGGACTCTACGGCGTGCTGCGTCCGCTGGATCTCATCCAGCCCTACCGTCTGGAGATGGGCACCCGGCTGAAGACCCGCCGGGGAGGCTCGCTGTATGACTTCTGGGGAGACCGGGTCAGCCTCACCCTCAACGCTCAGCTCAAGGCCCACGACGAGCCCACCGTGATCGATCTCGCCAGCGGGGAGTATGGCCGGGTGGTCACAAAGAAGCTCAACGCCCGTCGGATCGTCCCGGTGTTTCAGGAGGTCGAGGCGGACGGTCGGCATCGGATCATCAGCTTCTTCGCCAAGCGTGCGCGCGGCCAGATGACCCGGTTCATCATCGATCAGCGCATCGATACGCCCGCTGGGATTAAGGACTTCACCGCCGGAGGCTATGTCTTCCAGCCGTCGCAGTCAGCGTCGGAGCGTTGGGTGTTCACCCGCCCCCGCTGAGCGTTACGGAGGGGCATGGCTGTGCACTTCCAGAACCTCTCAGACCTCCAAGACCCCCGCCTCATGAAGGCTGCGCTCAACGCTGCGCTGAAGGTCAAGCGGCGTGCCCGCTTCGTGTTCAACCCCAGGTGCGCGGCGTTCGGGGGACCGCTCCTGGTGGTCGCCGGTCCGGGAATGCCGATCGCGGCGGAGGTGAAGAAGCTGGTCAAGCAGGGCGGGGGAGCGGTCAAGGGCAAGTACAGCATTGACCGGAAGGGCCGGCTGGTCTTCGAGGTCAACAAGCGCGTCAGCCCCGGAGCGATGTCAGAGGCCATCCGAGCCTTCTTCCTGGCGAGCAACAGCAACATCGCCCTGGACAACATCCGCATCCTCACGCCCGCCCAGCAGAAGCGCATCGCGCAGCGCCGCAAGGAACGCGCGGCCGCAAAGAAGAGCACATGATCGCCTTCTTGCTTGCCTGCGCTGGAGACGATGTGGCGTCAGCTCCGTCCCCCGATCCCACCACCGACGGGGCCTGGTCAGTCGGCCACCGCGCGGTGGTCCTCGAGGATGCGGAGCGTCCGCTGACCGTCGAGGTCTGGTACCCCACCGAGGCCGCTCCAGGACGCACGGATGTTCCCGAGGCCTTCCTCAGTGGGCAGCAGCAGGCGGACTACGCGGCCTGGCTCGCCGATGCCGATTCAGACTGCCCGACCGCGACGACGTCTGCGCTCGCCGATGCCGTGCAGGTCCCCGGCGGCTCCTGGCCGGCGGTGGTGTTCTCTCACTGCCACACCTGCACCCGGTTCTCCAGCTTCACCATCGCCCAGCGACTCGCCAGCCACGGCATCGTGGTGGTCGCCCCCGATCACCGTGGCAACACCCTGTTTGATGCCGAGCCCCTCGGGCTGTCTGCGGAGACCTTGGAGCTGCGCCGCTCCGACGGGGTCCGCTCGCTGGACGCCCTGCTCGACGGAACCCTCGGAATCGAGGACATCGATCCAGACGCCATCGGCGCGGCCGGGCACAGCTTCGGCAGCGTGACGGCCGGGGCAATAGCCCAGTCGGATGCTCGGATCTCGGCGGTGATGGGCATCGCTGCGCCCATGGAGAACCCGCTGCTGCCCGGGGTAGAGATCGCCGCGCTGAGCGTGCCGCTGATGTTTGTGGTCGCCGTGGAGGACAACAGCATCACCGAGGCCGGCAATGTCCTGATCCGCAGCAACTTTGAGGCGGCGATCGCTGGAGCACACAAGGCAGAGGTTGCCGACGCCGGGCACTGGTCGTTCTCCGATCTGTGCGGCCTCATTCCAGACTTCAGCCCTGGATGTGGGCCCGGTGATCGGCAGACAGACGGCGAGCCGTTTGAGTACCTGCCGGCGGCTGAGGGGCGAGACGTTGCCGCGACCCTTGCCGCGGCGTTCTTTCTTCAGGAGCTGGAGGGAGCGGGGGCGCTGGTGGAGGCGGTGAGCCTTCCCGGGGTCAGCCTGGAGACCCGCTGAGCCCACACGGTGGCTCCTGTGGGCTCTCCGCTCACCCCACGGCGCTCAGGAGCGGGGGTGGTCCCGGCATCGGCGGCGGGGGGGGCAGGTCGTCGGCGCTGTCGATGATGAGGTCACCGATGCGTGAGATGGCGAGGGTTCGGGGTGCATTTGGCCGCCACCAGAGTCCGATCTGGCGGCTGGGGGCTGGTGTGGAGAAGGCCCGCAGGGCGACGCCGGGGCTCGGAGAGAGCGCAGAGGCCGGAACGAGGGTCGCGCCGAGACCAGACGCCACCATCAGCAGCAGGGTGGTCATGGAGGTGGCCTGGACCGCCGCCCCCTCGGTCAGTCGGCAGGCCTGCATGACGTGATCCCGCAGGCAGTGGCCCTGAGACAGCAGCAGCAGCCGATGAGAGAGGACCTCGTCGAGGGTGACCGGACCGGGAGCATCGAGGGGGTGACCGATCGGGGCGGCGAGGGCGAACGGCTCCTGCAGCAGCGTCCGGCTGACCAGTCCTGCGGAGGGGTAGGGCAGCGCGATCAGCGCGAGGTCCAGTCGGCCATCCAGCAGCCGCGCGCGGATGTCCTCGGTCATGCCCTCGAACAGCTCCAGCGTCAGATCAGGCAGAGAGGCGCGAAGTCGGGGCAGCAGGCGCGGCAGGAGAGAGGGCGCGATGGTCGGAATGACGCCCATCCGCAGTCGACCCCGAAGCGGATCTCCGAGCGCAGAGGCGGCCTCGGTCAGCGCCCGGCTCTCGGCGAGAACCCGGCGAGCATGGGCCAGCAACACCGCGCCTTCTGGGGTGACGAGGGTACCCGACCGGCGACGCTCGAAGCAGACCACGTCCAGCCCCGCCTCGACCTCTCGCACCTGTCGGCTCAGTGCTGGCTGGCTGACCCCACAGCGGCGTGCGGCAGCGCTGAACTGTCCGGTCTCCGCAATGGCGACGAGGTACTCAAGCTGTCGGAGGGTTGGGGTATACATGCACAACGTATAACCTTAAGGTATGTTTTTGTTAGTTAGTATGTCTTTGTGGTCTGTTTTTCAGCGGTCTATCAGTTCAGTGTCACCCGGAGCCATCGCGCTCCACTTCCTCAAGACACAGGGCCCTCATGACTCCGATCCAGACCGGTCAGCACGTCCCCGACTTCACCCTCCGCACCCGCCGCGATGGCTCCTGGGTCGACCTGAGCACCGCGGACCTGTTCGCGGGGCGTCGCGTGGTGGTCTTTGGCCTTCCCGGTGCCTTCACTCCGACCTGTTCTTCTTCTCATGTCCCGCGCTACAACGAGCTGCAGCCCGCCTTCGCTGCCAATGGGATCGACGACATCCTCTGCGTGTCGGTCAACGACTGGTTTGTCATGGACGCCTGGCGACGCGATCAGGGTGCAGACCGGGTCACCTTCATCGCGGATGGAAACGGCACCCTCACGGACGCCCTCGGCCTGCTCGTCGACAAGTCGTCGCTCGGCTTCGGAAAGCGCTCCTGGCGCTACGCGATGGTCATCCGCGACGGCGTGGTCGAGCAGACCTTCATCGAGCCCCAGGTCGAGGGGGATCCCTACGAGGTCTCCGATGCCGACACGGTCTTGGGCTGGCTGGCCCCTGAGTCGAAGCCGCTGGACGTGGTGATGGTCACGGCGCCGGGGTGCTCGTACTGTGCGACCGGTCGCGCGCAGCTCACTGCGGCTGGCATCGGCTGGGCGGAGGTGATCGCCACTCCCCGCCGCCTCCGTGCGCTCTCCGGTCGCAGCAGCACGCCGCAGATCTTCATCGATGGTGTCCACATCGGCGGCTCTGATGACCTGGCGCACTGGCTCGCTGCGCGCTGAGGCTGTCTCTTCGGCACCCGGCGGCGTGCTGTCGGTCTTCGGGGCTACCCGTCAGTGCAGGGCATGTGCGCCAGGATCGCGCGGCACAGCGGGTTGTCGGAGGCGACCAGCACGGCCCGTGTGGCCTCCATGTCCACCGGCACCCGTCGCAGATCCACGGAGACCCCTCCGTCGCGCGCCGACACGATCGCGTACTCGGCGTGCCACATCAGGACCGGTGCTCCGTCCACAAACTCCGCGAACGGCATGCCGACGCTGCCGGGGTTTACGATGAGGGTGCCCCGGTGCTGCCGGAGCATCTGGATGTGAGTGTGTCCGCAGGCCATGACCGCTGCGCGGTGGTCGCCGAGCATCGCATCGAGCTGGTCGATTGGGGTGGTCGCCAGCAGGTCCTCCATGTTCGACCGTGGGGTTCCGTGGAACGCGAGCAGCTCAAGACCGTCTCCGAGGGGGACTCGGGCATGCGGAACGAACGATGTGAGGAATTCGCGCTGGGCATCGGTGGTCCGAGCCTGACACCACTCCACCGCCTTCACCACAATCTCCGCCTCGGTGTAGCGGTGGATCAGCGCCTGATCGAGCAGGAAGTCGTCGTGGTTGCCGCGGATGCTGATGCAGTCGAGTGCCTGCAGGCGGGCGAGGAGCGCAGCCGGCTGCGGACCGAGCGTGGCGACATCTCCCAGGCAGAGGATGGTGTCGACCCCTTCGCGCGCGGCATC
The DNA here is from genome assembly GCA_029251165.1 of Myxococcota bacterium. GTDB lineage: Bacteria > Myxococcota_A > UBA796 > UBA796 > UBA796 > JAQXDW01. Next base: position 80,412 of record JAQXDW010000014.1, read on the forward strand.
GGCGAGCACCGCTTCCAGCGCCACCAGGTTTGCATGCAGATCCGAGATCAGGGCCACCCGCATTCACAGACTCCTCTGCGACCAGTCAACCAGATGGACTGTGTCGACGGCAACCGCTCAGCGGTCCTGCAGGGGGCAGCGGACGGGTGGTATGCGCCTGCTGGTGGCCTGGTGGAGGACACCCATGCAGCGGATGTGCGCCGTGGCGGCTGAGGCTCTGAGCCGCTTCGCCAGCGGCCTCCGCGCTGCCGCAGTCGTTCGCTTCTACACCTCACGTCTTGGGCATGCTGGGGCATCGTGCTGCTCTCTTCCTGTTCCGGCCGAGCAGCAATGACGTGACGCCCTGCGCAGTTTCCGCTTGCTCTCCGCCGCGGTAGAGTGTGTGCATGCGCTGGCTATTTTCTCTGCTCGTACTCGGCTGCTCGGACTACAACCTCACTGGCGAGAAAGACGTCAGTGAGGGGGCGACCGATCCGGACATCCTCGCTGATCCCCTCTCTGTTAGCCTCACCGGTCACTGCGGCGAGGTGGCGTCCGATGTCACCCTCTCCAACGACGGCGACGGCACCCTCACCATCTCCGGGCTGGCTGTCATCGGCGACGGCTGGATCATGGCAGAGCCCAGCCTTCCGCTCACCGTCGAGCCTGGGGCTGCTGTGGTGTTGGATCTCATCGCCGGGGAGGGCAGCGCCGAGCTGGTCGTCACCTCAGACGATCCGGACACCCCTGAGCTCTCCATTCCCCTGGACGCCGACGCCGACAACCCACCAGGCCTCACCATCTCCGGTCCGGGCAGCGGCGTGGTGGTCGAGGAAGAAGCAACGCTGATGCTGGAGGCTCTGGTCTGGGACGACGAGGACGCCGCAGAGACGCTCATGGTGAGCTGGTCCTCTGACGTCGACGGTGCGGTCGGAGACGGTGCTGTGTTTACGGACGGTGCCTCTGCGCTGGAGTGGCTCGCAGCGCAGCGCAGCGCCGGCGGTCACACCCTGACCGCCTCGGTGACTGACTCCTGTGGGCAGACCGCCACCGCCACCGTTCCAATCTGCCAGCAGGCCTTCATCACCACCGCCTCGGTCGAGCTGGAGTCGTGGAACTACGAGGGGAACGCCCGCTGGGACAGCAGCAACGACTGGGTCGAGCTGACCGACACCACGACCAACGCTGTCGGCTCTGCGTTTGATGTCACCACCGAGACCCGAGGGACCGAGGTCACCATCGAATTCCAATTCTGGAATGGTGGCGGCAGCGGGGCGGATGGCTTCGCCTTGACGGCCCTCGACCTCGACCGGTCCACCGACTACATCGGCAGCGCTGGCGGCTGCCTGGGCTACGGGGCGGGCAGCGGCTGCGAGCCCGCGCGGGCCGCTTTGCCGGGCTGGACCATCGAGTTCGACACCTACCACAACGGCAAGTGGGATCCGACCACTGAAGATCACGTCGCCTTCATGTTCGACGGCGCGGTGGGGAACCTCGAGACCTGGGCGGCGCTGCCGGACATCGAGGACTCCCTGTGGCACACCGTGATCATCGCGGTCTCCGATCCGTCGGTCACCGTGAGCATCGACGGGGTCACCTACATCGACACCGAGCTGACCGGCTACTTTGACTTTCCGGCGCACGTCGGCTTCTCGGCAGCGACCGGCGGTCTGACCAACGATCACCTCATCGACGCGCTGACCGTCACCGATGCCGCCTGCCCCAGCGACTGAGCCGTTGAGCATGCCCAGCGGGGGAGCATTCCACACGCTGCGCGCAGCGTGGCACGCCTCTGTGCCAGGCTTCTCCTCCACGATACGCGAGCACACAGCAGCGGATCAAGGCGGAATATTTTTAATAAAAACAATGGTTTGAGCATTGTTTTTCGGTGAGCTTCCCAGCCCTGGGAGGTGCTCATGCTGTGCGGTTTTGTCGAGCCTGAGCAGGAGCTGCTGTCGGACCATGATGTGTTCGTGGTCCGTGGGCTGCTGTCTGTCGAGGAGTGTACGGCGTTCATTGCAGAGGCCGAGGCGGAGGGCTTCGAGTGCGCGCCCCTGTCAACGGGGCAGGGCGCGGTGATGGACGAGACGATCCGAAGCAGCGCTCGGGTCATGCGGGACCGGGAGGACTGGGCGGAGGCGCTGTGGGAGCGGGTCGCGCAGCTTGACCTGCCCTGGTTCGAGGGCCGGGAGCCGGTGGCGCTCAACGAGCGGTTTCGGTTCTATCGATACGGTCGCGGTCAGTTCTTTGCTCCCCACTACGACGGCTTCTTTCGCCGGCCGGGGCAGATGAGCTTCTACACGGTGATGGTCTACCTCAGCGACGGCTTCTCTGGTGGAGAGACGGCCTTTCCGATGCTCGACATCGCGGTGACGCCCGAGATCGGTATGGGGCTGCTGTTCTTCCACGACCTCCTCCACGAGGGCTGCCCGGTCGTGTCGGGGCAGAAGTACGTCCTCCGCAGCGACCTGATGTATGCCGACGGCTCGGCGCGCTGACTCGCGGGGGGCACCAGCGGCGGGATGAGCGATGCCAGTTTCTGCGGCTCAGAAGACGGTCTGTTGTGACTGAGCCCGCTAAAGGGAAGCGCTGGCGTGCGAAACTCTGAGCACACCGAACGGGCTGGCCTGGCAGCATGAAAAAAGAACACCACATGGCCACGGCTGGTCCTTCACGCCGGATCCTCCGCGAGTTCCCCCTGGCCATCGGTGTCGGGCTGGGCTGGCTGTGGCTGTGGCTGGCTGGACAGGCGTTCGTGCTGGACGGTCGAATGGAGGGCTACGGTTGGTCTGGCTATGTGCGGAATGCCTGGTCGGTGCATCGGGGAATGTCGGAGAGCTACGACTACTTTCGCGCTCCGCTCCATGGCTGGCTGCTGGGTGGACTCGGGGAGGGGCTGGGCAGCTATGCCGACGCGGCGATCCTGCTCAGCTCGCTGTGTGTGGCGGGCATGGTGCTGTCTGCTGGGCTGATCGGGCGGGCGATGGTCGGGCCCTGGGTCGGCGGGCTGGCTGCTGCTGCGCTGCCCCTGACTGCGAACACCGCCCACGCGGCGCGCTGGGCGAACAGCTACCCTGTCATCGCCGTCACGACGGGGGGCAGCCTCGCCGCTGCGCTCCTGCTCGCGCGCTTTCCGCACCCCGCCCTTGCGCTGCTCACCGGCGCACTCACCGGGCTCGCCTGGGCGGCGGACGGTCGCGGACTCGTCGCCATTCCGCCGGCAGTCTTCCTGACACTGCTGGCCGTGTGGTCCGCGAAGGGCCGGCAGCGGTGGCTGATCCCGGCAGCGCTGGCCGTGGGGTTGCTGACTGGACCCGGGGTGAAGATCGCGGTGGGGTGGGACCGCACGGCGGTACCGTCGACCGTCGAGAAGATCGCGGTGCAGCGAGATGTGGTTCACCGCTGGATCCACCAGTCTGTGGACGACAACCTGATGGACGCGTGTGGTGCGCTGCCGGCGGAGTCGCTGCTGACGCGCGCGTACCTCTCGGATCCCTGCGCTGCGGCGATGGTTCGCTACAACCGCGACCGAAAGATTCCCCGGCACCTCCCGCTGGGCGGACTGGCAGCCTTCGGGGTGCTGGCGGTGCTGCCGGGCGGACGCGGCTGGCGTGGCGTGGGGGAGGGAGCCGGGATCCTGGTCGCGGTGTGTGGGTTGCTGACGCTGGCGACACTCACCCCGCTGGCGGACCGCTACCTCCTCCAGTTCACGGTGCTGCTGACGGTGCTTGCGCCGGTCGGTGTCGGTCGGCTCCTCCACACCCTGTCTCCAGTGCGCGCGCGGCCCTGGCTCAGTGCGGCCGCGATGATCGCGATCGGTGCCTGGGCATGGCAGGCGGATCCCACCGGAAGACACATGCCCACTGCGCTGCAGAGCAACGAGGAGAAATCCCGAATGGAGGACTTCCGGCAGACCCTTCGGGGGCACGTCGATCCGCAGACGCCGTTCCTCGACTGCTCCAACCAGCACATTGCCCTCTCGATGCTCCCGCGCATCCCCCAGGCGGGCTTTCTGTACCTCAACTTCCCCATCCTCCGAACCGACGACGCCGCAGCTTGCCTCTTCTGGATCAGCGAGCCCCCGTCACCCCGCGCCCTGATCGCGGTGGACCGTCGGCGGATGCTGCGGGCCGGCAGGAGCCGAGACAGCGAGAAGGTTCTGCTGTCGGCAGTGCTGGAGGACAGCGGGGCGTGGGCCGTGAGGCTCTCGGAGGGCTCTGTGGAGGTGTGGGAGCAGACGTCTGACGGGGCTGCAGCCTCTCCGTGAGGCGGGCTACCAGCGCAGGGCCTCTCCGCTGGTGTGCCAGAAGGTTCCGGACTGTGCCTGAGTCAGCCCGTCGATTCGAGACAGCAGACCGGCGACCGATTCGTCGGTGTCGATCAGGCCGTTGTGGGCTGTCATGTCGGTGCGGACCCAGCCTGGATGCAGCAGGACAACCGCCACGCCATCTGCAGCAAGATCGAGCGCGAGGCACTTTCCGGCCATGTTGACCGCAGCCTTGGACATTCGATAGCCGTAGTGCCCCCCGGAGGTGTTGTCGGTGATCGAGCCCATCCGGCTGGTGATGATCGCGACCTTGCTGCCGGGAGAGAGGGTGCTGCGCAGGGCGGCGGTCACGCGGAGTGGCCCGAGGCTGTTGATCTCAAGCTGACGACGGATCACGTCGAAGTCGAGGCTGTCCAGCCCGGTCGGGACGAGGAGACCGGCGTTGTTGATCAGCACGTCGATGGCACGCCCTGAGAGGGCCTCGGCGAGTCTGGCGACCGCAGCATCGTCGGCCACATCGATGCCATCGATGATCTCGACCGGCAGGGCTGAGAGCGCCTCGGAGGGCTCTCGGCAGGCGGCGATGACGGTGTCGCCGCGCGCGGTGAGCTGGCGGCAGAATTCAAGGCCGATGCCGCGGTTGGCGCCGGTGATCAGAACGGTGGGCATGGGGACTCCAGAGATCAGGGACAGGTCGTGGTGGTGTAGGAAAAGGAGAAGACGTCGCCGACGGCAGGGGCGGCGATGCCGTGCAGGGTGATGGTGCTGTCGGTGGTGTCCAGCGTCCAGCCATCGGTCAGTCCTGGCGGCACCGGCTCGCCGTTCTTGGTCACGCTCAGGCTGTCGGTGCTGTCGGGGGGCTGGGACAGCGAAAAGGTGGCGGAGAGACCGAGGATATCCTGCGCCAGCTCGGAGAGAAGGGGGGCGAGATCGTCCGCGCACAGGCTCACGAATTGCCCCCCGGTTTCTTCCTGGAGCTCGAGGTAGCGGACGCCGGGCTCGGTCTGACAGACCTGATCCGGCTTCCTGGCCTCGACCATGGCGTGCAGGACGCCCGCTTCTGCGGTGAGTAAGTCTGCGATCTCCGACAGCGCGAGGTCGCTGTCGTCGTCCTCGTCGGAGAAGACGATCACCGTGAGCGGAACACCGTCGCGCCGGAAGCCGGCGTTGTCCATCGAGCGCAGCGGCTCGGACAGCGCAGCACTCAGCGCAGCGAGTCCCTGCTCGGTGTCGGTGCTGATCGCTGCCGGGAGGGCGGGCACTGCATCGTCCTCGGTGTGGATGTCCAGCAGTCGCCCGCTTTGGTCGGGCTCCTCCATGTCCATCGTGAGCACCCCGAGGTGAACGCTGGCGTCCTCGCCGGTCAGGCGCGCCCAGAACGTCGGCAGGGCATCCCCCACCGCGACGAGCGGCTCCGTCATTGACTCCGTGCTGTCGACCAGCAAGAGCACATCGACCTGCGCGTTGAGGGTGATGGTGGCCTCATCGGTCACCGACGCGCCCGCCACGCCGCTGCCGGACACCTGGAGCGTGGCGCTGCCGACGTCGGTCTCCACCGTGAGCGGGAGGTCGTAGTCGTACAGCGCGGTCGGGGTGAAGGTGACCTCCAGCGTCGCCGCTGCGCCGCCAGCGATCGCCTCGCTGGGTGGCGTGACGGCGAACGCGCTGGCGCCGCTCCCGGTGACGGCGGCGCTGAGGACCGAGAGGTCCGCGCCGCCCGTGTTTGCTGTGGTGACCTGCCGAGATGCCGTGCAGCCTCGCGGCAGGTCGCCGAAGTCCAGCGCGTCCGGGTCGAGCGAGAGCACGGCTGGTTGAAGGGCGGTGTCCGTGTCGACTGGCGGCGAGGCAGTCTCGGACTCCGAGGCGAGGCAGCCGAGCAGGACGAGCAGGATCACCAGTGGACCTCAGGCCGTTGTGAGGGGAGCGGTGTGTCCCTGCTAACCCACGGCGAGTCACTTTCGGCTGGTAGGGCGCAGCGATGGTCCCGTGGGGTGACGAGGGCCTACCGGGCGAGCTTCCGTCGGAGCCGCTCCAGGTCATCAGGGAGGGGAAGCTCGAAGCGGAGCGGCGCATCGGTGTAGGGGTGGCGGAAGCCGAGCGTGCTGCCAAAGATCGCTGGGGAGGGATGGGCTCCCGCGATCCGACCTGGGGCGTGCTTGCGGTCTCCTAAGACGGGGTGGTCCTGCTCGGCGAGCCCCGCCCGGATGCCATCGAGGGTGCGGGTCCCGTCAGCCTCGACGAGGCTGCTGCGGGCGCCGATGAGCTCCAGGCACCGCAGATCGTCTCGCCCGCTCTCGAGCACGCCGTCGACGATGGCTTGGTAGCGCACGTCCATGGTCTGCGCCTTGAGGGCCTCCTGGAGGGGGCGGGTCAGGGCGAACACCATCACCCCAGCGACTGCCTCGGGCAGGATGTTGATCGGCAAGACCGTGCCGAACCGGCGGTGCATGCTGGCGAGCATGCTGATCTCCTGGCGACCGGAGGTGGTGACGCTGAGGAGGCCTGAGGGCTTGAAGGCGACCATGATGTGCCGGTCTCGGAGCAGGAGCACCGGGGCCTTTCCGATGTGGATTCGCGGACCGTTGGGCCGCAGCTCGACCTCGTCGGGGGTGACCGTTCGAGACCCGTCGGCAGTGGGAAGGCCCCGGTAGAAGACCTGGCCGCTGCGCATCATCAGCCGTGCGGCGGGGGTCGTGAGGCCAGCGTGCTTGAGGTGTTCGATGAGGAGCATGCCGAACAGTATGCACTGCCCAGCGCGTGTGCCTCAGCATCGCACCAGGTCTGTGCCCTGCTCTCTGAGGGTGCCGCTGGATGGGGCTGGCTGCTGGTTTTGCCGTGGCGTCGGCTGCTGGGCGGTCGAAGTTCAGCCTGTACTTGAAGGGGGTTCGCTTGAGTTGGAACGATGGAAGCACTTATCCGAGGATTTTGTTCGGCGATGCTGCTGGGGGGCGGTCACTCTGAGGTGTCGGGATAGGTTCCCTGTGATGCTCACCACCATCCTGCTCTCTCTGCCTGCTCCTGCACACGTCGGCGGCCTGCTCCAGGGCGTCGAGGTCCAGCACACCTCTGGTGTCACCATTGAGACCAGCTTCGGGGTCCTTCGGGCCATCGACGGGGAGAATTATTCCTGGCTCTGTCACGAGGCGATCACCACAGCGGATGCGCTGATCACGCCGCGGTATGCGGTCAGCGGGGACGGCGTCATGCTCGGCGTCGTGCCGGTTCCAGAGCAGGCCCGTGACAAGGGGCTGGCGCTATATCGGACGCTCGATGGCTGCGACTGGAGCACCCCGACCGGTGCGGACGGACTCACCATCACCGACGCCGCTTTCGATCCCTCCGACTCGGAGCGTGCCCTGCTCATCACCGCAGATCTGGCCGACGGGGCGGACAATTACATCCTGACTTCCTCTGACGCCGGGCAGTCGTTTTCTCCAGTGCTCACCGCAGCAGAGCGGCTGTTTCGTACCATCGAGATCTCACCGGGCGGGACCATCTGGGCCAGCGCGGTCTGGTACGACCGCGACGAGGGATACCTCTACCGCTCTGACGACGGCGCGGACTTCACCGTGCATGTTGTGCCCATTCCCGACAGCGAGCAGCCCGTCGACGTCGACGTTATCGCGGTCTCGCCAGATGATCCGATGACCGCCTGGATCGTGGTCGGGGGCTACGGCGACGACACCCTCCAGCACACCACCGACGGCGGCGAGAGCTTCGTGGAGGTCTTCTCCACGGAGGGCGACATCATCAGCGGCACCACCGACTCAGACGGCGCGGTCTGGATTGTGGTGTCCGGGCAGGTCCTCTACCGGTCTGCCGACGGCGTGAGCTTCACTGCGGTCGCGTCAGCTCCGACCGGTCTCGCGGTCAGTGCCTCAGATGTCGGTGTGTGGATGGCGACCGATGCCATCGTCGGCGGCGGTGCCATCGCGCGGCGCTCTACTGATGGCGGTGCCTCGTTCGACATCGCCATGCACCTCTCGACCCTCTCTCCGCCGCCAGCCTGCGCTGCAGAGAGCCACTCCGCTGTGCTGTGCGATCCGCTGTGGGAGGCCCTGGAGGTTCGCCTGCCCCTGCCCCTGACGGAGGGGGACTCTGGCACCACCGACACTGGCGTCACGGACACCGTGGACACCGGCAGCTCAGAGGAATCGGGAGACTGCGGCTGCGGTGGAGCAGGGGATGCCGCGGCTGTCCTGCTCGGGATCGGTCTCCTCGGCCTTCGGCGGCGGCGGTGATTCTGCTGCTGCTGTCCTGTCGGCAGACCTACGACCTCGACGCGGAGGCCCTCCGGGATCCCGAGAGCTGCAAGGACTGCCACCAGACCCACTACGAGCAGTGGGAGGGGAGCATGCACGCGTACGCTGGTGAGGACCCCGTCTTTCGGGCGATGAACGCGCGGGGTCAGCGCGAGACGGATGGTGCGCTCGGCGACTTCTGCGTGAAGTGCCATGCCCCGGTTGCCCTCGCGCTGGGGCTGACGGAGGACGGCACCAACCTCGACGAGGTCCCTGACCACCTCCAGGGCGTGACCTGTGCGTGGTGCCACCTCGCCGATGAGGTCGTCGCGGATCACAACGCCGGGCTGGTCTGGGCCGACGACGGGGTGATGCGTGGCGGGATCGCCGAGCCGCAGGAGACCGCCGCCCACGCCTCCGCCTGGTCACCGCTGCACGATCGGGACAGCCCGGAGTCCTCGGCGATGTGCGGCTCCTGCCATGACATCGTCCTGCCCGACGGCTTCCACCTGGAGCGCACCTATGCGGAGTGGCAGGGCAGCTTGTTCAACGTCGACGACGCCACCCGCCAGAGCTGCGGGCACTGTCACACGCGGGCCGGCACCGGAAAGGCTGCCATTGATGGCCCCTCCCGGCGCATCCATGATCACGCGATGGTCGGCGTGGATGTTGCGCTCACCGCGTTCCCTGGCATTCCTGAGCAGGAAGCCGCCATCCAGGATGAGCTGGACTTCACCCTCCTCGCGACCCTCTGCGTGCTGCCGATCGTGGCCGGCAGCGAGGTGGTCCTCAACCTGGAGAACGTCGGCGGCCACAGCTGGCCCAGCGGCGCGACCCATGACCGGCGCGCCTGGGCGGAGGTCACGGCGTGGAAGGGCGACGAGGTGCTATTGGAGACCGGTGTGGTCGAGGAGGGCGTGGCGCTCACGGACACCGCAGACCCCAACCGCTGGGACATCTTCGATCTCGCCTACAACGCCGAGGGGCAGCCTGAGCACATGTTCTGGAGCATCACCGAGACCGAGCGTCGCACCCTGCCTGTGGTGACCGAGGACAACTGGATCAACCACAGCATCACGATGCGCTGGCCGCTGCCAGGTGAGGTGCCTGAGCGGGTGACCGCCGCAGTGCACATCCGTCCCATCGGTCTCGACCTGCTCGCGGATCTCTCCGACAGCGGCGACCTCGATCTCTCCACGCTCACCCGGCTTCCGCCCACCTTCACGCTGGGCGAGACGGTCCTGGAGTGGACCGGCACCGTCGGATCGTGCGTGCCGTGAGGCTCAGCCCTCGACGCAGACGTTGAGGAGGACGGCGTCCTCGGTCTCGCACGACACGGCGAGGTCAACCTCCCAGTAGCCCCCCATGGTGAACCGGGCGGTCATCTCGTAGGCGCCGTCCGTGGACTCGACGAAGTCCGGAGCCGGTCCGCCGTGCCCGTGGTCGGGCATGTCGATGCTGCCTGAGAGGGTGCAGCCGGTCAGGGGACCGTCGGCGTCCTCCAGCAGCAGGCGCCAGGTGTTGTCGGCGACGGCGGGGAATGCGGGGGCGATCTCCTGGACGGTCACGGTCACGGTGTCTCCAGAGAACACGGCACCGAGGACCGCATCGACCGCCCGGTCTTCTTCGAGACACGGCGAGAGCGCAGCGGGGTCGCCTCCCTCTCCACAGGCGAGCAGCAGCCAGAGCATAGAACCTCCAGCAGTCACCATAGCCTCAGATTCAGGCAGCGGTGAATGCCGTGCGCTTCATGCTGGCGGTGCCGATCATGACGTCGGTGGTCTTGCGCAGGCGGGTCCAGATCGACTCCTGGACATAGGGGATGCCGTGCTTCTCGCAGAGGGCCTTGAGCTTTGGCTGGGCGCGCTGATACTGGCGCATGGTGAGGTCTGGCCAGACGTGGTGCTCGATCTGGTAGTTCAGCCAGCCGTGCAGGTAGTCGTTGAGGTCGCCGCCGCAGCGGTAGTTCACTGAGCCAAGGATCTGCCGGAGCTGAAAGTCGCGACGGTCGGTCGGGGCGTCTGCGAAGGCGTAGAGATCCTCGCCGGCATGGTTGGTGGTGATGATGACGAACGTGTGGAGGTTCGTCAGCAGCTCCGCGAGCAGGGAATTCGACGCTGCGCTGGCGGCGGCGAGGGGACCCAGCGGCAGGAACAGGCTCGGGAGCAGGGCAAAGTTGACCGCAGCGTAGGGCAGGAAGCTGCGCAGCCACAGGGCGCGACCATCCGGATGAGTCGGTGACCACACCCGCCAGTCCGAAAGCGATCGCCGCTCCTTCGAGACACCGGCTGCGATCAGCTCTTCCTGCATGGTGCTCGGGGCGTAGTAGATCCACTTCCAGGCTGAGGCCATCACCGCGACCAGGGCGTAGCGCACCGGCATGGGCAGGTCGCTGTCTCGCAGCCAGTCGAGGTTGTGCTCCACGAGATCTGGATCCGCGCTCTCCCCGAGCCGGGTGTGGTGGAGGGTGTTGTGCTCTCGATCCCAGCCCGCCGGCGGAATGACGTCCAGCCAGTCCCGCATCCGACGACGCCAGCCCTTCGCAAAGTTCTTGCGGTGGTAGCGCGGCGCGTTGAGGCGGTCATAGCCGCCGTGGCTGACGTGGTGTCCCACCGTGGTCCAGCGCCCGGAGCGTCCCAGCGCGAGGAGCCCGGCAGACAGCAGGTTCGGCCCCATCCACGCGGTCGCCCACCCGGCTGCCGAGCAGGCCCGTCCGGCGCGAGAGATGCGCTTGAGGTGTGCGAGATCGTCTTCGGAGAGCCCGGCCCTGATCTCGGCCTCCAGGGCATCCAGCTCGTCGAAGAACGCTCCTTGTCCGTCCTCAGTCTGCTTCTGCGGCGCGCCCATGTCCCCTCCAGGTTGGGGCAGAACCCTAACCGGCTGGACGGGCCTCAGTGCTGGACGGGGCGGAAGTCTCGGATTGCCAGGAAGAGCTTGCTGTGCTCGCTGGTGCGGGCATCGTAGAGGAATTGGGCGTTGGTGAGCTGGGCGGCCTGGGTTGCCAGTGACTCCGCCTCTGCCTCGGTGACGTCCTCCTGGTAGGTCTCCTCATCAGGGGGCGGCAGGCAGGGGACACCAGTATCCTTGAAGGCTGCGATGGCCTCGGCCCACATGAGGCTGTTGTTGCCGCTGCTCCAGGAGAGGATGGCTTGGCAGGCGCCGGCGGCGACGACCGCACCAGAGGCATCGAGCCACTCGATGCGGCCTTCGGGGAGGGCAGCGTTGAAGGTCTTGATCTGAAGCGACTCAAAGAGCTGCTCGATCTCGGTGTAGGTGAGGGGAATCGGCATCGGGTTCGAGTGTACCGCGACTTTGGGATTGGCGGTGCTTGGTGTGGCTGTGGAGTGGAGCGCTCGGGGGGAAGTGATGAGTACAGACTCTCGCTGTGAGGCGCAGCGCACCGACGGCTCAGGGCGGGAGCACGGCCTCCCTGATGGGGAACAGCGACACTCCCCACACCCGCTCGACCTCACCGCACAGGCGGGCCGAATATCGGCCTCGATCCACATCCTCTGTTCATGTTGGCACACTGTAAGATTACGCTGAGAATGACGAGTAATACTTTGTTGTCTCTTACTGGAACGTAAAATCAAGCAAGAACTCAACTAATGATTGGCTATCTTGGCTAAAGGTTAAGCTTACAAAGACCGTTCAGGTGTATCAACGGCCGACGTCTATTGTAATTCACAACGAATCTGGATTGAAACCATGAAGACGCTCTTTGAACGGCTCGGCGGCGCACCAGCAATCAGCGGTGTTGTTCGGCAATTTTACCGAGACGTTATCAACAGTCCTATCTTAAAACACCACTTTGAGGGCACTGATATGCCCAAGCTCATCGATCACCAGACCAAGTTCTTGTGCCATGTTCTGGGAGGGCCTGCCGACTATACCGGGCGCAGTCTGGCTGTGTCTCATCGGCACCTGGGCATTACCCCTGCCGAGTTTGATGAGGTGGCAGAGATCCTCCAGGAGACGCTCGAGGACTTTGATCTCAACCACGCGGACATTGCCTCAGTGATGTCCATCGTCGCCAGCACGCGGGCTGACATCGTCTCTGGTTCCTGAGCGATGAGTGCCAGTCTTCCCACTCTTGATGACGTAAACCTCGCGGTCATTCAGCTGGTAGGCGAGCCATTGGTCGCCTGCTACGTCAACCACATGGCGCGCACCTGGTTGGGGCTGAGTGACGAGCTCGACGGCCGTCCCTTCCAAGAGCTGTGTCCAGCCGTGCCGCTGAAGCGCATGCTGCGTCGGCTTCACCGCGGGCGCACTGCGGAGGTTGTCGTGGAGCTTCCGCAGGCCTCTGGTTCCTGCCAGGCGGTCCGGTTTCGCCTGCGGCAGGGGCCCGACGACACCCTGCTCCTCGAAGGGGCTGACCACACCGCGACCCGTGAGACCGAGGCCATGCTGGCTTCTTACAGCCAGCTCATTGAGAACCAGAAGCAGTTGATCGAGTCAGAGAAGCGCCGGGTGGAGCGGCTGCTGTTCAACGTGCTGCCAGAGAAGTGCATTCACCAGTTTCGCGAAGATGGCCGCACGACCCCGGAGCGGTTCTCTGAGGTGTCCGTGCTGTTCTTGGATCTGGTGGACTTCACCACGGTCGCACAGCAGCTCAGCACCTCCGATCTCTTCGCTGAGCTAAACGAGCTGTTCACCGCCTTTGACACGGTCGTCATGCAGCACCGCTGTGAGCGAATCAAGACCATCGGAGACGCCTACCTCGCGGTCTGTGGCATGTCCCGTCCTGAGGAAAAGCACGCGGAGCTTCTGGTCTGTGCCGCCGAAGAAATGCGCGCCTACCTGCGGAGGCGCAACGCCTCTGAGGCCCACAGCTGGGTCTGCCGCATGGGCATACACACCGGGCCGCTTGTCGGTGGTGTGGTGGGACGGGTCAAGTACATCTACGACATCTTTGGGGACGGCGTGAACACGGCCAGTCGCATGGAGACCCACTCCGAGCCCATGGAGATCAACCTCTCTGCGGCGACTCAGCGTCGGCTGACGGAGGCCTACTGCGTTCGGCCTCGAGGTGCCGTCGAGGTCAAGGGGAAGGGGCCCATGGAGATGTTCTTTCTGGACCACATCGAGGGCGATCCCTGCGCATCCTGGCGGGTCAAGTTCGACGCTGAGGTGCTCGTGGAAGCCCAGCCGCTCTCCTGAGCCCCACCGACAGCAACCCCTGCCAGAGCCCGCCGCTGTCCGTCACAGCGACGGCGCGGGTGATGGAGCACCTCGGGGGCAGGCGAGAGCGGACGCGGGAGTCTGCCGCACTGGAAGCATGGTGTGCGGGAAGCGTGCCTGAGACCGCTTCATCGGAGGCTGCGTTCGTCTGCTTCTGAGGAGGTGAGGATGCGGCACCCTGCGAAGATGGTGCTGTCATGAACCCCCCAGGAGCCACTCAGGATCAGCACGTGCTTCGCGTGCTGGCTCAGGTAGAGCGCCCATTGTCCGAGGTTGCTCTCCGCACTCCACGAGCGCAGTGTGAAGCCTTCCCAGCACAGCACATCGCGCGACATCCCTGAAGGCTCGGCGGGCAGGGGAGCGTAGGATGCGGTGTCTTCAGGAGAAAAGCGCGCTGGAATCATGTCCAAGTAGACGGCCTGAAGGACCTCGATCCTGATCTGCTGTCCACGTCCGTCGGGACCGAGGTCAGCGCACAGTCGACACTCTACGATGCCGCTGCTGGACAGCTCCTCCGGGTGCTCGTCCCAGCCGCTCAGCGCAGAGCGTGGTGGTCGGTACAGCACCCAGAACGGAACCCCGTGGGTGGCGCGGAAGGGGTGACGCACGTGCAGCCGGTGGTGTGCACCAGCCTGGGGGAGCTGCGCGGTGTCCAGCCAGTCTACACAGTCCTCAAACCCCCTGATCTCGGCCCAGTCTGGTGGCGGACTGCTCCGGTGCGCCGTTGCTCCGCAGGTCTGACACGACAGCACCACGAGCACGCTGTCTGCAGTGTCAGTCATGTCTTCACGGTGTGGTCTTGGTGAATGCCGAGTCTTCTCCACGTCTTCCTCCGCCCCTCCTAATCTTCGTAACGGCCCCAGTCTGGATCGATGAACTCGAGGAGCTGCATGGCGGCTTCTTCCAGCATATGCCCGCTGGCGTTGAGGCTAAAGACTGCCCATCGACCCTCGCCATCCGGGGAGAGATAGCCGCTGTCGGCAGAGCGAACAATTGGCTCGGTGGAGCCATCCTCGTTGTGGATCACGTCTGAGTAGCCGAAGCCAACGTCACGGAGCGAGAGCCATCGGTAGAAGAGAATGCCTTCCTCTTTGTGTGGAACCGGATCAATGGTGACGCTGCCGGGCTCGAGCGGCTCAAGCGTACTCAAGGCCTGAGTCAAGGCTTCGAGGGCGCTGGCAGCGTCGCAGACGAGAAGAAGTGCAATCATTGTTACTCCATTTGTGGACTGCGCTCACCGACGCTTGGCCGCTCGAAGTGTGCGGCCTCAGCCCAGGCCGGGCTTCAGCGCCGCTCTGAGCTTCGCTGAGGACGACGAGCATGTGTTGGGATGAGGTGAGACATGAAAACAGTCCTGAATCCTACAATATAATTGTGACAGCGATGACTGGGGCGTGTGGTCTTCTGAGCAGAGGCCGTCGATGCTCCCCCTGATGGTGGTGGGAATCGTCTTCTCCTGCTGAGCGTGCTGATCAACCTCGAGCTCAGCGCTGAGTCCGACTACAGCCGGTTGGATGACCGCGGCGGTGCCTTGACCGTGACGGGCCTGTTCAGCTTCCTGGGGTACGGAATGCAGCATCGGCTGCGCGCGCGGCGTCGGTTTCGGATCGACGCCCCCCTTCGGAGCAATGATCTGATCCCTCTGGGGATCAGCCCGAAGAGTCACATGCCGGAAGATCTCTTGCGGGCAAGGATCCACATCACCCACTCGGCCGTTGCGACCATCCTGGGGGATGACACCGTCTGCGACGAGCTCGTTGAATCCTCTAGCTTAAGCTCGCCGATGGCAGGCTTTGAGCGCGTGGTTCTCCCGCCGAAGGATCGAGCACGGATACTCTCCGTCATTGATGGTCACGCTGGCTGGCTCCTGCGCAGCAGTGGTCCGCAAGCCGCGACACCGCTCAGGTTCGATCTTCGACGCGGTCACCCACAGTGAGGAAGAGCTCGACATGTCCGCTCCGATCCGACCGCACCAGGTCGGGGCGGATTCTATAATCCTTGAGCTTGCTCCGTAGGCGAGAGAGGGAGATGTCCCACTTTCGTCGAAGCTGTCGATCATCAGTGGTCTTCCGCCAGATCTCTTTGGCGATGGCTTTCCAGGAGATGGGGGCTGCACAGGCAACCAGCTCGCTGAGGATGCGCGCTGAGATCCCTGTCAGCACAAAAGAAGACTCGCCGGCGCGGTGGATGTGGACGGTGTCGTAGTTGGCGATGAGGTGAATGGGCGCACCGATGGCCCCCAGAGCCTGGGTCCGAGCCTGTCCGGCATGCTCCAGTGACACGGTGACCACCTCAAACTGTGTCCCCTCGACCTCGAAGGTGTCGCCGATGTGAAGTGGAGTCGCATCGGCTTGTCCCACCCGGAGCCGCCAGTCTGCACCAACACTCCAGATCCAGGCCTGTGCGTTGCCCACGTAGCGAGGGAGCAGCATCGGCCGCGGCGTCATGGTGATCGAGCACGTTCCTGAGAGCACCTGCTGCGGCAGCCCCACACCCCGAATGGCGACCACCGACTTCGGCAGGAAGACATCCTCAACAACCAGCTCCAGATCCCGAGCGATGAGGATCCGCAGTCCTGGGTAGAGGACGACCTCAGAGAGGGGCTTCTGATCAATGGCGAAGCGCCCCCGCAGCGCGAGCAGCTTTAGGTCCTGTCCCCGGAGACTGATCAGCGCATGTGCCTCTGAGATGCGCGCATCATCAATGTGCAAAGCCGCCGATGGGAGGCGACCGATCAGGTCGCCTGGACCCAGATCACAAATGTCGCCGTTCTCAAGCATGAATCGTACACACACACGCATGACATTTCTTAACCGATGAACCTTCTCTCTGGAAAAAGCCAGGGTGGCAGTACGTGTTAATAACTGCACAATGGGACGAGATGACGAAGACCGCTCGGGGGATCCTGGGTTTACCTGGGATGATAGCAGTGGCAGCCGTCCCGCGAGTCGGTCTGTTGCCTGGGACGACATCTTGGATCAGCCCAGTGCAGTCGACGATGGCACTCCCCATGCTTTTCAGACACCCGATGAGGCGCGATACAAGCGCCTTGGACTCCTGGGTAAAGGAGGCATGGGTCAGGTCCTGATGACCTTCGATCAGCGTCTTCGCCGAGAGGTTGCGCTGAAAGAGGTCATCAACAAGAGCTCCACGGGTGAGCTGTCCAATGCACGGCTCGCCAGAGAGGCCTGGATCACTGCACAGCTTGAGCATCCAGGAATTGTGCCTGTCTACGACTCGGGCTGCTCTGACACCGGCGATCTGTTCTACACCATGCGCCTCATTCGGGGGCGGAGCCTGGGGGACACTCTCACAGAGGCGAGCTCACTCTCGGAGCGTCTGGGTCAGATTCGCCGGTTTCTTCATGCTTGTCAGGCGGTGGCCTATGCCCACAGCCTGGGCATTGTGCATCGTGATCTGAAGCCGCACAACATCATGATCGGTGAGTTCGGGGAGACGCAGGTCGTCGACTGGGGACTGGCCCGCCCCAGCAACACCGAGCTCGGGAAGCGCTGGCGAGAGCAGGTCCTGCCGGAGCCGGATCTCACCCAGACCATCGAGGGGAAGATCATCGGCACCCCGGCGTACATGAGCCCGGAGCAGGCCTGCGGAGAGCTTGCGACCGAGCAGTGTGATGTCTGGGGACTGGGTGCCATTCTCTACATGCTGCTCACGGGCCATCCTCCGTTCACCGGGACCAACACCAAGTCCGTGCTGCAGCAGGTTCTGACCCGCTCTCCGGATTCGGTGCTGTCGGTGGAGCCTGATGCCCCCGCTGAGCTGATCGCCATTGCCGAGCGCGCGCTGTGTCGGGATCTGGCGGTGCGCTATCCAAACGCGGGAGCCCTGTCTGAAGATCTGATTCTCTACCTCGATGGCCGACACGTGAGTGCGTACCACTACACGTCTCTCGATCACCTGCGGCGTCTTGTCGCGGCATGGCGGGTCCCGCTGGCTGTTGCCGGAGTCTCTCTGGCTGTAATTGTCCTGCTCTCTATCTTCTCGACCATCCAGATCCGCGCAGATCGCGATCGGGCGCGCCTTGCCGAGAGCGAGGCAAAGGCTGCCCGGCATCTTGCAGACACCAACCTGGCGCAGTCTCTGGTCCAGCAAGCGGACATCGCTGTCAACACTTATTCTCGCGCCGAGGCGGAGGTCCTGGCCGCGCATGCCTTGACCCTCAGAGAGTCTCCACAGGCGCGCGGTGTCCTTGCGACGTTTGGCAACACCCCCCATCCCACGATCGTCAATACGGAGCCGCTCCCAGACTGCATCCAGCGCATCCTCTCGCAGGATGCCCAGTCCCTCTTGTGTCTCACGGGAGAAGACACGTCGCTGTGGGACCTCGCGCCTCTGACGCTGCGGTGGTCCAAGCGCCTCGATGCCCGCTCTGCGTACTTCAGTCAAGCAGGGGACGAGGTCGTGCTCTTTAGCCAGGGCTGGGACAACATGGTCTTCCTCAACGCGTCTGATGGGGGCCTGAGCTCAGAGGTCACGGGCGTCGCGGAGCTTCTCTACAGAAAGCACCACGGCTTCTTGGGGTTCACGTTCTCCTCTACGGGCCAGAGCGTCCTCAACACCCCCCTTCGGATCGCCTACAGCGTGGCAGATCGGACAGCAAGCCCGCTACCGTTCTGTGTAGAGAGCGTGCAGCTGCCCATCATCGCCGCCCTCAGCGGGGAGCGGTTCGTGGCCACCTGCGGAGACGGGACCATAGAGGAGGGCACCCTGGACGGTCCACGGCTCACCAGCCGGCTGGATCTGGAGGCCGATGAATATCTGGCCATCGCCAAGATCCTCCTCTCGGATGATGAGCGCTGGATGGTGCTTGGGTCTCTGCGGGGGGGCGTGTATCTGGTCGACATGGAGACGCACAAGATTGTGCGCCGCGACATGACGAACATGGGCGCTACTTTAGACCTCACCATGTCCCCGGACAACCGGTACCTTGCCATCTCCGGAGAGCGCGGCGGTGTTCGGATATGGCACGTCCCAACCGGGACCTGGATTGGTCAGATTCCAACAAAGAAGGTGCGAAACATTGGGTTTGGTGAAGGCAATGTGCTGACGGTGCTGGGGGAGACGCTACAGCAGTGGAAGCTGCCCGCAGGACTCCTCCCGCGAAGCTTTCAGGCCGATGGAGGCTTCACGTCGGCGTCGTTCTCTTCGGATGGAGCGTTCCTGGCGGGAGCCACAGGGAATGGAGCCGTGCAGGTGTGGTCTCTCAGCCATGACGCGGAGTCTCCGCACGGGGGCAGCGCCTGGGTCGAGTCCGTCACGCTGCCTCCCCAGCGTGCTGGCGTGGGCAAGGACTGCTCCTTCGGCCCAGACGGTGATGTGCTGCTCAGTGTCGGACACAACAGCCAAGGGATACAGGTCTACAGCACATCAGACTGGAGTCTCCTTGAGCCTCTTATTCCCCAGGAGCTGGGCAAGGGCAACACCGCTCTTCGCCGCGTGGGGGCGCTGCAGGACGGTCTGTTCTTCGGCCTGAGCTATGGCACCTCTGGGCCGGAGGTCTGGTCGGTCAAAGACGGCTCCTTTCTCGACGGGCTTCGGATGCCGGGCCGAATATTTGGGGAGGCGGAGCTCAACCACACCGGCAGCGCGGCGATGTTCATCGACAACAAAGACCAGGTGTATGTCCTGTTTGCAGGGGAGGCCCCAGAGCTGGTGCCGGTTGTCGTTGTGGAGTCTCCTGCGGCAGGAGACATCTCGAGCAGCGGAGATCATGTCGCGGTTGCCAGCACCCGTCGGATCTCGCTGTACGCCACAGCCACTGGCAAGGAGACGCTGCGGATCGAGGACGTCAAGAACCACATCATCGATGTGGCATTCTCTGCCGATGGCCGCTACATCGCGGCCGGAGAGATCGGGGGCGTCACCCAGGTGTGGTCTGCAGAGACGGGCGTGCTGCTGGCGGTGATGCACGGGCACACCGAGCGCGTCGCGGCCGTTGAGTTCTCCCCTGATGGTCGCTGGCTGGCCACAGGGAGCTGGGACGGGAGCCTTCAGCTCTGGGGGCTGGAGGTGCTGGAGAAGCCAGCGTCCACGCTGGTCGAAGAGCTGGAAGCCACCTGGCAGATGACCCTGGAGGATGCCCTCTCTTTGCGGATTCGCTGAGCAGGCCTGGCGCAGCCGCTCCTGACGGCGCGCTGAGCCGCAGCGGGGCTCGCATCCCGGTCCGGTCAGATGCCTGGGAGCATGAGATGATTGAGCCGTCGCGTGTTAGACTCCTCCAATACTGGAAGCGGATGGTGCCGCTCGACGGAGCGATGAGATGAGCGGTGTTCAATTGGTGCGGGCGAGCAGCGTGAGCTGGGTGGTGCTCGGGCTCTTGGGGGGATGCTGGCAGGATGAGCCTGCGAGCTCGGAGTCCAATGCACCCGCAGCGGCCCCCGCTGGGGTCATGATCGAGGCGAAGAGCTGCACCTCGGCAGCCACCGCGCTGCCGTCTGGGTGGTCGGAGACGCTGGTCGCTGCGGGGATGACCAAGTGCGTGATGCCGTTTGGGATCATCATCGCAGCAGACGCAGCGGTTCCCGACAGCTACATCAACCAGGCCGCGCGCATTGTCGCGGAGGTGGTCGATCCAGACAGGGACGGCGTCGCCAACGACCCCGCCGTGCTGAATTACATGGCCAACGGCGCCCACGTCTGGCTGCCGATGCCCGCGGATGAAGATGACTGGTCGCGCGGCACCGAGCAGGCGCTGGAGGAGGCCCTCGGCTCGTATGGGATCATGATCCCCGAGTGGTGGATGGGAGACTTCACAGAAGACGGCCCCGATGAGCATGCGCTGGCGGTGATGGTCGAGGAGATCATCCACGCCTTCACGCAGTTTGGCTATGGGCTCGCATACCCGACGGTGTTCGGGGTCAACGACTGGACCTCCGTGATCGCTCAGGAGACCCAGGCTGCCCAGTGTGCGTGGTGGCAGCATCCAGAGAACAGCTGCCCTGGCAGTCCCTCTGAGGGGGGCGACTGCTCCTCGCCAAGCTGTGATGTGTCCGAGTTCTACCAGCAGGTGGTCGTGATGCGGGCTGGGATGACTCCGGGGTGGCTGGGGATCGGCTTTCCCGACGACGCAGCCAGCTTAGAGAAGAAGCTCAGCGATGAGCTCAAGGCTGCGATCGACAACCCTGACCACAACCAGCTCCGGCAACCCCTCAGCTTCAAGTACCCCAACTGACGCCAGCGCGGTGTGACGGGTGGCTCGACACTCACCTGGGTAGTCGAGGCGTGGTGTGTGCTGGGTGAGCAGCGAGGCCCACGGAGGGCCAGGAGAGTCGAGGTTGTGCAGGGAGCACCCACAGCCTCGCGGCGGTGGGGGGCCATGGGCACACCGTGGAGTCGCTTGTGCCATCGCATGCCATGAAGGTGTCGGGACAATTCAGGAAGATTGTCCTCACCCCTAAAGTCTCTGCGACAATTTTCCGTACCCACCTCTACTGATGTCAATCCACACATACGGCACTGGAGCTGAAAATGAATCCCAACGCTGAGACCACTGATCTCAATCAGCCAATCGACTGGGAGCTCCTCCCGGATGTCACACATCTTCTGGAGGATGCGGCCGACCCGGCTTGAGGGGCTGTCTTGACATGATTACTCCTCCCGGTGGAACTGAATAAAAAAGGAACAGTGAACCGTTTCGTCGTGCTTGTCTGCGTAGTGCCCGGTTGTTCGTCGGGCAGTGCTGAGATCGCTGACGGGGACGCGAGTGTAGACCCTGCGCTCGACGCCAGTCTCGTAGAGACTGATAAAAGCCCGCTGAAGTGGAGTGTGCTGGCAGCGGTATATGGTGTCTACAGTCAGCATCTGTAGATGGTGACCCCTGTGGACTCGTTGAGACCGAAGACACTGAGCGTTTATACCGAACTTTCGAGGGCTTCCTTTTGCGATCCTTCACCGTGGTCGGAGATGAGGGATCGTTTACCATCACCGTCGACAGTTACGGCGTGAAACCCCCGTGTAGTGCTCGCTCAGAGGCGATGAGTTCTCCTGCGACCTACAGGCTGTGCGCCCGTTTGGTGTCGGCGAAGAGAGCTGGGAGTACCCAATTGCGTTCAGCGGAATTGTGGTCGACTTCGAGACGCTCCGTGGTGAAGCACTCGTGAGCTATTCTGGGCTGGGTGGGTACAAGGATGAGGTCGCGGATGCCGAGCTCGACGTCGTTGATCGCTCCAGCCGTCTCACGCTCGAGTCCTCACTCGGCGCGTTCTGATCCCCGGACCTCTCCGCTTCTGCTCTCCGTCGTGGGAGCATGGTGCGCCGGTGAGTCGTCCTGATCTCCTGGGGCGAGCTGGCACCGAGACCGCGAGAATGACATCCGCTTACGAATCTTCGCGCGCTTCAGCCGTCTCAGCAGCCAGAGCGGGAGGGGGCGATGCGGATTCTTCGGGTGGCGCTGTTGGCTGGAATTCCAGTGGTCGGTCTGGCTGCGGGTCCGCTGCTGGATCGCATCGGATCGCCACGCGAGCCGGTCACCGCCACGATGACAGGGCCGGCGATGGCAATCTCCGGGAATCCGGCACGGGCCGCAGCCCTGGCGGCGGCTCTGGACGGGCTGTCCGGACGCGTCACGCTTCAGGCTGTGCGCTGCGCTGAGGCCCTTGAGGCCGAGGCGGGGTCGGCTCACCGCGGCGTCAGAGTCTACCGCCCCAACAACCCTGAGCATGTCGCGGCGAGCGAGGTCTCTCAGCGAGAGTCTGCGCTGCTGGCATCGCTGGAGGACGAAGCCGCTGTGGTGTCGGCAGAGATCGCGGGGCTGTCTGCGCAGCACGCCTCGGAGACGGAGCGGCTCGCCGGGCTCACGCGGCAGGAGGCTGCTGTGCAGGCGGACTGGGCGCACGCATCCGCTGCGACCGTGGAGGCTGCCGATCGGGTCACGAGGTCTATGGCGGCCGCCGATCAGCTTGATCGTCGGGCGGCAAGCCGTGATGGGCTCTACAGAGAGATTGCGGACCTCCAGGCGCGCCTGCCCCGACTTCAGGCTGCCGCCGATGGGGCGCGTGTCGTGGCGGAAGCGGTCGATCTCGACGACATCCAGCAGGAGTCAGCACGGGCCACCGGGCTAGTCGAGGCAAAGCAGCGCGGTGTACAGGCGGCGCGTCAGCAGCTCAAGCGGTCTCGCCAGGGCGGCGATGTCGAGTCGGCTCGCGCTGCGCTCAGGGAGGCCCAAGCGCAGCGATCTCGGGCAGAAGATCGGCTGTCGATCTCCCTCGCAGCAGTCATCTCTGCACAGAAGGATCTCGCGCGCATGGAGGCCGCCCGCCGTGACCTCCTCCATGCCTCCACTGCACTCCGCAGCGCCCAGGACGAGCTCTCGGCTGCTCCGGGGCACTGTGCGATCCTGTCGGCTGAGGCGGACAAGCTGCCCAGGCTGGAGCGAAAGCACAGCCACCGGGCGGCCGAGGAGCAGAGCGCGCGGGTTGCGCTGGATCGTGTCGCTGCATTGAGTCGTCAGCAGTCTGAGGTGCAGACGGCCTCCGTCGAGGCCCTTCGTGCCCAGGAGCATGCCCTCGCCGCGCTCACTGCGGGCATCGCCGCGCAGGCCCAGCAGGTCTCGCTGTCCGTGGAGACGCTCTCCAGCATCCCCGCCCGGCTGCCGAGGACCCCGCGTGGCGACGAGGGTGCTCTGATCGAGACCTGGACCCGGACCTGCGAGGTCTCCGCTCATGTTCAGTGGACCGATGCGGCTGGTGTGCCGCAGCAGGAGCACCTCACCCAGCGCGCGGTGATCGCCGATGTCGGCAGTCCAGAGGGGCAGGAAGCTGCCCATGGCGTGGGGCAGGGGGCTTACCCGCTGGACGACGACGCGCTGACCCGACAAGCGGACCGTGCCCTGGCCGATGACATCCGGATGCTGGTTGCCGACGATGTGCTGGCAAGTCACACCATGCGGTGATGCCCGGCAGCCACACAGCGGCGCACCCTGCCACCGCGCCGCCGACCTCATGGGCTGGCTCCGCCGAGTTGCTGGCGATGCCCATGGCCGCTCGCCGTGCCCGGTGGTGTGATGGTCGCGGTGATGCCGCTGCCCGGAGTCAGATCGAGATGCTGCCCTCGCGGAAGTCGCTGTCGGCGAGGTGGACGTTGATGCAGACCGGCGTCCCGGCTGCTGAGAGCCGCTTGGCCTCCGCGATGACCTCGGGAATGTCAGCAGGGTCAGTCAGCAGGAAGCCCTTGCCGCCGTAGCCCTCGGCGACGGTGTGGTAGGCGGTGCGCAGCAGGGTGGTGCCGACGTCGTCGCCGAGCAGGGTGACCTGGTCCCGGGCGATCTGGTGCCAGGAGGCGTCGGTGCCGATGACCGCGATCGGCGCGTACCCGAGGCGGATGTAGGTGTCGAACTCCGCGAGGCTGTAGGCGGAGGAGCCGTCTCCGTACAGCAGCCAGATCTCGGCATCGGGGCGGACGCTGGCCGCACCGACCGCGAATCCACCGCCGACACCCAGCGTGCCGAACACGCCAGGGTCCAGCCAGGACAGCGGCTTGCGGGGGCGCACGATGTAGGCACCGGTCGCCACGAAGTCTCCGCCGTCGACGATGAGGATGGAGTCGTCGGCGAGGTGCTCCTCGATGTGGAGGAACAGGTGGACCGGATCGACTCGGGGACCGACGCGGACTTCCTTGGCGGCGATCTCGGCGTCTCGGGCATCCTCTCGCTCCTTGAGCGTGGCGAGCCAGTCTGGTCGCTCGGCGGGGTTGACCCGACCGCTGAGCGCGATGAGGAACCGACCGGGGTGGTCGAGCACCGCCTGAGTGGGCTTGCGGTTCTTCTTCAGCGCGCTGGGGTCGAGGTTGACCGAGATGAGGGTGGCCTTCTTGTTGATCTTCTGGCCGTAGCCCATGCGGAAGTCGAACGGGAAGCCCGCGACGAGAACCACGTCGGCCTCACGCAGGGCCTTGCTGCGCTTGTGACGGAACTGAACCGCGCTGCGGCGTCCGAGCAGTCCGCGCGCAGATCCGCCGAGGAACGCGGGGATGCCCATCGCCTTGACCGCCACGGCGAGGTCATCGGCTTCTGCCGGGGTCATGTTGACCATCGCCTGGCTTCCAATGACCAGCACCGGCTTCTTCGCGCCGGAGAGCGCAGCAGCGGCCTCACCCACCGCGCTCTTGGAGGTGGTGCTCTGTGGGCGCAGCGGCATCCGGGGGACTGGGAGGTGCGGCATGTGGAACTGGTGCTTGAGGTAGCCCTTGAGCGCGGCCTGTGCGACGGTGCCGACCGCCCCCTTCATGGCCTCGACGCCTGACTCCTTCATGTACCACTCCGCAACGATCTCCTCGGGGTAGAGGATGTCGACGGGGACCTCCAGGAACACCGGCCCCGGCACCCCCTCGGCGGCGACCTTGAAGGCATGCTCCAGGGTCGGGACGATGTCCTTGATCTTGGTGATCCGGGTACACCACTTGGTCACGGACTCCATCAGCGACATCTGGTCGATGTCCTGAAGCGAGCCGCGCCCTCGGAGCGCTGTCGCGGTCGCACCGCCGAAGATGATCATCGGCTGCTGCGCCATCTGCGCGTTCTTGACTGCGGTCATGGTGTTGGTCACGCCCGGTCCGGCGGTGACCGCACAGACGCCGGGGATGCCGGTCATCCGGGAGGCGGCGTCTGCCGCGAAGGCTGCGGAGGCTTCGTCGCGGACATCGACGATGGAGAGTCCGTGGGACTTCGCACCGGTCAGGATCGGAGAGATGTGGCCGCCGCAGAGGGTGTAGACGCACTTCACGCCGTGTGCAGCGAGGATCTCGCCGATGATCGAGCCGCCGTGGGGATGGTTCATGTTCGGTTCTCCAGAATGAGGGCTCGTGGTGGGAGCGTGCTAGGGCAGGGCGCTGTGGATGTCGGTGGTCCAGCCCTGCGCGATGGAGGCATCGATCAGCGGGCCGGCGAGCTGGGTGAGGAGGCTGCTGAGGCGAGCGGGAGAGGGGTCCGGGAGGCGGCCAGACCACACCTCGACTCCGAGACCGTGGACCACGACGCTCACCCGGCCAACCAGCGCGAACCGCTCGGCATCGGAGAGGGCGGCGTAGCGGGGATGCTCTGCCATGCGGGCAGCCAGCATCCGGCGGATCGGCCCCCACTTGAAGTGGTAGCGGTGGTGGGTGAGGAACAGCGCCTCGTACAGCCGGGGCTCGTCGGCAGCAAACCGAACCCAGCCCAGGCCGACAGCGAGCAGGGGATCGAGGTCCGTGATGCTGCGCGCAGCCTCCTCAATGGCTGCCACAAAGGCTGCGATGATGCGATCAAGGAGCGCCTCGTGGAGCGCCTCCATGGAGGCAAAGCGGGTGAACACCGGAGCGGTAGAGCAGCCGAGCTGGCTGGCGACAGCCCGCGCGCTGATCGCGGCGATGCCCTGCACGCGGGTCAAATCAATCGCGGCATCTAAGACGCGCTCTCGGCTGAAGCGGGTGCGGGGGGGCATGGTCGGCTCCGGGTGAATCGGTCGTTATGTAACGGGCGTTGTCTAATGAGGCCAGACCGGTCCAGCAGCGAGCAGAGCCCCGCAAGGCGACACCGCAAATGCGGTCTGTAGTGCGTGCGCTTGCCAGGCGCAGTGGGCGGTTGATTTTGAGTATTTTATTGATCTTGATAATCATTATCATTATCAATTGGGCCGCTATTCACCACCCAGGATCTCCTCATGACTCTTCTTCTTCTCCTCACCGCATGCGGCGACAAGGGCGACTCCGGCGCTGCTGGTCTCTGGCCCTCCGAGACCGCGGATGCGGTCGCCACCTACGCGGAGATCGTCGAGGCGAGCTATGCCGACTCCCTCGCGGCCGCACAGGCCCTCGGCGCGGCGCTGGATGGGCTGGTCGCCGCGCCCTCGACGGCGACCCTCGATGCCGCTCGTCAGGCCTGGCTCGACAGCCGCGAGCCCTACCTCCAGACCGAGGTCTACCGGTTCTACGACGGACCGATCGATGATCCGGAGGATGGTCCCGAGGGCCTCCTCAACGCCTGGCCGCTGGATGAGAACTACATCGACTACACCGTCGATGCCCCCGACGCCGGCATCATCAACGGCACGGACGCCATCGACACCGCCACCCTGGAGGGCCTCAACGAGGCGGGCGGCGAGTCCAACATCGCCACCGGCTACCACGCCATCGAGTTCCTGCTCTGGGGACAGGACCTCTCCGAGACCGGCCCCGGTGAGCGCCCGCACACGGACTACATCAGCGACGGCTCCGGCACCGCAGCCAACCAGGACCGGCGCGGTCAGTACCTCACGGTGGCTGGCGAGCTGCTGGTCTCTCACCTCGACGCGGTCCATGCACAGTGGACCCCCAGCGCCAGCTACCGCACGGACTTTGTGGCGGACGAGGAGTCGGCGTTCGGCAGCATCCTCACCGGGATGATCGTCTTGTCGGGCTTCGAGACTGGCGGCGAGCGTCTCCAGGCTTCTCTCGACAGCGGCGATCAGGAAGACGAGCACTCCTGCTTCTCCGACAACACCCACCGCGACATGGTCCAGGACGTCCAGGGCATCTCCAATGTCTGGACGGGCCAGTACGTCCGCACCGACGGCAGCACCGTCTCGGGCGTCTCGATCAAGAGCATCGTCGCGTCGGTGGATGCCGATCTCGCCGCACAGCTCGATGCTCAGATCGCAGAGAGCCTCTCCCTGGCGAACGCCATCCAGGCGCCCTACGACCAGGAGATCGCTCCCGGTGCAGCCGGCAACGCCCGGGTCGAGGCGCTGATCATCAGCCTTCGCGCTCAGGAAGATCTGCTGTTTCAGGTCTTCGATGCTTTTGGTCTCTCCGTTGCGATTCCGGAGTAGCGCATGATCCTCCTCCTCTCCCTCGGCTGTCGGGTCGATGATCCAATGGGCTCCGTGCTCATCGACGGCGAGTGGCTGCCGGGTGGAGAGGCTGGGACCAACACCCTGCTCGGTGGCAGCAATTCATTCATCATGCCGATGCCCGGCCTGAGTGCAGCGCACGAGCAGCAATTCTACAGCGGCAACAGCTACTTCAACCAGTCCTGGGTCGAGGCTCCGGCGAGCACCGATGCCCGCGATGGTCTCGGACCGTTCTTCAACGCCCGCTCCTGCTCGACCTGCCACTTCAAGGACGGTCGCGCTGCCCCCACCGACGACAGCGTGGTCCCGTTCTCTGGCCTGCTGCTGCGTCTGTCGGTCTCTGGCCCGGACGGTCCGGTGCCGGATCCGATCTACGGCGGCCAGCTCCAGGACATCGCCAGCCCGGGGCTGACCCCGGAGCTCACCCCTCGGGTGACCTGGCAGGAGCGCACCGGCTCCTACCCAGACGGCACACCCTACGCCCTCCTCGTGCCGGCCTACCACCTCGACGCACCGGCCCATGGACCGCTCTCGACCGATCTGATGATCTCTCCCCGGCTCCCGCCGCAGGTCATCGGGCTCGGGCTTCTGGAGGCGATCCCGGCCAGCGACCTTGCTGCGCTGGCTGACCCGGACGATGCTGACGGTGATGGCATCTCCGGTCGCATTCCCTGGGGGGTGGATCCGGTGAGCGGCGAGGTCGTTCACCGTCGAATGGGCTGGAAGGCTGACAGCGCCGGGGTGGTTGCTCAGGTTGCCGGTGCCCTGGCTGCGGACATGGGGCTGACCAGCACGCTGCGCCCGCTCGATGACTGCACTTCGGGCCAGCCGGAGTGCCTCGCGGAGCCTGCGGGTGGTGAGCCGGAGGTCTCCGACACCATCTTCGAGCGCCTCGTCACCTACACCCGCAGCGTCGCGGTCCCTGCCCGCCGCAATTGGGACGATCCGGATGTCCTCGCGGGTCGCTCGCTGTTCTCGGAGGTTCAGTGTGATGGCTGCCACGTCGCGGACTTCACCACCAGTGCATTCGCGCCCCTGCCGGAACTCTCAGATCAGCACATCTGGCCGTACTCCGACCTGCTCCTGCACGACATGGGGCCGGACCTGGCCGATGATCGGCCCGTCGGTGCGGCCAGCGGACGAGAGTGGCGGACCCGACCGCTGTGGGGCATCGGCCTGCTGGAGGTGGTCAACGGCCACACCCGCCTGATGCATGACGGTCGCGCCGATGGGGTGGCCGAGGCGATCCTCTGGCATGGGGGAGAGGCGGCGGCCTCCCGAGATCGGTTTATGGCGCTGTCTGCTGGAGAGCGTGCGCAGCTGGTCGCTTTTGTGGAGGATTTATGATCCTGATGCTTCTCCTGAGCTGCAGTCGGAGCGGCACCGACACTGCATCGACCCCTCCAGATCGCGCCGAGGCCCTTGCGCGACTCGCGGAGGACTTTGCGCTGGCGAACTACACCGAATTCGCGCTCCGTGCCGCAGCGCTGTCGGATGCTGCTGCGGTGCTGTGTGCTGCTCCCTCCTCGGCGTCCCTGGTCGCCGCCCGAGAGGCCTGGTGGGACGCCCGTGCGCCATGGAAGCGCAACGAGATCATCCAGTTCGGCCCGGCGGTGGAGTATCCCGAGCGCCTCGGCCCGAAGCTGGACGACTGGCCGGTCAGCGCAGACGCGGTCGAGGCGCTCATCGCCAGCGACACCGCGCTGGACTTCACCCTGATGGGCACCGCGACACGTGGCCTGCCGGTTGTGGAGTACCTGCTGTGGGGGAGCGGGGAGGCGTCCCTTGCGGTGCTCAGCGATACCCCGAGGCGCTGCGCGGTGCTCGCCGGAGCCGCTGCGGATGTCCACGGCAACGCGGTGATCCTCTCTTCGGTCTGGCAGGAGGACTGGATGGGTGCGCTGAGCACCCCGACCGACGACGGGCCGTACAGCACCCAGCAGGCGGTGCTCGATGAGTGGGTCAACCGCATGGTGTTCTCGGTGGAGAACCTCCGGGCGACCCGCCTGGGCAAGCCGCTGGGCGATCTCTCTGGCGGTGAGGTCTTGCCCGACACCCTCGAGTCTCGCCCCTCCGGTCGCTCCCTGACCGACGCCGCCGATGTCCTCGCGGGTGTCGACGCGGTGTGGCACCTCGGGATCCGGGGGCTGGTCGATGACGACCTCGCCGAGGGCATCGATGGCCTGCTCGCGACCTCCGCTGCGCGTCTTGCCGCCATCCCCGAGCCGCTGGAGGAAGCCATCGTCCTGGAGCCCGAGGTGGTCGTCTACACTCAGGATGCCCTCCAGGCCCTCCAGGTGGCCCTCCAGGTTGACCTCGCCCAGGCCCTTGCCGTGACCATCACCTTCAACGACAACGACGGTGACTGAGCGGCTCCGGAGGCACCTCTCTCAGCCTGTCGACGATGCCGGGCTGGCGGTGTTCCGGGTCGGGTTCGGGCTGCTGGCGGCGGTCGCAG
Source organism: Myxococcota bacterium (assembly GCA_029251165.1). Classification (GTDB taxonomy): domain Bacteria; phylum Myxococcota_A; class UBA796; order UBA796; family UBA796; genus JAQXDW01. Next base: position 110,361 of record JAQXDW010000014.1, read on the forward strand.
CGGTGCGCTTCCTGGCGCACGGCTGGGTGGAGGCGCTGCTGGCGGCGCCGGTCTTTCACTTCACCTGGATCCCTGGGATGCCCGTTGCCCCAGCACCGGTGCTGACGGCCCTGCTGATCGCCCAGGTCCTCGCCGGGCTGATGATTGCGGTGGGCTGGCGGGTGCGCGCGGTGCTGTCGGTCTGGCTGAGCTCATTCGTCTACATCGATCTCGTCGACAAGGCCCTCTACCTCAACCACCACGTCTTGTTTGTGCTGCTCGGGGTGTGGCTGCTGATCCTGCCGGTCGGACGCCTGCCGCGCTGGGGGCTGTGGCTGCTGCGGGTGCAGGTTGCCTCGGTGTACACCTGGGCCGGAGTCGCCAAGCTCAACGCCGACTGGCTCCTCCGGGGCGAGCCGCTCGCGACCTGGCTGTCTGCCCGGAGCGAGACGCCGCTCGTCGGACCGCTGCTGGCGCTTCCGCAGTCCGCGCTGGCGATGAGCTGGGGCGGAATGCTCTATGACCTGGCCGTCCCCTTCCTGCTGCTCCATCCGCGAACCCGTCGGCTCGGCATGGTGATGGTCGTCGGCTTTCATGCGGTGGTCGGGCTGCTGTTTCCGATCGGCATCTTCCCCTGGCTGATGGTCCTCAGCGCGACCCTGCTGCTGTCACCGGACTGGCCGCGTCGGTGGCTCTCGCTGCCTCCGATGGTGCGTCTGGACCGGCCGCTCTCCCGACCCGGTGCAGCGATGCTCGCGGCCCTGCTTGCTGCGATCGTGCTCTTCCCGGGACGCTTCCTGCTGTGGGGCGCGGACGTGAGCTGGACGGAGCGGGGCTACCGGCTGGCGTGGCGGGTCATGCTCAACGAGAAGACCGGGCTGGTCGACTACCGGGTGGTCGAGGCGCAGACCGGTCGGACGTGGCGGGTGATGCCCGCTGAGGCGCTCACCCCGCTGCAGCACAAGCAGATGCGAACCCAGCCCGACATGATCCGCGACTATGCCCGCCACCTCCAGCGCGTTCATGCCGGGGAGGGGCGGACGGTGGCGGTCTATGCGGATGCCTGGGCGAGCCTCAACGGTCGCCCCTCTCAGCGGCTGCTGCGCGCGGATCTCGATCTCACCGCGCCGCGCGCTGAGCTGGAGGCTGCGGCGTGGATCCTGCCGCTCTCTCCGCTGCCGTGATGTCTGCTCACGCGGTCACTGTCCCGATGTGATCGCGGTGCTGTCGGCTTTCAGCAGCGACCACCACGCCACGACCGGCTCTGCGACCGCTGCGTCGTCGAGCTGGAGGCTGGCGCCGTGGTAGGCGGTCAGGGCGCTGTAGGACCAGTTGGCGTCGCTGATGATCGTGGTGTCGTCACACACCAGCACCTTGGCGTGGGTGGTGACGCCCTCGGGCGTCCGCCAGACCGGCACCCCGCCGTCGCGCAGCCGGGAGATGGCGTGGTCGTTGATCGCGTTGTCTACGATCCACGTGCTGGCGTCGAGGATCACCCCGACGTCCACGCCCCGGCCCTGGGCGGCAATGAGCCCGTCGACGAGGCGGGCGACCTCGGAGTCGGGGTAGGTCATGCTGTCTGCGATGGCGTACATCACCACTCGGACTCGCGTGCTTGCCGCCGAGAGACAGTCGAACAGCGCGGGGTAGACCGCGCGGTTGGTCAGCGGGGTGAGGGGACCGTCACCGGACCAGTGCAGCGCCGGGTCCACCGCCGGGCGGCTCCACAGGGACTCGAAGAATTCAGCGTAGTGCAGGGTGACCGCGGGACTCCAGACCATCACGCTGCCCTCGTGGTTGCTCGTCATCGCGGCGCTCGACCAGTTGTGGGAGCCGACGATGGTGTGCTCATCGGCGATGAGCAGCTTGGTGTGGGTGGTGACCGCAGCATCATCGAGCCGGGTGTCGACCCCGCCGGCAGACAGCCGCGCCAGCGCCGACTCCGTGCCCGATGCCGCCTCGTCCGCCAGCACCCGGACCGGGATCCCGCGCCCGGCGGCTGAGATGAGGGCGTCGATGAGCTGTGAGACGGCGCCGGAGTCGTAGAGGGTGTACTGGGCGACGTCGATGCGCTGGGTCGCGCCGGAGATGGCGTCGATGAGCAGCGGGTGGAGATCGCCATCAAGCACCGGAGCGGCCTGGAGAATTGAAGGCGCTGACGCAGGAGGTGCGGTGTCGAGCTGCGGTGCAGGGCGGCAGGCGAGGCTCAGCAGGAGCATCTCAGAGGAGTAGCATGGTTTGGTGCGCGTGGAGGGACACCGGAGGCGGCGGGCTCAGGCGCTCATCCGGCATGTGCCCCGCGCTCTGGTCGACCACCCGATCCGCGCGCCGGTCGTGGCTCCCTACGCGGCCGAGAACTGGTGCTGCACCAGCCTCCGATAGATGCCATCCTGCGCAACCAGCTCGTCGTGGGTTCCCTGCTGGGCGAGGCAGCCCTGATCGAGCACGCAGACCCGGTCGGCCTCCTTCACCGTCGAGAGGCGGTGGGCGATGATCAGGGTTGTCCGACCTTGCATCAGGCGATCCAGCGCCTCCTGGACGAGGTGCTCAGACTCTGCATCCAGGGCAGAGGTCGCCTCGTCGAGAATGAGGAGCCGCGGATCCTTCAGCAGCGCCCGGGCGATGGCGACCCGCTGCTTCTGCCCTCCCGACAGCTTCACTCCCCGCTCTCCAACCAGGGTCTCGTAGCCCTCGGGGAAGCTGCCGATGAAGTCGTGGGCGTTGGCGGCCTTTGCGGCAGCCGTCACCTCGTCGAGCGAGGCGGCGGGGCGGCCATAGCGAATGTTGTCGAGGATGGAGGTGGCGAACAGGATCGGCTCCTGGCTGACCACGCCCACCTGCTCCCGCAGCCAGTCGATGTCCAGCTCGTTGTAGCGTGTTCCGTCGATGTGGATGCTCCCGCCCTGGGGGTCGTAGAACCGAGAGAGCAGCGCGGCGACCGTCGACTTTCCGCTGCCGGAGTGCCCGACCAGGGCGACCACCTCGCCTGGACTCAGCGTGAGGTTCAGCTTCTGGAGCACCGGCATGTCGGGGCGTGTTGGATAGGCGAAGTCGAGCTCCGCGAGCACCACCTCGCCACGAATCTCCGCCAGTCGGTGTGCTCCGCCGGTGACCGTGGCCTTGCGATCCATCAGCTCGAACACCCGCTCGCTGGCTCCGAGCGCCTTCATGAAGTCCTCATACAGCCCCGACAGCGCACCCAGCGAGAAGGCGACGGTGAGGGTGTACAGCAGGAAGCTGGTCAGCTCACCGATGGAGATGGTGCCGTCCACCAGCATGTTTCCACCAAACCACAGCACCACCGCGATGGCGCCATAGCCCCCAAAGCCGATGAAGCCGCGCAGCATCGCGATGATGCTGGCCCGCCGCTTTGCGATGGCGAACGAGGCCTCGACGGCCTCGGAGTACCGGGCAATCTCCTGCTCTTCCCGTGCGAAGGCGCGCACCGTACGGACGCCGGCGATGGTCTCCTCGGCGACCACGGTGCTCTCCGCGAGGGCATCCTGGAAGTTGCGCGAGATGGCGCGCATCTTGCGGCCGAAGAAGCCCCCTGAGATCGCCACCACGGGGACCACCGTCAGGGTCAAGAGGGTCAGCTTCCAGGAGGTGTAGAACAGGAAGCCGATCGCGCCGATCGCCATGATGGTGAACCGCAGCAGCATCGAGACATTGACGGTCACCGTGTTCTGGAGGACGGTCGTGTCGCTGGCGAGGCGGTTGGTCAGCTCTCCGGTCCGTCGCTCATCGAAGAAGGCAATCTCCTGGCTGATGATCGAGCGGTACAGCTGTGTCCGCAGGCTGGCGACGATGCGCTCGCCGGAGACCGTAAACAGCCACGCGCGGATCGCGCCGAAGAACGCCCCGGCGCTGAACAGGCCCACCAGCATGAGCGCGCCGCGGGTGACCAGCTCCTTGCCGCCGCCAGCCTCGATGCCGTCGATGAGCTGCTGGATGACCATCGGGTACAGCAGGGTCATCACCGAGCCGATGGCCAGCGCGAGGGTCCCGATGACGAGAGGGCGCGCCTCCGGTCGGGCGAGGCTGAGCAGCCGCTTGAGATCAACGGCACGGCGAGGCTTGTCGGACATGGAGACTCCTGAGCAGACAACCTTGCCCCCGCAGCCCCCGATGACAAGGGGCAACCAGGGGGCGCTGGCGCTGCTTCCCCCGGAGAGCCCCCCCGCTGAGTCCCTCAGAATCGCTCCAGGTCTGGGTCTCTGGAAGGGCATATGGTCGATGGCTGCATCGGTGGGGACGTCTTGGGTGGCGCGTGTGCCCTGAGGCTGCTGCTCTCCATGAGGTCGATGACTCCTGGCAGTCGACCGGTGGGATCGGGGCGGGTCTGCGCGAAGTCAGTGAGTGGCTCCGGCGGGGCATCTGTGGTGATGCTGGATGGCCTCGTCGATGACCGCTCACAGATGATCTGCATGCCGCGCGCCCATCCGCTACCCTGCTGCCAGGAGGTGTGAGGATGCAGTGGATGTTCCTGCTGGCCTGCGGCGCACAAGAGGGGGCCGCTGTTGGCGACTGCACGGATGCTATCGACAACGACAGTGACGGGCTGATCGACTGCGCTGACGACGGCTGCACGGGCTCTCCGGACTGCACGACTCCAGAAGCCGATGCCGACACGGATGCCGACACGGATGCCGACACCATCGTCGGAGACTGGCTGTCCGAGGGTGCGGACATCGCCCCCGCATTCGCGGACATCGACATCACCAAGGTGACCGCAGACTTTGCTTCCGGCGGCACGTACGATGTCAACATCATCTACAACGGCACCCCCATCGACGCCGAGGGCACCTACGAGGTGGACGTCTCGACATCTCCACACACCATCGTGGTGTACCAAACAGCTCCTCAGGCCATCACGAGTCAGGGGATCTGGATGGTCGAGAATGACGTGCTCACCTATGAGATAGTGCAGA